>NZ_JBYUPV010000008.1:35224-344100 GCF_058133325.1 Paenibacillus sp. MAHUQ-45
TACGGCAAGTAATAAGGCTGTAAAATGGAGCACCAGCAATGCTGAAGTAGCAACCGTAAATGCCAGCGGTAAAGTTACTGCTATTGCGGAAGGAACAGCAACCATCAAAGTAACAACTGAAGATGGTAAATTGGAAGCAACAAGCGAAGTAACGGTATCACCGAAAGATTCCAGTGGAGAAAATACACCAGTAACGGGTGTGACGCTGGATAAAGCAACGCTGAATCTGAAGGTTGGAGAAAGCGACGAGCTTAAGGCGACCGTAACTCCTGATACGGCAAGTAATAAGGCTGTAAAATGGAGCACCAGCAATGCTGAAGTAGCAACCGTAAATGCCAGCGGTAAAGTTACTGCTATTGCGGAAGGAACAGCCACCATCAAAGTAACAACTGAAGATGGTAAATTCGAAGCAACGAGCGAAGTGACGGTCACTAAACTGGACACTTCCGGCGGAGATAAAGATAGTAAAGGCAGCAACCCAGGTACAGGAAGCAATGGCAGTGGCTCTAATGGATCAAGCGGCAATACCACTCCTGGTAATGTTGTTGACAATGGTTCTGGCGCTAACTCCAGCTACAAAGTATCCTCCGCTGACCTAAACAATAGTGCAAACGGGGTTACGACCGTCGAAGTTCCCGCGAAAACGACGGAAATAAGTCTTCCAGGAAATACAGCAGATCTGATTAAGCAAAATGCGTTGCAAATCAAATCTGACGCAATTACGTTAACCGTTCCGTCTGAGCTGCTGAAGCAGCTGTTCAGCAAGCTGTCGACAGAAGAGCAGCAGAACAGTACGGTTACGTTGAAGCTGTCGCCTTTGAGTAATGAAACAGCAGTCAGCATAATCAACGGCAGCAGTCAAACAGCCCATGCAGGCCTGAAACTGAGCAGCGATATCTATGAGCTGACTCTTTCGATTCAGACAGCAAGCGGCCAGTCGATTAATCTGTCGAAATTCGATCAGCCAATTACGATCCAGCTGAAGGTTGCGGCAGATACGAATCCTAAGCTGGCAGGAATCTTCTACATTTCTGATGGCGGATCAATTGAGTATGTGGGAGGCACTTATGCCAACGGGTATATGACAGCCAAGCTTACTCACTTTAGTAAATATGCCGTTCTGGAATATACCAAGTCATTCGTGGATGTTCCGGCAGGACATTGGGCGGCAGACGTGATTAAAGAGCTTGCAGCTAAACAACTGGTGAACGGAACCAGCGACAGCACATTGGAGCCGGAACGTAAGGTTACTCGTGCCGAATTCACTGCGATGCTGATCCGGGCGCTCCATCTTACGGATAAAGGAACCTTGGCATTCACAGATGTGAAGGACGGCGATTGGTATGCCGAGGCAGTAGCGATCGCTGTCAAAGCGGGCATTGTCCAAGGCAAGACCCAGACCCTCTTCGATGCCAATGCACAAATTACCCGTGAGGAAATGGTGACCATGTTGATGCGGGGATATGAAGTGGTTCATGGTCAAGTAACCGTGAATAATCCTACTTCATTTACCGACGAGGCTAAAATCTCTGCTTGGGCCGTACCATTTGTTAATGCGGCCTCAGCGAACAAGCTGATTCAAGGACGCGCGGCTGGCAAGTTTGATCCGAAAGGAATCACAACCCGTGCCGAAGCGGCGCAAGTCATCTATAATCTGCTGAACAACTAATTTTTATAGAGGCACAGGATGGAAAGCAGGATGCCCTTCTTTTGAATGGCATCCTGTTTATTTAAGAGGAGGAAAATCATGCCCAGGCTTCAAAGAGCACGTCAATTATTCATCTGTTTCGCATTAATATTACTGCTAATACTTCCGTTTAATCAGCAAGCCGATGCACATGCGTATAGTGCCAGCTATACTACGCTTAATCTGACCAAATCCTACACTGAAATGACTTATTCAATTGATGAGCTGTCCGTGATCGAGCTGGCTGGTGGCGATACAGATGGAAATGGAATGCTGGATGAACAGGAATTCGAAGCTATCAAAGATCAATTCCTCAAGTTACTTGAGCAGGATATCACTTTGAAAATAAATAACGAGCCACAGGCTTGGACACAAGTGGAAAGTATGGTCATGGATCGTAAAGGTGATGCCACGAAAGCCATCATCAAATTAAAATTTCCAGCGGTGTCGCCGGCTCAGTCGATATCTTTGACAGATCGGTTGTACATGAATAATAAGGCTACTGAGAACTATGTGGATCTGATCACGATCAATTATGGTCAACAAAAGAGCACCGCAGCTTTATCCGGCAGCAGCCGGGTATGGGCAATGCAGCTCACTGACACAGAGTATGCAAATTTGCAGCAGGATGGCGAACAGGTACAGTCTAGTGTTGCCGACAATTCATCCTCAGCGGGACAGACAACTGACGAAGATGCTGAGCAGTCGGTTTCTGGTTGGGTATCGTTTTTCAAACTGGGTATGAACCACATCTTGTCTGGTTATGATCATCTATTGTTCCTGTTCTCGCTACTGATCGCCAGACAAACCTTTAAGCAGTATGCAGCGATGATCACTGCCTTCACCGTTGCACACAGTATTACTTTAACCTTGACCGTGCTTGGCATCATCAATGTTCCTTCCATTATTGTGGAGCCGGCGATCGCGCTTAGCATTTGTTTTGTTGCTGTTGATAACATGGTCCGTGAGCGTGTCAGCTACCGCTGGGTATTGACCTTCCTGTTTGGACTCATTCACGGGATGGGCTTTGCTGATATTCTTAAAGAAATGGACCTTGTAAAAAGTGAGCTTGCCGTTGATTTAGTTAGTTTCAACCTTGGTATTGAGACCGTTCAACTGATTTTGGTCGCTATCCTTTTGCCGCTTCTGGCACTGCTGCATCGTTGGAAATATTCGAGACGGGCGGTACTGGGATGCTCAACACTGGCCTTTGCACTCGGTGGTATTTGGCTGGTTCAACGTTTGTTCTTCTAATTCATGAACGAAAAAAGGTGAAGCTATAGTGCAAGAGACGGTAATGCGAAATAAGTCATCCAGGTGGAATAGTTATATCGTGCTGGGACTCTCATTGGTGACGATGCTCATTCTCTATTTCTTTTCTACCCAAGAGCCTGGAGCGCTGCTGCAAAACGCCAAGCTACAGTTATTTAAAATGATGTTTGTCAGCATTATTATCGAAGCGATGCCGTTTATTCTCATCGGGGTGATTATTTCAGCGCTGCTGGAGGTTTTTGTATCAGAGGGGACGATTAAGCGAATGATTCCCCGCAATCCAGTTTTAGGAATCATCACAGCAAGCGTGATCGGTATCATTTTTCCTATTTGCGAATGCGGGATGGTGCCCGCGGTTCGTCGTTTAATTCAGAAAGGGATGCCATTATATGTCGCGACTACGTTTATTGCGGTAGGGCCTATTTTGAATCCAATCGTTTTCTGGTCGACATTTACGGCGTTTCGCAACCGACCGGAACTCGCATATTCCCGTATGGGACTAGCTTTTCTGGTAGCCCTTGTATTAGGATTGATTGTCTATCGTTTTGTTCATCCAGATCAGTTGCGACACAGTGGCGCTTCTTCACATGGAAGTCACAGCCATCATGCTCATTCGGAAGGTAATACTTTAGTTGCGCGTTCTTCTTTTAGGAAACGGCTATTGGAGGTCATGCACCATTCGATCAGCGAGTTTTTTGATATGGGTAAATATTTGATGTTCGGCGCATTATTGGTTAGCCTGCTACAGACATTCGTTCCTAAAGAGAGCCTGGCGGCATTAGGCCATGGACAGGGAAGTGCGAACTTACTAATGATGGGGCTGGGCTTCTTGCTTTCACTTTGTTCGACATCGGATGCATTTGTGGCCCAATCGTTCACGACTAGCTTCTCCGGGGGAGCATTGGTTGCATTTATGGTGCTTGGTCCAATGCTAAATTTGAAGGGTGTACTGATGATGACAGCCGTTTTCAAATCTCGGTTTGTGGTCGTATATAGCGCATTGGTGGTTGTGTTCGTCTATGCAGGCACTTGGCTGCTTGAGAAACTGTTGCTGTAATAGAAAGAGGGATCCGAATTGGGAAAAACACGCATGTTGGTACATGATTCATTAAAACTGCTTATCCTTATGGGATTCACCGGTTACATGATTTATCTGGCTCTCACGGGTGAAATTCTGCTTTATATCGCACCACATCTGGTAAAATACACGGAGCTCGCTGCTGCTGGTCTATTCCTGTTCACCCTTTTTCAACTTTACGTTCTAATTCGCTCCCGTACTCAGCCTGTGATTGCTTGTAGTTGTGCTCATGATCATGACCATGGCCACGATCATAGTCATCATCACGATCATGAGCATGATCATCATGGGCATAGCCATGAGCCGTCCAAATCACTCTTGAAAAATGTGATCATGTATGGTCTATTCATTTTGCCGCTAATGCTGGGTGCATTTTTGCCTAGTCAGGCTTTTGCCGGCTCTCTTATTAAGAATGGAGGCTTTCAACTAGAGGGAACAGCTACCAGCAGTAGTATCCCTGAGGATTTGGCTGGGCTTGCCGGATCGGAATCTCCAGAAATAAAGGAACGGTTTAAGTCGGACAAGTACAACCGGGATTATGCCAAGTTGGGCATGCTCTTGTATCAGCAAGATATCATTGAGATGAAGGAACAGTGGTTTATCGAGAGGCTGCAGGCGCTGAATTCTTTTGCGGATAACTTTGAAGGCAAGACGATTAAGATCAAAGGCTTTATCTCTCGGGAAGATGAATTACAAGGGAACCAGTTTATCATTAATAGAATGGCTATGACGCATTGTATCGCCGATATTACTCCTTACGGAATTGTTGCCGAGAGTGAGGAAGCAAGCAATTTTGCCAATGACACATGGGTGGAGCTCACAGGAACCATTGATAAGACAACCCATCATGGTCAGACTGAAATAAAAATCATGGTCACGGATATCAGCCCTTCGACTGGACCAGAGATTCCTTATATTTATCCAGACTGGGATTTTGCCTCTAAGCTGTGAGTCTATAGTGCAAGAATAGATTAAAGATGGAGTGAATGTGTTATGCTGCTGAATACAGGCGGTCTAGTGTTAATTCTGCTAATTACGCTTTACCATATTTATTTTTTGGTGCAAAGAAAGAGTGGGCTGACTGGGAAGAGCGGCATGATACTAGCTTCGCTTTTTGCTCTTCTTGCAGGACTTGCAGCCGGAGTGATCGGGGCCCAAACCTTTGATTACGGGCTAGTGCTATCCATACTGATCTGCGCATTGCTGTCCGCTGTTGCGGGAGCGGCTCTAGGATTCCCTTTTGGCTGGCAATCTGTGATTAATAGTATCCTTTCTGGTGTCATCGGCGGTACATTAGGGACCGTGCTGGGAAGCTTATTCTTTACTTCAGGACGAGTTGTTTTGTCTGGGGTCGTTCTGTTCATTCTGTGTTCCTTCCTCGTGCAAAAAATAGGCGATGCATTGATCAACAAGCCGCGTCCGAAAGCGAAGAAAGCAAACACGTCCAAGAAAACAGTAGGCAAGCCTACCTATGCAAGCACCATTTTGTTAGCAGCAGCTACGATCATTGTCGTGGCAGGGCTGCTATTGCAATATGACCGAATTGCTGTAGGTTCTATTGGTCAGCCCATATCGCAGACCGCAGTATTGGATGAGGAGAACGATATGCAGGTGGCGACGATTGAGGTATCAGAAGCAGGGATTACTCCTAAGACTACTGAATTTATTGCCGCCAAAATGATCAAGGCCATCGTTAATGTCAAAGGGTCTGTAGGAACAGGGCTAACGCTCGTTTCGAAGGATTTGAATTTTAACGTAGAGCTGAAAGAGGGAGAGAACATCTTGCTACTCAGCAATCCTCAGCCGGGTACGTATGAGATAGAAATCCCCACCAAGAATTACACAGGGACCTTCATCGTCAAAGCAGCAGAGAAAACCAATAACATAAACAATCCATAGTCTGCTTAAGCAAGGCATGGAGAAAGTCCGTAGGCACGTCATAGAGGCGTATACGGGCTTTTTTTATTTATAGTTAGACGATTGACAATTCAAATTCTAACAATTATATTATGAATAAAGATAGAATTCTAACAGTTAAATACCTTATTAAGAAGGAAGAGAATGAAATGGAGAATAATCAATATTATCTCGAAGCTGCACCTGTCCGTAAAGCGATCACCCATTTATCCATTCCCATGATGATCGGGATGTCGGTCGGTACGATTTACAACGTGATTAACGCTTATTTTATCGGCTTGCTGCATAACACAAGCATGCTGTCAGCCATCACCCTGGGCCTGCCGATTTTCACCGTGTTGATGGCCATTGGTAATGTATTCGGAGTAGGCGGAGGAACCTTTGTTACACGCTTGGCCGGGGAGAAAGAGATGGAGAAGGGGAAGAGAATTGCTGGCTATACCTTCTATAGTAGTATCATCGCCGGATTGCTGATTGCATTCCTAGCTTTTCTGCTGGTGAATCCCATTATTCAATTACTTGGTGCGGATGCTGCTACTCTGGCCTATACCAAAATTTATGTCTTGACTCTTTTTGCCGGAGGGTTCGTCGTTGTTCTTAATTTTGCTTTGGAGCAGTTGGTACGGTCTGAAGGGGCCTCCAAGGAATCAATGTATGGCATATTCATTAGTACGGCGCTGAGCCTGATCTTCGACCCGTTATTTATACTGGTGCTGAAATGGCATGTAGCCGGAGCGGCGCTGGCAATGGTTTTGGCTAATGTGGGGTCCGTGCTGTATTATATCTATTACTTGGAAAAGAAGAGCGAGTATCTGCGAGGGTTCCTGAAGTCTTTTAAAATCTCCATTCAGGATCAGTTGGAAATCTACAAGATCGGGTTATCCGAGCTGTTGCAAGCTGGCTTCCTTATTGTCAGCACACTTTTGCTCAATAACTATTCCATACTGTATGGAGACAGCGTTGTTGCCGGTTTCGGTCTGGCGCTACGGATTGCCCAGGTGCCGGAGTTCCTCGCCATGGGATTGTTCCTAGGCCTGATTCCATTCTTCGCTTATAATTATTCCAGTAAAAATATTAGCAGATTCAAAACAGGGTTTACCTATGCTTCGCTCTATATTGGCGGAATGTCGATATTATTCGTGGGCTTGGTGTATCTCTTCAGAGAGCCTGTTATCCATTTCTTCTCCAATGATCCAGAGGTGCTGAAAGTAGGGACCTATATTGTAGTAGCGATGCTCATATCCGCATTGTTTAATGGTTTTACAGGTTTGTTCACAAGTGTGTTTCAAGCCACAGGTCAAGGCCTGCCCACGATGATTATGTCCATCACACAAGGTGTCTTGTATATACCGGTCATTATTCTGTTACATTCCCTGTTTGGACTACACGGTGTTATCTGGTCGATGACGGTTACCGAAGTGATCACCTGTATGATGGGCCTGCTATTATTTATCCCGTTTAATAAAAAAATCCTTGCATTCTGCCTGAAAAGCGAGTATAGTCTTATGTACAGGCGGTGATGATCGCCAGTACATAATTTGCGGTCGTGGCGGAATTGGCAGACGCGCACGGTTCAGGTCCGTGTGGTAGCAATACTGTGGAGGTTCGAGTCCTCTCGACCGCATTACAACGAAGAACTTCTTGATTGTGTCTTATGACGATTCAAGAAGTTTTTTTGTGTATTCGGAATTAATGTAATAAGAACCTAATAACGTAAGGAAGGGATAAGCAAATGAATAATTTTATTAGTGACACTAGTATTTTGTGGCTGCTACCAATTATTTTTATGCTTCATGATTTTGAAGAAATCATTCCGATCCCAGGTTGGCTTCACAGAAATAGAGAAGATATTTTGAAAAAGGTTCCTAATGCCCTCCGATCAAGGGTGGGAAAAATGTCAGCTCTCACAGCC
This sequence comes from Paenibacillus sp. MAHUQ-45, assembly GCF_058133325.1. NCBI lineage: Bacteria > Bacillati > Bacillota > Bacilli > Caryophanales > Paenibacillaceae > Paenibacillus > Paenibacillus sp. MAHUQ-45. Next base: position 43,091 of record NZ_JBYUPV010000008.1, read on the forward strand.
CCACAATTCTCAGCAGCTGTTGGCGTCCTATTTGTTATCTTTTCGATAGCCACCTTTTTGGCCTATGAGTATGAATTTTTCCTTCTTTACATTGTGTTAAGTCTAGGATTGTTTCTGCATGCCTTCTTTCATATCGGAGTGTCGTTATATTTAAGAAGATGGACACCAGGCGTTGTAACGAGTGTTGTTCTCCTTCTTCCTTATGGTGTTCTAAGCATAGATTACTTCATACGCAACCATTTGTTAGTGTTCCCCGATATTGTATACTCCGCTTTAGTTGTTATCATATTCTTTTTCCCATTCCTTAGGTTGCTACATTTCATTGGTAAGAAGCTGACAAAATCAGAGCAGTATTAATGGGCGAGCAAAAAAGAGTGTATTCTTCCACAATAGGTAGGCTACACTTTTTTTGCGTTAACATGTCATCCTTGGTCTTTAACCTTCAACATTTTTTGTTACTTTCTTTCGTTTTGTAAAAGTAACACGCATGATGAGATACAGGGTTAGAGCAACAAGTAGCGCCGATAGCACCCAAATTCCGTCCCGGTAAAGTAAATGACCAATTTCCTCGACATGGCTACCTACACTCCGTCCCAGCATGAAAAAAATCGTCGTCCATATCAGCCCGGTTGTGTAAGAGAGTAAGGCGTAGCGAGGGGACGACATTTTATTGAGACCCATAAGATAGGGGAGGACATGCCGGATGACCGGGAAAAAGTAACCGATGCAGAGCGAGAAGCTGCCGTACTTCTGTATCAATTTTTCCGAGGATGAAAGGTACTTATCCATCTTCTTTTTACGTCGAAGCTTATCCAGTACAGGGGCCCCCAGCAGGCGGCCAAGTACATAACCAAGCGATAGTCCCGAGATGACTCCCAAGTAGGTAACAATGAAGGCAGGAAACATATGGAGCATACCGTTTGAGGTAACGCTGCCGCCGGTCATGACTATGACTTCGTCGGGGATCGGTAGACCGATAATCCCGAACCATAGGGCAAGGAATAGAGCAGCATAGCCAAACTGTCCAATAAGCGATACAAGCGTGTCATAGTTCATTTACAGATCGCTCCTTTTGTAAAAAAAGATGTGAGTCTGCGGGAAGGGGAGAGGGCTTCTTACGCAGACGTAGACGAAGGCAGGAGGCATATTGAGTGGTACGAAATGTACATGCTCTATCTCAAATTGCTGGTGCAGTTGCTTTCTCATTTGCTGGGAATATTGAAACGCAATGAACAGTCCACCGGGCTTCAGTGCCGTACTAATCTGTTCCATTAGAATGTCACGTAGCTGCTGAGGGAAATTAAAAAACGGCAGGCCACTTAAGATACAATCCAACTTCTCGTCTTGGAGTCCTTGTTGGTGTAGGGCAATATCCATATGTCTTGCATCGGGATAACACAGAAATCCTGGGTATCTCTCAGTCAGTTTTTGCCGGAGTTCAGCATCTTTCTCAAATAAAAGAACTTGCGTGTGTCTTGACTTAGCGGACGCTATGTACTGCGTAATCGCGCCGCTGCCAGCCCCAAGCTCGGCAATTGCCGTGGCTTGTTGCCAGGGTACGTACTCTATCATTTTTTTGGCCAGATAAGCTGAGCTTGGAGTAATGCTGCCGACCTGCATAGGCATACGAAGAAATTTATAAAAAAATAGTAAGGCGTCATGGAGGTTTCTGTGCATAGTGTTATCCTTCTTTCTTGTTGATGCCTCCATCATAAGCAATAAAAATAAAGATCAAATAAGGGGAAATCTAAAGTTTGTTTGAAGATTTTTTTAATATCTAAGAACGAAAAAAAACCTTCAACTTCTCGTGGAAGTGAAGGGGCTTACTGTTTTTATAATCTCGTTTTGGGTAGCTCAAGAAGAACGTTAAACTGATCGCCATGGATTTCGATTCTGATCTCACCGCCGTGCAGGTCAATAATGCTTTTCACAATAGCCAGACCAAGCCCGGAACCTTCAGTTTGACGTGACTCATCCGCTCTTTTGAAGCGTTCAAATAACTCGTCAGCGGGAAAATCAATTTCATAAGAAGCTGTGTTTTGGATTTTAAGCAGAACACGATGTTCAGATTCATCAAGGTAAATGTAAATTCTTGTACCTGGAAGAGAGTATTTTTTGGCGTTCCCAATCAGGTTTTCAAATACCCGCCAGATTTTATTACCGTCCAATTCGGCATAGATATGGGGTTTGGCTATTTTTTCTCTTACTTCAAGAGAGGTGCCCAAGTTACTGCTGAATTCGGCAATCGCTTGTGTTAATAATGTTGCTACATCGATCGTTTGAATATCCAGTTCAACGGTGCCACTGCTCATTTTAGACACTTCAAACAGGTCTTCAATTAATAGTTTAAGCCGAAGAGCTTTGCGGTCCAGAATATCAACGTAGGAAGTGGCTCTATCCGACTCAAGCTGTTCTTTTTTTAACAAATCAATGTAGTTGATAATAGATGTTAATGGAGTCTTCAAGTCATGCGATACATTTGTAATCAGCTCCGTTTTTAAACGCTCGCTTCTGATTTGATCCTCCAGGGCATTTTGATAGCCGATCTTCATGTTGTTAATGTATCCTGCCAGTCTGGGAAATACGCCTTCTCCTTGAACTGGGATTGTAGATTGAATGTTGCCTTGGGCAATTTCCTTCGTGCCGTTAACAATCTGCATCAACTGAATAACCTTGTGTAGACTGTGCGGAATGACAATCAAAATATACAAAACGAGATAAGGTATCCAGATAAACAATTCATAAAATGGGGAATAGCTAATGATTCGCCACACAGAAATACCTGCAATCGCTGTTAAAAGGAATAAAACAACCAATTTCAGTGTAATTCGGTTATCTACCGAAATGCCTTTCCAGACTTGAGCATACTTCCTGAGAAGGTCCAAGTAAATAGATACCATACTGACCTGTTTCGGAGCATTTTTACCAAAAAAGAAGTAGCCTTTGCCTGCAAGAATCAGGATAATAATAGCAGCTAAAACATAGTTGAACAGGCTAAATAGAAGAGGACTCCAGTAAAACCACCCGATGAATCGATCAATTAGTTGAACCACGATCCATAAAATCGCCGTACCTAATATGACCCGGAGATCAAGAGATAAAGCACTAATCCCGTTATTTTTTCTCGATTTTGTACCCAATTCCCCACACCACCTTTAAATATTTCGGATCCTTGGGATTAATCTCAATTTTCTCGCGAATGTTTCGTACGTGTACAGCGACCGTATTATCAGAGGCAAAAATAGGCTCATTCCACACGCTCTCGTAGATTTCTACAATGGAAAAGACTCTTCCTTTGTTCTCCATCAGCAGCTCCAGAATTTTATATTCCTTAGGCGTGAGCCGAACGTCTTCGCCGTCTACTTCTACAGTTTTTGAAGTTTTGTTCAGGACAAGCCCCCGTACCTGGAGAATCTCCTCGCCTTCACTCATTTGAAAAGATCCCAAATTGGTAAACCTTCTGAGCTGGGACCGGACTCTTGCGATCAGTTCCAGCGGGTCGAACGGTTTGGTAACGTAATCATCAGCGCCTACATTAAGCCCTATGATTTTGTCGTTCGCTTCCGATTTGGCGGAGAGCAGAATAATCGGTATATTTTTATTTTCACGAATTTTGAATGTTGCTTTAATGCCATCCATCTGTGGCATCATGACATCCATGATAATGAGATGAATGGTTTCTTGTTCCAATATTTCAAGCGCTTCTAACCCATTGGACGCTGTAAACACATCCACACTATCGCTTTTCAAATAAATGACCAGCGCTTCTCTGATTTCCAATTCATCATCCACAATAAGAATATTATTAATCGCCATTATGTTGCCACCTTCATTATTATACTACTTATCGTTCCCAGTACTTCCTGGATGTATTTCCCGAAAACCAGCTTAGCAGGCTTGGAAAATGTATCCTCCAGCGTGTTTGGGGGTGTTTCTAAATCTGTGTAATACCCGTGTACGCCTAGTTGAGACATTAATTTCATAACGCCCGGATTATTAACGGTATGGACGTAGCTTTGTACATTGAGTTGGTTTAATGCATAAACCAGATTAGGATTTATAAGAACACGGTAGGTGGGCATTGCCACCACTGAAATTTGTTTTTCCTTTACAAAATTCACAATGCTTGCTGCAGATGCCCCGGATTGATACAGGGAATAGATTTTATTGGGAAAAGGATAGATGTTCATGACGGTATCGTACATTTCCGGACTATAGATTTCAGGAATAATTCGATTCAGGAGAGAGGCGTCAACCTTCCTCGCTTGTTCCACTAAAGTAGAAAATTGCTGCTGAATCTTCTGTTTGTTCATTTCCTTCGTATCTGTAATCAGATAGAAATCAGGATATTTCACCATTAAATGAAGAATATCTTTAAATAGGAGGGGGCGGAATTTGCCGTCTATAAGAGAGCTTTCAAATTGCGAACTAGTTAAGGAATGACCAGTCTGGCCAGACAGATCTGGCTGTAGTCTTTTGGACCAGTCATGTCTAGCGGCAAGCTCACCGTCTGTTGTTAGCAAAAGATCTGTTTCGAACAGGCGGTATCCTTTATTGTAGTTCGTTATAAATGCATCATAGGAGTTCGTATAACTCGATCCTTGTATTCCGCCCAAAGCGTGGGCAATTAATCTGTTATTTTCCCAACCATTTATAGTTTGTGCAGGAATCTGCCCGTTCCATCCAGACCAAACGATTCCCCATCCTAACCAGATCAAACAAAACGCTAACAATACTGCACTCATTATTTTCTTATCCATCTGTAATTCTCCTTTTTCATATGCCGATGTAAGTCATCTTACAGGGCTGAGATAAAGGACAGGTGGAGAAAAAACGAATGAAATTATGAAGATTATTATAGCATGAATAGAGGAGGAGCTAGACGAGAGGCCCTATTCACTATCCGGAAACGCAAGGAATAGAGGTCTTGATCAGCTTAATGTCGAAATGAATGCATAACCGCTTAGAACAGAAAAAGAGGCACTTTGAAAAAAATATTTAAGCTTTTTAGGAGGGAAGTATTTCATGCAAAAGGCTTTTGTTGTTCATTATTTTAACGAGAAAAGGAATAACCTGACTGAATTGAATCAACTGTTAGAAGGGGGATGGAAAGTGGTCAGCCAGAGTGCCATGTCTGGAGGTGAAGCCGGGGGTACGGTTTATTCACTTGTTATAATAGAGAAAAATTAAGGCACAATAATTTTTTCTTCGGGTCTGAGAAACTGGATAGCTGGATAGCTGGATTATGGATAATGTCGTCCCAGATGAGTAGCTTCTCACTATTAGAACCGATCTATTTATGATGATTTTTCCCAAGTAATGATAAAAAAAGTGTAGCCTTTCCCAATGGGGGGGCTACACTTTTTTTGCGATAACATGTTATCCTCTGTTTTTATCCTGCAACATCTTTTCCATGGCTTGTATGACTGTAGCACTCGGTTCTGTATACTCATAAGCATACACTTCAGGGTAGTTAGTCTTGTACACTACACGGTTTAACATGCGAGGTACCATATCTTGATAATATGACGTTGAATGACAATAGCTCAATAAATCTGCGGCGTCTTCGCCAGGGATAATCCGGGCAGCATGACCTAACACGGCTTTAATCTGCTCATCTGTAAAATGCTTTTTAATCAAATCCATAAGGGTAGAGTAAGTTGATTTAAATGCAGAGGCGAAATGACGCGTCCCATTCGCTTCAGTCGATTTCATCAACGCAATATTCATTGCCGCTGCGTCGCGCACATCAACCCCATACAGCTGCGAATCTGCCATAGCTCTATCGCCGCGAAGCATGGCATAAATCATATCATTGTGCCAAGGCACAAAGCTTGGTCCCATAACATGCGTAGGGTGGATCGTGGTCATGATTATGTTCGTTGTATTTTCAGGGGAGCGGATAAACGACCAGGCTGCTTTTTCTTCCATTGTTTTTGAAACCATGTTGTGGTCGAACAAGCCTTCCCTGTTTTCATTGGTCCAGTCATCCTCAGTAAACGTCGTTTTTGATAGATCATCGTTGCCATAAGCAATGGTTGACTCTGCGGTGGTGTGTACGATCTTTTTGACAGTGCCTGTATCAACAGCCATTTGTAAGAGCATGCGGATTCCTTTTTCTTTCGTGTGGCCCCTATCTTTAAACGTTTTGTCGTTTGGACTGGAGGCACTCCCCTGATTAAAAATCCACTTTGCTCCATTTAACACTTCACGCCAATTTTCTGTATCACCCAGGGTTGCTTTGTAAAAGTTTATATTTGGCAACATCGTTTGAAGCTGCTGTGCTTTTGCTTCATTTCGGTATGTTCCGACAATCTGCGTATAACCCATATCTGTTAACTTCTTGGCAACCCATGCGCCGATGTAACCTGTTACCCCAACAATGACAATCTTATCGTTTAGTTCCATTTTTACGTATCCCCTCTCAATAAAATTGAATGCTACTAATATAATCTCCTGATCATTGTTACTGTATTTCATCAATATAATGTTAAGGCTTAAAGTCGACTTTAAGTCAAACTTTATTTTATTATTAAGTAGATATATAGCTGGACAGTGATAAGTTATACATCACTAATAAGTTCACAAATTCTCGTCCATACTAGAGGTATCCTGCTTGGATTTGATTATTTTCGTTAGGGATACATGCGGGTGCCTGAGCGAACAGGAGAAAAATAGACTTGCGTAAATAAGCGACTGCCGCCCCTCGGATACTACAGCACAAGAAGTCAAGGTCCAAACGACAGCGCTTGACCGAATCCTTTCGCGGCTGCGTCCCCCTGTCTAATTCTTTGAGTGACATGGGAGGAGTTCGCTGGCTCTTGGCTCAACGTCGGTTTGCTTCCAGCCTCGTGAATACATAAATAAGAGCATTTTTGTACCTTAATTTATCTACAAAAGAAGGAAAAGTTCAATTAAGGGCATTTTTGTATGTTAATTCTTACGATACATCCCCTTTTGAGGAATAAGTGAGGAAATAAGGTACAAAAATGCTCCTAATTTCCTTTTTTACTCTAAAACGATCAATATAAGGTACAAAAATGCCGTTATTTTAACCGTTGAATAGATGTTGAGTTCCCAGTTCAGTCTCAGCTTAAGTTCCCAATAAATTCCTAGTGCATACTCAGTTAAGTGCATTTTATACGGTGTTCGTGTATAAGCCACATGAGGCAGTCACTGCTTTTGTAATGTATAGTAGTGTGCCCAGAGTTCAAGCGCTAGAAGTAGTTTAGTCAAAGAAATACGTGGACAACAGCGACCGGAAGTCCAAACATTCGCCGCAGTGATGATCAAGTCTTACGTGAAGATCTTTAGTTCAACTTATATAGTAGACCAAAGCCTGAATATTATTTCTGGCTTGCAAAAAATAACATTGACTTAAAGTCCACTTTAAGGAGTATGATGGTGAACTGGCAAGAGCCAGTAAAGGGTGTAAGAGAAATATGCAGGAGGTTTACGATGAGCACGAAAAATGAGGTTATTTTAGGGTATGGAGAATGGATCAATTTTGCAAAAAATCTTAGTAAGTATGAAGAACAGTCATGGCTAACACCTCTGGGTCCGGATAAGTGGACTGTAAAGGAGGTCGTCGGCCATATTGTACTGTGGGACAAGTATATTCATAATGAGGTTACTCGCGCCATTTTGCATAATAGTCCATTAGGATTATCCAATGCTGAGGAGATCGAAGAATTCAATCGAAAAGCAGGGGAATGGGCTTTAAGTAAAACAAAGGATGAAATTCTTACTGATCTAATCTCCTCAAGAGAAGCCGTTTTGGAAGATCTTCAGGCAATCTCAGAAGAAGCCTTCACCAATGTGTACAATGATGTAGATGGAAATCCTTTTGTGCTAAAAGATTTTATTGTTGAAATGACACGTCATGATCATCATCACAGAGCACAAGTAGAAAGAGTTTTGTAAAAACGAGGGGCAAAAATAGTATAGATCTCAGAATGATTGTATCGATACTGTCATTTTAATGGTTAGTGCTAGGGTCTTTGAATTACTACTAAGTAATTTGAAGACCCTGTTTTTTGCGTTAACATTTATATAGTATTCCTGTACTGATATATAGCTTAAGTATCGCAATACGCTATAATAAGCTTAATGTGAAATTAGGAGAGAAATGTAATGGAAACAGAAAAACGGCCAAGAGTCGGTGTAGGCGCGCTTATAAGAGATGAGAATGATCGCATCTTACTAGTGTTACGTAAAAAACCACCTGAAGCTGGGCATTGGAGTTTACCCGGTGGCAAAGTCGATTATATGGAGACAATAGAAAACGCTGTGATACGTGAAATTCGGGAAGAGTTAGGAATAGAAATCGAAATTGAACGACTACTGTGTGTGACGAATCACATCATTCCATCGGAAGATGTTCACTATGTAGCTCCAACATTTTTGGCTAAGATCGTCTCTGGGGATGTACAAAATCAAGAACCTCATGCGTTAGAGGAAGTACAGTGGTTTCCTATCCAGGATCTCCCGAATAAGATCACAATGACCACAGATTATGCGCTTAAACAGTTGGAAGGCAGCACAGTGGTACAATAGAAAGCGAGGTTGAACAATACAAATGGAAGCCGATGATCCCAAGCAAATTGTTCTACAGGTTGGCGGTAGCCTCAAAAAACTTCGTAAAGAGAAGCGCTTGAGTCTGGAGGAGCTATCCGAAATATCTGGGGTGAGTAAGCTGACCCTTGGAAATATAGAACGGGGTGAGACCAATCCAACCCTTGGACTGTTATGGAAAATATCCAAAAGCCTCTCAATTCCGCTCATGTCTTTGTTCTCAACAGAGAATAAATCGCAAATATCCCGAGCTGGACAAGGCTTAAGGATTACAGGTGAACAGAAAACCTGGATTGTGGAGCCCATCTTTCAGAACACCAGTAATGAAATTGAGATGTGCCGGGCCTATCTGCAGCCGCATAGTTCCTACTTTCCGGAACCACATCACCAATACTCAACAGAAATTGTCACCGTCATGTCCGGGAGCATTACCATTCACGTGAATGAAGAAGCGCATAACTTGAATCAATATGACTCCATCAGTTTTAATGCAGAAGGTAAGCATTCCTATGTTAACCACTCGGATGATGAAGTAGTTCTTCATATTATTTTAAAATACAAGCTGTAGTCTTCAGGGGCTGTGACGTAATCATAAGAACCACAATGACCTTCTATCTATTTGAGGATAGAGGGTTTTTGGTATGCTAAATTTTATTTAAAAATATATTATAGTTTACTTTATTTAATTATAAGTATATTATAATTTATGTGGTTCATTAGATTACAGAATCTAGCTAACAATACATTAGGAGGGTTACAGCATGGCTTTATCGAATGAGCTTCATGAAAGACTGAATAAAGAATCAGGTCTAACTGCCCGGCGCACAGCGGGTTTGACCTTGATTATAGGAATTATTTTTATCGCGGCCAATCTGCGGACTCCACTCAGTTCGGTAGGTCCCTTGGTGGGACTGATTCGCAGCAGCACACAGATTTCCAATACAATGGCAGGGATGATTACGACATTGCCCTTGCTTGCGTTTGCTTTATTTTCAACATGGGTTCCCCGGTTAGGTCGTAAATTTGGCGTGGAACGGCTGATTATGGCTGCTGTGATTTGTCTTACATTTGGTATTGTATTAAGGTCTGTTCCTGGGGTGATCACTTTATATGCGGGAACTATTGTGCTTGGGCTGGCTATTGCTGTGTGCAATGTAATGTTGCCCAGTCTGATCAAACGTGAATTTCCCGCACGGCTAGGGATGATGACAGGTGTATATTCCATTTCGATGAATTTGATGAGTGCCATCGCTTCCGGAATCAGTATCCCGCTTGCCGTTAATGCAGGACTTGGATGGAGGGGGGCACTGGGGATTTGGGGCGTTCTGAGCTTTATCTCTATTGTAATGTGGGTACCACAATGGAAACGGAAGGGAAAAGAAAACGGGGCAAGTACGATTCAGAATAATACGGTGGCCGGTGAACAGACCAGCTTGTGGCGTTCTGGCTTGGCTTGGCAAGTGACCTTGTATATGGGTTTGCAATCTATGGTGTTCTATGTGGTGATCGCCTGGTTGCCAGAGATTCTGCTGCAGCAGGGCATTGGCTCGAGCCAATCCGGCTGGTTGTTATCGATTCTGCAATTGGCGATGCTTCCCTTTACTTTTATTGTACCAATTATGGCAGGACGGATGTCTAATCAGCGTCCACTTATTATAATGGCGTTTATTTTTATAATGTCTGGCATTCTCGGTCTACTCTATGGAAGCGTCCATTTAATTGCGTTATGGGTCATCTTGGTGGGGATCGGTGGTAGCTTCGCTTTTGGTCTGGCGATGATGTTTTTTGGGCTCCGCACTAAGGATGCTCATCAGGCGGCAGAGTTGTCTGGTATGGCTCAATCCGTCGGTTATTTGCTGGCGGCAACAGGTCCGATGCTCTTCGGTTACTTGCATGATGTGACGCATAGCTGGACAACGCCGCTTCTGATTCTGGTTGGCGCAACCGTGCTGCTCCTTATTTTTGGCTTGGGTGCAGCGAGAGATCGGAAAATTGGTTCTTCACATCAATAAGAAAACTTGCGGGATTAAGAACCCACTTGACGAATAGGCTGCTCATTATTATAATTCAAATAATTTATTGAATATGATAGGGGTGGGCGAGATGACTCAAGAGCCGTCGGTAAGAGAGTTTAAGGATGAGTTATATGGACAGTTCGCTCGTATCGGGAAATGCCTGTCTAGTGATAAACGCCTGGAACTGCTGCATTTATTATCTCAGGGTCCCAAGTCGGTAGAGAAGCTGGCTAAAGGAACAGAGATGAGCGTAGCGAATGTTTCGCGCCATCTTCAAGTTTTATTAGATGCCAGATTGGTGAAATATACTAAGCAGGGGACGTTTGTCATCTATACATTGGCTAACCCTGAAATTTTAGACTTTTTAAATTCTTTATGGCGTTTATCTGAAAGTCAGCTTGCAGAAATTACGCGGATTAAAATGAATTTTATGAACAACTATGAGGATTTGCAGACCGTTTCACTGGAAGAGGCATTAAACAAGGTCGAAAACGGGAGCATTATTCTACTCGATGTTCGTCCGGCAGAAGAGTTTGAAGCAGGTCATATTCCTGGGGCGATTTCCGTACCGATGGAGGAACTGGATACTTATCTTCAAGGGCTTCCCAAGGATACTGAGATTGCGGCATATTGCCGAGGTCCCTATTGCATTTTTTCAACTCAGGCTGTGGAAAAAATGCAGCGCGAAGGATTTACAGCGTTCCGCTTGGAGGAAGGGGTATACGAATGGCAACAAAGCCAGTAAATCCAATATACCTGGATTATAACGCCAGTACCCCCATTGCTGCGGAAGTCTTGCAGGAACTGCTGCCGTATTTGCAACAGCACTACGGGAATCCTTCTTCAACGCATTGGGCTTCCGCATCGCTTAAAGATACCATTGAGGTAGCCAGAGGCAGGGTTGCTGCGGCTATCGGGGCAATATCCAACGAAGTGATTTTTACAAGCGGCGGGACGGAAGCTAATAATCATGCCCTGAAAGGGGTGTACTTTGCGTTACGTCAGCGCGGCAATCATATCATTACAACAGCCATTGAACATCCAGCGATCTTGAATCCATGCGCCTTTCTTGAGACACTCGGAGCAGAGGTGACTTATGTGAAGGTGGATGCCGAGGGGCGTGTATCTCCTGATGAGATTGCGCGTGCGATTCGTAAGGAAACGATACTTATTTCTGTGATGCACGCCAATAGTGAGGTCGGAACGATTCAACCCATTGCGGAAATATCGGCAATTGCTAAGACTCACGGAGTTCTTTTTCACACAGATGCCGCACAATCCTTTGGTAAAATACCCATCGATGTCGATCAGTTAGGTGTTGATTTATTATCGATTGCTGGACATAAGCTATATGCGCCTAAAGGGATTGGTGCCCTATATGTCCGTGAAGGGACACCTATTTCATCCTTTATTCAAGGTGCAGGTCATGAAGCGGGTCAGCGAGCTGGAACTGAAAACGTTCCTTATATAGCCGGTCTAGGCAAAGCATCCGAACTGGCTGCGGAGTATGCGAAGAGCCATACGATCCGTGACCTGAAGGATAGGTTGAAGGAAGGTCTACGATCCAGCTTTGGTAATAGCATACGGTTCAATGGTGATATCAATCAGGGTTTACCGAATACTTTGAATGTTAGCTTCTTGGGGATGAACGGCACTGAGATCCTGAAGAAATTCCCTGAAATTGCGGCATCAACCGGGTCGGCTTGCCATTCAGGGAACACCACCTTATCCCCGGTATTAAGTGCAATGGGCATCACTGAGTATGAGGGCTTAGGGGCGATCCGCTTCAGTCTGGGCCGATATACTACGGCAGAAGAAATAGACGAAGTCATCGCGTTGTTTAACCAGCGGCTCCAAATAACCAATTAAAGCAGCTGTCATATCGTTTCTGGCAGGAGATTGTGGTCATTCCTTTGGTTCAACACGGGGGGATGACCTGTTTTCTGATTAGCTCGTGGCAAGAGTAGAAGATTTTCGAAAAAAGACTTGCATTTTATCCGAAAAAGGCGTATAGTCTTATGTACAGGCGGTTGTGGTCGCCGTATCATAATATGCGGTCGTGGCGGAATTGGCAGACGCGCACGGTTCAGGTCCGTGTGGTAGCAATACTGTGGAGGTTCGAGTCCTCTCGACCGCATCATAGTTAGAGAAGAAGCTCGTAAGTTGCTCTTGTAGCGATTTACGAGCTTTTTTATATTTTTGAAAATATAGAGTATTACTCATAGCTTGTGCTGAAGAGATCCTTGAACTGTAATCCAAATGAGTATAAATATATTCTAAGTTCATATACCGTGGCACAGTTATCCATGCTAACCGTTAAAGAGCGTATCTTATTAAGCGTATAAAAAAAGGTTGCTCTTGCGAGCAACCTTTTCTACAATCAAGCGCTATTTGCGAACTGAGAGAATGAACTTCTCCAGTGATTCTGTATCGGTAATGATCCCATTACATTTATGATTGTCCATACATACGTATTGACCAACCGCAGAATAATTATCCGGCGAAGCACCCGCAGGCTTGGTCTTGACCGAGAAGAAAGCAAGCTCTTGATGCCGATTGCAGAACAGACAATATCCGCTCTTGTGTGTCGGCGTAATTCTTCCCTCAATCCCAATGAACTGCCCTTCGAATGGATATACAATGAATAATTTATTCGCAGCAATATCGATCCAGCTCAGATACGTCACAAATCGAAAATCGATGGATGACAGGTCCGGTGCTTTCAGCTTCTTCGTCTTAGGGAACAGCTTCTGAATTTGTTTTAGCGTAATCGTCGGATATGACTCAAGGTAAGGCTCTAATGCGCTAACATATCTCTGGAAATCATAGCCCGACTCCAAGGTCGAGATTTGTTCCAGCATCTGCTGCTGCTCCTGTGTAAGAGAAGGAAAGGCTTCAGTAACGATCGTTGCGGCACGAAATCTTACGGTCTCCAAGACTCTACGGTCTGCGACGGTTCGCAGAGTGTTTTGAAGGAATTCACTTTGTTTCTTGATAACGTTATATTGGTGGTTTCTAATGAATGGTGTATTCATAGCTTTTCAGCCCCTTATTTTTAATGGAAAATTATAAGGTGCAAAGCCCATTATTAGAAACGATAATGTTAAGCTTGGGCGAAGAAATCTGTTCTATCGCACCTCACACAAAGTATCGCCCTAGTATTAGGCTTTGCATGAGGACACCCTAGCTAATGAGCAATTCTGCGTTGCCATGTCTATACAACCCCCTGTCGCAAATACTGAGAAAAGTATAGCATATGAGGTTGAAAGGCACAAAAACTGCACGGGAAAGGGCCGAAGTATACTATAACAAGAGGGTCGTAAACCTGCTTTTACAGCGGTTTACGACCCTCTTATAATTTTTATTCAAATGTATCAAACAAACTACGAACAGTAAGCTGCTCTTTAAAGGCTTCTAGTGTCAATGGCTCCGACAGGGTGTCTTTCTGCACAGTGACGGTTTTGGTAGCAGTAGTGGATAGGTCAAAGATGTTATCGCTCCAAAGAGAATCCGCATCACTTAAGCTGAGTTCGATAAATTTGGCGAGCGACTCGCTCTTAACTTCAACGATAAACTGATCTATCGTCTCCAAGACAGAAGTGCTGATGAGTGGGTCCAGATAATTAAAATGCTTGGATTTTACGAACAGCACGCTGCCGCTGCTTACCGATTGGCCGTCGACGTGATAGTTGAATTCCAGATAGCTTTCTCTCAGCTTCTGCTTGGTGTCCAATACAGAACCGAAATCCAGGCTGGTAATCTCCTGCGTGGAAAGGGCAGCTACGGATACCGGCAGCTCACCACTCTGGATGAGTTCGGAGCGAGTGTTCAGGAGGCGCCAGCTTAGGTGTCCAGTAGTTTCGTTCAAGGTTTCGTTAGTGACATGCAACGAGACAGTAGTTCCTTCTTCACAGGCAGAGGCCAGAACCGGTGCGAAGAATCTTTTGGCAGCATAATGTCCCGCTTTCCATCTACCGAAATAGTCCAAGCTGGACCAGGATGCGACTGGCCAGATATCATTCAGCTGCCAGTAGATCGCGCCCATGCATCTTCCGCGGTTTCTTCTCCAGTGCTCAATCCCATTACGCATGCCTTCCGCCTGAATAAGCTGGGAAACATACAGCAGGTTATCGAAGTCTTTAGGGTACTTAAAGTATTCACTGATATAGTACAGAATCTTCTCATTGCCAGTGCCGTTCTTCTGATGGGACTCCATAACATAAGAGAAGATATTCCGGTCTTCTGGGAGTGTAAATGACTCCACGGTTCTAAGCGACGGGAACGACTGTAATCCGAACTCTGACATAAAGCGCGGGAACAGCGTTCTGAATTCCGTGATTGGCTTACGTCCGTGCCATACATCCCAATAGTGCATGTCCCCAATGTTCTCATTGTTCGGGTCGTCGAAGTTACCAGTGGAAGAAGGAGAGGAGCGCCAGTAGAACGTATTGGGATCTAGTGACTTGGACAGCTCCGGCAAGTATTCTTCGAATTGTTTGAGATAGTCTTGTTTCAGCTTTTCGCCGTACCGTTCTCCCCAGCCCCAATAAGCCCAGGCATACTCCAGCTCATTGTTGCCGCTCCACAGACCGAGGGAGGCGTGGTGACGGATTCTTTTCATATTATCGATCGTTTCCAGTGTGATGCTGTCTTTGAACTCGTCGGTAAAATCGTAATTGCCGCACGCATACATATGATCCTGCCATACAATCAATCCGTATTGATCACACAGATCATAGAAGTAATCATCGGCATAATAGCCGCCACCCCAGACCCGGATACAGTTGTAGTTGGCTGCCACACAGCTCTTGATCAATTTCTCGGTACGTTCAAAGTTAATCCGCCCAAAGACGTTATCTTCCGGGATATAGTTTGCGCCCATGGCAAAGATGCTGCGGCCATTCACTTCAAACTCGAAGGACTCGCCCCAGGTATCTTTAACCTGCTTGACGGTCAGTGTCCGGAGTCCGATGGCAAGTGTCTTGTCATCTATGACCTTAGCCCCACTAGACAGTTCCACCTTTAAGGTATACAGAGGTTGACTGCCGTAATTGTTCGGCCACCAGATCTGTGGGTCGGTAATTACCAGTTCCATTGAGGTCTGAGAAAGGCTGACGATTGACGTCTGTTCGTACACTTTGCCATCCGGGGATTCCAGAACGGCCCGCAGGTTCAATTCGGCTTCCGACCAATGCTGAAGATCTACCTTGATGTCCAGATGGACCTTGTTGTCAGTATGGGTCTGAGTGACATATACATCGTTGACACGGCCATGGTCGTAGCCGCAGACAGAGATTTCTCTCCAGATGCCCGAATCGGGAATCTGCGGACCCCAATCCCAGCCGAACATACTGTGTGCCTTGCGGATATGGGAGATACCTGGTACGGCATCGGCGCAGCTGGACAGGTGCTGTTCCTGTTCTTTTTCCAGTGCATATAGGGTTGCCGATTTAATATAAACATGGATCACATTGTTCCCGGGAACCAGCACATTCTTAACATCAACCTCGTAGGTTCTGTGCATGTTATCCGCTTTCAAAACAGAGGTTCCATTAATAGACAGATCGCAAAGTGTATCGAGGCCCTCGCAGCGTAGTACGACCACATCATGGTCAAGCAATTCCTTGTCTACTGAAAAAGTTCTTGTATATTCATAATCAAACTTGGATAACTCAAGCGCTTCATATTCGTTGTCCCTGAAGAACGGGTCTTCCATTTTACCAGCCTGCAGCAAGTCTTGATAAACCGAACCTGGTACCGTACCTTTGATCCATTCGGACTCATCGCTTCTTTTCATCTGCCATACACCGCTAAGTGTTAACTTTTGCATTTACGTTCCACCTGCTTTTTGAAGTAGTTTATTGTACTATATCTGTATGATGGATTTATCGTATCAGCTGAATGGCATGACAGTCTTGTGTTGTTTTATCTTTTTTTTGTACTATATGAACATGAGTTTAGGATGAGGAGAGGTGAGAAGAAGTGGCAGAAGCTACTCTTTTGAAGGCTGAAACGTTGATCGATCCCCAGGTACAGTCTACTTTTCATATTGAGCATTCGATTAAGCACACTACCCCGCTGCATTATCATGACTATTATGAGATTTTTATTATCACTGAGGGGTCTTGCATCCATCACATTAATGGTGAGGCACAGATTTTGGACAAGAACTCGATGGTGTTTATCCGGCCAGAGGATACGCATTGGTATGACTTTTACGATGAGACAGATTGTCAATTTATTAACGTTAACTTTTACAAAGAAGTGGTGGAGGATGCTTTTCAGTATTTTGAGAATCTGATCTTTGCGCAAAAATTAAAAAGTATGAGGATGCCGCCCCATGTTCTTCTGCCATCCTTCAATAGAGAGAGCCTTGTCCAGAAGGGCAAGCTGATCCATCTATACACAAGTATAGACAAGCAGAAGGCCAGAATTATGGCGAGAAGCTTTCTGACGGATGCGTTGACCTATTACTTTTTCAATGAACAGGATGAGAACAAGAAAGTTATGCCAGGGTGGTTGAACGATCTGCTTCTGGATATGCAAAAGAAAGAGAATTTCACAGCCGGTCTGGAGCGCTTGTATGATCTCTCTGATCACAGTGTCGGTCATATGAATCGCGTATTCAAACAATATCTTCACACCACCCCGACGGCTTACATTAATCAACTGCGGCTTGGATATGCCAAGAATCTATTGCTGACCACAACGTTAACGATCCTTGAAGTGTCCTATGAAGCCGGGTTTGATAATCTCAGTCATTTCTACCATTTGTTCAAAATGAGCTATGGCGCTTCTCCAGGGAAGATTCGTTCACGTTAGGAACTCCGTGTGAATTTTCGTATCATATATAAATTTAATAATGCATAAAAATTAAGACCACTAATTATGTAGTGGACACCCTGTGTAATCACTCCAAAGAGAACTTCAAAAAATGAAATGGAGGAAGGGAAAATGTCCATAAGAACTAAAAAGAATACGTTTTTTATCAGGTTTTTTGCGGTCTGTATGAGTTTCATATTCATAAGCTCTTTTTTCAGTTATGGTGCCAAGGCTGCAGAAGCCAGTCCGCAATTTAAAGTCATCGCTTTCTACAATGGAACTTGGGATGCGGCCCATATCAGCTTTGTAAAAGAAGCAAACCAGAGATTTCCCGAGCTGGCCAGTAAGTATAATTTTTCGTACGAATCAACAAACGATTGGAGTAAACTTAATACTTCGAATCTTTCCCAGTACAAGGTTGTTATTTTCCTAGATGATGCACCTCCCGCTGCCCAGAGACCTGCATTCGAGCAATATATGAAAAATGGCGGAGGATGGCTGGGATTTCATGTCAGCGCTTTCACCACGAACCCATCGTCATGGAACTGGTACTATAACGAATTTTTGGGATCGGGAGCTTTTAAATCAAATACGTGGTTCCCAACGCCAGCTACTTTAAAGCTTGAAAACAGCACCCACCCTGCTACCAGTAATATGCCAGCAACCTACAAAACCCCTGCCAACGAATGGTATAGCTGGTCGGTGGATTTGCGGACCAAACCCAATATTGATATCCTGTATTCCATTGATCCGGTGAGCTTTCCTCTGGGCACAGATCCCAACCAATCGTGGTACAGCGGCTATTATCCTGTAGTTTGGTCCAATAAAAATTATAAGATGATGTATCTCAATATGGGCCATAATCTGATGGATTACGCTACTAATACTACGAAATCGTTTACATTTTCAGATGAGACGCAGAACAAGTTGATTACGAATGCGCTCCTGTGGATGGGCGGCGGTCAGCAGCCTAGTACTTCCGTTAGTGTGCCTGGGACGATAAAAGCTGAGAATTATGCCAGCATGTCTGGAATCCAAACCCAGAGCACTACCGATACAGGCGGCGGCCAAAATGTGGGCTGGATCGACCCGGGCGATTGGCTGACGTATAACATCAATGTCGCTTCTTCCGGTACGTATAAGATAAGTTACAGGGTAGCAAGTCCAAGTGGCGGCGGAACCATCCGGGCCGAGAAAGGCAATACAGGTCAGGTGCTTAGTTCCACCCAAGTTCCTTCTACAGGTGGCTGGCAGACATGGACTACTACTGCTTCCAGTGATATTAGCCTTTCTGCTGGCGAGCAGCAATTAAGATTATCCTTTCCCGCCGGCGGATTTAATCTGAACTGGATCAAAATCGAAGAGAAATCACCGACTATAAAAATTGAGGCAGAGGATTATATCGAAAGTTATGGCGTGCAGAAGCAAGATACAACAGACGTTGGGGGAGGGCAAAATGTGGGCTGGATTGACCCTGGTGACTGGATGACTTATTCAACTCCAACCCCGCTGTCTCCCGGAACTTACACAATCAGCTATCGGGTAGCTAGCCCCAATGGCAGTCAAATTCAATTCGAACGGGCTGGCGGCGGTGCTGTATTCGGTACCATCACTGTTCCAGCAACGGGAGGATGGCAGAACTGGACCACGATCTCCCATGATGTCGTATTTACTTCTACAGAACAGCAAATTGCGTTAGCTTTTCCAACCTTAGGCGGCTTAAATGTGAATTGGTTTACGATTATGAAGAAGTAATATCAGAAAGCAATGCTGCTGATGAGCAGAACGGTTGTACGGTAATTCGATTTAAGGTATTATCGGTAACAATATCAACAAAAGCCTCCAAACCCACGCTAAAGTGGGATGGGGGCTTTTGTTAATTAACGATACTTAATTTTATTGTTCCACAGGTAATTTTGCAATATCCACCCACTCCGTAGCATGCCCATGGGTGAAAAGTTCATCAGGCGTCAGCTCAACTACACTGGTGGGACTGCCGCAAGCCGGGAACAGCGTATCAAAACGTTTAACCGAGACATCGATATACACAGGAATGTGATCCGCGACAGCGAAGGGACAGACGCCGCCGACTTGCTGATCCAGCTGTTCCTCCACTTCGGATGCCGTCAGCATCCTAGCTTTCATACCAAAGTAATGACGGAACTTCTTATTATCGATACCCACGTCACCGGCCATTACGATCAGCATGCAATCCTCATCTTTTCTGAGACTCAGTGTCTTGGCAATTCGGGCAGGCACAACACCAATGGTATTCGCCGCTTCCTCAACCGTTGCACAGGAGCTGTCAAAATGTTTGATTCGACCGGTCATTTCCTGTTCTTCAAAATATGCAACAATTTTCTCATACGACATCGTTATCTCGAACTCCTTCTCAATCTAGTAGTAGATTAATAGCACTATAAACTAGCAATAACGCCATTATCACATTGACCACTCGCCAGTAGTTGTTGATGACATTATGAAGCAGCACGCCAGCCATAACCCATATATGAGTTGCCCCGTTACCGATTGCAGCTGACAAGAGGATAAAACCGGCAATGGCAGGGTATGAGGAGTAATAAGGCAGGATGTACGCAATGAAGACGGTGAGGCCCCATAATATGATTTTCACATTCACGAATTGCAAAATGAAGCCGCGCCAAAATGATGAAGAGCCAGACTTCTGATCTTCATTCTTCGCTGGTTTACTTGTAATCGTACGGTAGGCAAGGTACAAGATATAAATACAGCCGACATATTTTAAATAGATCAGGATGCCGGGCAGATATCTTCCCAGGATTACGCTGAAGAAACCGCAAAGAATCATCACAGCCAGGAAGCCAGCATAGATTCCGTACAGCAGCGGTCTGCTTTTCTTCAACCCATAAGTACTGACTTCATTTAATGCGAGAATGTTGTTTGGCCCTGGCGAAAGGGCTGTTGTTATTGCATATGTGAAAAAAGAGATCCATAGCGCAACATTCAATTGAAAAGCACCTCCTTTTACGTTACGATAGCATAAATCGATATTTTAATATAATTGAAACATTGAATAATTAAATTCGATTCTATCGAACTGAAAGAAGGATATTACCATGGAATTGAAATATTTGTACACAGTAAAAACCATTCTCGAAGCCGGAAGCTTTCAAAATGCAGCCCGGCAGCTAAACTATACACAGTCCACAATTACCTTTCAGATGCAGCAGCTGGAACAGGAACTAAGCGTCAAGATTTTTGAAAAGATTGGCCGGAAAATGGTGTTGACACAAGCCGGAAAAGAGATTTTGCCGCTGATTGATAATATCATTAAGTCTACTGAGCAGATTAGTAACTATGGTAAAAGCGCGCTTGAAATTAGTGGCGACCTAAATGTCGCTATTCCAGAATCTCTATTAATCTATAAATTACAGCCTCTACTAAAAGCTTTTAAAGAGCAGGCTCCACGTGTAAAACTATCTCTGCAAGCCCTGAACTGCTATGTAATTAAAGACAAAATCATTAGCGGGGGAGCCGATCTGGGGATACATTATGATGTAGGGGGACGTTCCAGCTCTGTAATGAATAGATCTTTGTCTGCACATGACCTGGTGTTGATCGCTTCACCGCTTCTGGTCGAAGATCAGCATAACTTTACAGCGAAGGATCAGGCTAAAGCGGTCAGCATGATTGTTAATGATCCGGGCAGTATTTTTCAGCAAAAATTCGATCAGTATATTAAAGACAAGAACATTGTAATGGACAACATCATTGAGGTCGGGAGCATTGAAGCGACGAAGCGCTGTGTAAGCAGTAATTTAGGAGTGGCCTATTTGCCTCGCTTTACAGTGGAAGAGGAGCTAAGGAATCAATCTCTTATTGAACTGACGACAGAGCTTGAAGCTGAACGTATCACAGCGATCTGCTCCCATCATAAGAACAAATGGCTGAGCCCGGCGATGGAATTGTTTGTATCTTTGTTGGAAGAACATTTGGTATAGAAATAACAACCTGCGGACAAAAGAAAAAGGATCAAAGCATCTGGAAAATCAGATGTTCGATCCTTTTTACGTTATGCTATTTCGTTCCGTTTTCTTTATTGAACGATTCTACAACATCGTCGATGGTGCGAGTAACCGGGATGAAGTTTCCTTCGTATCGTTTCTGAATATACTCTTTGACCTTGTCAGAGTGGAGCACGGTGTTCAGCTTCTTGAAGGCTTCCGCCTTGTCTTTTAAAATGTCTTCCTTCGTTGCTACTACGTTAACATAGGCGCTCTCCTGCTCATTCTCATGGAATAGGGAGGTGTCCAGCTTGTACCCCGCCTGCAGAGCCACACCATTATTAATAATGGCTGCGTCTACGTCATCCAGCACTCTTGGGAGCATCCCGCTTTGCGCTGTAATAATATCCAACTTGTGAGGGTTGTCTGCAATCTGATCTACTCCGCCCTTAGCAAGGTCAAAGTTCTCAGGCAGCTTAATGAGTTTGGCTGATTCGAGCAGCTTCAGGGCCCGGACCAGATTGGACTGATCGTTCGGGATCGCAATCTTGGCGCCGTCTTTAATCTCATCCAGATTCTTGATCTTCTTGGAGTAGATACCGAGCGGGGCAATAATCGTCGTATCCGCAGCCACTAGAGAGGCATTGTGAATACCGTTCCAGCTTGTTAGATAAGCAACATGCTGGAAAGCGTTGGCCTCAAGGTCACCGTCGGCGAGAGATTGGTTTATATCTACCTGACCAGATAGAGTGACGACCTCAATCTTTAATCCTTCGCCTTTGGCTTCATCTCGCACGAAATTCCACAAATCAGTTTGAATATCTGTCGTTCCTACTTTCAATGAAACTTCACTGCCAGAGCCTGTCCCCTTATTACTGCACGCCGATACTAGCGTAACTGCCAATACCGTAGATACTGTTAATAAAAGCCGACCCCATTTTAATTTCTTACTCATCTGTAAAGACCCTCCTAAAATTGAATGAAAAATAATAGTGATTAATTCCTAGTAAACACATGAGAATTATTAAAATCATAACAGCTTTGTCTCGAATGTCAATCCTTAGTTGCTCAATTGAGGAATTGATTTCCTCTGCAATCTAATGTATCATAAATTAAAATTTTAAAACTGAGTATACCAATTTATTAACTATGTTTAACGATATTTTTTCTATCTGCAATCATTCAGGTCTATTACGGAAAGGATGAAATCTATGTCTGCCAAGAGACAAATAAAAATTGGCTTATATATTGTCGGAACCGGGATGCATATTGGTTCGTGGCGACTGCCGCAAGCGCAAGCGGATGCCAGTATTGATGTTGGCTTTTATAAAAAAATCGCCCAGGAAGCGGAAAGAGGCTTGTTTGATGCTGCCTTTATCGCTGACAGTCTGGCTGTTGATGAGAATTCACATTCACAAATCTTGAATAGATTCGACCCTACTATACTGATTACTGCTATTGCAGGCGCCACTAGCCATATCGGGGTTGTAGCCACTGCTTCTACCACTTACAACCAGCCCTATAATTTGGCCCGGCAGTTCGCCTCGGTCGATATTATTAGTGGAGGAAGAGCCGGATGGAATGTGGTGACCACTGCTGATGCGACAGGGCTTACTGCGCTTAACTTCAGCCGCAAGGAGCATCTCCTTCATGATGACCGCTACAAGGTTGCAGAGGAATTCATTGATGTAGTGAAGGGGTTATGGGATTCATGGGAAGAGGACGCCTTTATCCGTAACAAGGAGACTGGCGAGTTTTATAATCCGGATAAGGTGCATCTGCTCAATTATGAAGGTGAATTCTTTCAGGTAAGGGGGCCGCTCAATATCGGACGTACACCGCAGGGTCATCCTGTGCTGTTCCAGGCAGGCTCCTCCAACCCGGGGCAAGAACTGGCTGCGAGAACGGCTGAAGTGGTGTTTAGTCACAAAAAATCGTTCGAGGAAGCCAAAGACTTTTACAAAGAATTGAAAGGTCGGATGTCCAAGTATGGGCGGAGCGAGGATGAACTGCTTATTCTACAGGGCATCTCGCCGATTATCGGGCGAACGGAAGCTGAGGCAGCGGAGAAAGCGGCGCTGTTGGACTCCACGGTTATCCAGGAGCAGGCGCTACGTTTCTTGTCCGGCTATGTGGGGAATGTCGATCTGACTGCCTACAGTCTGGACACCCCTGCATCGCAAGTGGCTTGGAAGGAAGTGAACAGCATCCAGAGTGATTTTGATCGAATTCAGAAAATCATTCGTGAAGAGGACCTGACCATCGGCGAGCTTTACTCCAAAATCAGCAATGTGTCATCGGATGAATCCCTGCGTGGTACACCGGAGCAAGTGGCGGATACGCTGACGTATTGGTTCGAAAATGGCGCCGCCGACGGGTTTATCTTCGTTCCACCTGCACTGCCGGACAGCCTGGCTGACTTTGTCGAACTGGTCGTGCCTATTCTTCAGGAACGGGGTATCTACCGAACGGAATATGATAGCACTACCTTGCGGGGACATCTCGGGCTCTCAGTTCCAGTCAATCGTTATGCAAGACAACCGTTGCCTGCAAGCCAGAGTTAAAACAGGAGCCCATAAATCAACTTCAGGAAATAACGTTAGCAATGTATCAAAACGCAGATCAGAATACGATTCAGCGGTTTCGTTCAAACAGCTGCAACATTATGTGCTAACACTCGTCTATGGGGATGTAACATTCCAATTACTGGCGAGGAGACAACAATGATGAACAAAAAATTTGCAATGCTGGGGGCAACAGCTATCCTTACCCTCGCGATTACTGGACAAAGCTTTGCCGCTGGGGTGGCTTTTACCGATCTTGCGAATATACCGGCCAAGGATAAGATTATCTCTTTGCAGCAGAAGGGCTACATTCATGGTGTCAGTAGTGATCGCTTTGATCCTAAAGGGACATTGACTGCGGCTCAGGGAATTCAGCTACTAGTTAACGCCTTTGATTTGAATATTGATCTGTTGCGATTTATCAAAGAACCACATGCGACCGATTATTTCCCTAAGGCCAATGATGCTGCGTGGTATGCCAAGACTCTAATCATTGCTGCCAATAACAACATTGACTTGTCCAGAGATCTGGACCCCGGAGCAGCATGGACCAAGGAAGAGTTCACTCATCATTTGATTCTGGCCATGCAGGAGAGTAACAATCTGCCGCTGTTCAAAATCAAACCGCTGGAGTTTGGCGATCAGGGCCAGCTTAGCACTGAATTTGACGGGTCTGTTCAGCGAGCACTTGTGCTTGGGATTGCCAAGCTGGATCAGGACAACAACTTCAAACCGCAGGAGAAGATCACCCGCGCCGAAGCGGCGGAGCTGGTCTATAACGCGCTGGCCTATATCGAGGCACACCCTGCGCCTGCACAGGGTTCTTAAGTCGGGATCGCTGGACAAGAGACTTAGCTAATCGCCCCATCATAAGCAAATACAGCAGAAGACCATTCATCCTTCATTGGGTGAGTGGTCTTCTTGCATGTTAGGTTGGCTATACTGACTGCAACACATGATTATTTTATAGAAAATGCTGATCAACTTGGATGTTATCTCTGGATAGATTAACCTACACTAGAAGTATGATTGAAATGGAGACGCAGTTAGGGGGGCAAAAGTGGTGACGGAATCGATTTATTTTGGAAGTGTGTTTACTGCGGGTGTACTGTCGTTCTTTTCCCCTTGCATTTTGCCTTTACTGCCTGTGTATCTCGCCTACCTCGGCAGTTCAGAGCAGGGCAGTGGTCAAGAAAGGTCCTGGAAGCTGGGGAAGATGACAGTCTCACCATTGCTAATAGGTAGAACACTGATGTTTATTCTTGGGCTATCGGCAGTCTTCGTAATGCTTGGTTTCGGGGCAGGTGCGCTTGGCGGAGTCCTGGGGAGCTCGTATTTCATTACAGTCTGCGGAATCGTGGTGATTCTGTTCGGAATTTACCAGACGGGCTTGATCAGGCTCTCTTTCTTGGAAAAAGAAAAGCGCATTGACGCTGATTTGCAGCATAAAAAAGGCTTTGGCGGTGCCTTTCTGCTCGGGTTCACATTCAGCTTCGGCTGGACCCCTTGCATCGGTCCTGTGCTTGCGGCTGTGCTGGGCCTTTCGGCAAGCGGCGGCTCGGCGGGCACGGGAGGGATGTATATGTTGGTCTATACTCTGGGCTTGGCGTTACCGTTTCTGGTAATGGCCGTATTCTCCAGCCTGCTGTTAACGAAGGTGCGCCGGATCTACAAGCATATGCGTGTACTGAAAGCCATCTCAGGCATCGTATTAATTGTGATGGGACTGCTGCTGGTCAGTAATAAGCTGAACATGATTACAAGCTATTTTCAAGTGTAGAAGGAGGAAAGCGTCATGGGAAAGATGAAAACATGGGTCTGGGTCGCAATAGCTGCCCTATTGGTAATCGGCGCGATTGGTATTTATGGTAGAGAGGGTGTCACTTCAGCATCGGTAGCCGGAGGGGCAGTGAACAAGGGGCAGCTGGCGCCGGCGTTCAAGCTCAAAGATTTGCAGGGAAATGAAGTGTCCTTGGCTGATTTCAAAGGGCAGAAGGTATACGTGAAATTCTGGGCGTCCTGGTGCCCTATTTGCTTGGCGGGACTGGATGAATTGGACCAGCTGTCGAGCGAACAGCATGACTATAAGGTATTGACGATTGTCAGTCCTGGATACAATGGGGAACAATCGGCTGCTGATTTTGCAAACTGGTTCTCCAAAAGAGGGTACGACCATATTCAGGTGCTGATGGATGACGGGGGAACGTGGACTCGCAAATTTGGTGTGAGAGGATATCCTTCTTCCTATTATATCGGCTCGGATGGCATTCTGGTCAAAAGTGCACCAGGACATAACACGAACGAAGTCATTGCCGAGACTTTTCAATCCATACATTAAAACAGAAGGATACGGGAGGAAATTATGAAACGACTAGGACTGATAGGTTCACTGCTGCTATTGCTGGTACTAAGTGCTTGCACGCCGTATAATTTAATCGGTGATGGAGGGATCGCTTCCGCAGGCGGGGGCCAGGTCACAACCGCTTCTCTGCCGAATCCGAACAAGGATGTGGATTACTCAGGTAGTGAACTGCGCGATATTTATTTTGCCGGCGGCTGCTTCTGGGGCATAGAAGCTTACATGGCCCGGGTATACGGGGTTAGCGATGCTGTATCCGGCTATGCCAACGGTACCGGAGAGAATCCTTCTTATGAAGATGTTGTCCGCGGGGACAGGGGGTTCGCTGAGACGGTCAAGGTCAGCTATGATCCGAAACGAGTGACTCTCGAACAGCTTATCGCGGCGTTCTTCAAGGTCATCGACCCGACAAGTGTCAATAAGCAAGGCAATGATCAGGGAATTCAATATCGGACTGGTATTTATTCGAGCAATGCAGCGGACCTGGCTGTGATTAAGGATGCTATCAAGAAGGAACAGCAGAAATATGACAAGACCATCGTGACCGAAGCGCTGCCACTCAGCAATTTCTATATGGCAGAAGAGTATCATCAGGACTATCTGGAGAAGAATCCGAACGGGTACTGCCACATTGATCTGAGCGTCGTGCAGGATGTGAATATCCACATTGATGCATCTAAATATCCTAAACCAAGCAATGAGGAACTGAAAAAGAAACTAACCAAGATCCAGTATCAAGTAGCCGTGCTTGCTGATACTGAGCATGCGTACTCCAATGAATATTGGGATCAGTTTGAGCCGGGCATCTATGTGGATGTTACAACAGGTGAGCCGCTGTTCGCCAGCGCTGATAAATACGATGCAGGTTGCGGCTGGCCGAGCTTCACCAAGCCAATTATTCCGGATGTCGTAACCTACGACGAGGATCACAGCTTTGGGATGACCCGTACAGAGGTGCGGAGCCGGGCGGGCGATATTCATCTAGGTCATGTCTTCGATGATGGTCCGGCAGACAAGGGCGGCAAACGCTATTGTATCAATAGTGCTTCCATCCGTTTCGTTCCGCTGGCAGACATGGACAAGGAAGGGTATGGAGACCTGATTGTTGTCGCCAAATAAGAATGAAGGAGTCTAAAGGTTATGTATAAGCTGTTGCTTGTTGAAGACGAGGATCTGGTAAGAAACGGTATCAAGCGTTTCGTCCCCTTTGATGAACTGCATATTGTGGAAATCTATGAAGCTGCGAGTGGTGACGAAGGCTTGCGTATTTTTGAGGAGCAGCTCCCGGATCTGGTGTTGCTGGATATCAACATGCCACGTATGAACGGACTGGATTTTGCGACAAGGATCAAGGTGTTGAAGCCGGATGTCAAGATTGCCGTGATTACCGGTTATGATTATTATGACTATGCCGTAACCGCATTGAAGATCGGGATTGATGATTATGTGCTGAAGCCGGTCTCCAGAAAAGATGTGTTTGAGGTCTTGAGCAAGTTGGTGAATAAGCTAAAAAATGAGGGTCAGCAGACTGAACTGCTGACCCTTCTCAAGGATATGCAGCTACGGACGAACGGGACCGTACCGGTCAGTGAACCGGAAGGTGAAAAACAGCATGTAGCCCAGGTGATTGAGAGCAATCTTGCTAATCCGGAGTTCTCGTTAACCGCATTAGCGGAGCAGATGGGCTTTAGTTCGGGGTATATGAGCACATTGTTCAAAAAGCTGTTCAAGGTATCTTTTCAGGACTACATCGTATCGCTGCGACTGGAACGGGCCAAGCTGCAGCTGCTGGCTTCAGATAAAAAGGTGTACGAAATTTCCGCAGAAGCAGGGTTCGACAACCCGAATTATTTCAGTTCTTCTTTCAAGAAGAAATTTGGCATGTCACCCCTGCAATACCGTGAAAGGATCAAAGAGTAATGAAACCCTTCTTTCGCTCACTACAATTTCGTATTCTGTGG
Source organism: Paenibacillus sp. MAHUQ-45 (assembly GCF_058133325.1). Lineage (NCBI taxonomy): Bacteria > Bacillati > Bacillota > Bacilli > Caryophanales > Paenibacillaceae > Paenibacillus > Paenibacillus sp. MAHUQ-45. Next base: position 71,369 of record NZ_JBYUPV010000008.1, read on the forward strand.
ATTTACATATTAATAAGCATTCTGACGGTCGGGATCACTGGCAGTGTTCTTTATGTCGGCATATCCAGAGTGGTGATGAACCAGTCCGTGGAATCCAGCCAGATGGCTATTGCCAAGGGCGGCACGTATGTGGAGATGTATATTGACCGTCTCAACGTGCTGTCCACGATGCTCGCCCGCAATCCCGAGACCCTCCGGACGCTGGCAAATAAGAATAAGACTGATGAGCGGGATGTCCTTCAGTTCATCCAGAATGTACTGATTTCGGATCCGTTTATTCAGTCTGTGATCGTGATCGGTAAGGATGGTTATGTACTATCTAATGAACAAAAATTGAATATGAGGCGTTCGTCGGATATGATGGAAGAGCCATGGTACGTAGCTGCCATACATAGTAACATTCCTGCGCTTACCTCTGCAAGGATGCAGAAGTTCTCCATGGACAAGGATAACTGGGTGATTTCCTTGAGTCAGGAGGTCAAAGATGAGCATGGGCAGAATCTCGGCGTAGTGCTGCTGGATATCAAATACAAGGGACTTGAGGACTATCTCAACGGCTTGGAGCTGGGTAGTAAAGGGTATGCTTTTATCATCAACAGCAAGCATGAAATGGTCTATCATAAGGACGTTTCGTACTTTATGGATAGTGCCAAGCAAAAGCAATTAATTGCTATGAGTCAGCAGGCTCAGGGGTATGATCTGAAGGAGAACCGTCTAGTCTACCAGACCCATCTGAAGGGGACAGACTGGACGCTGGTAGGCGTAAGTTCTTTGGACGGATTGCAGCAGATCCGCATGCAGTTAATGAAATCGTTTATTATGGTCGGCGCAGCACTGCTGCTGCTTATCTTGATAACGTCGCCTTGGATTGCGAAGAGTATGACTCGGCCGATTCATCGGCTGGAGCAGGCGATGCAGCAGGTGGAGAGCGGACTGCTAGCCATCAGTGTGCCTGAGACTGGCGTTACAGAGGTGCAGGGCCTTGCCCGGCATTTCAACTCTATGGTGCTGGAGATCCGTCAGCTGCTGAAGGATATTGAAACCAAAGAGAGAGCGCTGCGTCTGCATGAGCTTAGTGTGCTGCACAGTCAGATTAATCCGCACTTTCTATATAATACGCTGGATACGATTGTATGGATGGCCGAGTTTCAGGATACCGAGCGAGTCATATCAACGACCAAGGCGCTCGCCGAATTCTTCCAGCTGTCACTGAGTGGTGGTGAAGAGTTCACGACGATTGAAAAAGAGATGGCGCATGTCTCCAAGTATTTGATCATCCAGAAGGAACGGTATGGCGACAAATTGTCATACGAGTTGGGCTATGATCACGCTTTGTCGGATCTGATCATTCCCAAGATCATTTTGCAGCCGATGGTTGAAAATGCGATTTACCATGGCATACGAGAGAAGAATGGACCGGGATCTCTTGCGATCAGCTGTGGCAGAACAGTCAATGGCAGCATACAGTTTATCATTAAGGATGACGGAGCAGGCTTTGATCCTGCCATTCTTGAAGCCGCCGCTGAGGCTTCCGGACAAGAGCCGGTACCACAGGTAAGATCCAAGCTGGGCGGAATCGGCATTCACAACGTGGATGAACGTCTCAAGCTATACTACGGGCAGAATTACGGAGTTACGATCACTTCCGCGCCCGGACAAGGGACCGAAGTCAAAATCGTTATCCCCTGACCCGCACTACGGAAGGGAGAGAGCAGTGATGGACAATACACAGATAAACCAACCAATGATTGAGGGGACAACCCAGATCAAGCTTCCGTTCTGGAATCTGCCCCGTAAACTAAACCTCATGCTGCTGATCATGTTCACACTGATGGTTATAATCATAATTACTGTTGTGCATGTACAGAACCGAAATCTGGTTATTGATGAAAATAAGGAACGGGCGCAGAGTATTGTACAGACCTTCGGTACAGTCATTCAGGCCAGCGAAGATAGTCTGCAGAACTATCTGGAGCAGCAGGTGCGAATGCAGCCGGATATTGTATCGATGAAAATCTATGAGGCGGTGGAAGGCGGTAAGGTCATTGCCGCCAAGGATACTTCGCTAGTGGGGCAGGATATCACGCCAGAAGTGCTACAAACTGTAAGTCATAATCAGGATCAGAGCTTGTATAAGAATGAACAGCTCGAATATATCGCCCCAATACATATTAATAATCAAGACGCCTATGTGGTGGATGTCGTATTTTCCTTAACACGGTCACTGCAATCAACGGACAAGCTATTGTTCAATGCTTCGATCATTGGCCTAATCCTGCTGGTGATATTCGGATCGATCCAGTATATAATTATTCACCGGAAAATCTCGAGGCCAATCCGTAGGATTATGGAGCTGGCGACGGAGATTTCCCGCGGCAATCTGCGGATCGAAATTCCAGCGCAGCGGGGTAAGGATGAGATCGGCCTTCTGTACCAGACTTTTGGCCAAATGACTGAGAGTTTGACGCATTTGATCGGCAGCGTACGGTTCGGAACCGGACAGGTAAGTAGGGCGGTGGACCGGCTGGTGGTAAATGCAGAGACGACGGAAGCGGCTGCGCAGGAGATTGCAGCCAGTATTCAAGAGTTGTATGACGGCAGCAATCTGCAATTGCAGCTGTCACAAGATAATGCCGATGCCATGGAGGAAGCGGCTGGTGGCATTCAGCGCATTGCAGATTCATCCCAGAGTGTTGCTGATATCAGCGAAGAAGCAACGTCGCTGGCTCATCAAGGCGATACTTCGCTCGAAGAGACAATTCATCAGATGGGTCGGATCAAATCGACTGTGAATGAGTTGAACGAAGTGCTGCATAGCTTGACCGATAAAACAAAGAGAATTGACGAGATCCTCCAGATTATCCGGCAGATCTCCTCCCAAACCAATCTGCTGTCATTGAACGCAGCCATTGAGGCAGCGAGAGCCGGTGAGTCCGGCCGTGGATTTGCGGTAGTGGCAGGAGAAATCCGCAAGCTCTCGGAGCAAACCGGCCAATCGGCTGAGGAGATCTCCGGGCTTGTCCATACGGTGCAGGCAGAGTCTGAAGCTGCCCTGAACTCCATGGAGGCAGTTAACGATGAGGTTACTGGCGGGATGCAATTGACGGAGGAAGCCGGAGTTATTCTCAAGAACATTCGGGGTAAAATAGAGGCCGTATTCAACCGCATTCAGGAGGTATCCGCTGCCTCTCAGGAAATTTCTGCAGGAACGGAAGAAGCGACAGCCTCGATCGTACAGATGACCGAGATCGCCCGGCAGTCGTCTGAGAAGACCTATGAATCTTCCGAAAGTGTCAAGAGCCAGATGAACCAGGTCAATGAGATGAAGGAAATGTCTGACCAGGTGAAGGTACTCTTGAGCAATCTCAAGGATACGGAAGCGGCATTTAAAATTTAATATGTGACCATGGGTAATGGCTGCAATTCTAGTAAGCGGCGAGTCTTCTTGTTCAGAGGAGACTCGCCGCTTTTGTGTATTTTGGAATATTTTACAAATGATAGAAAGCCCGTTATGATAAGAAAGAGCGAAGGTGTTGTGAAAAAAGGTGCATATATGATTGGGGAGGAATGTGCAAATGGAACATATCGAAAGGAGAAACAGCACAGTGAAGGTGGTATTCTATCTGCTATTTGCCGGGTATGCTGTGATAGCCGTCAACCTTATCTTATTCAAGACGATTCCTATAACAGCTATTTTCAGCTACCCTGGTTTATTGCGAAGTGTGAATCTCATGCCCTTTTACACAATTATATCTTACTTCAGTGATGATTCAGTGGGGCTCAAACGATTGTTGGAGAATATTCTGGGCAATATTGCGCTGTTTATTCCCTTGGGGGTTTTTGTATCTCATATGGGTGTAATGCGCTCTAGTCGGTACAAATTTGGCATCATACTGACGACCACCGTATCGTTTGAGATCATTCAGTATATATTGGCACTCGGCAGCAGCGATATCGATGATGTTCTGTTGAACCTGATCGGCGGGATGCTTGGCATTGCTGTGTATAAGAGTTTGGAGCGGAGGACGACTTCGAGAGAGCAGATTATGAATGCCCTCGTAGTCTTTTTCCTTGTAACAGGGATTAGCGGTATAGCCGTAATTGGAACTGTGGATCGTAATCTCCTGCCGTTTGGGCATCAGAAGTTTGAATATATAGATGAGAATAAAGGAATTATGGCGGGACTGGATGAGAGTACAGCTGATCTGTTCGGTGATCTGAATGCGGCGGAGCAAAGGACAATCACGGTTTATCAGAATCCTAAGTATATGACCACATTGTCAACCGCAGATACGGAAAAAGCGGCGAGTGAATTGTATAACGACATCTCCTTGAATGCTGCAACGAAAGTCTTCATCAGACATATAAGTTCGGAGAAAAATCAGCTCATTTCCAGATATGAAGAAGGTTCTACAGGGGATCTGGCTTCCTTGCTGAAACAAAAAGGTACTGATCCTACGGTTAGAATATGGTTGTCCGATGATGACGTTCAGGTCGCAAGAGCGGTGCTGGTGAGTGTGACGGATTGAGCGATGTAGTGTAGTTAATTATATAGAAATCAGATCATTTACCGTCTTCATGGAGTGTGGCTAACGGTTTCGCCAAGGCGTTCCACCTGAGTGGAACTAGTGACTCTGCTGTGCAATAAATGGTTTGCAGGTATTTGCTGAGCGGAGTCAATGGACCTGCAACCAGAATTTCTTTGATCTCTGAGGGCTTGCTCGGGACAAAAGTCGCTGTAGATTGCTTGAAGCGGTGAAGTGGCAGAAACATTTCGCAGGATTTCCGGTAGGACATTCGGTGCGGATACCGCGGAGAGCTCCCGGAATCGTATTTGGACAGCGCAATTACGTCAAAATGATCAGTCAGCAGTGCAGCGGCATCCAGTTGGAGAACGGCGAAAGATTCGTCAGGCTCCCGGCGGGAGTACATCCCGAGCATTGTTAGGCAATCGCGCTTGGTAGGCCAGAGGAATACATGACGGTCGAGACAGGTTCTAAATTGCTCCGGTGTAGTGCTGGGGTCCATTGCGTCGTCGGTAATGCGCAAATGAGCGTTCAGAACGACTGATTGCTCATTGAACAAGGTGGAATGTTTCAAGCTGCGACGAATGCCTTTAGACAGATGAGGAGCAATAACAGATGGTGAATACAGGGCATCGAAATGGGCGATGGCTTGCAGATTAGAGGCTCTGGTGAAGTGATACAACGACCGTCTGAGTGGGCTTTTGGTGATGTCGGCAACGATACTTATGTCCATGGGATTAGAATCTCCAATGCAAGGGATCAATATGCTTGAAACTGTATCATTATTATGGGCCTTATGTGGGAAAATCATTTTATTGAAGGCTCATTTCTATAGTGGCTTATTGAGCTTTTCTTTCTTGTGTTTGCTTACGAGATCCATAATAAAACTTATGAGTACGATAATAATAGAATGGAATAAAGGCTTAACCATGCTTGCATCATCATAAATAAAATAGGCGAATATGAAATTAGCTATAAAAATAAAGAGGTATCCGAGGATTGTAATCATTCCTTTCTGAGAGATTAATTTTAGTTTATTTTCAATATTAAGGTAAAAATCAAACGGATTCAATTGTATTATATAGCGCATTAAACAACACAACGTTAATTCTCGCAAATAACCAGATGTGGCTCGATCGTGATCCTTCCAAGGCGAATGTTAATTATTGCGTAGAGTCACTTCTACATAATTGCCCTCCAAAATTCAAACAATGAGAACACAATCCAAAGTGAGAAGGAGATGAGGGCATGAGAAAGTACCAATGGCGTCATCGGCTCATGACCGGGGGAAGAAACATTGCCGTGCTGCTGTCCGCCGGGTGCCTGGCGATATCCGGGAACTATGCTGCTACAGCAGCTGAAGGGGCTTATGGTAAGGACGTTCAGACGGTAGGTGTCGTTGCTGCTGCCGATGGACAACCGAAGGCTTCATTGAACGGGCCGGGCAGTACCGTGCCAGCGGGCAAAGAGGGCAAGCATTCTCGTCAGACCCGCAGCCGGGTAGCCATTATTATTGATGATTTCGGCAACGGAATGAAGGGCACGGATGAGATCTTTTCCCTGCCGATTAAGCTCACCGTAGCGGTGATGCCGTTCCTGCCGACCTCCCAGAAGGACGCGAAGCGTGCCCATGAACGGGGAGATGATGTACTGGTTCATCTGCCGATGGAGCCAAAAAGTGGGAGACCGGAGTGGCTCGGTCCAGGTGCAGTGCTGGCAAAGATGAGCGACGCAGAAGTGCGTCAGAAGGTCGAAGCGGCACTGGATAATGTTCCTTATGCGATCGGCATCAACAATCATATGGGTTCGAAAGTGACGGGAGATCCCCGAATCATGGGCATTGTGCTGGCTGTCTGCAAGGAGCGTGGACTATTCTTCGTGGACAGCAAGACTAATTACCGTTCTGTGGTGGGAGAGGTGGCACAAGAGCTCGGCTTGCCCCGTGTTGAGAACCACATTTTCCTGGACGATGTTCATAATGTCAACCATGTGCGTAAGCAGATGCGTCTTGTACAGGAACGGGCCCTTAATCTGCGTTACTGTGTAACTATCGGGCACGTCGGTGTACAAGGCAAAAATACCGCAGCGGGGATTCGCAGCGGCATTGAAGACATGAAGAACACGGTCGACTTCATTGGAATTTCCGATCTTGTAAAAGAAGAATGGAAGTGGACTCCTCGGCCTACACTTCCATAAGATAAGCGGCAATGCCATTCGCTACAGCTTCGGCAATCTCCTGCTGGCCCGCAGGACTACACAATTTCGCCCGGTCCGTTGGACTGCTGATAAAGCCCGCCTCGACAATTACCGTTGTGGCGGTTATTTTATTAAGCAGATAAAAGGGCTTGCCGGGTCTTGGATCAGTCTGCGTGCCATACAGATGGTTCAGCTGGCTCTGGATCGCTTTGGCGAGGATGAAGCTGCGTCCTTCCTGACGATACAGCACTAACGGTCCATGCTTGGAAGGGGAAGAAGCCCAGTTGATATGAATGCTGACGACAACGTTGGCCGGGAGTGTCTCGGCCAGCTCTTTACGCTGGGCTAGATCGCGCAGATGACGGGAGGAACTGCGCAGCCAGCGGTTCTCATCACTGGGCGCATAGTCACCGTTGCGATTCAGAATCGCATCGAAGCCATCGCTGCGGAGCAGCAGGAACAGCTTGCGGGAGATATCCAGTGTGATATCCTTTTCCAGAATTTTGCCGTAGGATGTACCGCCGTCCACGCCCCCGTGCCCGGCATCGATCAGGATCATCCGCTGGCCATGGCCCAGCATGTGGTGCCGTTCATCATCATCCTGTTGCTCCTGCGTGGAATACACCGGTTCAGCTCCGATATAACCTGGGGTCAGTAGTAGCATTCCAGCTGCCCAGCAAAGACTGATCCGGCGTAGGAACCTGGAGGAGCCCGACCCGATGGTCAACTTCATCTAAATACGCCTCCTTACCTGAAATGGGAAAAAAATCTGGGAGTGGTTACACTGTTAGATTGTGCCGCTACAGGCAAACCTATACGACCCTCTTCCATGGGTTTAGATTTCACGGCGGCGGAGCACACTATAGCTATAATGGAGTGTCCATCAAATCAAGGACAAACAGTGCAGGAGGTGGTGAATATGGCTTCAGGCGGCGATGAGCTGGTGAAGTATATCACCGAGAAAATAGTTGTATTTATCGAGGACCCGCGCAGCAGCATCCGTTCCCACAAAGAAATGGTGAAAGAGCCTTGGTCTGAGAAGTGGTTCGGTATGATCCCTATGGGTTGGTCTGTTTGGCGGGGGAGCTGGCCACGAAAGGAAAAGAGTACCGTATCATCCCTAAACAGGCATGATGCTTAGGCCAATTCAGCGTAGCTTTGGACTCAGCCTATATCACAGCAAAGAACCTTCCCTATGCCAAGATGGCTGTTGGAAGGTTCTTTGACATATCCTAATGTTCGCTTTCTCATCGTGATTCTAATTGAATGATGCTGTACGATTTCCGGGTAATTTCTGAAGCGTTCCGTTCTGGAGCAATACGGACAACGGTAAGTAACGTTTGCCTCCTGCACCTGTAGCTGCGTATAGAGCCGTCTTGGCGTCCGCAGTTTTCTCTGCTGGCAGCCAGCTCTGATAGCCTGTAATCGTAAAAGGTGATCCGAACAGGTCATTCCGTCCAGGTGCCTGAAAGACAAGGCTTACACCAGGAGAGATTTCAGCAGTAAAACTATCGGCATCCGTAACGACCAGCTTGGGCGATGTCAGCCATAGCAGATCCGCATAAGGATCGTCTGTTCCTCCGGTCCGGTAAGCGGTGCGGGGGATGGTAGCCTTTTTACTGGTTACATCCTCTAAGCTGACTGTTCTATTCTTGAATGCGTTATCCACCTGACTCAGGGTCCAAGGCAGCACCTGTGGTGCAGCGGCGTCGATAAAGACAAGCTTACCGTCGATTTTCAGCTTCCATACTGGCAGAAGGGGGGCATACAACGCTGTAAGTTCCAGTGTACCTGAATAAGTAGAAGAAATAAGTCCTTGCTGCACCAATAACCGGTGCAGTTCGCTTAAGCTGTACGGGAGACCATAGGTTCCGGCTCCGTATTCACTCAGTACATAACCTCCATCCTCAGAGGCGGAGATAATCATATAACCGATTCGCTGCTTACCATTCATCACATTGACCAGCCAGCCGTGCGTTCCCGGTCCCAGTGGGTAATATTGGGGTTTTGCACTGGCCCATTCCTTGAAGGGCGCTTGCTCCGAGAGCTTTATAATGTTCGATTGGGCGAAGTCTTCCAGAGTGACAGGGGCGGAAGCCTCCTGAAACCGGAAGATGGGCGGTACTTCCTGCGAGACGGATTGCACAACGCTTACGCGGCTGCCGGTCGCAGCGAGCTGTGACGGGAAACCAAAGCTTGCTGCTGCCAGTCCCAGGCATAACAGCAGCAGAAGGGAAGCGGGGAGCCTGCGGTGGCGTTCCCGCTGAACGAATATTTTCATAGCACCGATCACCTTTCTTCTCCATAAGCATACTGATATTGTAAAGGACAAGCTGTAAAAAGAGTGTTACAAGCTGTCGCGAGCAGCTGCGGGAATTCCGTTGTTTTTTTGCCTGCTTTTAGCGAGCCGGGTCGCATTCTATGCCTTCCGCAGATGAAACAGTCCATAGGTCACCGCAGAAACTGCAATTTGCGGTTCATACTGCCACACGGTCTCCTGCCTGCGCCGGGCATATTGCTCCTCGATCTCTTTACGCTTCTCTTCATCCGGTTCCTTGAGCAACTCTTCGTAATAGACGTCGATGATGTCTAGCTCCAGCCGCAGCCGTTCACGGGCCGCTTCCGCCCAGCTGTAATCCAGCCCTGCAAGCCGGTTGGTAAGATTGGCTTCCAGTTGTTCCGCGCCTGCCGTCACCGACATTTCAAGCGGCTGAACATGGACATTTTCCGGCAGGCGCGGGGTCAGCTTGAGTGGTGCAAGCTTATTCGCAAATTCATAGGTAATGACACCCGACACCAAAGAGATAGCCATAAAATGCAGCTCCTCACGCTTCAAGTCGCAGGACATCTCCACTTTGTAGCAGACTCCGAGCCATGGCTCATAGGCCGCTGAGAACAGCGTTGTTCGCTGGCGATTGCCAGGGTCTTCGAACAGGTAGAGGCATTTGCCTTCCTCACGGGCAGCGTCCCAGATCTGGCGCAGCCGTTTGCTGCCATAAATAACATCCTCGCGCCTGATCAGGCCAGGGCCAATCCTGGGCAAGGCGGGCATAACGCCGAAATAGCGGGACAAAATGCTGTCCTGCGGATTGCCCGGAGGAGGGGGAGATCCTACAGAGCCTGCGGTAATGGTACCTCCAGGTTCTGTGGCTGCTTCTATTTCGGCAGGCTTAACGCTTCCACTGCTGATGCCTGTCCTCATCACTCCGGAGGTTCCTAATCCCGAACTCCGGGGTGCCGCAGGGGCTTCGGCTTGAGTGTCATATTGTTCAGGATTGAACACGAACGTGAATGACAGTGTCTCAGGTTCCACTCCTGTGCGTTCTACGAAGCCCCAATAATAGGGACGATCTGTGAGCATCTGGTCTGCACGCGGAGAGAGCTTGACCGTCACATGCAGGGGAGAGGTCTCAATAATGGAGCAATCCGTGGCCTCAAGATAATCCATAACCTGCTTGCGCACTTGCTGTGGGGAGAGGGTCATGACGTTGTCTCACTTTCCTTCTTGATGCTGGTGTTCAATTGAGTAAGCGACTCACCGATTTGGTTAAGACCACTGCGCAGCTGCTGCTCGTCTTGCGATTCCAGCATGAGCTTGTACAGACTCTTTTCCAGCGATTCCTTCTTCTCGAACTTTTCCAGAATGACATCGAGTCCGCCGATAACCATCTCGAACATATTAATCTTCTCATGCAGTAGATGCAGAATATGCTCTTCAATGGTGCCTTGGGTCGACAGGTTATAGATCACTACATCATTTTGTTGTCCCAGTCTGTGGACACGTCCGATCCGCTGCTCTACCCGCATGGGATTCCAGGGCAGATCGAAGTTGATCATATGGTGGCAAAATTGTAGGTTGATGCCCTCGCCACCGGCTTCTGTAGCGATCATGACCTGGGCGCGGCCACGGAACAGATCCATCATCCAGTCTTTTTTGCCACGGTTCATGCCCCCGGAATAGGTGACGCATTGCAGCCCGCCTTCGCGAAAATATTGCAGAAGATACTCCTGGGTGGCCCGGTATTCGGTGAACACAATGACCTTTTCGTTCATTTCGCGGATTAGAGACATCGTCTTCTCCGCCTTAGTATTGGCTTTTACCGTACGAAGCGTCTGGAGCAGTTCCATCATCCGGTCACGCTTCGGTGAGTCCTCAGGCAGTTTCTTGATCAGGTTCACCAAGGTGATAAAGACGGCATCCCGGCTGCTGCATACCTCCCGCTGCAGGGTGACAAGAGAGAGCATACTGCTGAGATTGCCGCCCGCCTCCTGATACTGGTCTTTGACAAAAGCGGTAACCCCGTCATAAAGTGACTTCTCTTCTTCCGACAATGTCAGTGGAATATTACGGACCTTGCGCTTCGTAAAATTGACCGGGCCTTCTCCACGGCGATTACGGATCATCAGCTTGGACAGCTCCCCGCGGAGCTGCTCTTCGTTCTTAGGCTGACGCTTATCAACAACAAAGTTGGTGGCAAAATCGCCTTGATTCCCCAGCTGGCCCGGCTTCAGCAAAGTAATGAGATTGAACAGTTCGCCGAGGTCGTTCTGCACGGGGGTGGCGGTAAGCAGGAGGCAGTATTTTTTACGTAGCTGCTGTACGAACTGGTAATTGGTTGACTTCTTATTCTTGAGCTTGTGGGCCTCGTCAATAATCAGCATGTCGTACTCGTTGTTCATCAGCACTTCTTTATGCGGATCACGTTTGGCGGTATCCAGGGAAGCGACAACTATGTCGTTACCCCAGGAATAGGATTTCTTCTGGGCAATGGCAGAAATGCCGAATTTGGCGTTCAACTCCCGAACCCATTGCAGCACTAAGGAGGCCGGAACGAGGATCAATACCTTGGATACAAGTCCACGTACGAGATACTCTTTGAGGATCAGCCCAGCCTCGATCGTCTTGCCAAGTCCAACCTCATCGGCGAGAATGGCCCGGCCCGACATTTGGAATAGCACCTTATGTGCAGTGTCGATTTGGTGGGGAAGTGGGGAGAGTCCGGACAGATGCTTCATACATTGCAATTCGTCGAAGCTACTGACCAGAGTCGCTTTTTCGCCCTGCACGGCCAGCTGTGACAATCGCCAGTCGCCCCAGGGACCGCCTTTATCGAGCTTTGACTCCAAATCCTGCATCCAGTTGCGGTTAAAAGAAAGAGGAACAGGCAGCACTGGCGCAGGCTGACCCGCTCCGGCGGGCAGAGAATTACGGAATAATTGCGTCATACGGCATTCTCCTCTCGCAGTGATTCATATTGAATGTGTAAGAGTAGTATGCGCGGAAAAGAGAGGATTCATAACCCGGGTGTACTATTCTGAAAATATTAATACCCAAAAATAACCTTTATTGTGTATAATTAAAAATCCTGGAGGGATAGATGGACTCAAAGAGTAGTTTTCAAATAATTGTTAGTTGGAGGTCTTTAATGAGCCACATAAGAGGAATTATTTTGGAGGGTTACTCACACGCAGGAAAAACATCTGTTCTAAAAGCTCTAAAGTTACTTCAAGCACAAGAAGAATCAGCAGAGCGCAGTATCATTGTCTTGAGCGAACAGTATTCCCAAGTATTAAACAATGTTCATGGAGAATTTAAACGCTTAAGCCGTGATGAACATCTTCATATATTGAAAGAACGGGTTAGTATGCTACGACAATTAAATGAGTGGTCAACATATTTGGGTCCAGATGCATCTCGGGCGTCTAGAGGTATATTTTTTATATTGGAAAGATTCCATCTGAATCACAGAGTGGCCTTCCCCTCCGACTCCTTATATGAAATTGAATCACTTGAAAATGAACTGCTCCACCTTGGTGCTACATGTGTATTATTAACGGTTTCTTCTGGCAACGTAGAACAAAGAATGCAAAGTCGAACACCTCATGAATGGACAAGCAAATCAAGAGAACAAATCAGAAAGTCGGCCGATGAATTTATACAAACACAATCAGAACTACGTAAACAATCTAGTTTATCAATCCTGCCAACGATAGAGATAAATACTGACAATAAGGATTGGATTGCATATGCAAACAAAGTAATGGATTTATTGAACTAACTAATAATCTATATCCGTCGACTGCGGATACACAAAAAAAGGTTGGGTCAGAATAATCTTCTGCCCAACCTTTTTCTATCTAAATGAAGACAAGCTGTTGTCTAACTATAGGGGGAAATTCTCTAATAAACGAAAAAAGCCCCAATCCAAGCTATCGAAAAGAAGATGGATGAGATAGATTATGAACAAATGAAATTCTATTAATTAATGAGTCAGAGATATTCCATCGCCCAATTCCGACATCTATACTGCGTTATCTGCAGTGATTACAAGAATGTTACCTTTTGTTACAATTGTATTACGATCTACCCCCGAGGGATTAATAGAGAAGAAATGATCGAAAATCAGCTGAAAAACAACTGAAAAAAGCCAGTATAATCTATGAATATGTAGAAAGAATGTAGAAGCAAATAAAGTTATGAATCTAGCAAATAGCATTGACAGGAGGTGTGCATCTATACTACTATACAAATAGTTACAAAATATTAATTAATGTTGCCGAATTTCAATCGTTGAAAACGGGGGAACCACATCTGGGTGAATTATTCCTGAACGCAAGGGAATATAGGGAAACCTTTAACCGAACCCTCAGCTAACTCCGTAGGCATTTGAAGGGAGAATAACGTTCTGAAGAAGTTTATTGTTTCTGTAATTGGAGCCGCTATTCTATTCACTGCAGCACCAGCCGCATTTGCCAGTAACGTTAATGCTAAGATCGACAATGAAGTAAACCAACTCATTGGTACTCCTTATGTATGGGGAGGCACAACAGTTGCGGGTTTTGATTGCACCGGATTTATTTTATACATATTCAATAAGTTCAATGCTGGAGATCTTCCACGCACCTCGCAGTCCCAAGCCAAAGCTGGTACAGCTGTCGCTAAAGAAGATCTTCGTGTCGGAGATTTGGTATTTTTCAATACTCTTGGTAACGGGATCTCTCATGCAGGCATTTATATCGGTGATGGCGAGTTCGCCCATTCTTCCAGCAGCAAGGGCGTTCGAATCAGCAAATTGTCGGAATCGTATTATGCTGAACGTTATGTTACCGCACGTCGTGTCGTGAGTGAGACAAGCTATCAGGCCATGACTGCCCAGAAATAATCCATTAAATACATAGAAGGTGTCCCGAATTAGTTAGTTTTCTGGCTAATCGGGACACCTTTTATTTTAGAGTATAGAAGATTAGCGTAAAATATAGCCGCCGTCCGGGAACAGGGTGCTGCCGGTGGTGTATCCGTTCGTCAGCAGATAGACGACAGTATGTGCGGCTTCTGCGGCTGTGCCGATACGGCCGAGCAGATTGATTTTGGCATAGGCGTTGTAGGATTCATCCCGAACAGCCTGTTCGGCACCTTCCCAGTTAAATTCTGTGTGGATCGTTCCTGGGGAAATAACATTGACACGAATTGGGGCGAGCTCTACCGCTAGTGCCTTGCCCAGACTCTCGATGGCTCCATTGCAGGCAGCGTAAGATGCTCCATCTGTGAGTGGTCTTTGCCCAAAGGCGCCGGACATTAGGACCACCGATCCACTAGGGTTCATGTGAGGGGCACCGTATTTTACAGCATTGTATTGTGGCCAGAATTTGGCGTCGAAGCAGCTGCGGGCAACTTCCGCGCTTGCCGTGATCGGCCCTCTGACATAGCTGGCACCAGGCGTGAACAGATGATCGAATGGACCCACTTGCTCGAAAAAGGATTTGAGCTGTTCCTCATCTTTATTGTCCAGCGTATATATTTCCACGGAGTCAGCGCCCAGTCGTTCCTTTGCTAGTTCCAGTTTGTCCAAGGACCGACCTGCCAGAACGACGGAAGCGCCTTGTTCCACCGCTTGTTTGGCTGTAGCGAATCCAATTCCGGAACTTCCTCCTATAATAACGACCCGCTGATTTTGTAGAGTAAGAGTTGACATGATAGGTTGTTCTCCTTTATTCGTATGATGGTTTCCATTCTATTATTGGGTAAAATAACAGCGCTGCCCAGTACGCACTTTATTCGTACCCGGTACGAAAATTCGTACTAATGGATGTTTTGCCATTCTCCAGGCAAGAGACGTGCAATTAAGGAGTGTCCCAGGTATGATGGAGAGAACAGGAGAGGTGATAATGATGAAACGAAATTCGCAGGAGCCTAGACTGACAGGTGTGCTGGCAACCTTGGATGTCATCGGGGGTAAATGGAAGCCGCTGATCCTGTTCATGCTGCTGGTGGACGGAACGAAGCGGTTCGGGGAGCTGCGGCGGAGAATTCCAGACGTGTCCCAGGGCACGCTCACAAAGCAGCTACGGGAGCTGGAGGAGGACGGGCTCATTGACCGGATCTTTTATCAAGAGATGCCTCCACGCGTAGAATACAGCCTGTCTGAGCATGGCAGGACGATTGCTGTGGTGCTGGACAGCATGTGCGGCTGGGGCAGAAGCCATCTGAGCTTCGTGAATGAACGGGAAGATGCCGGAAAGACTGTCAAGGAGAGCTGAGAAGACGGCAGTTTGGGGAAAATAACCTGTAGAGCGCACCTAGCTTGATAGGGTGTAAATACATCTCGTTAACAAGTTGAAAGCTGCTGAACAGCTTACTATAGCCGTATAAAAAGAGCAGAACCGAGATTCTCGGCTCTGCTCTTTTGTATGTCAAGACTGTTCGCCAGACTGGCGAGACCTAGTGTTCCAGACGGTAGCCGCCGTGGAAGACCGGTCCTACGTACTGGTTGAACGCGAAGCCGTTGCGGATGGCCGCAGAGACGAAGTCTTTCGCCTTGGCCACCGCATCGTCCACGGTTAGGCCGTTCGCGAGTCCACCGGTAATCGCAGCTGCAAAGGTGCAGCCTGCGCCGTGGTTGTGTGCCGGTTCGATTTTATCCGCTTCAAAGACGGTGTAGTCTGTACCGTTGAAGAAGACGTCGATCGCTTTGGAGCCATCCAGCGCCTTGCCGCCTTTGACTACAACGTTGCGGGCACCCAGTTCGTGGATCAAACGTGCAGCTTCTTTCATATCTTCAATGGTGGTGAGCTTGCCGAGACCGGACAATACACCTGCTTCAAACAGGTTAGGTGTAACCACGGTGGCCAGAGGCAACAGCAAATCGCGGATCGCTTGCGCGCTCTCCGGATTCAGTACCTCGTCTTCTCCTTTGCATACCATAACAGGATCAATGACAACATTGGTCTGGAGATTCTCACGGATTGCCTGTTCGGCTACCTTGACAATTTCTACACTCCCCAGCATGCCGGTCTTCATGGCATTAACTGGACCGCCGGCGAAAATGGTTTTAAGCTGTTCGGCAACGATAGCCGCATCCACCGGATAGACATTATGGTGCCAGCCATTGTCTGGGTCCATCGTCACAATAGTGGTGAGAGCGCTGAAGCCGTATGTTCCGTATTCCTCAAAAGTTTTCAGGTCAGCCTGAATGCCCGCGCCCCCGCTGGAGTCACTGCCGGCAATAGTTAAAGTCTTAATAATCTTTGACAATGCAAACGTCCCCTTCTTCTATGTCTTAATTCATAAGTACGAATTGAATTGATTATAACAAAAATCGGCACACAGTGAAAATACATCAGAGTTTCATATTATACATTGAAAAAATCATGAAATCTCTGTTAGTCTGGTAGAGTCCGTTTTTTACAATAACATTAAGGATAGTTTACTCTGTGAAGGGACTTTTGTGTGATGAAGATTGTGCGAATTATTGCTCAGGTGGTACTGCTGTACTTGTTCTCCCTGGCTGGCGAGGCTGTGAAGCAGCTTCTGCATCTTCCTATACCGGGAAGTATTATCGGTCTGTTGCTTCTTTTTATTCTGCTGCTATGCCGGGTTGTGCCTATCCGCTGGATTGAGCATGGGGCTGCGGCGATTCTGGCGTATCTTCCCTTGTTCTTTATTCCCGCGACAGCGGGCATTGTGGATCATTTGAGCCTGTTTAGCGGAAAAGGGCTACTGCTGATTGTAGTGCTGATCTTGAGTACGACAGTCACGATTGGTGCGGCGGCACATTCCAGCAGATGGTTTGCCAGATGGAGCATGGATGTACCAAAGGCCCTGCCGGGAATGGAAGAGAAGGAGAAGGAAGCTTCATGATTCTAACTGCGATTGCAATTGTGCTGGCCAATGTAAGCATATATGTGCTGATGGCCTTGATCTATAAAAGATTCCGCATCCCTGTTCTGATGCCAGCCTTAACTGCGACGTTCATGGTTGTCGTCCTGCTGCTATACTTTGAAATTCCCTACGAGACCTACATGATCGGCGGACAGTGGATTAACAAGCTGCTAGGTCCCGCTGTCGTTTCGTTAGCTTATCCGCTCTATAACCAGCGTCATGTGCTGCGTCGCAACCTTCCAGCGGTTCTGGGAGGTACGCTAACTGGACTCTTGGTAGGGATGTTCAGTGGAATTCTGCTGGCTATGCTGATGGGCTTTCCGAAGCAGTATATTCTATCCCTTCTGCCCAAGTCAATCACGACACCGGTAGCGATCCAGATCTCTGGCAGCTTGGGCGGAGAGTCGTCTCTGACCTCTGTCTTTGTGATGATTGCCGGATTTACCGGGGCCATTGCTGGTCCGTACATCCTGAAGCTGTTCAGAGTCCGCAGCGAGCTCGGCATTGGGATTGGTCTAGGAACCGCATCTCACGCACTGGGAACGGCCAAGGCACTGGAGTATGGGGAACAGTCCTTGTCCATGAGCTCGGTCGCGATGACCGTGTGCGCGGTTGCAGGTTCATTCACTGCTCCACTTGTAGCCTGGCTGCTGTACCATTAGCAACATAGAAAACGGGTACCGTCCTAATAATAAGGAGGGTACCCGTTTTCTTGTTCACTTATTTGAACAAGAGGGTCTGGATCGCATGACCTGGAATGGAGGTCTCAGCCAGCTGTTCACGGCAACGGAGGGTGAACGGCAGCTCATTGTCCGTCCGGTTCATGACGACAACAGCAATGGTTCCGTCTGGGTTGCGGAACGCCGTTGTCTCCAAACTGTCGGTATACTTGGAGCTTCCAATGCGCTTGGCGCCTGGACGAATATATTTACTGAAATGCCCGATGTAGTAGTAGGAGCTCTCGAAGATGAGTTCATCCTGTACAGTATCGCCAATAATCGGGGCATCACAGAAGTTGCCTACATGGTTAGGGCCACCTTGCTCGTCGAGCAGAATATTCCAGTCGGTCCAAGTGGACATCCAGTTGTTCAGGTTACCGATGATATCATGGCCGTAACGCTCGCCTGTCTTCCAGGAACCAAGTTGAACGCCACCTTCCTGACAGCCTTCGCTGAAGAAGAGCTTCTTGTCCGGGAAGCGGTCATGTACCGCAGACAGGGCTTCGAAGTGATCTCCGGAGTACCAGTGGAAGCAGATGCCCCAGATGTACTTGGAAGCAGCTTGATCTTCAAAAGCAACTTTGGCACGGTCATAGACACGTTCCTTGTTGTGATCCCAGATCAGCACCTTAACGTGGGACAAGCCGGCTTTTTCCAGTGCAGGTCCGAGGTAATCACGGACAAAATCTTTTTCTTCCTCGGCGGTGTAGATACAGGAATCCCAAATTTGTTGAGCTTTGGCTTCATTCTGTACGCTGACTCCCCAGATATCGATACCTTCTTCGGCATAGGCTTGGATGTATTTCACAAAAAGGTTGGCCCAAGCTTCTCTGTATTCTGGTTTAAGCTTACCGCCATTATTCATTTCGCCATTCGTCTTCATGAAGGCTGGAGGGCTCCATGGCGAGGAGAAGAGACGGAAGTCTGTACCTACTGCATTAGAAGCGCGCTTGATCAGCGGAATAATGGACTCATGGTCGCGGGAAATATCGAAAGTTGCCAACTCGGCATCTTGCTCTTCTACATAAGCGTAGTTGCCGAGCGAGAAGTCACAGCTTTGAATGTGCGAGCGGCACAGCGTGTATCCAATGCCTTGCTCCCGGTCGAAATAGGCATCAATGACTTTCTTCTGGTTCTCTTCGCCCAGCTTGGCCAGCGTTACTGCCGAAGCTTCGGTAAGCGCACCGCCAAAGCCTTCAATTTCTTGATATTCAAGATCATCATAAATGTTGATGAGTGTATTTTCTTTTCCCTCAGTGTCAGGAGTGAACGTAAGCGCTTGCTTTTCAGTCAGACGATCTGCGGTATCTTTAGCGGTCTGGATGACGCGAATAGTTCCTTGGCTCATAGTGATGATAACCTCCTAGGTAATTTCATAAATTTATTATAGGAGGAATTCCGGCCTCCTTTGAAGAAACAATATGGCTAATAACCTCATCAATCTGGTCATGAAAGTGTAAGAAAAGAGGGATTACTATGGAAAAAATTGGTGTAAACATACAGCTCAGCGGCTACATCAGCCATGATCAGCCCTTTCGGCAACTATTCCGAAACGGTCTCGAAACCTATATCATCCGGCTTCAGGTAGAAGGTGAGTGCGAAGCGCTGATCGACGGTAAGATGGTGACCGTCCTGCCTGGGGACATGCTTTTGTTTCCTCCGGGGGAGGTCTACGATCTGCGGATCGGAGAGAAGCAAAGTCCGCTGGGCCACAGCGGCGATTATTTTGTCATGTGTACGGGCGACTGGGTGGATTATTGGTGGAACAAACGTGAGCGCCCGAAGAAAATCAGAATCGCTGATGTCGGCAAAATACACAGCGTATGGCAGCAGCTTATCTTTGAACAAAGAAGGCTGGACGGAGGCAATGCGGAAATCCTTCAGGCCTTATTCAAGGCATTATGTCTGCTCCTCGACCGAGCCATTGAAGAGGCGCCTGTGACTTCCTCCTCATCACTACTGCTTGCCCTCAAGATGAAAGGCTATATCGAAGAACACGCTACCTCCGTTATTCGTTTGGAAGATGTGGCTTCCCATGCTGGGATCAGTCCGACAAGAGCCGTGCATCTGTTCAAGGCGCAGTTTGGATACTCTGTGATCCAATATGCCAAGCAAATCCGTCTGGCTATGGCCCTAAGTCTCATGGATAACAGTAACTACACCCTGGAGCGTATCGCAGAAGAATGTGGCTTTGGCAGTTATACTTATTTCCACAAAGTCTTCCGGGAGCGCTACGGGGTATCCCCTGGCGTGTATCGGCGGAGGGAATAATTCAGTGGCTGGAGTGAATTGGCGCTACATAGTGTTCGCACCAAGAAGGAACTTCATACAGTACAACCCTTGGGGGAGTCTGGAGGAATGTCGAGTGACAAGAAAAGGTACTCAGCTCCTCCTATGTGAAGGGTCTGAGTACCTCGTTAACTACATTTGGTTAGTTTGAACCCTGTGGGATCGTGCCATGAGGGATGTTAAGCAGCTCCTCACTTTGTTCCCACAGTGACTGTGCGAGTGCCGGATCAATTGCCCAACTGCGAACACCTCTACGCTCACTATAATCATCAGGAACAAATTCCGCGATATCACTGTCTTCGCAGTATACGCCACCTTTGCCTTCTAATAATGGATTTGCTGCGCAAAAGACAGTTGTGGCGGCACCTTCCTCAACGGTTTTAAACCCTTCAGGTGAAATGAAATTACCTGCAGCATCACGATGAACGCCCCAAAGTGCGAGCACCTCATCAGATAAATGGCGAGTCAAGCCAGTCAATATGCCTCCAGGATGGACGGCGAATGCCCGGATGCCATGCTCCTTACCCCGTTTATCCAGTTCAATCGCAAACAGCGAGCATGCCGTTTTAGATTGTCCGTACGAAATGTCTGTGTTATAGGGTCTGGTGTTAAAGTTAAGGTCGCTCAAATCAACCTGACCATCCATATGACCGATGGAAGAAAGCGACACTACTCGGGCGTTCCCTGACTTTTTCAGTGCTTCCCAAAGTCTGGTGGTCAATTGGAAATGACCCAAATAATTGGTCGCCAGCTGAGTATCAAATCCGCGGTAATCTTTAATTTCTGGCGGTGCTGTAACACCGGCATTATTAATTAGAATATCAAGCTGACGATCAGACTTTAGAAATTCGGCGGCAAAAGCATCAATGGATGCCGGATTAGAAAGGTCTAATTGAAGAACTTCTACATTATTGAATTGACTTACATTCTGCTGCGCTTGCTCTACATTGCGGGCCCCGACAATAACTGTAGCTCCGGCTTTCGAGAGTACTCTTGTTGTTTCAAGACCAATCCCTCCGTGACCGCCAGTTACAATGGCAATTTTCCCGTGAAGATCACGCCCAGCTAAAGCTTCCTGTGCAGTAGTATGAAATCCGAAACCTGATTGCAGCGGTTTTTGTTCTGTACTCATGTTGTTAGTATTCTCCTTTGTAGATCATATATTTGGCAGGATCGGCAGGTATTCAATAAAAGGAATTGTTAAAGATTTTATCCAGTTAACACCTCTCATTTTAAACTATTATACAAATTACGATAATCGTCTATGTGTGTATAATAAACGAGTGGACAGATATTGTAAAGTGTCTATATAATAAAATTACAGAAAATCAAGACTGGGGCAGTGTTGAATGGACGATCAAAAGAGGCATCACATTATTTCGACCGCACTTGAGGTGTTTTACAAGTATGGATACAAGCGTGTATCGATGAATGATATTTCTCAGGCAGCTGGAATCTCACGAGCAGGTCTTTACTTATTTTTCAAGAGTAAAGAGGAGATTTTTAACTCAGCGATACTTTTCAATGGGGAAAACCTTATAGAGGAAATACAAAAAGGGCTGTCGCAGCGGGACACACCCAAAGAAAAAATCTATTATGCTTTTGAGGTTTGGGCAATCAATATATTCGATCAAGCGCTGCATTCGCCAGAAATCAGGGAAATTTCGGACAGCTCTTATGAATTTGCCCGCGAAGCGTTAGATATGAGCTATAGGAAGTTTGAAGATGTATTGGCCGCACTGATTCAAGAACACTTCGAAAGTAATGAGAAACGTGGAGGGCTGGATCCGCAGCAGCTGGCTTACCTCTTAACAAGCTCTTTGCGCGGGTTCAAAATCGTCGCCAAAAACTCGAATGAGCTGGAACAATTAATTCGGCAATTAGTAGAGGTTATTCTGGCGCCGTAATGAAGGATTCTGAATCAGGATGGCAAGTACCTCCGACAGGCTCTTGTCTGAAATGCAAAAAAAGAAACCCAAGTTCTTTAAATAACCTGGGTTTCTCGACACAGAGGTCGGCCTCAATGGCCGGCTTCTGTGTCTATTTGGCAGCTTTCTGTTGAAAGCTGCTTTATTTTATATTCCTTGCCCCAATCCCTCATAAGTATGATGATCGGAGTTAAGGTTCTTCCAAATTCGGTCAACGAATACTCCACTTTGGGAGGGACCTGCTGATACACTTCACGATGCACTACACCGTCTTCTTCCAATTCACGAAGCTGTAGGGTCAGCATCCGCTGGGTAATTCCCGGACAGATTCGGCGGAATTCGCTGAATCGTTTGGTCCCATCCATTAGATGATACAGCAAAATTCCCTTCCATTTGCCACCGATGACATTCAGTGTATGTTCTACAGGGCAAGCCTGCCCTGTGTCCAGTGAGATATCCTCGCTAAAGCGGCTTTTTCGGTTAGGCATGAGTTCTTCTCCCCTTGGTATCATTTTGTATACTACACCACATTAATGTGCGTACTTATAAAAACGAAGTATATAACTTAATATTAAAACTGTGATCGGTTATACGTCAATTCAATGAGAAGAAGAGAGGGAATAATTGTGGAAACAACATCTGTGAAAAAAGAAATCCTGTCAGCTTACAAATTCAGACATGCGACTAAAGAATTTGATAGCAGCCAAAAGATCAACGATGAGGATTTTGAATTTATATTAGAGACTGGACGATTGTCCCCAAGCTCCTTTGGCTTTGAACCATGGAAATTTGTGGTGGTTCAGAACCCGGCACTCCGTGAGAAATTGTATGACTATGCTTGGGGAGCGCAGAAACAGCTGCGGACGGCTAGCCATTTCGTACTTATTTTGTCCAGACTGCCTAAAGATCTGCATCCTGACTCCGATTATCTCAGTGGACTAATGCAAAATGTTAAAAATTTGCCACCTGAGGCCATGGAGGTAAGGAAAAACAGGTACGGTGCTTTCCTGAAAACTGATTTTGAACTGGTAGATAATGAACGGGCATTATTTGAATGGGGTTGCCGACAATCCTATATAGCGCTAGGCAATATGATGACGGCTGCAGCGCAAATCGGAGTGGATTCCTGCCCCATTGAGGGCTTTAACAAACGTAAAATTGAAGAGATCCTGTCCGCAGAAGGAATTATGGACGAGGGCCACTTTGGAATATCCTGTATGGTGGCGTTCGGCTATCGACTTAACGAGCCGCGCGTGCAGACTCGGCAAGACGCCGGACAGGTAATCCAGTGGGTGTAAGAAATGATATCAAGAACAGGCCAGATAACTCTGTGCCTGTTTTTTTTATGAAACCTTCCAATCTTTATCCAAAATTATGTATTTATTCTGTTCCTTGATATATAATTTCATGACCATCATGAATATGGAGGTCTTCACATGTACTTAACGACAGATACCCAATCTCTGCGGGTGTATGAAGCGCTCGCCAGCGAAGTGCGTTTGCGAATTGTAGATCTGTTGGGTGAGCGGGAAATGCATATCAAGGAGCTCGCTGCGGAGCTTCATCTCAGCAGCGCAATTGTTAGCTCTCATGTGGTCAAATTGCAGAAAGCGGGCATTGTCAGCTCCAAAATGAAGCGGATCGCCGGCGGTACCTATAAGTACTGTTCGCTGTCTGCGAACTATTTTCTGGTGAAACTGGATGGTTCCCATGCGGTTGCCCGAAAAGTCGTCGAGGTGTCCGTTCCTGTCGGACATTACAGCGATCTAGAGGCCGCTCCCGGCTGCGGAATTATAGGCTCGGATAAAGTGGTGGGCTATTGTGATGATGATGCGCGGAGGTTTCGGGATTCGTGCCATGCCGATGCCAGTGTCCTATGGCTTGATAAGGGTTATGTAGAATACAAAGTACCCAATTATCTTTTCAGGGACAAAGCGATGCAGGAGATTGAAATCTCCATGGAAATCGGCTCCGAGGTGGCTCATGTGAACGAAAAATGGCCGATAGATCTTACTTTTACGCTGAACAACAGAGATTTGGGGAGATGGACCGGACCTGGAGAGTCAAGCAAACTGAGAGATCGCCTGACCCCGGATTATTGGAAGAATGAGGGTCATCGGCGCGGTCTGCTAAAAGTGCTGCGGATCAACGCCAGCGGGACATTTATGGATGGACAGCAGATTTCCGAGGTGACGCTGGCTGATATTTGTTGGGATCAAGAGGACTGGACATTCAGACTTACGGCTGCAGAAGTGAACCGAAGGCGAGGCCGGCTGGCATTATACGGCTGCGGAAGCGGAAATTACGAGCAGGATATTGTGTTCAGAGTCTACAGCGAATGAGCCTATGAAAAAGCTGGTGTCATGATTGGAAACAACCTCATCGGGTAACGATAACTAAGAACCAACATCGCACAGCCCAAAAGGAGGATTCCACATGACGGATCATATTCAGGACGAAGCGGACATTCGCAATAAGAAAAATAAAGCCGGTGATTCACTGGCGGAAATCAAGAAGATTGAGAATGGTGTCGATATCGAGACGCAGGCGGACGATTGGGTCGCCAAGCCCGCGGAATCCGCGCATCCTGACCCGCTTCCGAACAATCAGGGCTAAGAACCGCTAAGCAGGCCGTCCATATGGATGGTCTGTTTTGTTGTGCTTACAGCAAAAAGGATTGGTATGAAACGTTGTAGAAGCCTGCTATTCAGGGATATGTCTTTTTTGTACGAAAGTGAAGGCAGTGCAGAATATTTCCATTCTAAGGAAGGCATACTATGTCCCGATGTTCATGCATTAGATGTACAAACAGGGGGCGAGATCCATTTCAATTTTCACAAGTGCATCGTTTATCTCATTGTATAACTATGGGCCAGTTGCCGCGGTCAGTGAGTACTTTTTTTACTTTATGGTGTATTCTTTCCTGGGCTGGGTACTCGAAGGAACTTACAATTTATATAGTCAGGGAACCTTTCGCAAGGAAGGATTTCTGCGAGGTCCGTTCAAACCGATGTACGGCTTGGCTCCGCTGTTGCTGCTGGCTGCTCGGGAGCTGGGAGTATCGCTTCCACTACACCTGATATGTGCCTTGCTGATACCGTCAGCGGTTGAATACGTTAGTGGTTGGCTGCTGCAAAAAGTCTTTCACAAGCAATGGTGGGACTACTCTGGTATGTCTTACCAGCTTCATGGACATATCTGCCTGCGTTTTTCTGTATACTGGTGGATGCTATCCATTGCCTGTATGTATGTGCTTCAGCCGCTCATGGTGGTGTTGTACCGTCAGGTGGGGGTAGTATGGGGGATAGCCATGCCGTTAGTCATGCTGTTATTTAGTGCAGATTTGCTATGGACCTGTTGGACCCGAGCTCGGGGTCAGAAAGAATTGGAGCTTGGAGAGGGATAACGAATTGCTACGAAACAATACCATAAAGGGCGAATAGTCTTCATACAATAAAACGCCCGGCTTGGCAATCAAAAGGGAACCCTGTACAGAGGTACAGAGCTCCCTTTTTTCACATTACTTATACGTATTCTGTTCATTCTTCTGGAATTTTTGATCATCGCTACTGATCATTTCTTTCCGGTGATCCTTCTTCTTTTGTCCGAGCTGCTGGGCCTGCTGGCTTGTCACAGGTGTCGTCTCAAGATCACTTACTGTGTTGATTAGGTTTTTATCCGGTTTAACTGGACTCATTGTATAATCCTCCCTGGTATGAAATGATAGGCGTGGTTCGTATCTATTGTGGCAGTATTCAGCCTCGACTATGCAAATTCATTACAACAGGTGCGTGTATTGTACGCT
Source organism: Paenibacillus sp. MAHUQ-45 (assembly GCF_058133325.1). NCBI lineage: Bacteria > Bacillati > Bacillota > Bacilli > Caryophanales > Paenibacillaceae > Paenibacillus > Paenibacillus sp. MAHUQ-45. The sequence continues at coordinate 96,991 of NZ_JBYUPV010000008.1, forward strand.
CTTGAAGCGATGGAAGAAAAAGTTAAGGGTGAACAAGGTCAATGACAGGGCTTTGTCTAATATACATATATAGTAGTTCAATCAAGGTCACGTCATAAACCCAAAGGATGATTAATCATGCCAATGTCTGAGTATTATCGAGGATTACGGGAAAAGATCGGACCAGAGTTGCTACTGATTCCCTCTGTAGCGGCAGTTATAAGAAATGAAGAAGACGAGATCTTGTGTATTCGCAAACCGGGCGAGACAATGTGGGGCCTGCCTGCAGGTGCCATCGAACCAGGAGAGAAGCCTGTGCGTTCTCTACGCAGAGAGGTGTATGAAGAGACAGGACTAATGGTTAATCCGGACCGGATGATCGGCGTTTTTGGTGGTGAAAAATTCAGATACGAGTATAGCAATGGTCATCAGGTGGAGTATCTGGCCATGGTATTTGAATGTTCAATGATCAATCGAACGCTTGTGGGACTGGAAGGAGAGGCGGAGGAACTGAAATTTTTTAAGGAAGAAGAACTGCCGGAGCTAGCAATTCCTTATCCGAAAGAGATTTTTGCCAAAAGCAGTTCATCCTCAAAGCCAATATTTGAATAAAGCATGGTCTGTTAGTAGAAGTCAGCGACATAGAGTAGTAGGAGGCAATAATGAAAATATATATTTATAGGTATTCTTGTCATGTGGAGAACTAAAATAATCTACCTTTCCGCCGTTCTGCTCGTCATCGTGCTTGGCCTTGGTTCCAGGGCGTTTGCGGAGCAGCTACCACCGTTCGTCTCCAGACATTTTGGCGATGCGTTATGGGGGAGTATGGTCTACCTTGGTTTCCGAATGCTATGGACGAGACGACAGCTCTTGTTCTCCTTCTGGCTAAGCCTGCTGTTCAGCTACGGCATTGAGTTCAGCCAGCTGTATCAAGCGGACTGGATAAACAACATACGCGCAACTGTACTGGGAGGCCTGGTATTAGGAAAAGGGTTCCTGTGGATTGATCTACTCAGGTATACTATCGGAATTACTGTCGTCTTTGTTCTGGATAGAGCAATCTCGCAACGCTATAAAGTCAAGCATTGGAGATGAATGAGAACATGACGAACAGCTTAATTATTGTATGCCTGCTCACCTTGATCATCCATACCGCGGAGACCCTATCTTATTCGATCAGATTTGCCGGAGTGAGACTGAACAAGATTGCGATTGCCCTATCTCTGACCGGAATCATTGTTCTGGTATCCAGAACGGCCAATATGATCCAGGCCCCGTTGACAGCTAAATTCGTCGATTATGCCAAAGTGAATCCGGGTTTCCCGCTGCTTAACTATTTAATGATCATTATGCTCGCTTCATCGCTGGGCACTTTGATTGCTATAGGTGTCTTTCCGACATTTGTAGGTCTGTTCGAAAGGGTCATCTCCAAGCTGGAAATCGAAGGTTCTATTCCGAAGTTACTGAACAGTGTCACGATAAGCCAGCTCAAGAATACCCGAAAATACATAAAAAAACCGAAAGTAAGACTCTACAGCTTCAGGTATCTGGGCATTCCTAAACGTTTTATTATTATGAATATCTTCGTTACGGCGTTCTACACCGTTGGTGTCTTGTCTTCACTCTACGCTGCACATCTCGTTCCACAGTTCAGTACAACAGCCTCACAAGCTTCAGGACTCATTAATGGGCTGGCGACGATTATGCTTACAGTATTCATTGACCCGCAGCTGGGGATTATTACGCATAAGGCTACTCAGCATGTAGAATATCGGGATCAGCTTGGAAAAATATACGTTGTACTGATGGGCTCCAGATTCCTGGGCACCTTACTCGGCCAAGTTGTGTTGTATCCTGCTGCGCTCTTCATTAGCATGTTGGTCAAGCTGATCTAATAATACAAGGTGGTTGGTATCAGCAGCCCATCAGTCCATCATTCCTGGTGTTTATTTCGGAAGCTTCAACTCCGCAGTGCGAAGCAGGGTAGAGATTTGTTTCTCCCAGCCTATCAGCTTTAGCTGCAAGGCTTGGATGATTTTCATCTGGGCAAAAGAGGTCTCCATTCCTGCTGCAGCAGCGGGTGCGTCACCTTGCTTCATTCCTGTCTGATACCGCTTATGAGCTTCTGCGCGAAGCCTTTGTGCAGCAGTAAGCTCTTTACTCCCGGTGGTGGCCACCTTCCGAAGCGCTGATATAGCGGCAATAGTTTCTCTAGCTGGCTGGGTCTTGTCAGTGGTCTGCTTCCGGGCTGTCGTCAATGCTGCGGATTTCGCTTTGATCTCGGCCTGTGCCGCTGTCGCCGCTGCTTTGAGCTTGTTGCGCTGCAGATCAAGTACCGCGGCAGTCTTGGGATCCTTGGCATTACGTGCAGCCGTAGCCTGTTGTCCTAGTGTATTATACTTTTCGAGCAGTGGCGCATGTTTCTTGCGTGCTGCATCAACCTGCAGCTTCAAGTTGTCGATTTGGGCCTGATCGGTGGATTTGAGCTTCCCCTGGATTGCCTTCAAGTCATCATTGTTCTGCTTGCGCAGCTTCTGGAGCGTTCCCGTGTTCTGGGTGATGTTCTCCTGTAAGGTAGAATAGTCGTTGTACAGATTGCTAATACGTTCCAGCGCCATGTCCCAGTCTGATGTCGCCGCTTGGGCTTGAGGCAGATGCAGAAAAAACAGGGACAGCGTTAGCAAAATAGCAGCAGCGAACTTTCGATATACCATTGTTTTTGTATTAACTGCTGAGCGATTACCCTTTCTGTCACGTACTTTGTCTACAATCATTGGCTCCCACATTGATCTCAACCTCTTCTCTGAATAGTAGTAGGCACAAAAAAAGCACCCCCAAGAAAGGCATTTCTGCCTGTCCTGCGAGGTGCTTCGCCCGCAAATCTATCATAATTGATGCTTTTACTATAACTTGAAAATTAATGGATAGTCAATCAAAATATAGAACATTTGTTTTCTATTTAATCATGAAATATACTTTTGTTAACATAAATTACACCTTTCAATGAAGGAGGAGCAGAATGACTCCCTACCAGGAACGTTCGAAGGAAAAGGTAGCCCTAATAACTGGTAGTTCCAGCGGCTTTGGGCTGCTGACAGCGATTACGCTTGCTAAGAAAGGCTTCAAGGTAGCTGCAACTATGCGGAATCTTAGCCGCAGCAGTGAGCTTGAGCAACAGGCCCGACAGGAGGGCGTGCTCGATAAGCTGTACTTTATACATATGGATGTAACAGACCAAGCTTCTATTGATACGGCCGTGGGCAAAGTGGCCGCAACTTTTGGCAGAATAGATGTACTAGTGAACAATGCGGGATACGCTGTAGGTGGATTCGTGGAAGAAGTAACGATGGAGGAGTGGCGCGGACAGATAGATACGAACCTGTTCGGCCTTATTGCCGTTACCAAGGCTGTGCTGCCACTGATGCGGGAACAGAAGAGCGGGACGATTATCAACGTTGGAAGCATCAGCGGTCTGTCCGGGTTCCCCGGATATGCGCCATATGCTGCATCCAAATTCGCAGTGGAAGGTTTCAGTGAAAGCCTGCGCCATGAGATGTCACCGTTTGGGATCAAGGTCGTCATTGTTGAGCCGGGCTCATTCCGTACCCCCATCTGGGATAAAGGACTGGACAGCATTCACAGCAGCCCAGATTCGCCATACAGTGAGCGGCTTGATGCCGTGCTGCACTACACCAGAAAGACTGCTGAATCGGCTCCTGACCCACAGCAGGTAGCAGATTTGATCGGGCGGATTGCAGGGATGTCTTCACCAAGGCTACGTTATCCCATCGGGAAAGGAACGCGTATCCTGAGATGGGGCAAGACGCTTTTGCCCTGGAAATGGCTCGAAAAGATTATAGATAAGAATTTGAAGAAGTAGTGAAGTTTTGTGTTTCTTGGGCTGAATAAGGTAAACTATCATATATGGATTTGATATTTAAGAGAGAGAATTGAGGTATGCTGATGCCGAAGCCATTGGAGCTGCATATATGCTTTGATGAACGAGGGTTTGAGATTGAGGTTCTGGATGTTACCCCGGTGGACCGGGACATGTACCGAATTGAGGAGACACCGATTTTTAATCCGGGGGTGTCTATGGGGGATGTAATTCGCCTAAAGGAAGAACAGGGAGTCTACTACTATCAGGAGACTGTCCATAAATCCAATTTAAAACGATACGCCTGGTTGCTAACCCAGGATACTGCTTATTCACCGATTCTGGCAGCTTTCAAGCAGCGGGTAAATAGCGCCGGTGGAAGCTGGGAGCAGATTTTTGGCGGATTGGTCGTTATTCATATTCCGCAGGACGCTGTGCTGGATGTGGAAGACGAAATGAGCCGCATTATTGATTGTTTTGGGGACTGAAAACAAGAGTTATCTATACGAATTGATGAGGTGAATAATTATGAAGAAATATGCGAAGCAATGGGTACCGACACTCTTGATTGCCCTTGTCGTTTCCTTATTCCTGAGAACTTATGTTGCTGAAGCGATGAAGGTTCCTACCGGGTCGATGATTCCGACCATTCAGATTAATGATCGTCTCATTGTCGAGAAACTATTATGGATGACTTCACTGGAGCATGGCGATATTGTTGTGTTCTACCCACCGGTGCCTGGTGATGAAGACAAACGTTATGTCAAACGACTCATCGGACTTCCTGGTGATACGGTAGAGATCAAGGAGGGGGCTCTGTACAGAAACGGCCTCAAGGTGGATGAGCCTTATCTGAAAGAGCCGATGAACTATAGCTTTGGACCGGTTACCGTTCCGGCGGACCACTATTTTTTCCTTGGGGATAACCGGAATATCAGTTATGATGGCCATTTGTGGGAGAATCCGTTTGTCGCCAAGGATAAGTTGATTGGAAAAGTAATTGCGGAAATCCCAACCCACCTACTATTTCAGCGTTAACGGAGTTCCCGGTTCAGATTATGTTTATGTAAATATAATAAGATAACCTCTGGAAGCTTGTTAAGAGGTGAGAATAAAATGCTGGATCACTTTACAAAGAAACGTATAGAGAAGATCATGGATCACTATATCAAGGCCCAAAACTCCGGGCGCTCCAACCCGCAGCGTAAACTCAAGTATCGGATACATGAGAATACGGTAACGCTGCTGGATGAGCGGCCGATTTTTCTGAATGGACAATGGATAGAATGGGGAATTGCCCAATTTTGCAGGAGTGATCAGGGTTGGCGCATTTACTGGCGGGATCTGAAGAACCATTGGCATGTTCTGGACAATATTAAGCCTGATACTGATTTTGAGAAACAACTTAAGATTGTAGAGCAGGATTGCAATGGAATCTTTGGTGCTTAACAACTACTGCACGTTTGTCGTCTTAGATTGAGAGCGAATTTTGGTTATTGGATAGTCTGCTACTATGACATTATCGAGGATGCCTGTCAGCATTTGCACAAACGCCTGATGTTTGGGATGCGGGCCATATTGGCGAAGGGCGTCCTTATTTTCAAAAGTTACTCGAAGTCCCAGTGTGTAACCATGTATGTTATCCACTTCTTCAGTCTCATTCACCCCGGCCGTAATTTGCACAATTCCCGGAATATCTCCTTTAAAAGACAATAAAGTCTCCACAAGCTGGGGCCCTGTCGCTGGATCATAGTTGCCGTTGAATTTAAAGAGAACCAAATGTTCGAACATAAATAAAACTCCTTTATACATAAAGTGTAGGGCTAATGGACGGTTCCGCTTTAGCTTACCACAAAGAATTTTGTCAATAAAACATGGAAAAGCGCGAGGTAAGGCTAATTCCTCTCTTTGGTAAATTTAGTGATGCTAAAGTTGGGATACTTTGGAACTAGTTGACGGCGTTAATGTGACTTTTCCCATATTGTCAGGCCAAACGCAAATAGACTATGATCAAGTAAAGGCAAAAGGAAAAAATTCCTATACATAAGAAAGGGTGCTGATTCTTGAAAGTTCATGTCACGGATCTAAAACACGGCGACTGTCTTCTGACAGACACTTTCAATAGTGTTGGTCTGCACGTGCTCCCGAAAGGGACTGTCGTCCAAAGTGAAGAAATCACCATCCTCATCCGGCACAAGATTGATTATGTGGATATTGAGCCACGCTCCATGCAACAGGGAGTGCAAGTCAATAATCTAGAGCAGGATCTGAAAGCCAATCTGGATCTTGCGATCCAGAATTATGAATCCATCTTTTTGGAGGCACTTGCCAAGGGAAGTTTTACGCAAAGCATGGTTGATAATACGCTCCAACCCTTGCTTGAAAGTCTAGATGAGCAAAAGGATGTCGTTTCGCTCCTGCTTTTGTTCGACCGTAACGATATTGATACATACAATCATTCCCTGCAAGTCGGATTATTATCGTATTATATTGCTTCCTGGTTGGGACATTCCAAGGCAGAACGCTATGAGATCAGCAGAGCAGGTTATCTGCATGATATTGGTAAAAGCCAGGTTCCGGCTGCGATTCTGCATAACACAGGCGTCTTGACTCCTTCTGAAGAGGAAGAATTGAAACGCCACACTACATATGGCTATGAGATTATTCGTGAATCGATGAAAGACGGAATTACCGCTCTAGTGGCCCTCCAGCATCATGAGTTTGAAGATGGCACCGGCTATCCGCGCAATATGCACAAGAACGACATTCACCCGTATACACGGATTGTCGCTGTCGCCAATACTTATATGGGTTTGACGACAGCCCGAGCCAACCAACCTAAGCAAGGTCTGATTACAGTGCTGCGTAAGGTGCATGAGCTTGGATTTGGCAAGCTGAACGGAAATGCAGTACAAGCGTTGACAGGACATCTGTTGCCTAACTTTGTTGGTAAGACTGTACAGCTTAGCAATGGAGAGATGGGTACCATTATCATGAACAATCCGCTGGACATGTTCAGACCGCTCGTGAAGGTGGATGAATCCTTCAGAGACTTGTCCAAAGAACGCAATCTGTCTGTTGAAGAAGTCTTTATCTAGTTTGCTATGACAATAAAGCTGTCCTTTGGTCCAACGACCGGAAGGGCAGTTTTATTGTTTTTATCCCCTGATTTTTCCAAATTTGAATTCCGGTAACGGATTGGCTATGATTAATTCATAACCTGATGAAGGAGATTTCCATGAAGACCGAAGATCAAATTGAGAAAATGAAGAGATTCCGCAACGAAATTACCCGGTTTATGCTGCTCTACAAGTTCGCTCTGGATGAAATGGAGACCAAGGTTGATATACTGAAGCAGGAATTCCAGTCGCTGCATGACTATAGTCCCATCGAGCATACGAAATCACGGTTGAAGTCTCCTGAGAGTATTATGAATAAAATGCTGCGCAAGAATAGCGAGATTTCACTGGCCGCTGTGAAGAATGATATCAAGGATATCGCGGGCCTCCGCATTACCTGCTCTTTTATTTCTGATATTTATCAAGTTAGCGAGATGCTGCAGAAGCAAGACGACTTGACGGTGCTGGAGATCAAGGATTACATCAAGAATCCCAAGCCTAACGGTTATCAAAGCCTGCATCTGCTGATTCAGGTTCCGGTATTTATGTCTGACGGTCAGGAACTGGTGTGTGTCGAAGTGCAGATTCGTACCATTGCTATGGATTTCTGGGCTAGCCTGGAGCATAAAATCTTCTATAAATACAACCAGTCCGTTCCGGAACGGCTCACCCGCGAGTTGAAACAGGCTGCCGAATCTGCGAACATGCTGGATGTGCAGATGGAACGTTTACACCGCGAGATTAAGGAAATCAAGGACGCACAGGGTGAGGACGACATGATAGAAGACCTGAAGCGGATTATTATTAATAATCAGAAAATTTCCTTGCCTTCCGGCTTCCTCAAGCTTTTAGGCGAATAACAGCCATTTTCATTCAAACAATCACAATAGTGAGCAGAGTAGCGATTCTCTCGTATGGGGGGATCGCTGTTTTGCATTTTTGGCTAACGCGGCTGAGCAGAGTAGAAGATGGATATAGCATTTTTTTCTTACCGTTCATGTGAAACTTTCGTTTATAATAATATTAATCATTATTTTATAGTAAGCGTTACGTAAAAACACAGGGGGTGCCGGATGCCTTTACACCAAGAAGCCCATTTGGGTCGCAGAAAAAAAATAGGCCTTACAGCGCTTCTCATTGGCTTGGTAACAATGGTCTTTGTCCTAACCTCAGCTATTCTTTTGATTGCATCTTACCAATCTGAGAAGGAGTCTCTGACTGAAACTACACTGGATTTGAACTTTTCGAGCGCAAGTCGGATGAGTCAAACGACAGAGTCTCTTTTCCAGTCCATGCTCAGTACCTTGGAATACAGTGCGCATAATCTTATGAGGGAAGATGGACCAACGGAGGATTTATACAATCATTATCTTGAGTTAATGCGCCAAAGCAGCAGTTATTTCAATTCGATAGCTTTGGTGAACGAGAACGGGATGATCCGTAATGTGTCTCCAGAATCGCTGGGAACCGCCGGGCTACTATTTACTAGCACACCAGTATTGGATGCTTTGGCTGCCAAGAAGACTTATATCTCACAGCCGTATACTACGAAAAATACCCCGAAAATGACTGTGTTCGTGAGCCAGCCCTTATTCGACAAGCAGGGACGATATAAGGGAATACTGGGTGGAACTATATACCTTGAGGATAATAATATCTTCAGTATGATCTTTGAAAATAACAAGCGGGATGAGAACGGGTCCTATTTTTATATTGTGGATTCTACGGGGCATATGCTGTATCACCCGGATAAAACGCGAATCGGTGAGGATACCAGCACTAATAAAGCTGTTCAGGAGCTAATGAAAGGTCACAGCGGCGAACAAGAGATTATTAATACCAAAGGTGTGAAAATGCTAGCCGGATATGTCAATGTTCCCGCCAGCGGCTGGGGAGTTGTGGTGGTGTCCCCTACTCAGGTGATACACGAGCAGATTATAGGTCATATGGAAAAAATCTTTTGGTACACTCTGCTGCCTTTCATTCTATTGTTGGTCGTTGTTATTGTAGTGGCTCGCAGGCTGGCCAGCCCGTTCGTCTATCTTGCGAATTTGGTGAGCAAAGTCGGGAAGGGGAAGATCGAAATCCCTACTGCCATTTCCCACTGGAACAGAGAAGCTGACTTGCTGACCAAGACACTCACTACAGCCCTAACGGTTATGCAGAAACAGACGGATCGATTAACCCGCCATGCCATGACGGATTCCTTAACAGGTCTTGCGAACCGAAGGGCTCTGGAGCTTGTAATGGAAGAGTGGATTGCGGAGGGTACTCCGTTCTCCTTAATTGTGATGGATGTGGACAAATTCAAATTTGTTAACGATACCTATGGCCATCTGACAGGGGATGAGGTACTGAAGCGTGTTGCCACGGTTCTAGCAGCATCCGTCAGACCAGGGGATTTCTGCAGCCGTTATGGTGGAGAGGAATTTATTATTTTGTTGGCTGATGCCAAAGCGGAGGATGCCTACATTGTGGCTGAACGCTTCCGTTTAGCCCTGGCAGCAAGCGAGGCTCCAACCGCGACGCCAATAACTGTATCGCAGGGGATTGCCCACTATCCTACCCATGCACAGTCCAGCGAGATGCTGCTGAGGAATGCAGATCAGGCGCTATATTATGCCAAAAATACGGGGAGAAATAGAACGATTATTTCCGGCAGTGAACCAGAGCAATCTTGATGTATTAAACAACTATTGATCTTGGGGGAGTATGGACATGCCCTCACCGGACAGATTTCCTTTTGAAATCCATAAGTATCTGCTGTCGAACGATGTACTAATCCTGGAGAATCTGACGAATGTAGATGCACTGCTAGGCAAGGAGAAGTTTGAAGTGATGGCCCTGCCGCTGCGAATTCGGTCGGATTCCGCAATTTCCCGGGTAATTGCCAGGATTAACTGATGGACGGGTCAACATAAAAAATCCGCACCTGGGCCTAGGCAAACACATATCTTACCACAGAGAGTCCAAAATTGGGATGACAGAAGGGTAGGAATGTATTTTGACTTCTTATATGGATTACACGTCTCCAGGGACACAGTTTAGTGCGGATGTGAACAAAAACCTATTATTCAAAAAAGACGATCGGAACTTTATCAATGTACTGTCTGTTCAACAATTGAACACGCTGGAGAACACTTCACTGCTGGATATCTTCCTCAGTAAATCAAATGTGGTAGAGCCCCACTATCATCAGAATGCGGCAGAGTTGGTCTATTGTATCTGTGGCGCGGCTGTAGTCTCACTGATTAACCCGTTTACGAATGAGCTTTTGCATTTCCCGCTCACCCCTGGTCAGGTAGCCAATGTTCCGCAAGGCTGGTGGCATTATGAGGTGGCTACGATGGATGATACGCATTTGCTGGCTATTTTTGATGCGCCGGTTCCAGAGGTTATTCTGGGTTCGGATATTCTGAAGCTTACTCCGACGAAGGTGCTTGCCCATACCTACTGCCTGGATGAAGCTAAAGTAGAAGATGCGCTCGCTCCCATTCAAAAGAGAACCTTCATCGGTCCACCGGTGGGCTGTGTAAAAGGGGCAGTCAAGGGTAAAAAGGAGAATGCGATGCCGAATCCACAACCTCATGCTCAATCGCCTTACGGAACTATGCCTCAGCAATATGGGCAATCTCCTCAACCTCACTGGAATGGGCCTCAACAGGGATGGGCACAGACACCGCAGCCTCACTGGAATGCACCGCAACAAGGATGGAACCAGACAGCTCAGCCTTATGCGCAAGCGCCTCAACCCTATGCACAAGTACCACAGTCTTATGGGCAGCCAGTATATACCCATCAATTGTATGGGGAGAGTTCTCGGCAGCAGCCGTATGCACAACAGCAGCCGACTGTACAATATGTCGGAGGTTCTGAATCCGTCTAATCCTCAGATATCAAAGGGCGTCCCCTAAGCCAGAACACGGCTGCGGAGACGCCCTTTATTTTGTATATATGAACTTTAGGATAAAGTAACAAGCACACGACCACGGGTCCGGAATTTCAAAATATCCTCCAGCGCTCCTGGCAGTTCCTCCAGTGTCACTTCTCGGTCAACCAGAAGATCCAGGTGCTCAGGCTTCAGGTCGGTTGCCATGCGTCCCCAGACGCTTGCTCTTGTCTGTGCATCACAGAACACGGAGTCAATACCGAGCAGGTTAACCCCTCTCAGAATAAATGGCAGCACAGTAGTCGGCAAGGCGGTTCCTGCGGTCAAACCGCTTGCGGCTACAGAACCTTTGTAAGCGAGCTTGCTCAGGACGGCTGACAATGTAGTTCCGCCGACAGAATCGACGGCGGCCTGCCATAATTGTCTATCCAGGGGTTTCGTAGAAGCCCCAAGCACATCCTCACGGGAGAGGATTTCCTCAGCGCCTAACGCTTTGAGATAGTCTCCAGCTGCGCTGTTGCCAGTGCTGGCTGCGACGCTGTACTGCTTGGCAGCCAGCATTGCCACAGCAGCTCCGCCTACACCACCGGTGGCTCCAGTGACCAGCACTTTTCCTTTCTCAGGAGATAGCCCATGAGCTTCTAGTCCTTGAATGGACAAGGCTGCTGTAAAGCCGGCGGTTCCATAGATCATGGCTTCTCTTAAGGTAAGCCCGTCCGGGAGGGGGGTGATCCAGTCAGCGGGAATACGTGCATACTGGCTAAAGCCGCCAAAATGAGTTACGCCAATGCCATAGCCGCAAGCGATCACGGGCTGGCCTTCGGTAAAACGTTCGTCACTAGACGAGACTACATAACCTGACAAGTCCACACCTGGGATGAATGGATAGGATTTGAGGATTTTTCCATCAGGAATGCTGGCTAAACCATCCTTATAGTTTACACTGGAATAAGCGACCTTGATGACAACTTCTCCGGCAGGCAGGTCTGCCAAGGTAAGGGATTGGATACCGACAGAGAATGAGTCAGCGGTCTTATCAACCATTAGGGCTTGAAATGAGTCTGGTAGTTGTGAGTTCATGTACGAAGGACTCCTTTGCTCGAAGTGAAATGTAAGACAGTTATATAATATTTATTCTGACCGGTCAACTTTTTTATGTCTGTGATATAATATGCATTATTGCCTGTTTAATGGAGGTATTATGGTACGTTATAAGAAATCTGAGGAAAAACGCAAGCAAATCCTCTCCGCAGCCTTTCGGGCGTTGGCCGAATACGGATATGATGCCGTGACCTTACAAGTCATAGCGGATCATGCCGAGGTGAGCAAGGGGGTAGTGCACTACTACTTTGAGAATAAGGAAGCTGTGCTGACGGAGCTCCTGGAGTGGCTGACCGCCAGAATCTATGAAAAAGAACGCGCAGCTGTTCAGCAAGAGACGACGGCTGCCGGTAAACTGGGAGCGTATATTGATTCCGTGTTCGTCTCTCCGGAGAAGAACCGGTCCTTTTACCGGGTATATCTGGATTTCCTGGCCCGGGCCAGCCGTCTTTCTGTGTACCGTGAGATCAACCAGCGTTTCTATGACAACTGTACCAGTATTAGCACAGAAGTGTTGCTGATCGGTCAGGAGGAGGGAGTTTTTGCCCCCCATCTCTCCCCTGACACAACGGCTCCGGTGATCCGGGCCGTTATTGACGGTTGTCTGATTCAATGGCTGATGTCGGATCGGGATGAGCTGCATGCTGTGTTTAAGAAATCCTGTTATGATGCGGTGTGGAATGTGCTTAGTAAGGGACCGGAACCCATTTGAAATTGGGGGGCTTTGCATACTGCACATAAAGATCTAGGAAAAGAAGCCATTGTTGAGCGGCTACACGAACTCTGTTGGGGATGAGGTGGCAACGATAAGCGGGAATGTGAAAATTGGACTGCTCAGACATTTCAAAGTTGATCTGCAGACAGAGGGAACATGGATGAGCGCGCAGCAATTTAACGCTTGGGTGGATGAATATAACACGTGCAGTATAGAAAGGCCTCGGGTCGTAGATGTTCTTGATGCGGACTGGAATCGATGCTTGTCGAGCAATCTATATAGAGCGGCTGAAACAGCCAAAACGATGTACACTGGAGAAATTGTTATAACAGACCAACTTAGGGAAATCGATGTTCGTGCATTCACCAAACTCCCTATAAGGCTGCCTTTAAGCTGGTGGATGATAATTGGAAGGCTAGCTTGGTATGGGTCACATCGCTCTCAGCAAGAGAGCAGGAGAGAGACAATATTAAGAGCAAGAAATGTCATTGATCAGATGGAGCAGGATCAGAATGCAGCTACACTGCTCGTGACTCACGGCGCGTTTATGAAGGTTCTTCGTAAGGAGCTGCTGCGAAGAGGGTACCAGGGGGAAGCATTTACTATTCCGAAAAATGGTGGTTTGTACACGTTTGAGAAGACTGTTAAGTAGGGCAGTTAGCGAGCATGATTATAGTTAAGCTCTCTATGTTCTTTGCTTTTCATGTGGGGAAATTGGATGAAGCGTACGGAATTATCACTGCTTTTCATTACGAAGCGCCCCCGAGGAGTGTAACACTTAGCACCCAGGGCTGAGGTACTTGATATTGTGTGAGCAAGAAGCATCGAAGAAAAGGGATCGGCAGTATCCTGCTGCAACATGTAGAAGAGATAGTGAAGTCTCGCGTAGCCTACTGCCTGCTTATGCTGAGGTATGTTGAAGATTACGACACATTTCCTTCTATGGAAAAAACGGAGTTGGCCCTGTAGCCACCATACCTGATGTCTTTGGTCCCGGTGGGGAGGGGAATGTTGTTCTGCGGAAGGTGCTGGGTTAGAAAGAGTAGAGTATGAAGGAGATAGGCTGAAGGACACATCAAGACAGTAGGACTGTAAGGTTCTGCTGTCTTATTTTGTCTGCATTTGTTATATTTTTGATTAATATAAGTTCGTTACAGGAGGGATTTGTAATTTTGAGACGAATATAAAGAATTATAGTTAGAAAATGTTGTTTATCTTTTACCTCTATGAGGTGCTCAAGTGTAATCCTATGGACTAATAACTACGAATTATTTGGAGGTACTTCCTATTATGCGGCAAACATTAATTATTTATTTTGAGGTGCGTAGATGAGGCTAACGAAAGAGCAATTTTTGGATTTTTACTCACAACAGACACTGGCTGATGAAGCATCATTGTTTTTGGGATCAGGGGTATCAGCGACAACGGGTTATCCCTCCTGGAAGTCACTATTACAGCCATGTGCGCGGCAACTAGGAATTGAAATCACTGATTCTACAGACTTGTATTTACTAGCGCAATATTATGCTAATACGTTTGGTGAAAGTGCTCTTAAAAAAATAGTAAACGATAATATTAATATATTAAATCATGAGAGTTCATTAATAGATGAATTATTAAATCTTAACTTTTCAACAGTTTGGACTACTAATTATGATACAGTGCTTGAGAAGAACTTACACAAAAGAAATATTCAATCAAATAGCGTAAATAACGATAAAGACCTAGCAAACATAAGCCGCAACAATAGAGTAAATATTTATAAACTAAACGGCGATGTTTCAAATCTTGATAGAATTGTAATTAGTAAGAATGATTTAGACTCTTATAATAGTACCCATGAGTTATTATTAACATTTTTTAAAAAGGAGTTAGTGTCCAACACTTTTCTTTTTTTAGGATATAGTTTTTCTGATACTTTAGTGCTTTCATGTCTCAACACAATTAATAAATGTCTGGGTAATTCTGCAAACTATCATTATGCGATTATGAAAGATGAAAAAAATACCAATTTTAATTATTTTATAGAAGATTTAGAAAAAAGATATAAAATAAGAGTTTTACTCATTGATAATTATGACGATTTACCAATTGTTTTAAATGAGCTAAATAAAACTATCAAAAAGAAAAATATTTTCTTTTCTGGAACCTTCGAAATGCTTCCCTCGAAGGAAGATCTTTTCGCTTATGAACTTTGTGACAAATTATCCGAAGGATTACTATTAAATAAGTATTATATTTACACAGGATATGGAAGAAAAATGGGAAATTATTTGGCCGGCACAAGTATTCAGCATTTATTAAATCATAATATGAAGATTGAAAAACATTTACTAATGCGGCCTTTTCTATCAAGCATGTCACCAGCAGAACAATATGCTCATCGAGAAATGTTGATAACAAACTGCCACGTCGCAATTTTTATGTTTGGACAGAGTCCATATCAAGATGGATATGTAAATTCACGCGGAGTAAAAGAAGAATTTGAAATAGCAAAGAAACATAAGAAAATAATAATTCCAATTGGTGTGACGTCTTATTCCGCAGCTGAGATATGGGAAGAAGTAAAAAATAACATCACACTGTATCCTTATCTAGAAAGATATATTGATATTTTAAAAACTGAGAATAATCCAAGCTGTATTACAAAAGTTATTCTTCAAATCCTTGAAGAGGTATGTTTATAATTTGATTTAAATAAATTACCAATGCGTACTCTACAATGGTTAATTCCTTAAAATCAGATATTAAGTCAAGTTTTGTAAGATTAAATAAATAGCTTATGCTTTTTGTTACATATTTTGGGACGCAGACATCCCTCAAATTTGAAATATAAAGAAACAAAGAATACAAGATAGTTATGCGACCGTTTAAATTGTTACGATCAATATTATAATATGTGTTAATTAGTTCAGATAAATATTTACTATTATCAATTCTTCCTACCTGCTCATTCAATTTATGATAGCAATCAGCTAGATCTGCGTATTTATAAAAAGAAATTGTATCTTTTAAAAATTTGCATATTATCTGATTACATATTGCTAAGGTACCGGTAGTATTATCGACTTCATTGTAAATTAAGTCGCTTAACCAATCATACTTACTAGGAAGATCCTTTGCTTTAATCTTATAAAAAATAGGGAATATATGTATCTTTCTTCTTTGGAATTCTTTATAGATAACTTCAATTTCTTCAATAGCACCAGAGCTTTCAAAAAAGTGTTCTGATATTACAATAATAGCGTATTTACTTTCTTTGATTCCTCTTACATAATTATCAAATTTATTATCACCAAGATAATGTTCATGATAATCATACCAAACATTTATTCCATAATTCTCCAGATGATAGAGAATAGATCTTACTACTGTTTCGCGGTCTTTTCCAGAAAAACACAAAAAAATCATTGGACACCTCTATACTATAGATAATAAGTCTCATTGTATTGATATATCACTTCATATAGCTGTCTTAAAACAACTTTTAATATACCGTTTAGTCGTTGGTTCAAATTAACTTATGACAGTACCTCCAAATAATTCGTAGTTATTTGGAGGTAATAATTCGGTTCCGGGGATTGAACTGGGAGAGGACGTCCCGTTTTCTTTTGACAGATACTTCAGTGTAGATTTCGGTGGTGCTTACGCTGGAGTGACCCAGAATTTCTTGGACAGCGCGCAGATCGGCTCCGTTTTCTAGCAGTTGAGTTGCGAAAGAATGGCGCAGGTAGTGCGGTGTGGCTTTTTCATTAATGTTAGCGAGCTGCCTGTATTTCGTAAAAATATCTTCAACACCATAAATAGATAATGCTTGGCCGTATTTGTTCACGAACAGGGTATCGACTTGGGGACGGAACAGTTCTCGCACGTTCAACCACTCATTTAGCTTCTCAATAAGCTCCGTACTGGACAAATACAACAACCTCTCTTTGCGTCCCTTTCCGAAAATGACCACCACTCTATTCTTGAGATCAATGTCCTGCAAATGAATTTGAGTCAGTTCGCCAATACGCATTCCTGTTGAAAATAATAAGTCGATTATCGCATCATTACGGATGGATAAACGTTGGCGAAAAGGAGTCGTTAAGGTTTCACGGTCCAATTGCGGGGAGTGAAGCAATCGTTCGATTTCCTCTACGGCCAGTGTTTTCGGAATTCGTCTGGCCATTTTGAACTTTTTTCCGAAATTCTGAAGAGGGGATTGATCTAGCCACTCTTTTTGGACTAAAAATAAAAAAAAGGCCTTGATAGATATGTATTTGCGCTTAATGGTCGAGTCTTTGAGCGTACCTGTACTGTTGAAGCTATGAAAATAGAGGTGGAGGCTCTCGCTTGAGATCCCTTCTATATCGTTCTCTATGAGCCAGAAGTGCAGCATGTTGAGGTCGGAAGTATAGGCTTTGATCGATTTAGATGATAGATTCTTTTCGATGATTAAAAAGGAAATATATTTCTCAAGATATGCAGGCAATTCAGAAGCGGGGAGCGTCATGGTATTCCTCCTGGTGTATGTATGTTATGTAGGTTCTTGACTGCTCAAATTATAGCAAAGTTTACCGTTAGAACGTTAGGTTTATCCATGGCTTGCCAGATCGATAGTTGTAATGCACAAAACACCGACCTCTAGTCCACATTTCGCCGGAACAATCACCTGAGCTCACGTTCGAGCCTAAGAGGGAATTGGATAGCGGGAAATTATACCGTTAATTACTTCGTTTCACCTTATTTATCATAAATAAATGGAATTTCTCCCGTTATAAACCTCTTTAATCCCGTAATGCTCTAGTATTGAGGCGATTAACAGGAGTTTTTCCAGTTACTTTTTGATAAGAAGAGAATTTAACGAAAATAACAGGAATAATTCCAGTTACTCCAATACTCTGCAGAATGAAATTGAGACTTTCGGCGCATTTGTCGCTTGGAGTGGGTTACACTGCGTCTTAATGTCGTGTCTTTTGGATATCCTGACAATGATCAGCCAGTGGCTAGGGCATACGAATTTCCATCTATTGTAATGGGAATCTATCTCCTATAATATGAGTGTTGTACAGTGGAAGCAGACTTTGAGACAAGGGGGCAGAATGTATGTCGATAGCGACAACAATGATTATCCGACTGGAAATACGGAAATCGGTTGCGTCTTTTGGTGATGTAGCATCCAGAATTGCTGAAGTGGGTGGCGACATTGTAGCGATTGACGTCATACGTGCAGGCAAGGATGTGTCGACCCGTGATATTACGGTGAATGTGCCGGATGCGGCGAACGGCGAGATTGTCGGTGTGTTATCGGACATGCCTGGCATCAAAGTGATCAACGTATCTGACCGGACCTTCCTGGCTCATCTTGGCGGTAAGATTGAGGTTACACCCAAGATGCCGATCAAGAACCGCGAGGATCTGTCGCAGGTGTACACCCCAGGTGTAGCCCGGGTCAGCATGGCCATTCACGAAGATCCTAACAAAGCGTATTCCCTGACGATGAAAAGAAATACAGTAGCTGTTGTAACCGACGGCACCGCGGTGCTGGGACTTGGCGATATCGGACCTGAAGCGGCGATGCCGGTGATGGAGGGCAAGGCCATGCTGTTCAAACAGCTGGCAGACATTGATGCATTCCCCTTGTGTCTGAATACGAAAGACCCGGATGAAATTGTGAAAATCGTGAAAGCGGTTGCTCCTGGGTTTGGCGGAATCAATCTGGAGGATATTAGTTCACCGCGCTGCTTTGATATTGAGCGAAGGCTGGAGGAAGAGCTGGATATTCCTGTTTTTCATGATGATCAGCATGGCACGGCTGTTGTGGCTCTCGCGGGTCTGCTCAACGCGTTCAAGGTTGTGGATAAGGATATTGGAACTGCACGAATTGTAGTGGTAGGGATTGGTGCGGCAGGTGTTTCCATATGTAATCTGCTCCTGGCAGCAGGGGCGCGAAATATTTTTGCGGTAGACCGGGAAGGCATCCTCTCGGCTAAAAAACAATACAGCAACGCAGAGTGGAGTCGGTTGGCCCAACAAACGAATCCCGAAGGGATTACCGGCGGCTTGCCGGAGGCGATCCGGGGTGCAGACGTGTTCATCGGGGTGGCCGGAGCCGGGATATTGACTGTCGATTTGCTCAAAAGCATGGCTGAGGATAACATCGTTTTTGCAATGGCGAACCCTACGCCGGAGATTGAACCGGATCTGGCTGAACCGCATGTGCGGGTGCTAGCCACTGGTCGAAGTGATTACCCGAACCAGATTAACAATGTGCTGTGTTTCCCAGGTATTTTCCGCGGGGCTTTGGATTGCAGGGCCAGAGCGGTTAATCTGGATATGAAGCTGGCAGCGGCTAAAGCCATTGCTTCTGTGGTGCAGACGGACGAATTGAATGAGCACTACATCATTCCCAGTATTTTTAACGACAAGGTGGTAGAGCAGGTTCGTTCAGCTGTGATAAAGGCGGCGATTGCAACGGATACAGCCCGCCGGATTCCCCCGGACTTTTCTGCAGAAGCGAAGAAAGAGTAGCACTAAGGGGTTTAGATAAAGGAAGGGCAGCTGATAGGGCTGTCCTTCTTTGCTGTGTAACTGGAGCCTAGGAGTCAGCAGGAGAGGTCTCACATAGTGGTGCGTTCAGATGAAAGTATACAAGTTGATCTACGAGTTCTTGGTGCCTAGTAAAACCCAACCGGTTCAGCAGCTGTATAGATCGGTCGTTCTGGGGTTCCACTGTGGCTTCAATCATCGACAACCCCATTTTTTCAAAACCAAATGAAATCACGGGAGCCATGACTTCTGTCATAAATCCTTGCCCCCAGTATGCTTTTGACAGGTCATAACCGACTTCCGCTTTGGCTTCGCCGTTGCTCTTAGTTACCCAACAATGATAACCGCAAGTGCCAATAAGCGTGCCGGTGATCGTCTCAAATATTCCCCAGCGGCATCCCGGGTGATCTATCCCAAATTGGATGATTTCTTCAGCCTCTTCCTGGCTCTTGCAGGGCGAAATATCCATGAACCTCGTGACTTCCTCATCTGCAAAATGTTTATATACCTCCTGACTGTCTTCAAGTGTCAATAGTCTTAGGGTCAATCTAGCAGTTTGCAAGGAGGGGAATTCAAAGTCATTCATCTTATCAATCCTTTCTTAAGAGAAACAGTCTGTACGCATATCACGCGGCATGATAAATTGGTCAGATCCTGGTATTATCTAAGTTTACTCCTGCGGACAATAGAACTGGAAGGTAAAGTTCTTTTTGTTGTAAAATTATACTAATCACTGTAATCACATTTGGGCGATCTTACGAACGGCTGACATGTGGTCTTAATCAAATAAGACAGGAGGTCTGTATGATGATGAAGGCACTGCGTGTATTGTTGATGGGGGCGGTAACGCTATTACTACTTGCGTCCTGTAATTCAGAGACTCATAAGTATAATTATACGTTTAAAGGTGAGGGGAAGCAGTGGGCAGCGGAGTATGTGCAGAAAGCATCAACAACGCTGACCGAAAGGAAAAACGAGAGACCGCAGTATAGTTCTTCGAATGAGCGCATTTTCCAGCTCAAGTACAAGGGGAAGCAAACCGATCTCGGTGACATTAAGGAATTGAAATACAGCTATAAAGGAACTACCGGGGAAGGCAGTAGTACTATCGAGGGTCCAGTTCACTTTGCTGATTTGAAGTCTGGGTCTGTAAGTAACGGATCTATCGAGCAAGAGGACGCCGTAATTCAAGTTGAGGTTGAATGGGATGGTCAGAAGGAGCAATTCGAACTGAAAGTCCCTAAAAAATAAATCGACGGAGGACAAACATGGTTATTCTTAAGGAAATAGAATTAGAGCATCTGGATGCGTTAAACGATCTGTATCATGAACTGGTGGGGAGAGCGGCAGATCGGGGCAAGCTAGAGCAAATTTTTAAGCTGGTGAAGGCTGACAACCGGTACATTTTGCTGGGTGCTTTTATAGATGGAGAGCTGGTAGGTTCGGTAATGGGTATTCTGTGTTATGACCTTGTTGGGGATTGTCAACCATTTATGGTGATTGAGAATGTTGTGGTCTCGTCACGTGCCCGCCGTCAAGGCGTTGGTAAGAAGCTGATGGTGCGCATTGAAGAAATAGCCCGTGAGCGAGACTGCTATTACATGATTCTGGTCTCAGGCGAACAGCGGAAGGAAGCGCATATTTTCTATGAAAGGCTGGGCTTCCGCGACGAGAAAGTAGAGGGCTATAGGAAGCATTTAAGCTAGGGGTTAACCAGAAGTGGCTGCGTAGCTGCTTTGTGCCGTAAGAGACGATGAGAGGATAAGGAGAACATACGTGGGATTGATTTTTTAAAGCTATTTTTTCCATACTACGAAAACTCCCGCCATATTACACTCAGAATATTATTATCATGGAGGCGTTCGATCTGGAGACATTATTTCGATATAACTGGATGGTCAGGGAGCAGTGGTACCGTTGGTGTGAAGATGTGCCTGAGGAGGAGCTACTCAAAGTAAGGACAGGCGGTGTAGGAAGCATTCTGAAGACACTGTTCCATGTCGCTGATGTTGAATGGAGCTGGATCCAGACCATTCAGGGCAAGCCGGATTTCCTGGAGGACTTCAATTTGTACCAGAGTCTGGCACAGGTGAGGGCGCTGGATGCCCGTTTCCGCCAAGATGTAGAGGGATTCGTATTAGGTTGGCGGGAAGAGCTGGAACGGAAGATGTTCGATGATTTGCTGCCAGACGGGCAGGTGCGCTCCCTGGCTTGGGGTGAGGTGCTCCGTCATGTGATTGCTCACGAGATTCATCATATGGGACAGCTGTCGGTATGGGCCAGAGAGATTGGCAAGGCGCCGGTGTCCGCTAACTTGATAGACAAAGGGTTGGTATTTAGCCTGCCCGGCCGGGAATAGGACCCTATTCCCAGCCATGAAGAAACCCGGTAACTAGCAGTTACCGGGCTTTCAAGTCTTCCGGAGGAAACCAGAGATGACGTAGATCCACCCAGCCCTGGCTGTTGAAGGTGACGCCACGAACCGAGGGGAGGTAGGCAGTTTGGGTAGGTTTTTCATATAAAATATGCAGATGATGCTCGTCCGTCAGACGTTGCTCAATCCGCTGAAAGATCTCGGCTCTGACATGCGGATCGGGTTCCCGGGAGATTCTGTGAAGCATGCCTTCGATGTCGCCTCGCGTGTGCGCCTCCAGATGCCGCGACAAGGTCTGGTAAAGGTCGAACAGCCGCAGCTGCTCATCCTGATCACGGAATAGGGAGAAGACAATAAGATCTGATTCCAGACGGATAGACCCTTTGAATTCCTCCGGGGACACGGTGACAACTCTGCAGGAATAGCCGGAAGCAGTCAGTTTAACGGCAATATCTTCGGCATCGCCAGCATATTGGGGGATGGTGGCAATCTGCAATGGGCCCATGTGGGATAGGGAACTTCGCGGGATATTGCCAGTTGCCGTCCCTTGCAGACAGGAAATCAGATGACCTCGGACCAATGGATCGCTCAGCGGTCCTGTTTTGTGTGTATTGCAGGTCACAAACTTGCGCGTGGAAGATTCGGAATGGATACGACTCCAACTGGAAGACTCGGTGGCGGATGGGTTCTGGATCACATGGAACGCGGCACCGGAATCGGCAGAAGAGGCATCGAACTCCCACGGTACATAGATAATCTCTACACGATCCAGGTGAGCCCGTCCCTGAAAATAATACGGAAACACTTCTAGCACACATAGATTCTCATGCATTTCCGTGATCTTGAACGGTCCTGTCCCGGCAGGCTGACGCCCCAGGTCTGCACCACGCGCGCCTTCCCAGTCCCGGGGCACAATTGCCGCCCGGCTGGTGCATAAGAAGGGGAGGAAGAGTTCATTAGGCTTCTTAAGCTGTATCTGTACAGTTGTCGGACTAATAGCGGTAACCGCCTGAATTTCCTTGAAAATATAGCTGTAGAGCGTTCGCTGTGAAGTTTGCATCAACCGCTCAAAGGAATAGACAACATCCTCGGCACCCAGCACCTTGCCATGATGGAACAGGACCTCTTTACGCAGAAAAAAAGTCCATGTCGTCCGGCTCTCATCAGCTTCCCACGCATGGGCTAGCCCCGGACTGATCATGTTCTGTTCTCCGCTCTGGCGCAGCAGACCATCAAATACATGACTGGACACAAAAGACTCTGCCAGCAAATTCATATATAACGGATCAAAGGTATGCAGTTGTTGTGTGATGGGCAGACGTAAGGTATCAATTTGCTTATCGCTGCGCATCTCGGAATGATGGCCGAAATAGTCCAGCAGCCAGCCCTGAAGGGTGTCCTGAAGTGACGAGGAGCGGGCATGATCCCGAATGCCCTCGATGGAGCTAAGGATATCCTTGCGGCTTATCGCCTGCTTCATTGATTGCAGAGCGATCTCCTCGGAAGGCAGCAGAAAGCGCAGCGTGGAGCGCCGCCCCCGTCCGCGGCTGGATGTCCAGACGATCCAGCTCTGCTGGACCATTTTATTCACGACATGCAAGGCGTTACGGTGGGTGCAGCCCAAGGTCTGTGCCAGCTCGTCCAGGGTAACTGTTGCTTCGGCGGCGCTTCCGTAGCGTGAATGGAGCTTCAAGTAATGGCTGTGCAGCTTCACGAAAGAGAGCCTCCTTTGATAATAGGAAATAATAATTTCATTTTTTCTATTTATCTTCTTATTTTAAC
This sequence comes from Paenibacillus sp. MAHUQ-45, assembly GCF_058133325.1. Classification (NCBI taxonomy): domain Bacteria; kingdom Bacillati; phylum Bacillota; class Bacilli; order Caryophanales; family Paenibacillaceae; genus Paenibacillus; species Paenibacillus sp. MAHUQ-45. Next base: position 120,358 of record NZ_JBYUPV010000008.1, read on the forward strand.
ATCTAAAATAAGGATTAGAAAGTCATAAACTGGAGGTATTTACCATGTTCGAAAACCAAGTAAGGCGGGTCCGCCCACTTGTCGTATTGGGTGCTGCATTTCTGCTGGCTATTCTTCACCAGTATCTGTTCTCTGGCGCACAACCAGGCATTTCATATCCGATCTTTGTGACCTTGTTCTACGTTTTTATGCTGTACTATGCTAGGGAGCAAAGACGCCCATTCTCGTGGTTCAGCTACCTATGGCTGGCTGCCATAGGTTTACTCTCGCTAACGTATGCATTGTTCCAGGATATGTTCTTCTTCGCATTCAATTTGCTAGTCATCCCGATCCTGATTCTTTTACATATGACATATATGCTGGGAGCAGACAGACTCTCATGGAGTGACGGAAAGCTGATCGGCAAAATGCTGGAACATTTGTTTCCGCAAAGTTTTCGGCATTGGGGCACAGCCTTTGCTCAGTTGCGCAGCAAACAGGGTGGTAAAATGAAGGACGAGCGGAGGCAGGTTCTAATTAAGGTGTTGATTGGTTTGACCATTTCATGTCCAATCCTGCTGATTGTGGTCTCGCTGCTCTCCTCTGCCGACGGTGTCTTCCTTCATCTGATGCAGGAGCTTCCTAATCTCTTGGGTAACTTGTCTCTGGGCGAGGGCTTTGTACGGGTGTTGTGGGTACTGTTGTTCGGACTTGGCTTTTTCGGTTTTGTCTGGGGCTTTGTTGATCCCAAGGATTACAGCTGGAATGCCCAAAATCCTGCGCTACAGCAGCTAAATATGGAGACAACGGAACCGCCGGTTTTCAGAATAGATCCCGTGATCATGGCGACGATTCTAATTTCGATTAATACGGTCTATGTGCTGTTTGTGTTCGTACAGTTCTCCTATCTGTTCGGTGCCTGGGAGGGAATTCTGCCAACGGGCAGTACGTATGCTGATTATGCTCGGAGCGGTTTTTTCGAGTTGGTGATGGTGACAGGAATCAATTTCATAATGCTTCTGTTATGCCTTCTGCCTTCAAGCGAGGGGCAAGGTTTACTGCGAAAAATCACTCGTTTTCTACTATACATCCTGGTAGGTTGTTCCGGCGTCATGCTGTATTCGGCTTTTACCCGGCTGTCCTTATATGAGGAAGCGTATGGATATACCTACACGCGTTTTCTGGTGCATGCTTTTATGATTTTCTTGGGCCTGCTGCTTGGTCTGGCAGCTCTACGGATTGGCAGTAAGAAGATTTCACTGGCAAAATGTTATATTGTGCTGGGGCTGGTGTCGTACGTCGTGATGAACTATATCTCTTTGGACGTAATTGTTGCGAACAAGAATATTGAACGATATCTCACTAGTGGCAAGCTGGATGCCAATTACTTGTTTACATTATCGCCGCAAGCGATTCCGACCCTAATTGATTTCAGTCGTAGTCAGAATGGTATACTCGATAATGATTTGCGTAACAAATGGGAAGTCAGCCAGGCGACTGACAAATGGCAGTCGTTTAATGTAGCGCGGTATAGGGCAGAACATGAACTGAGAGCGTATTTTACAGCAGAGAGAAAATAATTCGCCAAAAAGGACATATGTCCTTTTTTTACGGGGCATTCTACATTACACTGGAGCATCGGAGGGATATGGCGAATGCAAATGATATATGACCGGGAGGCTGTTCGCCAACTGGCGGACAAAAACGGTCTTGACGAACTTTTTGGCAGTCCGATGATCGAGTCTATGGAGCTGCGATTGTACGGAGATGGCGAGGCGATCTGTTCGGTTGGAGACAAGTTGGAATATCTATTCATCCTCGTACAGGGGAACCTTAAGATTCATACGCTGTTGCCAAACGGGAAGTCAATGCTAGTACGTTTTGCACGGCCGATGTCGATTATCGGAGATGTAGAGCTGCTAAGGGAATATCCTGTGAAGAACCAGGTCGAATCGGTGGGAGATAGCCTGCTCCTGCTTGCCAGTCGTAAACGGCTGCTGAAGGAAATAGAGCATAATGCGGTGCTGCTGCGTTTTCTATACGGAGAACTGAGCCATAAGCTCTACACGCTGGGACAGACTTCTGCGCTGAATCTCTTGTATCCGGTCGAGAATCGGTTTGCGAGTTATCTGTTGTCACTGTTCACGGACCGTGAGGGGGTACGATACGTAGATGAGATTCGCACCTCCACGTTGACAGAAACAGCGGAATTGCTAGGTACCAGCTACCGGCATTTGAACCGGATTGTTCGCAGATTTATTGAACAGGGCATCATCGAACGGAAGCATGGTCGCCTAAGTATTCTGGATGAAGGTAAACTGGCTGAGCTAGCAAGCGGCAGTCTGTACGAATAGAACGGCATAAGTGACTGCCAGAGATCGCTTTAAATCAGGCTGCGGCCGGAAGAAGCGGTCTTTTTGCTTTTCTATATGTGAAAGGTCAGTCTATTGAAGTAAGACTATTGGCATATTTTATCGAAATCGTAAGATACCACACACAAATCATAGAAATTGCCATCGACTGGAAGATTACTATATCTTATATTGTTACCATTATTAGTTAGTTTATAGTCACCCTCTGAGGTTCGGTCTTCTTATATTGCGTGTTGAGTTGCAGTTATGCATGTTTACGCAAGCAAGGGGATCGTTCTTTTTTATGCGAAGATGCAGCTATTCTGTGTCTAAGAGGATTACTATGAGCTTTCTACTAGTACTAGAATGCTGCTTCACATGTATTTCTCTGCGATTTCAGTATCCTGGAGGAGGCGGTAGATGATAAAAGATCAGTTTTGAAAGCGTATACGAGATGGGGATTTGCAAGATTTCGAGATTTCGTATCTAAGGACATGTTTTGTTTTCGAATGCTGCGTGCAGTTCAGAAGGTTGCAGAGGGTTCATGCTTCACCATAAAAAATATGGAGGTTGGCTGTTAATGATAACAGGTCGCAAAGCTTCAACGAGAAGGTCAGTCCTGATGTACTGCCTGATTGCTGCATTATTTGTAGGCCAGCTAGCCTTTTTCCCATCTGTGAGTTCAGCAGCCGGAAATCTGGCTCAGGGTAAGACGATTACTGCTAGCTCCGTCGGTGATGTATATGTGGCATCTAACGCCAACGACAGCAACCAGGGAACGTATTGGGAGAGCAGCAGCAATGCTTTTCCACAGTGGCTTAAAGTGGATCTGGGTGAAGCCAGCAATGTGAACCAGGTTGTGCTGAAGCTGCCTGCCACTTGGGGGGCAAGAAATCAGACACTGGCGGTAGAGGGTAGCAGCAACGATTCCAATTACAGCAATTTGGTCGCTAGTACCAGCTATGCTTTTAATCCAGCCAATGGCAATACGGTGACCATCAATTTTACCGCGACAAGCGTAAGATATGTGCGACTGAACATCACAGCTAATACTGGCTGGCCAGCCGCACAAATCTCCGAGTTTGAAGTCTATGGTACAACTGCGACACCTTCGGGAACGTATGAAGCGGAAGCGGCTGCGTTGTCCGGTGGTGCGAAGGTGAACACGGATCACAGTGGTTACACTGGATCAGGATTTGTGGATGGATACCTGGCGCAAGGTGCCACTACTACCTTCACAGTGAATGTGCCTACAGCCGGCAGCTATGACGCAGCACTGCGTTATGCCAATGCCACCGGCAGTACCAAAACGATCAGCGTGTATGTCAACGGGACGAAGATCAAACAGACTTCTTTGCCGAATCTGGCGAACTGGGACTCTTGGTCCACTAAAGTAGAGACACTGGCTTTGAATGCCGGCACTAACACGATTGCTTACAAGTACGATGCCGGGGATACTGGCAATGTAAATCTGGATAACCTGAATCTCACGCCGGGCGTAGCGCCAACCCCGTCACCGACTGTAGCGCCAACCCCGTCGCCGACCGTAGCGCCGACACCATCGCCAACTGTGGCACCAACACCGTCGCCGACCGTAGCGCCAACACCATCGCCAACAGTAGCACCAACCCCGTCGCCGACCGTAGCGCCGACACCATCGCCAACAGTAGCACCAACCCCGTCGCCGACCGTAGCACCAACGCCATCGCCGACCGTAACACCAACACCTTCTGCGACTCCAACACCAACACCGACAACCGGACCAGGGTCCAACCTGGCGCTAAACAAACCGATCACCGCTTCTTCTTCTGTATTTACTTTCGTGGCGACCAATGCCAATGACGGAGATGTCAATACGTACTGGGAAGGTGCAGGCGGAAGTTATCCGAATACGCTTAGCGTGAATTTGGGTGCGAATGCCAATATCAGCTCCGTCGTATTGAAACTGAACCCGTCTTCAGCCTGGTCAACGCGCACACAAACGATTCAGGTTCTTGGTCGTGACCAAAACGGAACCACGTTCTCCAGTCTTGTACCAGCAACCGTCTATACTTTTAATCCGGCCACTGGCAATTCAGTGACCATACCGGTTAACGCTACAGCCAGCGAAGTTCAACTCAGAATCACGACAAACTCCGGCTCTAGCGCTGGGCAAGTTGCCGAATTCCAAATCTTTGGTACACCAGCTCCTAATCCGGACTTGACGATCACAGGGTTGTCCTGGACTCCGACAGCGCCGGTTGAGACTAGTGCCATCACACTTAATGCCACTGTGAAGAATATCGGTACGGCTGCTTCTGGAGCCACCAGTGTTAACTTCTACCTGGGTACCACGCTTGTCGGTAATGCTCCCGTTGGAGGTCTTGCTGCAGGTTCTTCCACGAATGTCTCTGTGAACATCGGAGCTAAGGATGCGGCAGCTTATACAGTAATCGCCAAGGTAAATGAGAATAACGATATTATTGAGCTCGACAAATCCAACAACAGCTACACTAGTCCGTCCCAGTTGACGGTTACGCCAGTAGCTAGCTCTGACCTGATTGCAGATTCAGTTAGTTGGTCACCGAGCAATCCATCGCCAGGTAGCACGGTGAACTTTACGATTACGATCAAAAACCAGGGTACGATAGCTTCCGCCGCAGGTGCACATCCTGTTACCCTGACCATTACGGATGCCACAACCAATGCCGTAGTGAAGACGCTGAGCGGCTCTTACAATGGCGTAATTGCTAGTGGACAAACGACAGCTCCAATCAGTCTTGGTTCCTGGACGGCTGGCAACGGCAAGTACAACATTAAGAGTGAAATTGCTGTCGATGCCAATGAGCTTCCTGTAAAACAGGGTAACAACATCCAGAACCAATCTCTCTTCGTAGGACGCGGGGCCAATATGCCTTACGATATGTACGAAGCTGAGGATGCTGTTGTGGGTGGTGGTGCCGTGAAGCTTGCACCGAACCGCAACGTCGGCGATCTTGCTGGTGAAGCTTCCGGCCGCAGAGCGGTCACTCTGAATACCACAGGCAGCTACGTAGAATTCACCACCAGAGCCAGCACGAATACACTGGTGACACGATTCTCCATTCCAGACTCCCCTAGCGGTGGCGGAACAGATGCTACACTTAACATTTATGTAAACGGTGTCTTCACAAAGGCAATCAATCTGACTTCCAAGTATTCTTGGCTGTATGGCTCGGAGACTAACCCTGGCAAGACACCAAGCGCAGGTTCACCACGCCATATCTATGATGAAGCCAATATTATGTTCGACAGCACCATCCCGGCAGGAAGCAAGATTCGTTTGCAAAAGGATGCTGCCAATACGTCGCAATATGCGATCGACTTTATCAACCTGGAACAGGTGTCCCCGATTCCGAATCCAGATCCAGCCAAGTATGTAGTGCCTGCCGGATTTACTCATCAGGACGTGCAGAACGCACTGGATAAATTCCGCATGGATACTACCGGCAACCTCGTCGGTGTCTATCTGCCTGCCGGCACGTATCAGACTTCAAACAAGTTCCAGGTCTACGGCAAGCCTGTAAAAATCATTGGCGCAGGTCCATGGTATACACGCTTCGTGGCCCCGGCCAATCAAACGAATACAGATATCGGATTTAGAGCTACCGACACGGCGAACGGCTCCACTTTTGCCAATTTCGCTTACTTCGGCAACTATGTAACTCGTATCGACGGTCCGGGTAAAGTCTTTGATTTCTCCAATGTGGCCAACATTACCATCGACAACATCTGGACCGAGCATCAGGTCTGCATGTACTGGGGTGCTAACACGGACTACATGGTTATCAAGAATTCCCGTATCCGCAATACTTTTGCCGACGGTATCAATATGACAAACGGAAGTACGAACAACCTGGTCTCCAACATTGAAGCACGTGCTACCGGAGACGACAGCTTCGCCTTGTTCTCGGCCATCGATGCGGGTGGATCTGACATGAAGGACAATGTGTATGAGAATCTGACCTCGCTCCTGACCTGGCGTGCAGCGGGTCTCGCGGTATACGGTGGTTATGGCAATACATTCCGTAACATTTATATCGCCGATACGCTGGTTTACTCCGGGGTGACGATCAGTTCACTTGACTTTGGTTATCCGATGAATGGTTTCGGGGCTTCCCCGACCACCAATTTCCAGAACATCACGATTGAGCGGGCGGGTGGACATTTCTGGGGCGCTCAGACCTTCCCGGCCATCTGGGTATTCTCAGCCTCCAAGGTGTTCCAGGGAATCAGAGTTAGCGATGTAGATATCATTGATCCAACGTACCACGGTATTATGTTCCAGACCAACTATGTCGGCAATACACCGCAGTTCCCAGTAAAAGACACCATCTTCACGAACATCACGATTTCCGGTGCGAAAAAGAGCGGTGACGCGTTTGACGCAAAATCCGGCGTTGGTATCTGGGCGAACGAATCCGCTGAGCCGGGTCAAGGTCCGGCAGTCGGTTCGGTGACCTTCAACAACCTGAAGATTACGAACACCGTAACACCAATCAAGAACAACACCTCGACATTCACTATTAATGTGAATCCGTAAAGCATCATGACTTGACCGGTTTAGTAGTCGGTTGCAAAAAGCCGTCTCTCGCTTCTATAGGGGAGCGGCTTTTTGTCGTGCGGCCATTTCACAGGTGCTTTTGGATTCGACAGCAGCCTTGCTCACCAGTTACAATGAAGGAATAGGAATGTTAAGGAAAAGAAATGAAATGGAATGAGGAGGCTACACCATGTCCCCAAAAATAGTCAATAATATCACTGAGCTGATCGGGGATACGCCGGTTGTGCGTCTGAACCGTCTTACCGGACCCGGGGATGCGGAGGTTTATGTCAAGCTGGAAATGTTCAATCCCAGCGGAAGTGTCAAGGACCGGGCCGCGTACAACCTGATTCTGCAAGCGGAACAAGCAGGACTGTTGAAGCCCGGCGGAACGATTATTGAGCCGACCAGTGGGAATACAGGCATTGGGCTCGCTATGAATGCAGCTGCGAAGGGCTATAAGGCCATTCTGATTATGCCGGACAACATGACCAAGGAACGTATTAATATTCTAAAAGCCTATGGTGCCGAGGTTGTGTTAACGCCCGCTGCGGAGCGGATGCCGGGCGCTATTGCCAAAGCGCTAGAGCTTGGCCGAAGTATAGAGAACAGTTTTATTCCACAACAATTTGAGAATAAGGCTAATCCCGATATTCACCGGATCACGACAGCGCCGGAGATTCTGGAGCAGATGGAAGGGCGACTGGATGTGTTCGTAGCCACTTCAGGTACAGGCGGAACCATCACCGGTACCGGGGAAGTGCTGCGCCAGGAGCTACCGGACATCCGTATTCTTGTGGTGGAGCCTCAAGGATCACCGGTATTGTCGGGCGGTACCCCGGGGCCGCATAAGCTGGTTGGTACCAGCCCTGGCTTCGTTCCTGCGATTCTCAACACTGAGGTGTACGATGAAATTGTGCAGGTGGCGGATGAAGATGCTCTAGATATCGTAAGATCACTGGCAGCACAGGAAGGTATTCTAATCGGACCGTCCGGTGGCGCGGCGGTATGGACTGCTCTGCGGGAAGCCCGGCGGCTCGAGCCAGGCAAGCGGGTGCTATGTATCGCTCCAGATACCGGTGAGCGCTACCTGAGCATGGGGATTTTCTAATTCTACTAACGGCGGAGGTATAGGAATGAAGAAAATTGCGGGGATGACTCTTACTGCAGTGCTGGCAGTGATGCTGGCGGGATGCTCTGCTGTGAATCATACAGGGAACACACAAAGCGGTGGGAATGTTACTCAGCAAGCGTCTTCGAGTCCAGCTGCTACACAGACAGCTTCTCCGGAGCCTGTGGCAGAAGCTTCCCCGACTGCGGAGAACGCCGGAACCGCAGAGGTTCTGGATACTGGGAAGCTGTCCGAGAATTTTGGATTTGCCGATGCGGAGGGCAAGCAGATTCTGGTTACCGCACAGGAAGAGGGACAGGACAAGGCACTATCACTGCTGGATCGGGCGATCGGCAATAACGGTCAGGTGCTGAGCGTGAAGTACGTGAAATGGCAGCCCGGCAGCGATGAGGGAACTGGACGGGAGATGGCTCATAACTTTGCGCATTTGCCAGGATACCTTTTCACAGTTGAGGAAGGAAACGCCTTCCCCGATGCCACCTATTATTTGACTGCGGGAGCGGATTTCAACACTAAGTCTTTACTGGATGTTACACCAGCCAATGAAGATTTCGCGAACCCTCCAGTAGTAGGTGAAGACGTACAGAAAGCGATAAGTGCAGTCAAGAAGCGGGGAATTCAGAGTATCGGGAAGATTGCTGATCTATCCCCGGACCGCGAGTTATATGTTGTCCAGTTTGTGCGGCAGGATAAAGATATGCTGTTCAGTCTTGTGCTGAAAGAAGGGGAATCCCTTGCTTTTATGGACTATCCCGCGGTCGCTCAGGATGACGACTACTCCGTATGGCGGGTGGATGATGGCGGAGAGGTGACTCCCGATATGTTCTCAGTGCTATTTGCTGCGCAAAAAGCAGACGGTGTCCTCCTCGGGATCAACTGGTGGGGGGCGGAAGGGGTCAATACCTTTTTCCTGGATCAGCATGGGGCGACATTCAAGGAACTGGACATTCAGTACGGGCGTTATACCTCTCCTTTATAAAAACAAATATTATTTTTAGCTATATAAGACAAACTTAAATTATAAACGTAAGACTCGTCGTCTCTTCAGTGAATATTTGGACTTCCGGTCGTTGTTGTGCCCAGATTCCTTCTTTATAAACCGCTTCTAGCGGTTGGAATCTGGGCACAATTTGTGCTTACGGGTGCGAGCTTTCCTGCGGAAAAACTTTCAGGAGAACGCTTTCTCTTCTATAGCTCCAAATTCCCCCTTTCGTTCCTTCTCACGTATTGTTAATTTCTTTTTGTTCATCTTACTGGACAGTCAAAAAGCCCTTGTCGAAAAATCGTAACCTGCTATGCATTACAAAAGCAGTGTCTGCCTATGCGGCTTATACACGAACACCGTATAAAACGCACTTAACTGAGTATGTACTGGAAGCTTACCGAGAGCCAGGCTGAGAAACAGGCTGAACTGTGAAGTACATTGGGAACTTAACATCTATTCAACGGTTAAAATAACGGCATTTTCGCACCTTATATTGATCGTTTTAGAGTAAAAAAGGGAAATAAGGGCATTATTGCACCTTATTTCCCTACTTTTCCCTCAAAAGGAGCTGTACGGCAAGAATTAACATACAAAAATGCCCTTAATTGAAATTATCTATCCTTTGTAGATAAATTAAGGTGCAAAAATGCTCCTATTTCCGTATTCACGAGGTTGGAAGCAAACCGACGCTGAGTCAGGATCCAGGAGCCAGGAACCCCTCCCATGTCACTCAAAGGATGGGACAGGGGGACGCAGCCGCGAAGGATTCGGTCAAGCGCTGCTGCTGTTGGACCTTGACTTCTTGTGCTTTGTGGCTTCTTAGTGATGTAGAACTTTTCACTGTCCAGCATCTTATATATTCGAATAAATGAATGGTATTTGTTATTTATAGATATGAGCATGATTTAATTGTTCAAAAAGGGTTTTGCGGTAGGTTAATAGGCTCTAGCTTTTCCAATATTTCTTCTTATCATCTTCGGTAATCGCTCTAATAACTTTGCATGGATTCCCGGCAGCAATCACGCCTGATGCGATATCGCGGTTGATCACACTGCCTGCTCCGATGACGCTATTATCACCGATGGTCACTCCTGGCAGAACAACGACATTCCCGCCAAACCACACATTATTGCCGACGGTAATTGGGTAAGCATATTCTAGGCCTTGGTTACGTTGTTCAACATCTAACGGATGACCGGCGGTGTAAAAGCCACAGTTTGGGGCAATAAATACATTATCTCCAAACGTTACTTTGGCGCAATCTAAGATAACGCAGTTATGGTTAGCATAGAAATTATCACCAAGCTCAATGTTATATCCGTAATCACACCAGAATGGTTGTTCAATATGGAAGTTCTTACCCGTTTTCCCGACCAATTGTTTAATTACTGCTTTACGTTCATCTATGCTAGAGGGACGTAATTGATTGTAATCGTGACAGAGATCCTTAGCATATGTTCTTTCTCTAATAAGTAAAGGATCATTGTTGTTATCATATAGCAATCCTTTGCTTGCTTTTTCTTTTTCGTTCATAATTATTCCTCCGGCATCCAAGGTCAATCTATGGTTTAAATGTAGTAATACTCAGTAGTTTGTAATTCCGTAACTCTTACTTGACATTTGATAAGGGAATTAGTATATTCAATTATTAAAAATGTTATTAAAAGTAATTTATTAAAAGGGTTTGTTACCATGATACCTAGATTTCTCCATACAAGCAAGTAGGAAAGCTCAGTGTACTTTTGATAATAGCTATGAAAGAGGTGTGCAAAATTAGCCAGATCACGAACAATTCGATTCGCGTTAAAAAAATTAACCAGGAACTAATCAAGCAAGCTCTAAAAATGATGAAGCAAGGCACAAAATCTATGATTGCCAGCGCAACAGGCTTAAGTGTTGCTACTTGCGGCAATATTTTGAATGAATTTCTTGAAACAGGTGAAGTGATCGAAACTGAAATGGAGCAGCCTAACGGGGGAAGACCAGCGAAGCGCTTCATATATAATTCCAACTTTGCTTACATCGCTTGCATATATATTAGTGCTGAAGGGGATCAGCATTCTTTAACTTATAGGGTAGCAAACTTAGCGGGTGAGCAGGTGGATGCTGGCTTTCATGCTGTGGAGTTGGCTGATGTCACTGTTATTGAGCAAGTAATCGAATCGCTGATTAGCAAGCATCCTGAGATTAAGGCCGTTGGCATTGGCATACCAGGTCTTGTCCACCAAGGGGTCATTAACGTCTGTGACATAGATGAGTTAATTAATGTTCCTTTAGAGTCACGTTTAAAAGAAAAGTATGAGATCGAAGTTACCGTCGACAACGATATGAACCTGACGGTTTATGGTTTTTATAAAAAGCAGGATTATGAAGAAGACAAAACCATTGTAGTGGTCACCTTCCCAAGGAATAACTTTCCTGGATCGGGCATGATGATTGACGGATATATTCATCGAGGCACAACTCAATTTGCGGGAGAGGTATCCTTTCTACCCTTTGGAATCTCGCGTCAAGAGCAGTTTGCCAGGCTGCACCAACAAGATACATTTGTGTCTTTGGCAGCAACGACGATTATGTCGCTCATTGCGGTTATCAACCCTGAGACGATTGCGTTAACTGGAGACTTGGCGAAAGAAGAGCATATTGAGGGGATCTACCAACGTTGCTCGGGTGTCATTCCTGATGAGCATATGCCACAAATTATCGTGTTAGATCAGCCGCATGAGCATTATATGAATGGATTAATTGCTGTTACGCTGGAAAGCTTGAGCTATAATTTGCAGTTGGTTGAGAGACGACGGTAGCGTATTTGGAGAAGAGTATGTATTGAAAAACGCCTGATAAGGCGTTTTTTTAATATATCGGCTAATCATTAGTACGATTATTTTAAGCAGACTGATCCTAAAAGTTTTTGAAATTTAAAAGTAATCTGAGAAATAGGGTATCCGCTGCTCAATAGCATCTTCAAGCATATCTACGATTTCCGAGGTGCAGGCCATACGGCCGATTTTGTGTAGATAGTTTGGACGTTTGTAGCCCAATAGCATAGTCACCATAGTCTGGATGTCAATTTTATCGCTACATTTCTCAGATACTCGCACAACTTCGCCTTTGCCTGCGGCAGAGATCTTAAGTTTGAATACACCTTGATTCCAAGACAACATAGGGTCATCTAGCATAAAAGTCCATTCTCGGTCAACGGTATCCGGTTTAAAGGGATATTGCGCGATGAACGGCTTAAAGTCTACGATTCGAGCCATATAATAAGGAGAAATGGTTTCTTTGATATCCGCATCCTCCAGCAAAAATGCTAATGGTTCATCCGTATAGGTGTTGCCCCTTACTTTAGAGATCATGGAAAAATGTGCACTAATAAAATTCCACAGACCACTACGAGCTTCTTCGTTGATAAAAATCATATCCTTGATATGAAAAATCTCATCTGAGATACGATAGAGCACATAGCCGTCCGGCTGATCATCCGTGTTGTAATAAAGAGCTGCCATGATATCATCTGATTCCCACAGCCAATATTCATTCCACAGCAAGTCATTTCGTAACAAAGCACCGTGGGTTTGAAGCGCAAAACGTTCATAGGCTTTTTTCACTTGCTCGCTTTCTACTGTAGTCCGTTCGATTTCGCCAGGAACCGGCTTATTCTTGGGCAGCTGATAATCATTAATTTCGTATGTGATCTTATCGGAAATAATCTCCCAGCCTTTTCTACGATAATAAGGTATCGAATAGGGATAGAGGAAGGAGATGGACTGACCCCGATTTTTCATATTTTCAAGCGATTGATAAAGAAGTTTATGCATGAGCCCTTGGTTAGCGTACTCCGGGTAGGTACCAACTCCAGTTAACCCGCCCATATCATAGGTTTGATTAAAGATGCGTACTTGCAAGGGATAAACGGCTACCTGAGAGATCAACTTGTCTTCATCAAACCACCCGAGCACATCAGCCTGCTCCAAAACAGGCGATTTGGCACGAATGATTTCATCTTCTTCCCACCCAATCTGATATAAATCCCGAAAGGTTACCTGAAAAACATACCTAAGGAGCTGATTGTACTGCTTCAGATGCTCCAAGCCAACCTTCTTCATTTTAAGCTGTTTTTTCCTGCTCATAAAAATATCCTTTCTATAATAACTGGCAGTCTGAATGGTGTGTTAGTTTAAACATTAGCGTCTTACGCGGACATTTTGTTTATAGTTTGAATTAAAAAGGTTGTAAATATACATCCACTGGTCCAGGCTGAACTTCTCTTTTAATCATTATGTGTCAGGTGTTTTTGCCTATACAATAAGTCATATCCATTTCGAGGAACTGTACGAGTAACATAAAATTGGTTTTGCTCATACAATTTTTGAGCTTCCCGTTCATTCTCATGTGTGGATGTATACAGGCATAGATTTTGCTTGCCGCGGATACGTGCTTCATTAATCGCGTGGAAAAGTAGTTTTTTACCTATCTGCTGCCCCCTGAAGCGGTTATCCACACAGAACCAACCTACCCAATCATTACTCTTATAATCATGCTCCAATTCGTATAACCCAATAATGCCCTTCACCTGATTACCATCAACAGCTACATAATATCGAAATGAACGAAGCTGATCGTCTACCATATCACGGTATTGATACAGCAGCTCTTGACTAAGACTCGCTTCCAACTCTTGTGAAGGGTTTTCATCCTCATCATCGTAACCAAAAATCCGGTCTACCAATTCTTTTGCCTGCGCCAAGTAAAGATCATTCAAATCCACGATCATTGTTTCGTTTATCTTTTCCATCATGTTAAATCCCTTTCTTTCAATGCTCATAATATAGGAAACCATATTTCTGGAGACTGCTCATCCAGATTTGGATAATACTCAATCTCGGGCAGCATGGAGATGGAGTGACTCGACATTGGCAGCCATTCTGTTAAAACCCGATTGCGAACTAATCGGAAATCCTCATCGTGGATGCCATTTACAGTGAACTTAACCCATCTCCTGGCTTCAAGTTTTATTGTTTCGTACATGGGTAATGGTTCAGGAGGAAGATGTGTAAGGATACCTATCCCATATTGAAGTGCTTCCTTGTCTTCAGAAAGACTAATACCTGTAAGCCCATCCGAGTGATATTGGTCGCTTAGATCATATAGTGTTCCTCGTCTCATCTCTTGCTTCCATGTATGCTCGATAATGGGTAGATACTCCAAGCTATCCGTGGGAACATCGATAATCTTGCCAACGAAGTACATGGTCGGACATTGCTCTATCTTCCCTACTAATGGGGGGCTATTTTCTAAACTGAATTTAATATGTAGAGGACCAAAGTATTTGATTTTGTCAGCACAGGTTTCAGTACGAGCCTCTTTAGGCGAAATACCATGAAATCTTTTGAAGGCTTTTGAGAAAGCCTCATGTGTCTCGTAGCCAATTTCAAGCGCAATATCAAGGATAGGCGCATCATTCTTTTGTAAAATGATACTGGCATTACTTAACCTTCTATTGCGGATATACTCACCTATGGTGAAGTTGGTTAGTATTTGAAATACCTTTTGCAAATCAGCGACATTGGTATAATATTGCTTCGCCAAGGACTCAGGCGTTAAATCCCGGCTGTACAGATGTTCTTCAATCGTTGTCAAAACTCCTGATATCATTCTTACATGTTCCATCTGAATTCTCTCCCTTTCTCTACTGTTATTATAAGTAGGTTTTTATTAGAAAGTTTGTCCAATTCAATCTGATTTTGTCCAGAAGGGGATTGCTAGGTTGTTACACAATCAAAGCAATATAATCAAAAGTAAATGTATTTATTGTTTTTGTATAAGTAAACTTTACTTTTATAAAAAGTTAATTTATAATTTTATTCAAGAGGTGATGGTCATGAAGAAAGATTTTGGTGATTCAATATCAAATAAGGTTTATGAATATCGTGTACTTGCCAGAATGTCTCAGCAAGAATTAGCAGATGAAGTTGGGGTTTCCAAACAAACTATCTTCGTCATGGAAAAAGGAAATTATGTTCCGACTCTGTTGTTAGCGTTTCGAATTGCTAAATTTTTTAACGTTGATGTAAATGATATTTTTACTTATGAGAAAGGAAATGATCAAAATGATAAGTAAATTTTTCTCAGGTATCCACGATGCAATTTTTCTCTCTTTAAAGTCCTGGGCTGAACACTCTCCGGGAAATTGGAATATTCTCATTGGAGTTGGTTTTTTATTGCTCATGGGTAGTATGATTATGCTCTATGTATTTTATAAGATGATTGGGCGAGACGACGAACGGACAAGTACAATCTTTTTGAAAAGCAGTTACTATATGCTGTTGGCAATTGTTCTATGTGATGTGATTTTTCCTAAAGAATATATGTGGAACATCTTTTTCTTGTTCAAATATTCGCTGGCCTTTTTAGCTGGTGGAATTTACTTGGCTGTCCGATATAAAAAGGATTTTACATAAGGAAAGGTCGAGGAGCGAGGTTCAGCTATAGATTGAAAAGAGCTGGATGAGGTGAAGTTAGGACTCGCTTAAGTTCAAGACTGATGATATATGATTATAAGAAGCCACCAATCACTGTGTTTGAATGATGATTGGTGGCTTTTTTATATGTGGTGGTGCGATTGGGTGGGGATATTCAGAAACATCTGATTTATGTAATTCAAAAATTACACAAAAGATTAGCCAAGGAAACATCATCCTATCGACAACAAGTCCACTTCTTATCGATAGGGTATAGCTAGTTGTTGAATACGAACCTGTCATTGATGGGATGTTAGCTTGAATCAATTAATTAAGAAGCTTCAGCCAAAGAAACTGGCGGAGGCTTTTTGTTTGAAAATATAAGATTAGTGATCGTCATATTCTTCCATTTAATAGTATAATAAAAACATGCTTCAAAAAGGTTATTTAAACACGATGATTTCGTTTAATCAATTGCATTCCTTATATTTATGAACTTCGTGAATATAATTTAAAAGCTTGACTAGAAAATAAATAATAACAAAGGAATTAATCGATGAAAGTATACTTAATTATCATTCAAGGCTTGTATTTATTGTCTCTACTTCCTTGGTTTTTTATTTGGGGATTATCCTTTATGGTATTTGATAATGGAATCTCATTATGGGGTATATCGATAATGATTGTAGTTTCTTTGTATCCTGTTGCTGTTGTAATATGTTCAATTTTGTCTTGGCTATTAAAGAAAAAGGTAAAATCACTAAATATTTTTCTTATTAGCGCAATTCCATTACTGTGGGTGATCTCTTTGGGGGCAGTAATAATAGGGTATTAGTTTTGTTCTCAATCATGCGTTCGTTAATTAGAAACTAGTAAAATTATGGATCTAGATAAGTTGGAAAATGAATTGCAAGAGGAGGCGAATGATATAACGATAATGCCTGTTATAGTAATGATCTTTGTATTTGTACCTACCATTGTACTCATGGTAAGCATGCCTTATTTAACAAGAGAGACGATTAGTTTTGGGGTCACCGTCAGCGCTGTACAATTCCACAGTGAGCCTCTGCGCCAGATGCGGAAGTCATATGCTAGGATTAGTGCCACCTTGCATACCATCCTATTCATTGTTTGTATCATCTGCCTAATATACGGTGATGAACATTCCAAGCAACAAAGTTGGATCATTGTCACTTATTCACTCGCCATGGTTGTAATCTCCCTATTCATAAACATTAGCAATCATTTCAAAATGAAAAATTTACTACCTATGCTGCCGATTGCTCAGGAACCATCAATCATGGCAGTGGACACTGGTTTTCGGAAAAGAAACATTGGCTTGTCCAATAATTGGTTCCTCATTCATGTTTTAATTATTGTTGTTAGTATTGTAACTGTGCTACGTAACTACGATCTGATTCCTGATCAAATTCCGATCCATTACAACAGCAGTTGGAACGTAGACCGCTATGCAGCTAAATCTTATAGTTTTGTATTTATACCTACGATAATACAAGTGTTCATAACACTTTTGTTCATATTTGAGAATTGGAGTATTCGCAGAGTGAAGCAGCAGGTTCAACCCACTGATCCGAACCGTTCCATTAGACAAGACGTAACTTTCCGCCGTACTTGGTCATATTTTATGATTACAGCAAGCTTCTTATTAGTTATCCTGTTTTCCGTCGTGCAACTAAACATGATATCTCTGCTTAACATCAATGTGGCTATCCCCATTATCCTAATCATAATAGCCTTTATCATCCTATACGCCTTTGCCTTATCGTTCTGGGCTGGTCAGGGCGGAAGCCGCTTGGAGCGATCTGCCGATTACTCCAATGTCAGACCTGTCCATGATGATGATAAATGGCTGTTAGGTATGATTTATTTCAATCGTAAGGATCCAAACCTAATCGTCGAGAAAAGGTTCGGAGTCGGCTGGGGATTAAATTTCGGTCACCCAGTAAGCTGGCTGATTTTGCTCGGAATTATTGTACTGTTAGTTGTGGTAACAAGGCTTAGAGGTTAGTACTCACCGGAGTATTCTAGCTTTCAACAAATAAATATCTTTTCGCTTCCAAATTAGACGCCATCCACATTAAGATTCTGTATATAGCCTTTCATTTTCTTCTTAGCTCGTTGAATTCTTTTTGTAACAGCAGCAACAGTATCCCTTGAAGAGACCTTCTTGGCTTTTTCGGATCTGGTGCGTCAAGGTAAGGTTCTCTATGTCGGGATAAGTGAGTGGACGGCGGATCAGATAGCAGAAGGTGCTATTTTGGCGAGGGGATTGAAGGTGCCATTGATGGGATGTTCGCTTGAATAAATTTTTTCAAATAAGCTTCTGCTGATGTTTTGGCGGAAGCTTTTTTATAGGAGCAACAAGAGACTAGCTTTTTATAATAAGATGTATTAGCAAACATAACATTTCAATCTGGATTTGGTTTAGATATCCTATTATCGTGGAGGATATTGGAATTATATGTCGAAATATTATATCGTGAGATGTTGAAATGGCATTCAAGGGATTTAGTTGAAAGTTACTTAATTAATACGATTGTGATGTGATAGGTATGGGGAAGCAATTCAGTAAACTCTCTGATCATTCATTCAAAAAAGGCGTATTATATCCACCATTTAATAGCAGTTTAGGAGATCAGCTTTCTTTATCTCCATGGGCTATTGAGTGGTTACCAGAATATTTATGGTTGGCATTGATTCTAGAGCATTACGGCAGGGAAGATGGACTAAATTTAGTTGGCAGCATTGCAGGGGAATTATCGAAGATTGATAAGGAATTGAGCATTCCTGTTCTATCGAAGATTTTGAGCTAGAACCTAAAAAGCAGAGGACTTACTACGAAGTAATATGTAAATGGGCTACTAGAGATGTATTATCCCCTCTAACAATAATATACCGTACAGATAAATATGCTCTCTTTTATAAGTATTTTTCAGACTGCGAAACATCAATAGATGAAAAAACTAGTACCCTACAAAATGTAATTAAAAAAAATCTATTCCATCAAACAAATGAAGCCACAGATATTAGGTTTCTAATTTTATGGTTTAACGTTTTCGCTGATCGTATTCATTTTGCTAGAGGAATGGAAATAACAAAGGCATTAGTTGAGTATCCTAAACTATCTCATGACCATCCAGAAATGAGATTGTATCGCCCGCTAATTAGATCATCTGAAATGGCTTTAAGATTTAGAGAAGATAACGGAGATTTCGCAAAACAATTTTGGCATAGTCTTGGGTTATTAACAAAGTGTAGAACTTTTATTATTGATTATGGTGAACAGGTAGGTGGAAGTATGTCTTTTTTAGAGGATGCCGTTAATACTATCGATTACTTAATGGCTAATAATAAAGAATCGCTACTTACGGACGAGAAATTTTCTGTCTGCTTGGGTATAGCAACTTATGCACTGAAAATTTATAAAGAAGTGATTGAAAGTCAAATTGGAGATGGAATCTTAGGTAGAAATGCCTTAAGGACTATTACAGAAGTGTATGTGACTTTAAAATATATGTCGTTAAAAGAACAAGACCAACCAGACATTTGGAAGGCTTTTAAGGAATACGGAATAGGTAAGTATAAATATGTAATTCTCAAAGCTAGAGAAGTTGAACCAGACCTCGAAAAACACCACTTTGCACTTCCTGTACTAGAAGCATTGCTTAACGAAGATAAAGACGAAGAATTCACTAATATGGACACAAGGCTATTTGATAATCAAAATGTAAGAAAGAAATTTGAAGCCATTGGTGAAAATGATCTTTACGATCTTTATTATGAATATGATACTAACTTCACTCATGGATTATGGGGGGCTATTAGAGAAAGTGCGATGATTTTTTGTGATAATCCTTCTCATAAATATCATACTGTCCCCGACATTACTTTTGAGCAGAAACTTAGAAGCGTGGAACATGACTGTGAGTATGTTCTGAAGAAACTATTTAATCAGTTATCTTCATTTTATGAATTTCCAGACTTCTTTATAGATAAGTATGGTGGTCTAGATGATTGAATTGAAGCCGATCATTAAGATTCAAAAGGAATATTTAGACCTGATAAGTAAATATGTCGATTGCTTAATGGATGAAGAAACCACAAACAATGAACTGGCATATTTCTTTGAGGAAGTATCACTTTTTTGGCGTAGAAAACATGAGATAATTGACTTTTTTCTAAAGAAGATAAGTACAGATGATAAGTGTAGTTTTCTTGCTGGAGCAATGTATATTGATCTGAAAAATGATGGGCACTATGAATTCGCACCTTGTGGGCAATATCGTATATTTACAGATCCTGTCTCGAAAATGAGAACTTTCTTTTTAATCGAAAGCACTGCGATTAAACAAAAGAGAGTAAGGGATTACTTAGTCAAGGTTGTAAATGATTGCATAAATGTCCTATCAGAGTACTCGAACTATTTCATAGTTCTACCTTTGGATGATATCTTTTCGGAAGATCAAGAAGATCGTATGGCTTTTTTGAAGAAAAGCTCTTACTCGTTTATCTCAAGCCTTTTTGTTAACCCCTGTGCAACAGAGGAAGAATTTTTAGATAAATATCATTCCCTTATGGAGATACAACAAGATATCAGAGCAGATTTACTTGATAAATTAATCCTCAATGATGAGAGTGATGTCTCTATTTCTCTGCAAGAACGAATTGAAATGAATTTAAATGATACTCTGTCTCTTGATGTTTTAAGACAAAGGATGGGGGATGCAGAGATTTTTTTAATGGCAATAGGGCAGTTTTTCATGCAAATCATGGATATTATTCTAATAGCTATTTCATACAAATTAATTCCATTTGTTAGATCAGATGTAGTATTTAATTATTTATTACTTACGTATCCAATGATATCGGAAGATAAAGTAGCTGTTACCCTCTTAGAACAGACTACCATAGCTTATATATTTCAAAAGATGTACGGGAATTATGATTTTTCCTCCATTACATTTTCTGATTATCATTCCTATTTTTCCGAGAATCGTATTATCGATTCTGTGATTGAAAAGTCTCGGAGTAAGGGGGAAAGCGTTTTTGATTTGCAAGTCAGTGAAATTGCTTCACTAATACAAGAGGAATGTTCATCACTTTTACCTGCATAATTAAGAAAACAAAAAGAGCCAATAGTAGTGGCTGGGTGATAGGCATAACATATACATTTGTTCAACACTGTCTACTCAACACATGTGGAGAGCTGTGTGTTGTTGGTTAGGAAATAGCATATTGGAGCCGCATTTACCTATTAGAGTCCGAACATATTACCGTTTGGGCTTTACTATTTTGCAACATATCCTAAACTGGCGCAAGGTGTTTAACCCAAGCTACAGTCCGACAAAAGAAAATACGGATTGGCCAGTTCATTGGTACGATGGGTGTCGAGATTGATGGTTTGGTGGATTCTGATAAGGTAATTGGGTAAGGTATATAGAACTAGATTGATATGAGGTTCCTGCCGTTGGTAGGGTCTTATCATTTGTCGAAATTGGGAAAAATTTTTGGATTCCCCTAAAGGAATAGGATATTATAACTTCTAACGAATAAAGAAGTAATCGGAGGGACATGAATGGATTTAAGTACGTGGTTAGGTATAATAAGTATCGTTATCTCATGTATTGGCTTGTTGGTTACAGTAAATAAAGTAAGTCATAGGAACAGTCATAATAGCAATATTAATGGTAGTTTTAATCATACAAAGATCGTTGATAAACGTAAGACTATATATGAAAATCACAATTATGCTACTGATACCCCAGTAGCCCAGCCCAAGCAAATTAATCAAGATGATGACACAGCTATGAAAATTGTTGGTGGAATTGCAGCACTAGTTGTGTCAGCGATACTGATATTTTACTATGTTAAATTTAGAACTCTTATTATCGGCATATCTTCTGTAGTTATGATAGTTGGGGTGTTGACAGCTTTGTTGGTAGTTACTCTGAAAGCTTCTCTTTCAAAAGGATATAAAGTTTACATACTATTGGTTTGGGTTATCCTGTCTGGGCTAATTATTCTATCTAGTCATCCGATATACCCACCAGATCAACTTAATAATGCATTAAGTAAATTTAGTGAAATTGAAGTGAGTTCTGCACCTAAAACATTATGGGACCTTCATAGCAGTAATCCCAATGCATCGCTTTTTTTAACGTTTCAAATTGGTGGATTAATAATGATAGTATTTTATTTGTTTACTTACTTAAAATTAATCTATGAGATACTAGCAAACAAACCCCTTCAACACATTAAGACTTTGATTAAAGGTGATATTATTTTTTTTGGGATTATCTTTGTATTCATTAGTGGAGCGGCAGTAGAGTTTATTCGGTTCTTACAAAATCTATCTGTTTAAATATCGCTAAGTTGCTGACGAGATATATGTTGGACTAGATTGAGGAGAGGCTCCTACGAACAGCAGGAGCTTCTCTAATTATTAGAATTGAAATGTTTTCTGGAATTTATATGGGGTTAGACTGTAATTAATTCTATCTATACATTGCAATAATATCTACTGATTTGTAGTCTTGATCTACCCAGATTGCTTGCAATTCTCTAGGACGGTCTTTTTCCATTGATCTCCGCATTGTTCTGTTCAAAGGTATGAAATCTTTAAGTGGATCAAATAGTGCCTTGCTTTTTGGAACAAGGGAGTTCGAATTAACCTTGGCTAGAACTGTTACCTCAATTGCGTCACTGTCCTCTAGTTCAGCATATTCTACTTCTAAATACTGCGATTCAATTTTGGAGCATAATAATGCATCGTCAGATTCAATTAGTAAAGGAACTTTCGCATCTTTTTTACTAAAAAAGGTTCTGAAGGCTTCTTGTTCAGTCGGTTCCATATCACGAGATATAGAATCAAGGAGCATCGGTTTCATTTGGATAATAAGTTGTGTGAGGTCAAAAGCTTCAGGTACAGAGATATACCCTTTAAACTTAACGATAGTCCCCTGACTTTCTGTACTAATATCATTGAATTCCTCGGATTCAACGTAATCATGATAGTATTGATTATCCGTGAGTGTTTTTTCGAAATTTCGACATTCGAGTAGAAGGTTTTCTTCAATTATTGCATCGTAGGATTCAGTTGATTTAGCGCTGGCAGACAAAAGAGAGGCCTTGCCACTAGCCGATCTTTCAGTAGTGACTTTTGTGTTTTCTTGTTTAACATTAGGTAACTTTGTAGCTATTGCTCTGAATTCATTTATCAATTTCTTATTTAAGTAGAGTATGGTTCCAAACAACGACATTTCCCTCCTTGGACCTTGCTTTATTGATAATTCCAAATCCAGCTACATCCAATATCTTCTATTTATAAGGATAGCGTCATTGTAGTTTCTTGTCAAAGGAATATGGGTATGTAAATGACCAACCGTGGTAGATCACATGGCTGGCACTGGCAGTGACGAAATCAGATGTTCCATATATGCCGTTATCTCTATTTATAAACAGTTCAAGCGCTCACCCACGCCCGGGCTTTTTTTGCGTGGTTCGTTATGTTCCTTTGTGGCAGTCGAACAGTTCTTAAGATTTTCGTAACAATCGGATAAGAAAAAAGAAAGTTCCGTTATGTACATTACGAAATGAGAGACAATAACCGTTTTAAGGACACATAAGTCCGATCATGTTATTTGATTTGCCGAGCAATTGACCGTTAATTTCCACGGCCAGCGTGTCCAACCCTTCGCAACACAACTCCAGCCTATCGTGGCTAAGTAAGTCAGGATCGACCGTGAAGGTGCGCACATATTCGTAATCGTTCAATGCGAGCGGGAAATAGCTGTCCTCTTTATTATCCCTGTAGAACGGGTCTTCAATTGCTTTCGCATTTAAAAGGTCATTCATAACGGAACCGGGTACAGAAGCTTCAAGCCAACTCGTCTCCGTAAGGTCTTTCATTCTCCATTGTCCATTCGTCAACCAAGGCTATATCGCCCGTTACCGCAGCGCGAACGCTGCATTCGTGCATGCGGGATTGCCGTACCAGCTCGGGCAAAGAAATGGGGGATAAGAACAGATGGGGAAAGAAGGAGGTCAAAAGTCCGGAGAGGATAAAGAAAAAGAACTGTGTCAATAAAATGGGTGCTTAACCACCTGAACCAGGGCGGCAAGCCTGTCGATGGACTTACGAAAATCGGTATTTCCGCTGAGTGATAGTCCGCAATGCTCAGAGTCCATTCCTGCTGGCATTGTTCACATGTGCTAAAATAATAACGGCTGCCCACTGACAGCCGTTTCTAGTATAGTTTCCGTTAGTAAATGTATCATCATGATGGTTATCTTCCCAGGAAAGGCATACGGGATGGATTATGAATAGTTCAAAATGATGGAAGCGATGGTTTCTACATCTGTTTGGGTCATTTCCAAATGCAAAGGTAAAGAGATAATGGTATGACTCAATCTTCCTGCATTTGGACAAGTGTTGGCCGACGAAGCAAAGATATTGTATTCCGTATTGTCGCGGTAATGGACGCCCGGATAGATCCCCTCATGATTCAAATGTTCAAACAGTTCATCTCTGTGATTCACTTCAATAACATACAAGTGTCTTGAGGAAAGGCAGCCCTCTGCCACCGGAATGGGTCTCACCTTGTCCTTGGCTTGCGCAAAACAGGCATCGTACCAGTCGGAAACTTTTCTTCTATAGGCATTGTCTTCATCCAGATATTTGAGTTGAACCAAACCTATTGCAGCCATAATCGAGTTCCCGTGATATTTGTACCCCACATCTCCGATTTCGTACATCCATTTATAGTTCCCCTGAGATCTGCTGTAAGTATCTTTATCGATTCCCATCCATGAAAGCTTTCTGCATAAGAGATCATGTTCAGGTTCACGCAAACAAATCATGCCGGAATCTGCGGTTGGCAGATTCTTTACCGCTTGAAAAGAGTAGACTACGGCATCCGCTTCTTTTCCAGGAACGACTCCGTCAAGCTGAGTGCCCGCCATATGGGCTGCGTCAAGAATTAAGCTCAACCTATATTTAGCACAAAGTTCTACAATCCTTTTATACTGGCCAGTGTTCCCGCCCAAACCTACAAACATAACTGCTCGGGTTCGGGCGGTAATCTTCTTTTCCACATCATCGGGATCTAGGCATAAATACTGATCCACATCTGCAAAAATGACATTTAGATGTTCATACAATATGCTTTGGTTGGTCGCAATAAAGGTCAATGGTGTCGAAATGATTTCATCTCCGTCTTTCCAACCATAATTCTCTTTTAATACTTTGATAGCCAAGTGAAGTCCGGAGGTCGCCGAATTTACATAGTGAGCTTGCGGTAATCCTGTATACTTTTTCCACTGCTCTTCAAACTCAACCGTTTTGTATCCCAATCCCGTCCAACCTTTTTCGAGGCACTCCCGTATCCCGTCCAAACACTCTTCCACCCGGTATACCGGTTTAAATAGTTGAATTCTACCCATTAATGAAAGAGCCCCTTTCCAAACCCAATACTTTGTCGTTGATTTATCTTATGTTTTTCTTTAAATACATGGCACGGCGATTGTCCTCTAAGATTTTAGTGAGGCAGGAATTAAAGCAATTGGGGCAGATAGACCGGGTATAGATATTTGCATGTTAGATGGGGGAATTCTAAGTGCTCCTGGTCATGTGGAATATTTTTGAACAGTAAAGCTGGCCAATTGGCGGCTTTTTCGTTCGCCATACTTTTACCCTATACTTAATTATGAAAAAGATAGAAAATATTATAAAATATATAGTGCTGTAGTTTTTATATGATGTATGATGCATAACCAAGAGGCTAGTTGTCATCCGCAGGGATTTATTAGATCGTTCAGAATGGGGAAGCGCCATCATTGATAAGCTTCTCTCAATCGCCAATATATCAATGAAAAAAGTTAAAAGGAGAATAACTATGGAATCTAATAATTCTATCCGTTTTACGAGACCTGAAACTCTGCCGCCTACTTTCGGCTACTCGCATATAGTAGAGGTCAAAAATGCGAGAATGCTCTATATTTCCGGTCAAATTGCTTTGGACAGAAATGGAAAGCTTGTCGGAGAAGGAGATCTGTCCGCCCAGACCGGGCAGGTGTTTGAGAACATTCGGCTTGCTTTAGAAGCGGAAGGAGCTTCGTTCTCAGATGTCATTAAGCTGACTTTTTTCATGATAGATATTTCACAAATGGCAAGTATCCGTGAGGTAAGAGATCAATATATTAATGCAAACAATCCTCCGGCAAGTTCAGCAGTCGAAGTCAGAAGGCTCATTCACGACGACCTACTGATAGAAGTGGAGGCTATTGCGGCGGTTGCGATGCCCTAGATAAGTAAACACAAAGTTCTACGATCTGAACTTAGAGATTCGGAATTGTAAGTTGTAGACACAAGCTCCCCCCATTGATGAAATCTCCATATGAATCATCTATGTATAGAAACTCTTGCTGCATAGCAGGAGTTTTTTGTTTTAACTATATTACACCTACGTAACTTCCTTCCATTAGATGATACAATAAACATATTCTATTATCAGAAAGCTCCACTTTATTTTTCAATATATTTCTAAGGAGCCCAAAATGGAACCATCCCATGCTTTGCAAACAAGAAATTCAATCATTAACGATCTAAAACGAATCGGTGTTAAAGAGGGCATGACGCTGATCGTCCATGCTTCCCTGAAAGCTTTAGGAAAAGTTGTAGGGGGACCTGTCACTGTTATACTAGCATTGGAAGAAGCGGTGGGGCTGAATGGAAATATCGTTATGCCGACACAGACTGAACATTTGTGTGAGCCGACGGAATATGACGATGGTTTGACTGAACAAGAAATACAAATAATAAAAGAAAATATGCCTATCTATTACCCTGATCTTACGCCAACTTCATATATGGGGTTTATCCCTGAAACGTTTAGAAAACAAAATGGAGTGCTCCGAAGTTCACATCCTCATGTTTCATTTGCTGCGTGGGGGAAGAATGCTAAGAGCATAACGGACAACCATAGCTTGAATTATGGGTTAAGCGAGACCTCTCCCTTGGGCAGGATCTATGAATTAGAGGGATATATTCTATTACTTGGCGTTCCAGCGGATACAAATACTTCATTGCATCTAGCGGAGTATAGACAGAAGAACACTTTTATTCGACCGAAAGTTTGGGGAGTGAAAATGTCAGTGGATGGAGTTGAACAGTGGACCACTTATGATGACATTAATAATGAGTCTGATGATTTTGGCCTGATTTTTGATGATTTCAAGTCCAATAGTAACTTGGTAAAAGAGGGACTAGTAGGAGAAGCTAAGAGTTATCTGATACCGCAGAGAGAAATGGTTGATTACGCCTTAGGGTGGATGAATCGGAATAGAAGATAATCAACTTCGATCCATTTTAAATACTTAAAATTGTAACAATTATAGAGGGGATATAGCCCTATCGAGTCATGCCGACGACATCCTTGCGGTGATATGGTAGATATTAAGGTTTTGGGAGGGGACAGCCACGTATAAACGAATCAAGCTGATGATCTTGCTGCTTCCGACGCTCATGGTCGGGGTCTGGGAGATTGTCCGCCATCAGTTTCTGATGGATTACATCTCTATGGATATGGGGAATTACTTGACGCCGGTGCTTGTATTCCTGCTAAGCATCGTGCTGCTGGTCCCGTTGTTCTCGATCATGGAGCGGGGTCAACGGGAGCTGGAACAGGAACGTGCGGTCAAGGACGCCATGGAGGCACGGGAAAGATTGGCCAAGGAGCTGCATGACGGAATGGCACAATCGCTATTTCTGCTGTCGGTCAAAATCGATCGGTTGGAGAACAACCGCAAGAATGGCGAGGTCAGCGAGGACAGTGTACGTCAGATCACGAAGACGGTACATGAGGTGGACCGCTATGTGCGTCAGGCCATAGCCAATCTCAAAATTCCGGTCTCAGACCAGATTCCCTTCTCGCTGGAGCAATCTGTCAAAGGCCAGCTGGAACAAATTGCAGGCGAGGTTATGATCGACGTCTCTCTGGATTGGACGCTGCCGGATCAGGCGTTCACGGCCAAAGAAAAAGCCGAGCTGCTGTCATGCATCCGCGAAGCCATCATCAATGTGCGCAAGCATACGCGAGCAGCCAAGGTGTCGATCTCCGGCCAGGGAGATAAGGACCATTGGCGAGTGACGGTGACCGACGACGGCCAAGGCTTCCAGCATGACCCGTTTGAGGTGAGCGGCAGCTATGGTCTCCAGATCATGAAGGAACGTGCTGAAGGCATGGGCTGGGGGCTGCGGGTAGATTCAGGAGACGGGGGAACCGTTGTGGAGATTACCAAAGGAGGCGTTCCGACATGAAGCGATTCCGGGTTCTGATCGTAGATGACCATGCTCATGCGCGTGAAGCGATGAGTGAGATTTTATCCATGGATGACAGCTTTGAAGTC
This sequence comes from Paenibacillus sp. MAHUQ-45, assembly GCF_058133325.1. NCBI lineage: Bacteria > Bacillati > Bacillota > Bacilli > Caryophanales > Paenibacillaceae > Paenibacillus > Paenibacillus sp. MAHUQ-45. The sequence continues at coordinate 148,253 of NZ_JBYUPV010000008.1, forward strand.
ATAGGGGTGGTGGCGAGCGGGGCGGAAGCCATAGCTTTTACAGAGCAGTGGATGCCTGACCTCATCCTGATTGACATCCAGATGCCAGAGATGGACGGGCTGGAGACCACTCGGCGGATCAAACAGGAATATCCCTATGTGAAAATCGTGATCGTCACCGTCTCGGACGAAATCTCCTATCTATTCGAAGCCTTGAAACAGGGCGCACAGGGATATTTGCTGAAAAACCTCGCTCCGTCGACCTGGATTCAATACTTGCAGTCCATTATGCATGAAGAGGTTCCGCTCAGCCGGGAGCTGGCCGTGCAGATTCTTAAGGAATTTGCTGTTCCCTCTGTGATAGAGGAGAGAGAGGCATTAACCGCACGGGAGAAGGAGATACTGGGCTGTGTATCGTCCGGTTCTACGAACAGGGAGATCGGTGTTATTCTGGGCATTTCGGAGCATACGGTGAAGAATCACTTGAAGAATATTTTGCAAAAGCTTCAGCTCCAGAACCGGACTCAGCTAACCAGATACGCATTGGAACAGGGACTAGCATCACGCTCCGTGCAATTTCCCAAAGAAAAATCATAAATATCATATGATTTAGAAGAGAGGTCACTTATGAAAAATCTTTATCTCAAACTAATGACTCTGATCGCACCATCTGTCGCACTTGTGCTGCTCTTCGCAGCTGTAGCGAGTGCGCATGTTACCGTTTCCCCATCCCAATCGGGCGTAGGCGCATGGGAGACTTACACCTTGAAGGTACCTGTAGAGAAGGATTCACCTACTGTGCAGATCGATCTGCGTATGCCGGCAGGCGTGGAATTTAAGCAATATGAAGCCACTCCGGGCTGGAAAGTAACAATTGACGGTAATAAAGTAAGCTGGATCGCTACAGGAGACGGAATTCAGTCCGGACAGTTCCAGCGCTTCACATTTACTGCCAAAAATCCAGATCAGGCCGGCAAAGTAGCCTGGGATGCTTATCAGCATTATGCAGATGGATCGCTGGTACAATGGTCCGGTGAAGAAGGTAGCGAGAGTCCGCATTCTATTACGGAAATCTCCGGTACTGCTTCGGCAGGCGGCCATTCCCACGGCATGGACATGGATATGGGTGAGGATACGGATACGGCTACCGCGTCTTCTACTTCTCCAGTCGGCTATATTGCTCTAATCGCTTCTATCTTGGCTTTGATTCTGGCAGTCATCGGACTATTCAGACGCCGCCAAGCATAAGCGTACATTTTCGCTAACAATCTTTTATATTCTTAGTATACTCCGTAACCCTGATGCCCTAGATGGCGTCAGGGTTTATTTTGATTTTGTGTATTAAATAAAAACTCCTCTTAAATTATGATCAACTTCTTCCGATAAAAATGTAGAAAAAGGCATAAAAATGAATGCACATTTGAACAAGAGGGAGTTTAACCAAGTGAAACAGTTAAAAAAAGGGGTCTTTGCTATCAGAAACATGTCTCTTCGGATCAAACTTCCTGCAATGATCACCGGGCTGGTCATCGTAGCCATGTTCGCACTGGCGATGGCCGTTTACAGTTTGGGGTCGAACTTACTGTTGAAGAAAAGTAAAGATGAAATTATTGCAAGCGCCGATCGCATCGGGGAAGGACTGTGGACGGCTGCTCAATTGCAGAAGCAGGCTTCATACCTGATCTCGACGGACAGTCTTTTTCAAGATCTCCTGAAACTCAGAGCATCGGGCACCCTGTCAGACAAGGAGTTTTTCTCTGACAAGAACACGCTACTGAATTCTGCTAAGGAGAAAATGATCAAGCTCAAGGAGGAGACTACGGGCACTCAGTCTCTGATTCTGCTGGATACCAAAGGGATCATGGTCGCCGGGAATAACACGGAACTGATCAGTAATAATTTTTCAGATCGGGAGTATTACCAGAAGGCCATCTCAGGGGAGGCATTCATCAGTGATGCGATCAAATCCAAGAGCTCGGGCCAAATCGTGATTGTCTTCTCCCAGCCGGTTAAGGGACCAGACGGGAAGGTGATTGGTGTCTATGCATCCACGATAGCCTCCAATTTCTTCACGGAGAAGCTCGGCAACATTCAAATCAACGGGGAAGGCCGGATTGAAATTGTGAGCCGCAGTGGAATAGAGTTGTATAACTCCAAGGATGAGACGAAGGTCGGCACCAAGATTGAAAACATTGAGGATCTGTTGAAAATCAAGTCCGAAGGCGATATCGCTGTAGGTGTGATTGATGAGGATAATGGTGAATATGTACGCTACAACAAAATTCCGGATTCGGATTGGATTGTGGCCGTTATCGACACCTATAAAGATATCAAGAAGCCGATTGAATTGATGCTGAACCAGCTGATTGTAGTTACAGCTTTTGCGATTCTACTGACTATAGTTTGCGGACTCCTGATTTCCCGCTCGATTACAAAACCAATTTTCCAACTTAGCAAGCTGTTCCGTCAGCTGTCTTCCGGTGATTTGTCGGTAACGGCAACAGGGCGCTACGATAGTGAATTCAGAGAACTGGCTGACAGCTTCAATGAAATGGTAAGGCAGAACAAGGAATTGATCTCCAATATGAACGTTTCGATTAAAGTACTGAATGAAAGCACTCAGGACTTGGACAATGCCTCCAAGCAGGCGGCGCAATCCATTTCCGAAACGACTTCGACTTCGACGGAGATTGCTAAAGCGATGGAATCACAGGCCAATGATACCGAGCTGATCGTGGACAAGTTTGTCGGCTTCGGCGAGAAATTCGTTTCTATGAATGAAAAAGCTCAATCGGCTAAAAACCGGGCGGATGAAATCGTGGAAGTCTTCCATACCAGCGGTCTGATCGTACAGGAACTGGGCAAGATTAGCGAGAAGAATGGAACGGAAGTGCAAAAAATCTCGGCTATCACCGTGAAGCTGCAGGAAAGCTCTAACAATATCAGTAAAATTACTGGCGCAATCAATAATATCGCGAAGCAAACCAATCTGCTTGCCTTAAATGCATCCATCGAGGCTGCCAGAGCCGGAGAGTTTGGCCGAGGGTTCGCAGTCGTGGCTGCCGAGATTCGCAAGCTGGCGGAACAGAGCACGAGACAGGCGAGCGAAATTAACGAAATCATCGGACAGAACCTGGCGTTCGTGGAAGAGAATCATCACAGTGTACAGGAAATTAAAGATATCACTTCCCAGCAAGATGAATATGTAGGCAAAACCAGAGAGGCTTTCCGTACCGTTTATAATAATGTACAAGATATCAATGCACAGATTATTGGAATGGCGGATGAAGTATCCCGTATGCAGCAGGATAAAGAAGAAATGCTGGAATCCTCGCAGAACCTGTCTGCTTCCGGTGAAGAAGTCTCTGCTTCTGTTCAGGAAGTGACAGCGACGATGCATGATCAATCTGCGATGGTGCACCAGCTTGCCGAAATGGTGGAAACCATCGAGCTGCTAACTAAAGATCTAGCGAAGGCGTCCGCTCAGTTCAAGACGGAATAAGCAAATAGGGACAGGCTAGAGATCGATGCCTACAGGCCGTCTAATGAGCATGTCACGAGACGGATTGAAATGGACTCCTGTAAAGGGAGATCAATGAATTCCCATACGTAGAAATGCAAAAAACAAAAGGACCCGGCGGGGTCCTTTTGCATACCTATCCCTATTTCAGCACAAACTGCGCCGTCACCGGGTTATGGTCACTATTGGCAAAATTCAGCTCCTGGCCATGGACCGCCGTTACCTCTACGTTCGGCGAGACGAGGAAACCGTCGATGACGGCCCGAAAGTTCACGCCCGCGCTGTAAGGAACATCAAGGGTGCGGACAGAAGGGGTTGCCGGGTCAACCGCCCAATGAAAGCCTTCAGGACGAAAGTCTGCTGGAAAAGGTTGAAGCCATGCCGGCCATCCCTGGGTGGTCTCGAATAGCTTTGAATCCGTACCAGGCAAGGTATGGTTCCAGTCACCGCCGATGATAAGATAATTGCCGTGTTGGCTTTCTCTTTCGATATAAGCACCGAGATATTCCAACTGCTGCTTACGGATATAGCCGCCCTTGTCATAAGCGGACAGATGAACATTGATTAGGACCAATTCTTTGCCATTGTTAACCGGGAACCTGCTCTCGATGAATCCACGATCCAGTTCAAACAGCTGATAAGGCCAGCTTTCTTTGCCCGGCAGATCATAACGGATTTGGCTGCTGCTTTTGGGCTTGGCCAAGGTTATCAACCCACTCTGCACGGAACCCATAGGATGCAGGATCGGAAGGGGAACCCACGCCGTTTTATAATTGAAAGCAAAAACATGGCTGTAGTCCGGCATTTCTGAGGTAATATAGGAGACTTCGTCCACCTTGTAGCTTCTGGAAGATTTCAGGTCCACTTCTTGTAGCAGATAGATATCCGAAGTGGAAGTCTTCAGAAAGGACGTGATCTCTTCAAGATTCCTTACCGTCTGGGCCTTGCTGCTGGAGCGGGCCATACGGCCGCCGTCCATGAAGAAATCCTGACCCGCGTCCAGCCCGGCATAACCGATATTAAAAGTGGTTACCTGTAAAGGCTGGCCTTGCTGCAGTGCAGATCCATTGTTGTTATAGATGGTGAGCGGTGTAACTTCGGCAGGCTTGTAATCGGTTACTGTTACATAGACCAGAAAACAGCCAAGCGCCAACACGAGGGCAAGACAGAGCCCTCCTATGATTTTTAATATACTGATCCCCATGTCATCTCTCCCTTTACCTTTGAATGTAACATATAGGGAGTAGTGGGGGCTAGATGAATGTATCTTTATAAGGTTTGGCCGCTGTCTATAGTGATGATCTGCCCAGTCATTGCTTCCTGCTCCAGAGCGGCGCAAATCAAGTTGGCGATCTCTCCGGGTTCTGCAATACGCTGCAGGAGCAGGTTGGGTGCTAACTTCTGCATTTGCTCTTCTTGCCCGTTCCACCAGCGTGTTGCGACAGCTCCTGGCACTACACAGTTGACGCGAATATGAGGGGAGAGGGCTCGGGCCAGAGATTTGGTCAGCCCATGTACGGCTGCCTTTGATACGGCATAGGGCAGGGAAGAGCCCAACCCGGTCTTACCGGCGATGCTGCCGACATTGACGATGGCGCCTTGGCCATTTTGTCGCATATAAGTTGCCACTGCTCTAGCACAGAAGAACATGCTTTTGACATTGGTGTCGTAGAGCTCGTCCCAAACCTCTTCGGTAGCAGCTTCCAGATCAGTAAATGGAATATGTCTGGTGATCCCGGCGTTATTAACGAGAAGATCAACGGTGCCGAACCTCTTCACCACATCTGCTACCATGTCCCGTACTTCCTGATCATTAGCGACATTGGCCTGTATGGCATAAGCCTGACCACCCTGATTCATAATCAAGCGGACAGTTTCCTCCGCTTCGGCCTTGGAGCGGCTATAGTTGACAGCAACAGCTGCACCGCGCTTCGCCAGTTCCAGAGAGGTAGCTCTACCGATCCCTGTTCCGCCTCCGGTTACAATCGCTATTTTATTTTTCAATTCCATGGGGCTTCTCTCCTTGTTAGTGTTGTGGATATATATTATTTTATAGCTGTGATGGAATTATGTATAATTGAATGATCTGAATCGTTCGTTCATTTTTTTTGAATTCAATACTGAGGAATGGTGAGGAAGCGGGATGGATATTAAAGCACTGAAAACCTTTCAGACGATTGTCAGCACTGGTAGCTTCAATCGTGCAGCCGAGGAGCTGAATTATGCTCAATCGACTGTGACTATGCAAATACAGAAGCTAGAGGCAGAACTGGGTGTACAGTTACTTGAACGTGGCAAACAAATCGTGCTGACAGAGGCGGGGCGGTTATTCCATGAACAGGGACGGCAGATTATTAAGGATATAGAGCGGTTGGAAAGCGACTTGGCGGGGCTGCATACCGGTGATGCCGGGAGCGTACGGATGGGCGTTACAGACCCGACAGCTACTTATCGCTTGCCTGATCTGTTGAAGACTTTTCTTAACGACTATCCCAAGGTGGAGGTTGAGGTGGAAATCGCCAGCACACAGGTGCTGAGTGAGCAGCTACTGCGCGGGGAGCTGGATTGGGCATTGTGTTCTGCCCCGGAGCTGGTCACTGGGCTTTATTTTGAGCCGCTGTTCACTGAGCGATTCTTGCTGCTCTTGCCGGAAGGACATCCTTTGGCTGCCAATCAGCGTATTACCCCGGAAGACCTGCGGGAACACCGTATTCTGATTACGGCAACCCATTGCCCTTATCGCAAAAAGCTGGAGAGTGTCCTGCAGGAATCCGGCGGCGCTCCACTGCATACAATGGTCATCGGTAGCATGGTAGCGCTAAAAGATTATGTTGCTGCCGGTCTTGGGATCGCCCTTATTCCAGCGGTAATGCTAAATCCGTTACCAAACGGTACGGTATCCCGACAACTGGCTGGAGCCCAGATCGATATGAGCTGCGGACTCCTGTGTAAGACGGCAGATTATCCATTGGTAAGAGCCAGCGCCAAGCTATACAATTTTATACGTCAAGAGCTGAAGGAGCAGCCTGAATCTTATTGATTGGTGGAAGACCGGAGTTGTTTTGATTTACAGATTGTCCCAAATGCTCTATTGTTCAGATAAGGAGGGATGGATATGAACGAATTTGATCGGCCGTACACGGGAAGAAGCACTAAAAGGGGTGGGGCAGGCAGATTTTTTTTATTCCTTATTGTGCTGTTAGTTGCTTTGTTGGCTACGAATCCTGGTAAAGAGGATTTTGTGGATTATGCCATTAAAAATGTAAATGTAGAGAGCGGAGGTAAACTGGCAGAAGGAATCGCCAATATGATCGGCAAACCTGTGCTGAACACGCTCACAGAACGGGAAAACTACTTTTTGTTCTCTATTTTCAAGCTGCCTGGTCTGGATGCCTCCAATCGCTATTTGGGGATATTCAAATTACTCTTCATTAAACTCTAATACTGCCCATGGATACTATGAAAGACAACGAAGAGGGGAGCAACAAGGGATGAATCTATTCCAACTGAAGTCAGGGGAAGCAGAAAAGCAGTGGCTAAAGGGTTTTTTGGAAGATCATTATGTATGCATCGGCTATCCGGGTGTTGGTGATCTGGAGGGGATTGGCCGGGATGAACTAGATGATAGACTGCAGCAGGCATACGGTTATCAGGGCCAGGAGCTGGCAGAGCATGCCGAGGTCGTGGGCATGTTTGTCCATAATATGCAGGATGGAGATTATCTGCTTGTTGCAGACGGAGACTGGGTACACCTGGGCGATCTCGGCGATTACTTTTATGATGAACGTTTCGACACAGCGGAAGATGGTAGATGCCACCGGCGCGGAGTAACCTGGCTGACCAGCATTCCATACGCAGCTTTGAATTCTGTGGTACAAGCACTGCTCGCTGAAGAATCAACAGTCTCAATGTTCCAGGAACCGATTGCCGCTGCGCGTTTGGAGCTTTGGATTAGGAATACAGAGACGTCCGGAAATCTCCTGAATAAGGGAGTTCATGTGGAGGAAGAGACACTGGCCGAAGCGCTTGATATTCTGAAAAAAGCACTGAAGAGTCCCGATGCGGAGCGGCGTGAACGGGCAGCCATTGCAATATTGCAATATGCCAAGTGAAATATTACTATATCGTAAATGAAGCGATTTCATAATATAATGGAGGTTGATTGATTACTAGCATAACATCTACGGAGGGTATTATGGGAATTCAATATCTTGCAGACGAACGTATTTTTCATCTCCAGACTAAAGAAACCAGCTATGTTATTCAGCTTCTCCATACCGGAGTCCCAGCACATGTATATTGGGGCCGCAAGATTCGTTCCGGCGCATTGTCATCGATTCTGAAGCGCACAGAGCGTTGTTCCTTCTCACCAAGTCCGTTCCCGGACGATATGACGCTCTCATATGATACGCTTGCTCAGGAATATCCATCATACGGAGTGGGCGATTTCCGCAATCCGGCCTATCAGATTCAGGCTGAGAATGGAACCACCGCCTCTGAGGCTCTGTATGACAAACACCGTATTTATAAAGGGAAGCCTGCCTTGGAAGGACTCCCAGCTACGTATACAGAACATGAAGATGAAGCAGAGACCTTGGAGCTTGAACTGGTTGACGCTGTTGCGGGACTCCGCATTATTTTGTCCTATACAGTATTTGAGGAATTGAATGCTGTTACTCGTTCTGTTCGTTTTGTGAACGAAGGACAGGCCTCTCTCAAATTGCTGCGTGGATATAGTATGAGCGTAGATTTCCGTACTTCGGATTACGAACTGCTGCATTTGTCCGGAACATGGACACGTGAGCGTTATATTGAGCGCAGAGCGCTTGCTTCCGGCATGCAGGGAGTAGAGAGCCGCAGAGGATCGAGCAGCCATAACCACAATCCATTCGTAGCCCTGCTGTCCCATGGTGCAGATGAGGATCACGGTGAAGTGTATGGCGTCAGTCTGGTATACAGCGGAAGCTTCTCCGCGCAGGTAGAAGTGGATTCTTACAAGACGACTCGTTTGTCTATGGGGATTAATCCATTCGATTTCAACTGGCTGCTGGAAGCCGGACAGTCGTTCCAGACTCCGGAAGCGGTGATGGTGTTCTCCCCGGATGGCATCGGAGCGATGTCCAGAACCTATCATAAGTTGTATCGTACCCGCTTGGCTCGTGGTATTTACCGTGATCGCACCCGTCCGGTGCTCGTTAACAACTGGGAAGCAACTTACTTCGACTTCAATGCGGAGAAGATCGAGAACATCGCCCGTGTTGGTGCTGAACTGGGAATCGAGCTGTTCGTATTGGATGACGGCTGGTTCGGACAACGTGATAACGACCGTAGCTCGCTCGGCGACTGGTTCGTTGACCGGAAGAAGCTGCCGGAAGGTCTGGGCGATCTGGCAGAGCGCGTGAATAAGCTGGATATGCAATTCGGTCTCTGGTTCGAGCCGGAGATGATTTCCCCGGACAGCGAACTGTACCGTAAGCATCCAGACTGGTGTCTGCATGTGCCGGATCGTCGCCGTACCTTGGGCCGTACCCAATTGGTGCTGGACTTCTCCCGTGAGGATGTGTGCCAGGCTATTGGCGATCAGATCGTGGAAGTGCTGCGCAGCGCACCGATCACTTATGTTAAATGGGACATGAACCGCAATATGACCGAGATTGGCTCTGCGCTTTTGCCACCGGAAAGACAACGTGAGACAGCGCACCGTTATATGCTGGGTCTGTATGGCATGTTGGAGCGGATTACTTCTGAATTCCCGAATATCCTGTTCGAGAGCTGCTCCGGCGGTGGCGGACGTTTTGACCCAGGTATGCTGTATTATATGCCGCAAACCTGGACAAGTGATAATACAGATGCAGTCAGCAGACTCAAAATCCAGTACGGAACCAGCATAGTCTACCCGATTAGCTCCATGGGCAGTCACGTCTCTGCCGTTCCGAACCATCAGGTGCACCGCTCCACTTCCCTGGAAATGCGCGGGCATATCGCGATGTCAGGAAACTTCGGGTATGAGCTGGATCTGACCCAATTTACGGAAGAAGAGAAGGCTGCTGTGAAAGAACAAGTGGCTCTCTATAAAGAGCTGCGTTCCCTGGTTCAGTTTGGGGAGCAGTACAGACTGCTTAGTCCTTTTGAAGGTAATGAAACAGCCTGGATGATTGCTGCTGAGGACAAATCCGAAGCTGTAGTGGTGTATGCACGTGTGCTTGCCGAGCCGAATGATCCGCTTCATTATCTGCGTCTGAAAGGCCTTGATCCAGAGGCTGATTATGAGTGGGTTGAAGGCGGAGGCGTATATGGCGGGGATCTGCTTATGTATGCCGGATTGCCACTGCCTGATCTTCACGGAGACTTCCAAAGCGTTCTCTGGCGTTTTAGAAAAGTGCAAGGGTAATTTGATATAGCCAAGCCTTATATAAGGCCCCAAAAGATGACTTCCGATATTTCGGAAGTCATCTTTTCATTAATAGACTAAACCTGTTATTATTTTTATAAACCTTAAAATTGAAGTTGGAATCCAGTGCTTGACTACTCGTGTGAACTTATCAACCTTCCATTTGGAAGGCTTAATCCGAATATTGAGTTGGCGCAAGAAACAGAGAGGATGTATGAATTGGGGAAAAGAGAAGATATCACTGATGCCACGCTGGATTTGATTGACGAGCTTGGATTGCAGTCGGTTACGATTGCTCAGATCTTGAAAAAGGCAAAGGTAGGCTCGGGCACGTTATTTAATTATTTTCGAACAAAGGACGAGCTGGTCCACGAAGTATACAGGTTGGCAAGAAATAAGATGGGCTATAGTCTGCTAGAGGGTTATGACCCCACTGCCAGTCTGTATGAGCGCTTTACCAGTCTTCATCGGAATCGAATACGCTTTGGAATGAAATACCGCAAGGAATTTCTGTTCAGCGACAGCTATTCCTTCTCGCCATATATACCACCGGAATTGCGTAATATGGATGAATCGGGTGAGATCCAGGAGATCATGTCCATCTTGTCCGAAGGACAGAAGCAAGGTCTGATCCGCGATATGGATGCCCGGTTGTGTCATCAGATTACCTATGGGATTGTAGCTTCGGTGTTAAAGGGCTATTATATTCAAAAATATGATCTGGATGAAAAGAGGGAGAAGGAGACGCTGGAAGCTTGCTGGAAAGCGATTAAGCTGTAATGAAGCGTCTAAAGTCAATAAAACCCGCAGAGCAGGGGACTTTGTCAAAGTCACTCCGCCTGCGGGTCTTTTTTAATTAATTACTAAAGCTAATCCCATTACTTCAAGCTATCGGCTCAAAAAAATTCAACAAACTCATTAACCGGCTTGCGGTACCCGCGTGGTCTAATCTTGTGCTGGTTGTCCTTGCCGATGGTGATCAGTAAGACCGGAACGAGGTTGTCCGGCAGATTCAGGACTTGTGCTACAGCGGCCGGATCGAATCCGATCATCGGGCATGTATCCCAGCCTTTGTCTTTGGCGATCAACATGAACTGCATGGCAGATAGGGAGGCATTGCGGATGGCTTCATCGCGCTGGAAGGCCTCATTGCCGATATAAGCACCGTTAATGGACTCAATTTGCTGATCATATTCCTCTTCGGACATCGCACCGAGAAGCTTAAGTCCGCTATAGATTTCCGGAGCCTGGAGATACGCATGTTTATCGCCCAGCACGACGATGACGGCGGATGCGGTATGGGTTTTGTATTGACCGTAGGCGGCCTCACGAATCTGTTCCTTCATCTTTTCACTGGCAACGACTTTGTAGTGAGTATGCTGCAGGTTATAAGCAGATGGAGCTAAGCGGGCTAGCGAGAACATTTCCTCCAGTTCTTGCTGGGGAATCTTGATGCCTTCCACAAAATTGTTAGCCGATCTACGGGATTGAACCAAATCTGTAAATGTACTCATGTTGAACGCCTCCGATAGGTATATGTAGTGGTTAATAATCAACAGCTAGTATTAAATAATAAACTTACTATTAGTTACTTACTTAAAGTATCACACCTTTTGTTGTCCGTCAATGAAGAAATATACTTTTTTTTTGAAAAATAGATCTATATAGACTGAACTAAAAAACTTAACATAAGGCGAGAGGAATGGAGGGGGATTTTGGAACTATAAGGAGCGATAGCGACCGCCTAAAAGCTTTCCAAAGGAAAGCTCGCACCCGTAAGCATAGGCTGTCTCCAGATTTGATCCGCTAACAGCGGCCGGAAGTCCAAACATTCACCGCAGTGACGACCTTACCTCAAGAAAATTCTAAGTTCAATATATATGCATCTTAAATGCAATATTTTCACTATGAAAGCGTATGACATTTTTGATAAGGTTCTGCTATAATAGACTTCGCTAGAGGTGATCGGCTGGAAGGAAAGGCCGGGATCGGTCGCGCTATGCTACAGATGCAGTCAGAGGAGGATATTATTCATGGATTTTCAGAAAAATGACGTCATCCTGTTCCAGGGCGACAGTATTACAGATGCAGGACGTAATTATGAAGACGCTTTATCGCTGGGCACAGGCTATCCTTTATTGATCGCCAGTCAGCTTGGACATCTCTATCCAGAGAAGAACCTCACCTTCCTTAACCGGGGCATTAGCGGCCACCGTGCTGTAGATTTGCAGGGACGTTGGGATAAAGATTGTCTTGATCTGAAGCCGACCTGGGTCTCCATTTATATCGGGATTAATGACACTTGGCGCCGTTACGATTCCAATGATGCGACATCGGTGGAGAAGTTCGAAGCTGCCTATCGTGATCTGATTGAACGTACGAAGAAGACGCTTGATGCGAAGCTGGTGCTGGTTGAGCCGTTTGTATTGCCTGTGCCGGAAGACCGTAAGGGCTGGCGCGAGGACTTGGACCCTAAAATCCATGTGGTGCGTGAGCTTGCCCGTGAATACGGAGCGCTGCTGGTTCCACTGGACGGCCTGTTCGCTGCAGCGTCGGCCACAGCTGAGTCTGCCTACTGGGCGCCGGATGGTGTTCACCCGTCTCCTGCGGGTCATGGCCTTATTGCCGATGCTTGGTTGAAGGCGGTTGGCGCGGAGTAATCACAGGCTAGACGGGTTGTTGTATTGAACTACATATAACTCATAAACCAAAGACTGAATCCGGCCCAAGTGACCGATTCAGTCTTTTTTTGCACCTGCGGATAATGTTTTGCCAGACAAAATTTCATTCGGGGAGTTTATCGTTTATAATGGACTGTACAGTTTTTTTGGAGGTGATTTTCCATTCGCCGTTTCTTTCTAATCGTGTCACTACTTGCTGTGATCGTGTTAAGCGGGTGCCAAAACGCTTTTGGATATATTAATGCGAAGTGGATTCACGAAATCAGCCTGGCCTATCATCAACTGGACCAACAATCGGAACAGCAAGCAGCGCTCGTTGAGTCGAAGTCCATCTCTGATGCTGCACTGATCAAAACTGTAGCGGAGGCGATGAACAAAAGCAAGCGAATTCAAGGCGAACTTGATTATGAACCTGATTTTTCAATGAAGCTGGTTTACGGGGATGGATACACCGAAGAATATGCCCTCGGCCTTGGAGAAGAGAAGGGGCATAAGGGACTGCTCGTCGCCTCCGTTAACAGCGGTAAAGGCTATTCGATCCCGGTGAAATATGCCGACAAGCTCCGGGACGTGATATTCCGGCCGGAGGGTTCGGATGTTGAACAACCGGCTGCAAGCTCCGTTCAAGCTGCTGTTGCCGTAAAAGGGCCAGTCACCTTATCCCGGAATGAGCTGTTCCCGCTAACGGGACGGGAGGAATACTTGAACCTGCGTCTTCTTCAAGGGCAATACAGTGAGGATTGGGCTACGAAAGGGCCGTTCTCGGGAAAAAACTGGAGCGGGACGTTCGAACTGGTTGTTACCGATGCAGAGGACAAGGTGCTGAGCACGTTTCCGTTGAGTCGTCATTTTCAAGAGGGGCTGGAATTCCAGAGCTTCTTTCAGCTGGAGTTCGGTGATTACAATGACGACGGCGATCCCGATTTCACTATCGGACAGTATGGTTCGAGCAATGGTTACTTCTTCAAGCTGTTCTCACTAGGAAAGGATCATGTCATCCGGGAACTTCCTATCCAGCCAACTGGCGAGATGTTTATCAGCAGTCCAGAGAGATATTCCGTTAAGCTAGACCAGGCGGATAAGACCAGCTTCAAGACAACGTATTACGACAACTCGGTAGGGCAGGAGCTTCACGCCCTGTACCAATGGAATGGGACAGAATTTCAGCGGGTCGCTCCATGACGCAGACTGTGGGATTCTTTTCTCCATACATAAAGGTAAATGGCAGGATCCAGCTTAAAGTAGAAGGAAAACATGGAGCATTGCCGCATATGATGGGGTAAAGCAGGAATGCAGCATAAAGAGATTTTAGCGTGTGAGAGGAATGTGAACTAATGATATGTAATACAACGAAAGATTTGGAAGGTCTGAAGGCAATTGGGAAAGTGGTGGGCCACACCATTGCCGAGATGAAAAAGAGTGTTGTGCCGGGAATGACCACGCGTGAGCTCGATGAGATTGGCGCGAAAATTATGAAAGAGGCCGGGGCGGCGTCAGCTCCCCAAGTGACGTACAATTTTCCAGGAGCGACCTGCATCAGTGTTAATGAGGAGGTGGCCCATGGTATTCCTGGCTCCAGAGTGATTCAGGCCGGGGATCTCATCAACATTGATGTTTCCGCCGAATTGAACGGGTATTTCGGAGATGCAGGGGTGTCCTTCCAGCTCCCGCCCTATAATGAAAAGCTTCAGCATTTGTGCCGCAGCACCGAAGAAACGATGATGAGCGTGATTAACCATCTCCGGGCCGGCATGAAGGTCAATGAGATCGGCAGAGTCATGGAAAGAGAGGCGCGTAAACGTGGATACAAGGTGATCCGTAACCTTTGCAGCCATGGCATTGGCAAATCCCTGCATGATAAGCCGAATGAAATTTTGCCTTTCTATGAACCTCGTGTAACCACCGTTCTAAAAGAAGGGCAAGTCATTACCGTGGAACCATTCCTCTCCACCGGTGCGGAGTATGTAGATCCGCAAGCGGATGGATGGACACTCAGTGTTGCGGATGACAGCCGGGTGGCGCAGTATGAACATACTATTATCGTGACCAAAGGCGAGCCAGTGATCCTGACGCGTGCTTAATAACCAGGGCCCACTCTTCTCATAAGGTTGACAATGGAGTAGAATGTAACTATTACTGTTGCATTGAAAATGACGCCCTTATCTGAGAATGCTACTGTGAGGAGAGATCAACATGAACATCAGCACCCGGTTTGCGGTTGCTATTCATATTCTGACTTTGATTGACAGCAACAAGGATGGCAAAAGCACTTCGGAGTGGATTGCCAGCAGTGTCAACACAAATCCCGTGGTGATCCGGCGGATCACAGGGATGTTAAATAAAGCGGGTCTTGTGGATGTGCGCCCGGGAGTGGCGGGTGCCAAGCTGGCGCGCGACCCTGAGCAGATTACCTTGCTTGAGATTTATAAAGCGGTAAATGCGGTGGAGGAAGGCTCTCTATTTGCCGTCCATGAGCATCCGAACCCTGACTGTCCGGTTGGCAAGAACATCGCCGGAGCGATTGTGCCGGTCTTTGCCCGTGCGCAAACAGCGATGGAGAGTGTACTGCAGGGCGTTACTCTTGCCGAGATTGCCAATGAAATGCCGGTTATCTGAGCAATGGAATAGAGAAGGATACATGTAAGACCAGCGATATGTGAGACACAAGCGCTGGTCTTTTTTTCGCTGCGGGATTGATGTAAGAAACCTAAAGTCCTTGACTGCCACTGTAAACTATCGTTAATGGTTAGTAGAATACATAATTTCACCTTCCTTCATGACGAATTTCACCTTTCGTAGATTGTCTATATTGACGAGGGGATCTCCTTCAATGACAAATAGATCAGCCTTCTTAGAAGTTTCGATCGTTCCAATCTCGTGAGATAGGTTACATATCTTTGAACCGACGGAAGTTGCTGCTACGATAATTTGCATCGGTGTAAGGCCGGCTTCACTTAACAAGCGGATTTCTTCCCACGGCATTCCTAGCCTGTACCATGGTTTTTCTTCTTCGATAAAGTCATCACCCAGGCCAACTTCTCCACCTGCTTGTACAAACCTTCGGACATTATCCAGCCCTTGTTTTAATAGCGGGACTCCTAATTTGTCTTGGAGCATTTTTAATACAGTGAGTGTGGGTACTATCCGAACGTTTTGGTCTACCATCTGCCGTATCAAGTCATTGTCCAAATGATTTCAAGAATCTCCTGATTAAGCTGAGGCAGTCCGAATGTGCTGGGGTCATATCCGTCGATAAGCTATCTTTTGAGGAATGGGAGAACTTAACTCGCAATTATAATTCTACAACACCGCAATAAAAATGGAGGGATCCAAAGTTGACGAATATATCAGATATCCGATACGAGCCTTTCAGTCACACAGAATATAATGCTGTCAGAGAGTTGTTAAGCTATGACGCCGATGCCGGTGAAAACCTCCTCCGGGTGCTTGCTGAAGAACCAGAGCTGTTTATCACCGCGTTTATTGAGGATGAGCTGGTTGCGTTAGCCCAGGTGAATGAGCCTGTAGTTCAGTCTTATTTAACTGTATTTGTTGCTCCGCAGTTTCGCAGGCGGGGAATTGGTTTTGAAGTGGTGAAGTATGCGGAGAATAGATTGCGAGCGGGTGGCACCCAAAAGGTTAGAAGTTCCTTTCGTTCCGGTCACGAAGCATCTTATGCCTTTGCACGCAAGCTAGGCTATGATCCATACTTTGCATCGGCTTATATGCAGCGCACCGGTGATCCCTTCCCCCTAAACGAGCACTCTGTGAGACAGTATGTGGACAGTGACTATATGGACAGTCAGTCGCTGTATGCCAGAGCTTTTCATGAAATGCGCGTTCGTGTCGGACGATTTCCTGATTCGGTGATTGCCCAGCCTAGTGAACAGGAAAGAAGTGCATGGAAAGAGGATGCCGAGGATCGCTTTGTCTACATCATGAATGGGGAAATCGTCGCTTATAGCCATATTTGCGGTAATGAAATTAGCAGTGTCTCCGTCCGTACAGACTTACATCGACAAGGCATTGGCAGAAAGTTTGTGATGTATTTATGCAACGAGATCTATCGCCGTGGGCACACAGACATTACCCTTTGGTGTGTTGTCGGGAACGATGCTGAAAATCTGTATGACAGCCTTGGCTTCAAGCAAAAGTATACGATGGAATTTGTGCGGAAAACGTTGTGATTTTTACTGCATTCTCTAAAGTCATGAAATGGCTACTGGGAATGCTTTTTTTAAAAAATATAAGAATCTATATGTTTTGCGCTATAAATCATCCTTATATTTCTCGCTGAAACGGATACTGTCCCTTAAAGGACGGAAAAGCCGTTGCTACTTGCATGTTTTCGTGGAGGTAATTGACAAACTTATGGAATGTTACTATACTAATTATAGTTAGTGTGTAACTTTGTTGGTTACAAACATACATGAGAAGTAAGCGAACTGAGAAAACTGGAAACAATACTTATGGAGATAGACTTCGTACCGTACTTTTAGGAGGAATTGATATGACTGCTACCGCAATATTGCCTGGGGATACCGAAATTGGATTAGTACAGATCAGGGTCAGCAACCTGGAGCGTTCCCTGGCATTTTATCAGAATGTTGTCGGATTCAAGGTGCTGCGGCAGACAGCGCACGAAGCTGAACTGACGGCTGACGGGGAGACTGTGCTGGTTATTCTGCGCGAGATTGAGAATGCCAAAGTGCTGCGCCGTAATTCAGCGGCCGGACTGTACCACTTTGCTATTCTGGTGCCAGACCGTCCGAGCCTGGGCCTTGTTCTACGCAACCTGATTGCATCTGAAGTTCATGTGGGACAGGGAGATCATCTGGTCAGCGAGGCGCTGTATATCCAGGACCCGGACAACAACGGAATTGAGCTGTACCGGGATCGCCCCCGGGATACTTGGCAACGTGACCCGCAAGGGAACTATATCATGACCACTGATGCTGTTGATGTGGATGGCCTGCTGGCTGCTTCGGAAGGTCTGACCTGGAGTGGGCTTCCGTCAGGTACAGTAATTGGGCATGTACACTTTCACGTAGGAAATCTGAATGAGGCACGGAAATTCTATATTGATCTGTTGGGATTCGAACAGGTGGCGCACTATGGCGATGCAGCGCTGTTCATATCGGCCGGAGGCTATCACCACCATATCGGACTGAATATTTGGGCCGGAGAAGGTGCGCCAGCAGCGCCGGTAGATGTACCGAACATTGATTATTTCACCCTGTGGCTGCCTAGCGAAGAGGAGCGGGCCGCTGCCTTAGAACGCGTTCGTCAGGCAGGATATGCCGTGGAAGAGCAAGACGGCGTGCCAGCGATCAAGGACCCATGGAATATCGGGATCAAATTTATTGTGAAGCAATAAGAATGAGTAGTTTGAAAAAAAAGAGGCAGGACCGGCTAATTCCGGTTCTGCCTTTTTGCTGATCCTGTGTTTACTGTTGTCCTCCGGACAATTCAGCAATTCTCCGGTTGGCTTCCCCCTGATATATCCCGCCGTGGTAGCAGATCACCGTATCTATGGGATAATCGGCTAGCTTGGATAGGGAAGCCAAGGCTGTCGCCATGTCAGGGGTGGACGAGTTATCTGGTCCATAAAGCTCGCCCTCCCGGACGATCAGTGCATCTCCTGCAATAAGCGTCCGGCTGGCCTGATGGTAGAGGCAAAGATGTCCGGGACTGTGCCCTGGTGTATGAATGACAGTAATTCCACCCGCCAGTGGAAGCTGCTCACCATCTGCAAGAGTGTCGTCCACTTTCCCCTTCGGCGGATTCTTCAGCACGGATAGAAAAGCTTGCCGCCACTCCTCTGGCACATGAGGCGGGAGCATAGCTTCAGCGGCAGCGAGCGCCTCCGGCGTATGCTTGAGCAGCATTTTTTCACCCTCGATATGGGGCTTTTCCAAGGCGTGAGCCAGAACAGTTGGTGCATCTCCGAGGCTGGTCAGAATGGCGGGCAGACTTCCGATATGATCCAGGTCCTGATGGGTGATTAAGATGGTGCCAAGCTTGGACCAGGAAACACCAGCCTTGTCGAAGGCTGCTTGGAATCTCTCCAGCAAACCCGGGTATCCGGTGTCAATCAAAACCGCAGTTTTCTCGTCATGGAGCAGGACAGGGTAGAGTGTATCGCTTCCGCCCATAACCTGTGCCGTGATTTCCAGCATGTCTATTCCGTTGGCGATATGCATGGTATCCCTCCGTTTATGGATAAGAGTGCTGCCGTGTGGCTAATGCATATCATAGCATTTTGAATATTGATTTCAATATGTAAATATTTAATCATATCATAAATAAATATTTTTGTCAATGTAAATTAAAGGAGTACTCATTGCATAAATGGGAAGGATTTTTACACAGCCGAGGGGGAGTGTGAACATTTAAGGGGATTTGATCTTGTAAGGGGGAGGGGCTCCACTTCAAAACGGATCTGCTCCTACCGGCGATTTTGCCAGAAGTCAAGTTTACGCTATAATAATGGGATTACCTGGAGGAGATGATCAACTTGGAGACTTTACTTGCTGTACTGGTGCTGCTTGGGTTAATTGCAGTATCCAATATTGTGAACCGGTTTATACCGTTCGTACCTATTCCCCTGATACAAATTGGCCTCGGGGTACTTGTTGTATTGATCCCGCCGGGGATACATATGGAACTGGAACCTGAATTGTTCTTTGTATTATTCATTGCACCGCTACTGTTCAATGACGGGAGACGCACGCCGCGGGCTGAGCTGTGGAATCTGCGGGCGCCGATATTGATGCTTGCGCTAGGCCTGGTCTTTGCAACCGTCCTGGTAGCGGGCTATGCGATCAACTGGATGATCCCGAGCATTCCGCTGGCAGCGGCTTTTGCGCTGGCAGCCATTCTGTCGCCTACCGATGCGGTGGCGGTCAGTGCTATTGCCGGACGTGTTCACCTGCCGAAGAGCATTCACCGAGTGCTTGAAGGCGAGTCGCTGATGAACGATGCTTCTGGTCTGGTGGCGTTCAAATTTGCGATTGCGGCAGCGGTGACCGGTGTGTTTTCCCTGCGCCAAGCGACATTCAGCTTCATTCTGATTGCGGTTGGCGGGTTGATAGCGGGTGCCGTGCTGGCGTTCCTGCTTATTCGTCTGAGTGTGTTTATTCGTAAACTTGGTATGGAAGATGTAACCGTACATACGTTGCTACAAATTTTGACTCCTTTTATTATTTATCTCGTGAGTGAGGAATTGGGTCTGTCCGGCATCCTTGCGGTTGTTGCGGGCGGTATTATCCATGCGATTGAGAAAGACCGGGCGGTGTCGCCGCAATATAAGCTTCAGCTCGTGTCGGCCAGTACCTGGTCTGTCCTGCTGTTTATTCTGAACGGGATGGTATTCCTTATTCTCGGGGTGTCCATTCCAGATGTCATCAGCGTAGTCTACCGTGACAGCGCTGTGGATAACTGGATGGTCTTTGGTTATGTACTTGCCATTACTGTGCTGCTCATTGTTCTGCGGTTCCTATGGGTGTATGGGTTTACGTTATGGATGCATCGCGGGGAAAAGGCTGAAAAAAGATCTCTCAAAGAGGTGCTGATCACCTCGATTTCCGGAGTGCGCGGGGCGGTTACGCTGGCGGGTGCTTTCTCGATTCCGCTGGTGCTGGGTGATGGCTCGCCATTCCCCGAACGGAACCTGATGATCTTCCTGGCGGCAGGCTGCATTCTGATGTCGCTGCTGATCGCCAGCATCTTTTTGCCGGTTCTGGCGGGTAAAGGAGAAGAAGGCGCTGGTTCGGAAGAAGGATCGGAACAGGCTGCGAAGTCAGTGGTCATTGATGCCGGGATGGCGATGATGCGCAGCATGATGGATGGAGATTCCCGGGATTCGGCTCAGCCTGCTTTGAACGAATTCAGAGAGAAGATTCAGAAAATGAGCCTGCCGGGGCAGGGGGATGATCCTGCAGCGGAACGAATGCGCCAACTGGGCATGGAAGCGCGAATTGTCGGACTGCATGCCGAGCGCAAGGCATTGAATATCCTACTTGAGAAAGAGGAGGTTCCGGTGGCGGTAGCGGAGAAGATGACGGAGATGCTGGATTACACAGAAGCCTTCTTCGCCAAGCATCTGAACTCGCAGATTCGGATGTCCTTGTCTGAGGTAGGGCGGATGTTCTCTGGCATGTTTGCAGGGCAGCGTGGTCTGGAGGAAGGCTGGCAAGCTGCCGCCGCGCAGTATAAGGAAGCTTCCTGCAAGGCTAAGTCGGTCATGTCGCGGGCTGCCATTGCGGCAATCCGGGATCACATGAATGAAGAGAACCGTGAAGCCTCCCAGCATGTTATCGACAGATATGAACTACTGGTGGCAAGGCTCAATGGAGACGGCGGATGGACTCGGGATGGTATGATGGATGCCCGGAAGCTGGAGGTTAAGCTGAAAGCCATTCAGGAGCAGCGTGACAAGGTACAGCAGATGTACCAAGAGGGCGAGATTAACCGGAAGGTTGCAGGCAGGCTGCGTCATTTTGTAGACCATTTGGAAGCTTCGATCTGGGAAGATTAGATTGATGAAACTATAATCTTTATATAGAAATATCAAGAGCCGCCGGGACAACCCGCGCGGCTCTTGGTGTATATTGTCTGCCTTACAGTCCTTGCTTTCTCTTGCGGCGGAACATCTGGCCCAGCACTTCGCTCAGTACAAGACCTGTTGCAATGGCTCCCGAGAGCATCAAAACCTGTGTAGCAATTTGCACAGCATCAATGTAGTCTTTCTCCACGAATTTGCGCATCGCATCATAAGCCATGCCACCGGGCACCATCGTGATCACCCCTCCGACACTAAAGATAATGACAGGCATTTTGAAGGAGCGGGCAAAAATCTGGCTGACCACGCCGACCACCACGGTCGCGAAGAAGGTGGCAATCACCGTATCCCATTGTTTATCCAATAATAAGTACACGAGCCAGCCCACCATACCGGAAGTTCCGCATTGCAGCAGTGCACGCCGTGGCGCATTGAACAGAATGCAGAAGGTGGCGGCTGCAATAAAGCTGGTAATCAGTTGCAAAATCATGAGTCGCTAACCTCTTTCACAGGGTGATTATAGCAGTGACAGCACAAGCCCGATACCTGTCCCGATCGCAAACGCTGTTAAAAAGGCGTCAGCACCCTTGGACAGCCCGGAGACCAGATGGCCGGCCATGAGGTCGCGGACTGCATTCGTAATGAGCAGACCCGGGACTAGCGGCATGACAGAACCGATAATGATCTTGTCCATTTCGCGTCCCACACCATATTTGACCGAAAAGAAGGTGGATAGGCCGATCAGGAAGGCTGAGCCGAATTCTGCGAAGAATTTGACCTGGACGAGCCGGTGCAGGTAAATCACTGCCGCATAACCGAGGCCCGAGACGAACAGTGCGGGGAGTGCATCCCAGAGGCTGCCCTTGAACATTACTGTGAAGCTCGCACCTGTCAATGCTGCGGCGACGATCTGCATCCATATGGGATAGGCATGGGCAGCAGTGTCTACTTCCCCGAGTCTTCTCCGAGCTTCCTCTGCCGTTATTTGCCCTTCGCAGAGGCGGCGCGAGATGTCATTGACTTCCGATACCTTCTGCAAATCGGTGGTCCGTTCAGCAATGCGAAACAGCTTGGATGGTTCCGTCCAACTGGTCGCGAATACGATCACGGTTGGTGTCACATAACTGTGCGCATTCGGAAATCCCAGGGAATCGGCAATGCGCATCATCGTATCCTCGACACGGTAGGTTTCTGCGCCGCTTTGCAGCATGATTTTGCCCGCTAACAGACAAAGGTCGATAATTTCATGGGTGGAACTGTTGCTGATGGTGCCTGTACTTTCCAACTCTCTGTGATCCTCCCCTGGAATGATATATATCCGATTGTCGCCTCATCGCCCGAAAATATCAACCCTAATATAAAATTTTAAAATAACAGTACCTTTTTAGATAATTTAAAAGATACATATTTGTTGAATTGGCTGTATAACCAGTCCCGTCTATCGTGCAATGAATATAAATATATTGATTAGAAAGTGTAGCGCTTGTCTTATATTTTGAAAGGCACAAAGGAGGAGTGTAATCATGACTTTCGACATCGCAATGACTTTCTTTGTATTCACTATGACCATGCTAATTATTTTTTGGAGACCAGGCGGTATAAATGAAGCATGGCCAGCATCAATCGGAGCTGCGATTATATTGCTTACTGGAATCGTATCTGGCAATGAAGTTGTAGACATCATCGATAAGATTGGGGGAGCGTCTGTTACCATTATGGCGACTATTGTCATGGCTGTCATATTGGAAAGCTTTGGTTTTTTTAATTGGGCTGCTGCACGACTAGCGATCATGTCCAAAGGTTCAGGCTATCGCTTGTACTGGTATATTCAGCTCCTATGCTTTTTAATGACTCTTTTATTTAATAATGACGGAAGCATCTTGATTACAACTCCTATTTTAATATTATTACTAAAAAATCTATGGTTAAAACCCCACCAAATGATTCCTTATCTATTAAGTGGTGCTTTGATCGCAACAGCCTCCAGCGCTCCTATCGGAGTAAGTAATATTGTTAATTTAATCGCATTGAAAATTGTTCATATGAGTCTGTACATGCATACAGCAATGATGTTTGTACCTGCAACTATTGGTTTACTTTTTATGTCGTGCCTAATGTTTTTTGTATTGAAAAAAAAGTTACCGAAGGTATTGCCAGCTGCAACATATGATATAGAAGAGAGATTTTTCACTTACAACTTTCATCCATTGAAGAAGAGAATTTCTCTTGAAACCAAGAGAAAGCGGACAATATTCATGCTGAAAGTATTACTGTTTGTTTTTGTACTGCGTTGTCTCCTCTTTGTGGCATCTTACTTTACGATTCCGGTTGAATGGGTCGCGGTGTTTGGTTCAAGTATTTTACTCCTATGGAGATGGTACCATCTGGGCACGAATCCTGTCGATATACTAAAGAAAGTACCGTGGCACATCTTAGTTTTCGCTTTCTCTATGTACGTTATTATATACGGACTTCATAATGCCGGACTAACAACCATGCTTGTGAGAATTTGTACCCCCATTGTAGAACAAGGATTACTGCAGGCGAGCTTTATCATGGGCGGACTAGTTTCGATTCTATCTAATGTTTTTAATAACCATCCTGCTTTAATGATCGGAACCATTACCTTAACCGAAATGGGACTTGACCCTATCACATTAAAAACGATCTATCTTGCTAATATTATAGGAAGTGATATGGGTTCCTTGCTTTTCCCTATTGGAACACTTGCCTCTCTTATTTGGATGCATATCCTTAGACAAAAGAAGATTAAAATTAAATGGAGGGACTATTTACAAGTTTCCTTGATTGTAGTCCCATTAACAACTGTCGTAACTTTGTTTTTGTTATACTATTGGGTCCAACTGATTTTTGTTTAAAGGCTATAGTGAAGAGGGTATGATCACGGGCGCTGTAGCGTTCACTTGATGAAGAGCTTCAACCGTTCTTACAGCAGCATGAACGATTGAAACTGGACTTCTTCTCACCATCTATATATTGGTTGTTTATCGACTTTATTTTCTTGGGTAGTTCACTGTCTGAATATGGTCTAGCGGTGCAAATATACTTTCACCAGTTGGAGTGACAAGTTCAAACGTTGGAGCTTGGACTTTTTTTAATAATCCGGCCTTTTGAAAAGGAGCAGCCAGATCTATTACGATGGAACTCCCCTCCATTTTTTCTAGTTGCTGAATGAAGTTGGGCTCTGTCGATACAGCAGAAAGGTCTGAATTCAGCTTATCTTGTTTCAAGGAGTAAGGAACAAATTGTGGGGGATAGGGAACCAAATATTTAAGATGTTTCATATGAACGAGTATCGTATCAAAAATAGGAGAATAGAAGAGTAAATAATCTGCCAGAACTCTTTGAATATAACCGTGAAGTGCATGGGCTCCGGCAACATGAATTTCTGTAAAACTCCCCTGACTATTCTCCACAAGCGTTTGAAGAGAGATGGTTGTTTCTTGACTGGTAGGTAAGGATACGGGGATATCGTTCTGTTCTACGATAGCTTCTAGATTGTTTATTAAGGATTTAACGTGGGCAATCGGGATGTACAGAAATTTTACTCCACTGCTAATAACTATAACATCAGTTCCCGTATCTACCAATGTCCCTTCTAAAGGCTGGGCAACTCCTGCAACCACTGCGACAACTTGTTTGCCTAGTAGACTATTTAGCAAGTTCATATGACATCTCTCCTTAGTTTTGGGTACAGATAATGTAAATATATGTGCTCTATAGATTAAAGTTATGGTTGTTTTAACTACTTATTTAAATAATAGTTGAATAACTAGTCGCAACTTCAGTGCATCGAATACTATGTATTATCTCAACTGGAAGGGAGTCAAGTAGGATGAAACATGCAGATTTGCATATCGATCAGAAAGCTGGGGTTGGTCAGGGTTACTTTGTAGAAGAAGTTCCTTTTGGAATTGATGCTTTGGTACAGTTGAAGAACGAGGGCCAGAAAGTGCTTCAGCTTGTGATAACTCGCTATAATGCATCTTCCATTACGACTGATGTTGCACCGCATTCCGATTTTGCAATCGAGGTTGGTAATATTCAAACGATAGGGATTTTCGTTCCGGGCAGCGAGAGTGATAAGGAAAAAGGAAAGGGACGACTGATTATCATCCCTAATTTTAAGAATATCAATCTTGTATAACTCTTAGTTTAAAGAGTCCTAACGAAAGTATTGTACAAAAATGTCGCATCCCCTGCTATTTTTTTCAGGGGAGTGCGGTGTTTTTGTGTTTTTGGTAGACGATACACAGGTTCACTTGTAATGTCCGCCGATTTTACCCGCCCGGTCCTTAATCAGTCCGGAATCAGTGAAGGAAGCGGCCCGCCCGATAATCGTATCACCATACTTGTTCTTCAGGTTGTCGGTGGCCCGCTCCAGCTCCCGGTACCGGGGGCGGGACTCAAATAGGGTCAGCTGGTACTGGTTCTCATCGCTAAGCTCAGAGAGGCTGAGGTTCACCCGGCGCACGGGTTGGCCGTCCCAATGTCGCCGGAAGAGAGCGACGGCCGCTTCGTATACAAGACTTGTGGCATTGGTGGGATCACTCATTTTGCTTTGTCTGGAGAAGCCGGTCGGCGCTTCGAAGCTGGCACCTTGGCAGCCAACGGACACGACGGCGCCATTCACTGACAGGCGCCGGCAGCGTCTGCATACCAGCTCCGCCAGCTCCAGGAGCACGGTCTTGATATCTCCTAGCGTGTGATAATCGCGGGGCAGTGTCATCTGATGACCGACACTCTTGGGCGGAACCTCGTAGGTCGCCGGATGCACTGGGCTATCGTCAATCCCACTGGCGATCCGCCAGTACAGCTCTGCGTCAATATCGCAGTTCTTGTGGAACTTCTCGCGCATGCGCCATTTCAGCTCGGCCAGCGGCATTTGGGCGAGATGGCCGATCGTCGTGAGGCCCATGCTGTGAAAATGGGCTGACATGCGGCGGCCCACCATGAACAGGTTGCCGATAGGCTGCGGCCAGAGCAGCTCCGGGAGCTGCTGTCGTGCCAGGGTGAAGAGGCCGCCCTTGATCTTTTTGGCCCACAAATCGCAGGCCATCTTCGCCGTGACCTTGGAGTAGCTGATGCCGATCCGCGCATATACGCCGGTTTCTTTGGAGATTTGGTCCTGAATCGCGGCAGCGATCTGCTCTGGACTGCCGAACAGGGAAGTGCTGCCTGTAATATCTATAAACTGTTCATCGATGGAGTAGGGCTCCACAAGGTCGCTGAAGGTGCGCAGAATGCCGGTAATTTGGGCGGAGACATCAATGTAATGCTGCATGCGGGGCCGGACCACGATGAGTTCAGGGCATTTGGCCAGAGCTTCCTTCAGCGTCTCTGCGGTGCTTACACCCTGCTGCTTGGCCAGGGGGCAGGCAGCGAGAATAATACCGCTGCGTCTGGCCGGATCTCCGGCAACAGCGAGTGGTTTGCCGTTGTATTGGGGGTTGGAGGCCTTTTCCACCGAGGCATAGAAGCTTTGACAGTCTATTTATCAAGACTATTTTTAAAAAAATGGTTGATTATGTTGAACTTTATCATTGTAGATATATGTATGTAGATATTTGATTCTTTTTGAAAGAATTTTACAAAAACAAATGGCAAGTGTCAGCAGAAAATAAAGTATAGTCTGAAAAATAAAGTGTTAGACTCGGAAAATAAAGTTATAGACTAAGAAAATAAAGAATTAGACTGGTAACGCCCCATTACGCTAACGGGCAGTATAGTTGAAACTTGTTAAAGGAATAATTCATTCGCTTCGAGAATTCTACACTATTAGGTAGTAACTTTTGAGTCAGATCCTAAAACTTTTTCAAAGGAGATATGGGTTATGTTTTTTTCTGATGTATGTCTAATTACAGAGGAGGTAACAACTTTATCTAAGTTTTATGAAGTTATTTTACATGCAAAAGCCGAAGGGGATCATATCCATGCAATAATTCAATCGGAAGGTGCTGGATTGACGATACATTCGAAACAAGCTGCAGAATCAGATATGAAATTTGATTTTTCAAGATATTGGGGATCGGGTAATATTACACTGAGTTTTAATGTTGATGATATTGATGTGGGGTATGAGCGACTAAAAGCATTTGATGTTGAATTTGTAACTTGGTAGTCTAAGACTTTATTTTCTCGTCTAAGGCTGCCGCTGTCTTTTTTGTTGGAGCCAGTCTAATACTTATTTTATGGAATCTGTCGGTTTTTAAAATTGAAAAGCCGCTTGGAGCAGCAAATCTAGTCTAATACTTTATTTCGTATTATTAGGTCAACCAGAGATTTCTGGTTGGCCTTTTTTCTTAGGTGTCATATGATGGCGGTAGCCGAGAGAACGTATACTTTATTGGGGACAACCCCGTAGTGAAAACAGTTCTCTCACTGCCCCCAATGACCAGGTTTGAGCTGGTTGAGACTACGATCTCGTATCACAAGCGAAGCTATGGGTTTGGAACCATCGTGGGAGTGACGGCTACTTTAAAATTAGGGAGTGTGTTATGGAGCCAGTTATAGGATTAGATGTGGCTACAGGAAGCAGCGTAATACAGGCTTTTCTACGAAGGAACGAACCGTACGGAATATTGGAAGGTATTACGCACGTGGAGAGCGGCTTTACGGCCTCTAGAAATCGGATAACGAAGCGAGGTTCAAAAAGACTTCGAAGAGCTGTTTATTTAGCCGTACAATGCGGACTACGTGGTGGGGAGAAATAGCAGATTAAAGGATTATTATGATATGAAAAGAAAAGAGGGCAAGCCCTACAAGGTGGTTGTGATTGCTTGCGCCAACAAGCTTCTCCATCACATGTACGCCATCCTTAATAAAGACCAGCCCTACAACGTTTAGTTACCACAATTATCCATAATCCTTCACGCCAATGAAGGATTATTTGTTGTACTCAAAAACCAGTATATCAGCTTTTAAAATATTTTCCACACTGTAGCTTGACAACTATTAGCTGGTTTTCTTCTGACATTTAGACATATTTTAATGAAATTCTGTCAGTGTGCCTCCACTAATTTCCTGGTATAAACTGTATCCCAATGATCTTTTAATTTTTCATTAACACTATCATTCCACTGGTCCATATGTATAGCAAAAACGAACAAGTGTGTAACTCTACTCATAGCAACATAAAGTAAATTCTGATCAATGAACCTATAATCTTCAACGTTTGTAATACCATATCTATGAAATAGGATATTGGTTAATGGACCATCCTCAAAATTTACAACTAATGCAGATCGTAGCGTTTCACCTTTTACTGAATGTATAGTGTATATATCATCATTTACAACATCTACTTTCTCAACTACAGATTCAGAAGAAAGTAATTGTTCTACCACTTTAAACAAATTATTTCTAATCGTTATTTCCTTTTGTTCTTTAGACTGTAATATGTGGTTAATAACTTCAAGGAGCTTCCTCCTATTTTCCTCAAAATCCCCTTTTTTTAATAAATCAACGAATATTCCTTTTAGAATATGCATATCCTTATGATTTTTTAACCACATTTTTAGCTCATGGGTGTTTTTTTCAGTTTGTCCAAGCCTCTTTAATAGGAAATCAATTACTAATTTTTTCAATTCCGAATTAATAAATTTTGCTTTTTTAGATTTATTTTTAGAGTATATTTGCCCTTTTTTTATTAAAGGTGTCCACTTGGTCTGCAACACCAAAACCTTATCCTCATTACTTGAAGACTTAAACTCTTGATTTTGTTCCTCATATGAAGCGATCAATTGTCTGTATGCTCCGTAGATCTCCTCTTCAGATTCATAAAGTAAGATAAGAGGACGCAAGGAAACAGAGTGGTCAGGCACTTGAATATTAGCTTCGGGTAAAATTGTATTTAAGCATTGAGATATTTCTTTACCGAAGCGATTAGACAAATTCATTCGAAACGTATTCTGCTCTATTATCTCTGGCATTGAATCTTGTTCATACATAATTGTCTGATAAGGATCCCCAATTAATTGCAAAATACAACTTTCTGAATTGAATATCTGTTTTAGCAAGGAAGAACCTGAAGATTTTGTATCTTGGAACTCATCCACAAACACATATTTAAATCGTCTTCTTAGTATTTCTTGATAATAGTCAGTGGATAGAAACGCTTCGGCAAAAAGGAAAGTATCATCGTACTCCAAATAGCCTTGCGTTTTCCTAGCTATTTTAGCCTTTAGCATTCGATGCTTATTTTTCGAAAAACTTTTTTCCGTCCAACCACTTGTATTTTGAAGATCAAACTTCTTAGTTTCAATGTTGAAGAATAAATTACTATCCATTACTTTTTCAGCTATTTTTTCTATAGCCCCAGCGTCCATCCAACTCTCTGTTCTTTGCAAATATCTTTTATAAAATTCTTTATTACCAGAATGAGATTGATCAAAGAACAAAGAAGTGTGACCATGATTCATTCTAAAATAAGGGATCACACAAAAATGATTTAAAAATTCATGAATTGTCCCGATAAAATGAGGGTGTTTGATTTCCCCAAGACCCGCTTTGGACAAGGAAGTATTAATTTCATTCACTGCCACATTAGTGTAAGTAATGATGCATAAACTTTCCTTGCTTCCCGTTTTCTCCAAATACTTAAATAGTAAAATTATCTTAGCTACTAAAGAAGTGGTTTTCCCTGCTCCAGGGCCCGCTACGATCGTTTTAGTTTCGAAAAGTGAAATAAATCTTCTTTGGAGATCGTTGAATTTTCCTCCGTTTAATAATAACGACTCTACAAACTCATAATCTTGTTCTTCAAAGTTCACCTCATTCTCCTCCAGTGACATGTTTTATAGCATCTATTAAATGTTCAAGGTTAGGGTCCGAATTAATATTAGTCTTTATGTCATTTTTGTTATCCATTATATATTTAGAAAGTTGCTGTGATACAATAGACTTGGAAATCTTATTGTTATTAGATAAGAATGAATATACTTCGGTAGCTCTTGCTTCGCTAGATAGTTCATTCCAATCATCTAGTTTGCTCTCCTTGTTATCTTCCACAATATAATTGATATCCAGGATAATTTTTTCTATCTGATCACGTAGAAACCCTTTAGCAATAGAATGTTCTAAAGTCCATGGCTTAGAAAGAAATACTTTGGTTTCTTCCACTCCATGCGAATATCTATTATTAATCTCGGTTTCCCTAATTACCTGATACTCCTCAAAAAATGTTATGTGCTTTTGGAGAGGTTCAAGTCGTTCAAGATATTCTCTCATTTGTTTTCTAATTCTTTTTTTCTCTTCTTTCGGAAGTTTTCTAAACTCTGTTTTAGCATACGTTTCGATTACAGTGTTTACTACCGTTTCATTCATTTCAACGAAAATAGTCTTCTCCAAATCAGGCACTATATCTTTTCCCTTAAAAAATTCTGATAATAAATATTCATTCTGCTGTCTGGAAATTTTAAAATAACAAAGAGATTCCTTGTAATATTCCACCGGCTTTAAATCCAAATCCGTGATTATGGAAACGGGAAAGTTCATTTTTTTATTTTCATCTGTTCTTAAGAAAATGGACGAGTATCTTTTAAAGGCAAGGCTTCCCACGTTAACAATGGATACTCCATATTTATGTAAAGGACGATCTATGACCTCCGCCAAAACAGGTAAAAGAAGATTCTCAGCATCACCTTCGACAAATATGACCCCTCTCGCAAAGAAAAGATTAGCTTTCGTCGCATCTAGGAACCTCTCTAAAAATTCATAATCCTTCTCTTCCAACATAGTTTCACCTTTTCGCATTGAAAAAGCTTTATCATTATAAATAAATATAAGGTTCTGAAGATCCATGGAAGCCGCTAGGATAGGACTGTGCGAAGTGAAAATATATTGCATTCCCGTTTCTTGAGCACTATTTTCAAAATGCTTTATTACTCTAAGCTGTGCTTGAGGATGTATATGAGCCTCAATCTCTTCAATTAAAGCGAGTCTTGGTCCCACCTCTGTTTCGCTTAAGAGAAGAAGTTCCACTGCCATAAACAACAAATTGGAACTACCCAATCCCGTACCTATTTCTCCTAAATTCAATTCCAGTTTCCTCAGAATTTCAGCAAACTCCATACGTTTGTTCTTGATTAGTGGTTCTTTGGGATTGTTATCTTCAAAAAAATTGTTAAGAGTGGATTGTATCTTACTCAGGACTGGAAGAGATAACACCTCTTTCAATTCATCAAAAGCATCAGAGAACTTCTGAACGATTTGTTTCTTCCCTTCACTCTCACCAGAGAACGATTTCAAGCTTTTTACAACCTGAGCAATTCTCGAATATTTTCCTGGGCTCAATTCAGTTGAAGCATCTCTTAACGGCTTTAAATATGTTACATTTAGTAGTTGTCTTACAGTATCTTCCATTCCGCTCTCGAAATTCTGTGGCCCTGCTTTCACAGCCCTTTTAATTTTCTTATGCTGGTTCACATCCTCATAAATCTCTGCCTCCATAGTTACACGTAGTTCTGAATCGTTTGGAATTATAGTTAACCAATCATAAAAATATGCTTCTTCTTGCTTTGAGAGTTTTTTGAAGATGCATTCTACTCTTAGTGCATTGCTGTCAGAGTAAAAATCTTGTTCTGTAACCCAGAAGTTATCGTTACTATTAGTGTTTAGGGTCATTTTAATTGCATCAATTATGGATGTTTTTCCTGAATCATTTTCTCCAACTAAGACATTTAACCCCTCATTAAATTCAACTTCCATTCCTGGGCCACCATCTGCAGCTCGTCCAAATTTTCTCCAATTCCACACTTTAACGCTATGTAAGTACATCTAAAATTCTCCTTCGAAGGTTGGTAATTACATTATAACAAAATAAGTAAGAGAGGAAATGACAACCATATAATGCTCTACTTAAGAATATTTTGAGGTATAATTGTTTTAGACTTAACAAAAAAAGAGGGATACTATTGATTTCACAACGTTTTAGTTCGGTAATGTTAAAATCTTTGTTTTTCTTTAGCTTGTTTATTTTTATTTATGGCTGCTCTTTTTGGTATGGTACAGATTTTGTACAATCCATATTTGTTTTTTCTTCAAATCAAACTATCGAATTTTTAGTTTATGGAACCATGATGTCTTCTATCCTTGCTTTTATAATAACTATGATAGTACATATTTTTTGTATTTATTTTTGCAAATCTACGGACTTCACTAGTTGGTTTAGAGCTATTAATTTACTTATTTTATACTTAACAGGGCTAGGTACTGCTATCATTGCAATGAAAAATCTCCTCATTGAAGATGGAGCGGTTACAGGTAATGAAACCATTTTCAGTGAGCAATATAACTTGTTAGGGTTAATTTTTTTCATTGCTATATTTAACTATAATGTATATAATTCACTTTTCCTAGCCAAAGAAATTCCAGGATTCACCCTTTTTCTTGAAAATCTAAAACATCTAGTCCGAAAAATTCACACTAAAATCTTTATAAAAGATTAAATAGCTCTTGTTACCTTATAACACCCACTCAACCTATACTGACAAAAACCTAGCTAAAGAATATAAAAATAAGCCCATGTGAGGGCCCCCTTATAGTAGACATTGGAAAAACCCATATGGGAAATCTGTGATACTTAGGGGGGAGAAAAAGAGAGTAACCAAATAAATTATATACAGAGGAAGTAAGGAAGAAGGCCGTACGTTTGCATGAGGAGGATAAATGGACGTACAGGCAAATTACTGAGAAGTATGGAATACAAGATAAAGATAGATTCGTAAATACGTGTATAAGTTTAGGAAGCAAGGCGAGCCAGATGAAATATGTAGTATTGCAATTCAACATGAAGCCATTCATGAAGGTCAATGGTATGTGGCATTGAAACAAGCAGGAATAGATTTTCCTGAACAATGGCGTTGAGATTGGCACTTATGGTAGGTCATAGAATACATGATAAAATATGAAATAATAAGTTTCAAACTGCCACAAACAAAATCACTTGATGTTGACTTTGTCATACAAGAAATAGAGGGAATAATAAATACATATGGGTTAAACATAACGCAAAAAACAACCCGTTCAACGTTGAAAGGGTCTATACATTACCACCTTAAACAAGGGGAAGATGCAGGTGTTTTAGAGTTGACATACTGGGTATCTAAACACCGATTATGGACAGAGATACACGATAACAGGTTAGCTGACTGGAACAAAGACATGATTGTTCCATTTACACAAGCATTAGCAGATTGCTTTTGTGGCGAATCAATAAATGCAAATAAATGGGAACCTTTTTCCTTGAAACCATTCCATTGTTAGGGATGGTTTTTCTCTATACACTAATGTAAACATTGTGGTCAAAACGCAATTTGTGGCCAATGCTTGAATATGGTGTTATCTGATGGATACACCATCTAGGAAACACAAACATTTCTTATACTTAATTCTTAAATACCGAGTATTCCTTATTGGACTTAATAAAACTTAATATCTTTTCGGCACATTCTATTGGACTCATCTCTTCAGTATTTACTTCGAGGTTTTTTGTTTTCAATATCACGATTGCGTGGAAGTTTATGAGCTACATATTGACCAGCAAAAGCTGCACCAAATGCACCGGATATAGTTAATAAAGGGGTAAGGTCACTCAGGGGGGAATACTCCTAAAACATAGTTTATTTGTAACTCTCTGCGGGATATTATTATATCACATTATTTTTTAGTAGTTACACTTGTCAAAAGAAATTAATACTCTACTTTACAGTAATCCTGCTCGTTAATTTAATGAAACGTCCAGAGTCGGGACTTAAAGAACGAATTCCATAAATTACACTTGAATAGAGAATGTATGTTCGGTATATAATATGTATACAGAATGTGTGTTCGCATTATATAATCGTAATAACTAATTACCATTACTAAAAGCTGGTGATAAGTATGTCTAAAGTTATTTTTTTGGTGGATGGGCAATCATTTTATGCCTCCATCGAAAAAGCAGCTCATCCAGAATATCAAAACAAACCTGTAGCTGTTGGGGATCCTGCACGTAAATCGGGGATTATTTTAGCGGCCTGTCCTATGGCCAAGGCCAAGGGAGTAACAACAGCTCAGCGAGTTGGAGAAGCCTTAGTACTCTGCCCTGATTTGATAGTCATACGCCCCAGAATGCAGCGGTATATCACGATATCCGTATTAATTACAAAGATTTTTGAATCAATAACCGATCAAGTTGAGCCCTACAGCATTGATGAACAATTTCTAGACGTAACAGGTTCTACTGCTCTTTTTGGATCCGAAGATGAAATTGCTCATTTAATACAGTCGCGAGTGAAATTATCTACTGGCGTATGGTCTAGGGTAGGGATTGGCCCTACAAAAATTCTAGCGAAAATGGCAACCGATAATTTTGCGAAAAAAAGAAATGACGGTGTGTTTAAGCTGGGATTCGAGAATATGGAGAGGGATTTATGGCCGTTACCCGTCCACCAAATGTTTATGGTTGGCTCTCGCATGACAATGCATTTTCTCCGGATGGGTCTGCCAACCATAGGTGACGTTGCTCGTTTAGAGTTAGGAGAATTTAAGCAACGAATGCGCAGAGAGTTTCGAAAGCAATCGGATATTCAGTCGGAGTACTACTGGCAGATTGCAAACGGAAAGGACTCCAGTCCCGTAGTCTCCTCCATTCGAGGCGCTCTCAAATCCATAAGTCATGGGAAAGCCTTAAGAAGCAGCTTATATGGGCGTTTGGAGGATATTGAAGTTGTCTTACTTGAATTAGTTGTGGAGGTTTGCCGGCGGGCGCGCAGGCATGGTTATCAAGGCAGGGTTGTGTCTGTAGGCGCTGTAGAAACAGATGGAGAAAGGGCTTCGTCGTTTGGTCGTCAGATGACTTTGCACCAACCCACATCCCTCACGCATGAAGTAGCCCAGGCAGCACAAAAACTTTTTATTGATCACTGGAAAGGGTTGCCGATTAGCCATCTACATATTTCGTTAACGCAACTCTCGGACGACAGTGTTTATCAATTGACCCTGTTTGAAGACAGGAACGCTGCTTATGCGATTGAGCGGGCCACTGACCATATTAAGGATCGATACGGCAGTGATGCCATTATGCGCGCCTCTTCATTGCTGGAAGCCGGTGTGGCGCGAGAACGAGCAGGCCAAATTGGGGGGCATTTCAAATGAGCAAACTTGACGGAAACGAGAGATGGAAATCAAAAATGCTTTTAACCGAACATCAGGAACAATATGAGAACCGGAATAAAAATCTGCAGACCGGGAGAATAACGACGGAAGAACTGACTATGATTCGGGATGCTATTATGTTCCCTTACATGCTGACCATGTGTGACAAGAGTTTACAGGACCTTCGGAACTCAACACATTTGTTTAAGCAACTTTTCGAACAGGTCATTCAAATCATAATGAATTACATCACGAAGGATTTGTCCAAGATCAATCGAGAATTAAGACAACGAAATATAAAAATTTTTAGCGATGAAACCCATGACGGGATTATTTATCATCGTTATGTTTGTCGTGGTTATGAAGATCAGTTTGGTATTGTCAGAGAAGTACTGCGGTCGGAGATCAGTGTCCACTTTACAAAATGCGCAGCTCGTATTCTCTCCCATTTAAAAATAGAGCAGTCTATTTAATTGATCAAATTGCATTTATCCGCTTAGGAGTTGGCACAAATATTACTAAGCGTATTCCAATTATAAAAAAACAGAACAAATGCTCTCAGAAACTATTGAAATGTGGACAAGCAAATGCTTATAATGGATATAGTTAGCACTCAAGGGATATAAGTGCTAATAAAAATGGCGAAAGGAGGAGTAATATGAGAAATTAACTTAATTAGGATCTATCATATCAAAGCCGCTCAAGCCTTCAACCAAATCCCGAAAATAGAAGGTTTGAGTTGTGATCGTGGGGATCACAACTCAAGATATATGTATAGCTCCAAAACTATAATATATAAGATACGTCGTCAGAGATGTATATCCTTCTACTTTTCAAAAAATAATAAAAGAAGGATGATTCTATGAACTCTCATTTACAATTAAACATATCATCGCTACTAGACGAAATTGCATCCCAATTAGACCTATCCCCTTCCAAATACAAACAAGCTGTTGACCGATATACGGCTGTATGCAGTTGGATTGAGGAAGGCCAAACCGATGGCGTCGGCGAGCTCCACTTTTATCCTCAGGGATCCTTCAGATTTGGAACAGTAATCCGACCTATCCGCGGTGGAAAGGATTCGGAATACGATATTGATTTGGTGTGTGAAGCCCAGATCCCTAAATCAGACACTACACCTCAAGCAATTAAACAGGCAATTGGACAACGATTAAAAGAAAATGAAAAGTATCGCAAAATGCTCGATGAAGAAGGAAGACGATGCTGGACTTTACTTTACGCAGAAGATGACGGAGTGGGATTCCATTTAGATGTTCTACCCGCCGTACCTGAAGAGTTCTTAGCAACCAATCTTCCTGTCCATCCAAATTATCAACAAACGGCGATTGCGATTACCCACAAAAATGAGGATCGAACATATAAATGGTGTTCGAGTAATCCTAACGGATATGCTCAGTGGTTCAGTGAAAAAAATAAAACTGCGTTCGAGCAAGTGAAGTCAGTCCAACAACGTAGTATCTTCGAAAAGAATCAGGACATATATGCACGTATTGAAGATGTTCCCGATGCCCTCATAAAGACCCCCTTGCAACGAGCTATTCAAATCCTGAAACGGCATCGTGATGTTCGTTTTATCAACCACAAATTTTCTTTTGATAAGCCCATCTCCATGATTATTACCACACTTGCTGCTCAACTGTACAACGGCGAAGGCAATGTCTATGCTGCACTCTCTAATATTGTAGACCAATTAGATGCACTTGGTGGATTGTTGCAGCCTGGCTATAAACAAAACGCCGCTATTCTAGAACAAGACTTGATACGAAGAAATGATGACGGAACCTGGTCAATCTTAAATCCTGTGAATCCAGAAGAGAACTTTGCAGATCGTTGGCATGAAAATGATCACCGTAAAGCAAAAACCTTCTTTCAGTGGACTCAATGGGTCAAGAAAGATCTCATCCAAATCACAGAAACAAATGATATTGGGAAAGTCGTCAAATCTTTCGAATCAACGCTTGGCCAAATCTCTAATACAGCTGCCAAGTCTTTAGGTTTTGCCACGACACCTGCATCTATTGTTGTTCCAACAGTCCAATTGAATAATCCCACTCGACCATGGGGCTCTTTATAATGGACAGCACTCTTATATGGGAACACTTTTACGAGCTGTCTGATGCTTTTCCGGATCTTATACTTATCCCTGAAGAAAATAAGTACTTTGTTCGAGGAAACATACATTTTCGCGCCCAGTACTCGACTCATGAATCCATAGAAGATGCATTTCTTATCGAAATTGAGATACCCAATTCTTATCCATCCGTTCCTCCCGTTGCAAGAGATCTGGGGGAACGGATTCCCCCATCATTTCACTCGTTCGAAGACAGAAGTTTTTGTCTCGGAGCACCACTTGCAGTGAAGATGACATTTGCAAACAATCCCACTTTATTGGGGTTTGTTCACTCACTCCTAATCCCATATTTATATTCCTATTCTTTTCAAGCAACTCATCAGGGAACGATGCCGTACGGTGAACTTTCGCATGGTGGAAGTGGTCTAATGAATTACTATATGAGGTTATTTGAAACCAGACAACCAGTAGCCATCTTGAATTTTTTAGTTATCTTGGCTTTTCGAAGATATCGTGGACATGCACCATGCCCATGTGGAAGCAGTAATAAATTAAGAAGCTGCCATGGTCCTTCTCTCTTAGAGCTTCAAAAGTATCAAACTCCAGAAGAATTTCAGTCTGATCTAATCGCTTGTCATTTATATTACAAAAATTATATTAAGGAGCGAAAAACGAATGTCTGAAACCGCAGTTCCTCCGCATATTTGTAAAATGCTTTGGGGAAAAGCAGCAGGTCGTTGCCAGTATAGAGGATGCAATGTACAGCTTCATATCGACCCTACAACAAAAAAACTCATGAATCGATCTTACGTTGCTCATATCATTGCCGATAGTCCGAATGGACCGAGAGGAGATGAAGAGCTTTCTCCGAAATTAGCAAAAGCAATGGAGAACGTAATGTTGCTCTGCGACGCCCATCATCGCTTGATTGACGTAACAGACGTCGCTGGCCACCCAGCATCGCTACTTCAAGAAATGAAGAAAGAACATGAGGAACGTATTGAATTGGCCACAAATGTACAATCAGAAAGGCAGAGTCTTGTGGTTCTGTACGGTTCAAATATCGGAGAGCATAGTTACCCTATCTCCTATGAGCAAGTAGTTCCGGCGCTTCTGCCTCATCGGTATCCAGCAGAATCAAGAGCGGTTGAATTAAGTTGGAAGAACAGTTCGTTCTATGATCATGAAGAAAAGTTTTGGGAAATGGAACAAGAGAATCTCAAGCGGCAAGTAAAATCGAAGCTCATACCTGATCTCACTTCCGGCCAATACAAACACGCCTCCCTTTTTGCCCTTGCTCCTCAGCCATTATTAACCTTCTTAGGGACGATGTTATCGGATATATTCCCGACGGATGTTTACCAACTCCAAAGAGAGCCAGAACAAAAGTGGGGATGGGTGGCTGATGAAACTCCACTTGAGTTCATTGTTTATCCACCGCAAAAAATATACCCAACCATCGCGTTAGCCTTGTCTTTGAGTGCTACTATCGATCCCTCCAGAATCACTGAAATTCTGGGGGAGGAAACATCCATTTGGACTGTAACAATGGCTACCCCAAACAATGACTTCATAAAAACAAAAGAACAGCTTATGTTATTCCGGCAAACGCTAAGAGGGCTATTTGATCAGATTAAACTCACTCATGGGCAGGATAATTGCATCCACGTCTTTCCGGTAACAGCTGCGTCTACTGCAATAGAACTTGGAAGAGTTTGGATGCCAAAAGCCGATTTACCACTTGTGTTATACGACCAAAGCAAAAAAACAAATAAATTCATTAAAGCGATTGAAATAAAAAAAGAAGTTGAGTTGATATCTTAGGAATCAATAAATTTTTTCCTAGTAATAAAGAACAAATGCTGCTCTTATCGGGGAAGCATTTGTTCTTTAAGATCAATGGCTAGCGTTTTGGAACCACTCATCCCTTTTAGGTATCTTAGTGCTCCTTGCGCAGACCAGTCCACAGAGAGTTTTTGGATATACTTAGGGATGGCTGCAAGATCGACGTGTTTTTTTCCTTCTTTCATACATTTAAGTAGCACATCATGGCCGGCCAATGAAAGTGCATCAAGACAAACGATATGCGTCAGTCGGTATTCCTTATAATTAGACCATTCTTCAGAAAATTTCTTCTGAATTGCCTCGTAATATGTCAACGCAATAATGAGTTTTTCTTCTTTTGACAGACTGGAGACTCGATAATCTGCAGTTAACAAATGAAGAGTTCGATACAGATTCTGCAGCGTCACGTGTCGACCTTTGCTTCGTTTCCCAATAATCGTCCCAATGCTGTAAAAGGGGCTTTCTTTTCGTACCATCAGTTCCGTTGAAATCCAGCTGATATCGTCAGAATCCCGTCGAAGAAACTTACTAAGGGATGGCCCAATACCCTTTGCCTTTGTATTGATCGTATCGAAAAGCTTTATTTCTTCATCTTCATCCAAAGAGTGAAATGCGAGAAAAGGTACATTCAGATCCGATTGGGTTTCTCCAATATACTTCTGGATTCCACCCATCCGATGCTGACCATCCATCAATGAAGCCTTCCCTTTACATAGAAGCCGCCCAAAGGTTGGACGCTGGCCATCATAGGGGGAAAACTCCCACTGAGAAGCTGCATTAAGTAAAATCGGCGTAAATAAAGCATCTTGTCCTTTGGACAAATACATTGCAAAGTCATCGCATCTTTTGGAATCCACCGGGCGTTGATAGCCTTTTCCGGATGGTAAATCAAAAGGCTTGACATAGGTTAACTGCACGCCAATCGAAGCCGGAAAGTAACTTTGATAAGCGATTCTGCCGCGCATTTTGCATTGGAGTACATTTTCTATTACAACTTGATTTGGTAGCATGTTCATGGTGTATAAATCTCCTCGAGAAATAGTCATGTATATATAAATATAGATTTTTTAAAGACTATTTTCAAATGGAAATATATATGTTTTGAGTATATTCAACTTTGGTGTTTATTCTCCTACTCTTTTAAAGAGGTGATAAACACTTGCCTAAATTAGCCGGTTATGTAGGTTCCAACGTAAAAGCGCTTAGAAAAAAACGGGGTTTATCTCAGGAGCAACTTGGGGAACGAGTGCAGCAGCCTCAGTCCTATATTGGTGGGATTGAACGCGGAGAAAAGAACATTTCTTTAGAAACACTTCAAAAGTTATGTTCTGCACTGGGGGTTAGGCCCAGTGAAATAATTGAAGCTCCAGTTCGAACGGAGCAAAACGAAAAAGATAGATTAATTGAATTGATTAGTGGTTCTCTTCAGAAGCGATCGACCAATGAGGTCAGAGCATTGCATAAGTTGATTGGGGATTTGATTAAGATGCTTGATTTGGACTTGAAATAAAAAAGCAGCCTATTGTGGCTGCTTTTTTGTTTGCAAAATCCGACAAGCATTTACAGCAGCGGGCGGAAATGAAAATTAAAGTAATTGACCAACAGGGCTGGTTTAAACAACGAATCGTGTGTGCAGAGCACTCTTCTATTGGAAAAAAGGTATCTGTTATATTTTGAAGAAAACTATGTAATGACATCATTTTGGGAATAGACGGACAAGCTTAGTGCAGCTCCGCCGTTGCCATCGTGTTGAAGCGATGTATCTGAAATGACAACCTGAAGTGAGCTACAGCTTATTCTTCAGCTGGCCGTCGGCGACCATACCAATCGCTGCTCGGCGGGAGGTATTCGGAAGCAGACTCAGAACCAGGTGTCGTCATCGGTATGATTGCAGCAAGTGATTTAATTCAAAAGCACAAGGCGGCATATAGATCCGGCGTGTCCGTCTAAAACTTTATATTCCGAGTCTAGCACTATATTTTTTAGTGTATAACTTTATGTGCTTCTGACATCAACCAATTGCCGTCTAACGTGGGTACTCCCTCTTGTAAGGGGTTTATTCTTTGTAGAGAAGCGGAAGGTGTTCAGAAGGCACATAGAAGGTCTTAGAAGGGTCCTGGGATTGATCATGGGTGGAGATGTTCAGAACCTCTGGTGACCGCTCATCCCTTCTAGGAACCTCTTCATTTAGAACAAAGACCTAAAGAATCTATTTCTTTGAGTTATGACATTTGTATTTATATTTCGTTATAGACTAATCCAAAATGAATTTTTAGCTGCTCTTTGAGTTGCTTATTTTCTTTTTCCAGTAGGGTGATACGATTACGTAGCGATACGATAATTACATCTTTTGAAGCTTCACTGGTGCTTCGTTTTACTTGCTTTGGAGACGAAAGACCCAATTGTTGCTTGCGGAGGATTTCAATGCGTTCTCTGATCTGAGCATCCTTATAGAGAAACGCTTTTGATACATCAGCCTCCTCTGAAACTGTGTTAAAGTTAATCTTCATTTGCTTTTTTATCATTAGTTTCAAAGCTGAATCCACTTTTTTTATGGTTGTCTCTTTTTTGAATTTAGCATGGGATAGAAGTCCTTTGTAATTTGGATGAGGATTAGACATCGTAATTCCGCCTTTTCTTTCGCTTTATTTTTAGGGCTCTTCAAAGAGATTTTCAGATTTTAAGAGCGATGATACGATCTTTTGATAGATCTGCAACTTGGGTTGAATAATCTCGCTGGAACGAGTTCGACCTGATTTTGTGAATATGTCTATATCTGATTTTATTTTATGAATTTGATCTTCATAATACGAAAGGAACGATTGATCGACATGAAGGCTGGGGCATTTGTTCTTAATACAAGGAGGTTCAATATTATCGTTTAGAAAGCTGCAAGTGATCTTCGGACTTTTTATACAGAATCCATGATCCATACGAATAGAATCAAGATTATGCCTAATCCACTCCAGTTCAAGTTTGTTTTCTTCCGCTTGCTGAACAAGATCCGCCTCGATTATATGGCCATCCACGTCAAGTCTGACGGCTCCTTGATTTTTAACTCGTTCCCATTCTTTTCTAGCTGTGCGATCATGAACTTGCGCATAAATCAGTGTCATTTCTGGACTTAAGTGAGCCATTAATTTTTGTACATGAAGAATACTCATTCCATTGTTGATTAGAGTAATTCCATAACGATGACGAAAAGCGTGGTTTCTAAATTTAAAAACTGAGCTAGATTCATCTACGATATTAAATTTGTAAGCTAACTTATTTAAGTGATGAGAAATCGTAGTTGTAAGATAGGGTTGTCCTTTTTTTCTGCCGGATAAGATGGGAAATAGGTACTCGTTTGGGTTTCCATTTGGAATACTATTTTCCACATATTCTATTTGTGCTTTAATGACATCTGCAATTTCTGCAGATACGGGAACTTTATGACTATCAATTCCAACTTTACGTTGTGCTCCAGAAACCCAGTACCCTTCTTCTTGATGTAGCAGGCAATCCTTCTTTAATAGTAAGACATCACAACTACGAAATCCGGTTGCTTCCATTAAGAAAATAATGGGGATAATCTCTTTAGGAAGATTATGAATGTGATCGATCACCTGGTTCCAAATGTGATCTGGAATATATTTTATATCTTCACTTCGGGTCCGCTTTTGTTTCGCTCTATCCATGGGAAGAATAAGCCTCTTCACAAGGGCTCTGGGAGCCTCTTTGAACTCATGCCGCTGAATATAAGCCATAAAAGCCTCCAGTGCATTTAGGTACTTGTTGATATGGTCTTTTGAAGCCAGCTTACCCGTATTTCTTCCGGTGTTACTACCAAAACCCATTGGCGTTTCTCGAAGGAAACTGATATATCTTATAATATGATTTCGATTTAATTCATTTAAACTGTCCCAACTAGGATAATTCACAGTAACGTAATCAAAAAATAACCTTAAAGAATTGAATGATGTAAAAGCAGTACTCCAAGCAAGGGATTGCTGGATAACAACACGTTGGTAAAGATATGT
The DNA here is from genome assembly GCF_058133325.1 of Paenibacillus sp. MAHUQ-45. NCBI lineage: Bacteria > Bacillati > Bacillota > Bacilli > Caryophanales > Paenibacillaceae > Paenibacillus > Paenibacillus sp. MAHUQ-45. The sequence goes on from NZ_JBYUPV010000008.1 coordinate 191,506, forward strand.
TTTTACTAATTCTCTAAAGGGAGTAGCGATTTTTTGAAAATCTAAACAATATCTCGCGTCGGTATTATTAAATCCAATTCCCAACTTCCGAACATCCCACTTATCTTTTTCTACTTCGGGACGGCTATCATAGAGTTCATGAATAAACTTATACAACTTGATGTAAGCACTGATACGTGTCCGATATGAGAAACTCATTTCTGAGAGGTTTAAAGAAGAAAGAAATAATCTGTATTGATATAAGAATTTCTCATGGGGCACATCCAAAATGGATGAAATATTAGGGAAGTGGCTACTAATAAACATTCCCAAATTCCTTAAGGCAGATGAGTCTTCAGTCCATACTGATATTCTTTTATCTTTTGTTAATCGAATATAAAAAAAGTACTTTATCTCTGTTTTTAATGAGATACTTTTGAAAATTTGAAAATTAAGTTCACGCCTCGAACTCGATGAAGCCTCTTTACGGTCAGGGAAATTACAAAGTTTCCATACATCGGACTCATAATATCCCTTCAAGTGTTTTTCGATTTGTCTATGCTGCTCGAACGAAATAATGTTGGTTTGAACGGTACTTTCTGGAATGTTCAGCTTTATATCTCCTCTGTTAATTATTGGGTGTATTCCCTTTTTTCTTTTGATAAGCCCATAATCCCATTATTTAATTTTATTTCTTGAACGATTTGTTTATATCTCTCTAGCTTGGGAGTAATAATTTCAATTGAACGTAACCGCCCTGCCTTTGTATATACTTTTATATCATCATTAATTTTATGGATTTGATCTTCGTAATAAGCAATAAATGTGGTATCTACATGAAAACTCCGGCACTTATTTTTTATGCAAGGAGGATCTAAGGTTGTATCGAGAAAATCACAATGTTGGCTTGTATGCTTAATGCAAAACCCATGTTCTAATCGTATGGAATCCATGTTATGTTTAATCCACTTCAGTTCTAGCCCAACTTCGCTAACTTGTTGCTTTTTTTCAACAGATTGCAGAACACCTGTATTATTGAATCGCAAACCTTGATGGTTCTGTACTTTTTCCCATTCATTGCGCAATGTTCCATCCAGAATTTCTGCATAGAGTAGAGTAACTTCAGGACAAGCATGAGCCATCAGCTTTTGGATATAGACAATGTTCATTCCATGATTGACTAATGTTACTCCGTAACGATGACGAAAAGCATGGTTTTTAAACCAATAGATTTCTCCATTCTTATCTCTAATGTTCTGTTTATAAGCCAAATTATTAAGATTTCGAGAAACTGTAGAACCAAGAGGAGGGGTTCCCTTTTTTCTACCCTTTACGTTCGGAAAAAGATAATTATTGGGATTCTCAGAGGGAGAGAGCATCGTGCTAATATATTGGACCTGGGCCATTACTACATCCGCAATTTCTTTTGATATTGGAACCTTATGATTAACTCTCTTTGTTTTGATTTGATCTCCCTGAATCCAAAAGCCATCTTCTTGTTCTAATAAACAATCCAACTTTATCAGTAACACATCGCAAATCCGAAATCCTGTTGCTTCCATGAGCAAGATTATAGGAACTATGGTTGAAGGGAGAAATTTGATGTTTTCAATAACTTGTTCCCAGATGTAATCGGGAATATAGTTTAATGTTTCTGCTTTTCTCTTTTTTTGTTTTGGCCTGTCCTCAGAGAGAATCAAATATTCGACGCTCTTTAAAGGTGCTTCTTCATATTCAAAAACTTGAATGTAGTTTAAGAACACTTGTAATTCAATTAATAATCTATATACATAATGCTCGGTTGGTTTTTGACCAGCTTTTGAGCTATTTCCACCCATAGGCATAAAACGAATATACTTAATAAACTTGATAATATCTTCTCGGGCAAGATCTCTCAATGTGCTCCAATCGGAATGTGTTTGATATATAAAGTTAAGGAATAGACTAAGACGGAATAGTGAGGCGACTGCTGTTACAGCTTTCAAATTTTCTTTAAGGATTACGCGTTCGTGGATATACTTTTTGCACAATTGTTTGAAAGGTACTGGAATTGAAGAGAATTTGAGATATTTTGAAGTAGACGTGACATTAAAATCTGTATTAAGTTTCTGTATATTCCATCGATCTTTCTCAAACTCGGGAACCTCGTCATATAATTCAACAAAAAAAGCATGTATCGATCTCAATACTGTTATTCGTGTATTATCTGATTGATCAGAAGCATTGTATTTTTTTTCTACGAGACCAGGATATCTTTTTTTGGAAACGGGCTTACCAATTTCAAGTAGAAAGGTTCGAAAGCGTGTAGAGAATTCGTCAATAGGTAGTTCTATGATAGATTCCATGTAGGGGAAATATCTATTTAAGAATTTACCCAGGCTTTTCAGTACACTACTATAATTCCTCCATACCGTGGTTGTTGTTAAAGCACCTTTTGATAACTTATGGTAAAAATAATATTTGATTTCATTTTTAATCACATGATTTGAGAAGTAGCCAAAATTGATGACTCTAGGGCATTGGGTCCATTTCTCTATTTCTTTTTCATCCAATAAAGGAAAGTCACGTACCGCCCAGATGTCGTTCTCATAATATCCGGTTATAGCAGTATTTATTTGTTGCAGATGCACTGCAGATGGTTTCAGTTTAATCGTTGGATTTTTCATGTTTTCTTTTCCTTTGTTTATTTTCTTGAGCTGCCTGATATTCTTCTCTTATTGTTTCATCCGAAGGATGCACATACATTCCAATTGTGGTTTGAACCTGTGCATGACCAAGTAATTTGCGTAGAATAGCAGCATCTACTCCGTATTTGTGCATTTCAGTTGCGTATGTATGCCTCAACATATGAGGCGTAAAGTCAACCCCACACTTATTTATTATCCGAATGACGAACGAACGTACTGCCCAATACTTCAAAGGTTTTCCCTTATTAGGTCCACTAAGGTTAACAAAAACAAAATTAGTATCAAAATTTGAAGTATGAATATCAATGATATAATCTTGAAATAAATTTATTGTATTTTCAGAAACATAAACGAGCCGTCCTTCTCCAGCGTCTGATTTTGATTCTCTTACTCTTATGCTGTTGTTACTAATATTGAAGTCTTCAATCCACAACGAAAGTAGCTCACCAATTCGTAATCCACCTTCGTACAGAACATGGAGAATTAAACGATCACGAATATTGCTGCACCCTTGATGTATTGATTGAATTTGTGCTTGTGTGAGTGTTTTTATGTTCCTTTTTGGTGGTTTGATCTTTAAAATATTCTTCTCGATTTTTTTATCTTTTGTTATGTGATGAAGAAAGGGTTTGAATGTAATCCTTTTTTGTGATGATTCTTTTGTGATGTCTTTCAAGATGTCTTGATCTATGTTGTCGGTTCGCTCTAAAAAATCATAGAACCCTTTAACACATGTCATAATAGCATTCACAGTATTCTCGGACCTCAAAGCTGTGACTGGCATCATAGGAGAGACGTTTTCCTTAGAATAAGGATTCCTTAACCACCCTATGAATCGAGCAAGTAGCCTAAAATTGGCATCTGTATATAGCTGCTCAGCTTCCTTTAAAAATTCAAAATACAGTTTTAGATGATAACAATAAGTTTTAAGAGTATTCGGCCTTCTACCGATGTCATCCAGGTATTTTAGATATTTGATTGCAGGAATAATAGGATTCCCGTGAGAATCTAACAGCATGTATCTGATTTTATTCTCCCCGTTAACATCAGGGAATATTACTTCTTGTACTTTCATACTTCTCCCTTTCCCCCAACAGAATATGTGCCCTATTTATTGAGTAGTCAAACCTCCTTATCTATATAGACTTTAGAATCTATATTTTTTTAGTGCAATTAAAAAGATTACAATTAAACTTAAAAGAGGTAGATGCTAACGTTATAAACGTTAACACCTACCTGAAATAATAGTCTAATTAAGTCGGACAGCATAATGATGCGTTCTTTATTCATATTCGTCACTCTCCAAGTAAAGCGGTAGAAGCAGATACGTAGAGGCGTTATTTTGACGGGGGTGATAGTTGATTGTTATTATAATACGAACATATGATCGTGTATATGCATATTTATTTCCATTCGTTTCAGTCTTGTAAGGTACACAGGCCGGTAGCCACTGCGCCGGAGGTGATGGTGAAGAGGGAGTGAACAAAGGTCTCCTTGGAGATCAGCAGGCCGCCAGCGCCAATGATCAGGGCATCCGTCACAAAGATGATGACCCCGACGTTCAGCGGTACATAGCGGGTAAAAAATTGGGCCAACAGATCCGTGCCCCCAGTGCTAGCTTCAAAACGCAGCATCAGTCCAAGGCCCAATCCCATCAGGAACCCGCCGATAATCGCACTTGAGATGGGTCCGAGTTCTACATAATAGAGGAAGTGGTACTGGAAGGGGGCCACGAGTTCAATGAGTAGGGACGAGCATAACAGGCCAATCAGGCTATTGAGGAAGACATTGCGGTTGATGAGCCAGGCCACTAAAAACACAGGAAGGCTGCAGACCACAATGGCAATTCCGATATTGATACCAAACAAATAGTTGATAATGAGAGCTATGCCGATAATTCCGCCATCTAGAACTTTATAAGGGACAAGGAAAAAGTTGGTCCCTGCGGCAATAAGCAAACTTCCCAGCAAAATGATGGCGTATTTGGACCAAGACCTCATATTCAACATCTCCACATTTAGGCATGTCTTATGAATATGCTTGTCATTGGTAAAAAATTGCTTCTGGAAGAAGAAAAACTCTTATCATGAACCTGCCATTACCATGGGGCCGTGTAAGCAGTGAACACCTTCCAATATGGAAAAAGACCCTGCTTGCGCAGGATCAGAGTGAGGGGATTAGACCGGCACGGGTTCCGGCCGTTTAAGCTGCAGCGGGGGCGGGATGAGCCAGCCCTTCTGCTTGTTGATCCGCAGGAGCGCAAGCCCCAGGGAAGCCATGGAGGCATGAATCTTCATGAACAGGGCGCCGACATCCTCACGGATAGACATGCCCATAATCTGGCTGCATTCGACGAGGCTCATGGCCACCCCGGCGGACAGCGCAGCGGCAATCTCCGGATCGGAGAATCGGGCTCCGGCTGGAATGTCCGCCATCTTGGCGGAAGGCCGATCTGGCAGCGTAGGAGTAGGGAAGACACCGCTGGCTTTAAGGAGCTTGTCGCATTCCTTGATCTCCCCTTGGGCCTGATCCATCAAGTCATCAATAATTTTCTTCAAATCCTGATCGCCTGCATGATAATGGTAGGCCTGCAGGGCGGATAACGACATTTTTGCTTTGGCGGAAAATTGCCACACCCCGAATATTTCGCCGTAGTGCATGGGTTCGTCTTTAGGATTACCGCTTAGAATGCCCATTGCGTATTACTCCTTTATAAATAGTTTATGAACGTGTAAATAGCTTGTCCGGCAACAACTGTTTTATTCCGCTATGCTGAGTTGAGGAAATTTAAGGCTTGCAGCACTGATTAAATACAGCTATATTATTAATAGTAATAATTACTATTAAATGAGCGATAAGGTCAAGGAGCGAATAAAAGAAGATGGATTTTACATATAAAGTGCTGGAAAGTGATATCGATCTGCTGGCCTTGGCGCTGTCCGAGACGCTTGTAGCAGTGGCCGTCAAAGGCGGAGAAGCTGAGGATATTCTGGAGCTTGGAGGACGGATCTGCGAGTATACCCCCAACTGTGTCCGTATCCGTGGGCTGTCATACAGCCGGGAGCTGTATGAATTTCGTGTTCTGACAGGTGGTTGAGGCTGGCAGAAGACGAGAGCGCAGCCCAACTACAACATAATGGACTCCGCCGTCGTCAAGCGGGAGCAATCGTTTGTATAAGAAATCGGGAGAAAAAGTGCATTGAACAAAGGATCAGCTGTAGGTTACCATTGTTCTTGTCATCATATGAGAATGATAATCAATTACAGTTGAGGTGGAGAAAGATGCTTAGATGGGGTCAAAAGGCTGCATGGACAGCTTTGTTAATGGTAGCAGTACTTGGGGTGACAGCTTGCGGGGCCAATAATACGCCTAAAGAAGCAGCTGCAACGAATAATACAGAGAAGACTCAGTCAAGTGCTGAGACGGCTGGCAAGACCGAAAACACCACTGAAGACAATGCAACACGGAAAGTAACCGATGAATTCGGAGAGGTGGAAATTCCGGTTCATCCGAAGCGCGTAGTCGGTCTATATATTGAAGATTATCTAAAAGCACTGGGCGTCACACCGGTGGTTCAATGGTATCATCCGAACTGGGGCAAACAGGATTATCTTCATTTGGATGTTCCATTGTTTGATTTTAGCGGCAACTTGGAAGCACTTCTGGACCAGGACCCTGACCTGATCATCGTGGATGGGGGCGTGGACAAGGAGAAGTACGATCAGTATTCCAAGATAGCACCGACCTACCGGTTGAAGGAAGCAGTTCTACAGGACTCTGCCGAGACGCTGAAGGCTGTTGCAGATGTGCTGGGCATTCCTGAGAAAGCGGAGAGTGTGCTAGCCGAATACAAACAGAAGGAGGAAGACGGAAAGGCTAAGCTGCAACAGGCGGTTGGAAAAGAAACCGTGGCGGTGATCCGGCTGAATGTTGCTGATAAGACACTGGCTTTGTTCGGGATTAAGAACCGGTATACCGGGGTTATTTACAGCGAATTTGGACTTGAGCCTGTTCCTATGGCAGCCAATATGACGGATTCTCAAGCGATTATTTCAGAAGAGGTTATCCCCGAGCTAGAAGCGGATCATATTATCGTGTTCCCGGCCAACGGAACCTGGGATGACCCGGAGAATCAGGAAGCCTACAAGACATTGGAAGGTCCCCTGTGGAAAAACATCCCGGCGATCAAAAATGGCAAGGTGTACAAAATGGAGCGTTCCCACTGGCAGTCAGGCGCCATCACCGCTAACTCCATGAAATTGGACGATCTGTTGAAATACATGGTGAAATAAGACAAATATCAGAAGAAAGCTCTCAACTTCGGTTGAACAGCTTTCTTTTTTGTTTTACACTGAATTAGTGAAAATCATTCTCAATTAAGAAGGAGCGGAAGAATGTCGTGGATCATAGGGAGCCACCAAACAAGGAGGCGTTGTTATACGCTTTGAACCAAATAGAACTGCTAAACAGACCTGCGGATTCCAAAGAGATGCCTAAATTCTTTCAGGAATGGACCCTAGTGGTGGCGGTAGAGGGACAAGGACGGCTGGTTGCAGATGGAACGGGATTTTCTCTAAAGCAAGGTACCGGATTTCTGCTTTCTCCCGGCATGACGGGGGGATTGGAATGCGGGGCACAGGGACTTCGCTATTATCAGATTGGTTTTGAAGTGATTAGGCAAAGCGAGGCGGGATATAGGCGGGTTAGCTTGGCGGAAGCTGGAGAACTGGTGGTGCCTGGACCTGTGGATTGCCAACCGTTCTCTAAGTGTCTTTTGCTGCTGGAGACGCTTCACCAAGACCAGGCCGGCAGCGGGGAGGCTGCCCGTCTTATGGGTCAAATTCACTTTATGGAGCTATTGCTGCTGCTCTACCGGCAGAGGACAACGGACAAGCATGAGCATACCGTTCGAAGTGCTGTAGAGCAGTCTATTGAGTATTTAAAACAGCACTATAACGAGGTCTGGACGGTAGACCGTTTGGCAGACATAGCCAAGATCGGGCGGTCCCGCTACACCCAAATGTTCAAGGAGATCACGGGGCAATTCCCCCTGGATCACCTGAATGACCTGCGCATTGATCGTGCACAACAACTATTGTTGATGACGAATGACCGTCTTTACGACATTGCCCAGACGGTGGGCTACAGCAACGAGTATTATTTTAACCGGCGCTTTAAAGGGGCAGTAGGAGTTACGCCAGGACAATACCGCCGCACCCATCAGGACAATATTCGTGTGTTCGCTCCATTTATGGAGGATTACCTGCTGGCGCTTGGCATCATTCCCGTTGCCCAGTGTGCACACGCCCAGTGGGGTATGCAAGATTATCTCGGCCTGCACCAGGTTCCGCCGTTCGAGATTTCGTCCGGAAACTGGGAGTCACTCTCCCCGTATGAGCCAGAGCTGATCCTGCTGGATGAAGGGTACCAACGCTGGGGACTGGAGCAATGCCGGACCGTAGCCCCACTATTCAAGGTGCCGATGATGAGCAGTGAGGACTGGCGCTCCACCCTGATGACCGTGGCCTCGGTGTTCGGAAGAACCGGCCAGGTGGACGAAATCATCAGTAGCTATGAGCACAAAGCCAAGGAAGCCAGACATCTGCTTACCCGTTCCGTTCGCGATCAGACCGTAGCCTTTCTTCGGCTTTCAGCTTGCGGGATTACGCTGTATGGCAGCGAAGATCTGGGCTATACGGCAGGTGTACTGCACCAAGATTTGGGCCTCCAGCCGCACCCGCTGGTGCAGCAGCTAGCCCGGGGAGAGCGACGCATCAACCTCCCGCCAGACATGTTGGCCCGGCTGGATGCCGACCACCTGTTCATTACCTTCGATAAAGGCGAAGGAGAGGGCAGGGAACTGCTCCAGACGGAGCTCTGGCAAAGCCTGCCCGCGGTCCGCAATAACCACGTGTACGAGGTGGATTTTCTCAGCTGGATGAATTATGGGGTGCTGTCGCATAGAAGGAAGATTGATGATGTGCTGCGGGTGTTGGCTTGAGGGGATTTTATGAAAGAAGAGAGTAGCTATGATAGGAAGCTAAACGTGAGTTAAAGCCGGACCCATTGGTCGGGCTTTTTTAGCTTGCAATAGGATCGTATGTTCGTTATCATTCGAAGTAAATACTTGGAAGTTATGTACGGGAGATGATGTGGAGTGCAATTAGGATGTACCTATTTAGTCGTTAAGGATATGAACCGGTCTATCGCCTTTTATGAGGCATTGCTGAATATGAAAGCTATATCCAAAAATCTCGAAAGATGGGCGCAATTTCATTGCGGAAATACCATTGCCCTGTGGAATCCGGAATATGACCAGCGGCTCATCAAGGATAGTGAAGATATATCCGTTCATTTTAATGAAGCGTATTTGAAATATAAACAAGATCACACTACCCAATATGGTAACAATGTGGTTTTAAACTTCAATGTTCCTGACTTGCAGAGAGAGTATGAGCGAATTCAGTCATTAAATATTGCGACCGTGACCGAATTTCTATATATCAATGTGGTGCAGCCGTATTGCTGCTTTATGCTCCAAGATCCCGATGGGAATTTGATTGAGATTACAGGGGAATATGTGGAAAGATAGATTAGACCAAAGCAAGAATTTAATGGATACAGAAAGAATCTTGTGTACTTTAGCAAAAAGTGTCCTGTGATTGCAAAGCGGTGGTTATAATGAAATGAAGAGATTGATGGTGTAGTATTTATGGATAGCTAGTTCCCGTTTGAGTAAGTTCCTAGAACCCTGTAGCTAAAATGGCTACGGGGTTCATTCATTACATAATGGTATCTTTCCAAGGTTTCTTTATTTGCCGGTGGCGTCACCGGCGGTGAACATTAGGCCAAACACATCAGATCCCATGGTACGGTATCGTATTCCATTTCTAACAGTGGCCGCATCAATACTTGCGAAGTCAACCCCGTCGTCTAGAATACGAAGCTTGGTAAGCACACTTCCGACCGCAGTGGATGGCGGATCAGGATTTACAGCCAAAATTGGCGATCCGATAGAAGCATTAAATTAGAGCCTGATGCAGCAGTGCTGTCACCGTGTCCAATTAACATAACATCTCGAGCGATCCGTCTACTTTGTTCACTGATTCAATCAGACCGATGTGGTCATTGAACATGTCCTGAATGGTATCTTGCAGAGGACCTTCGTCAACGTTTAACTTTTTGCTGATTGAGTCTATAGCGACCGCACGGGACTGATAGTCCCCGGGAAAGTCTTAGCCTTTTTGTTCATATCGTTTCCCCTAAATATGATCATAATTTGCAAACTAGAAGTCTATCGGATAAAGTAACTATTTCTACGTATACTATTGAATAATAAAATCCCCGTCAGTGATTATGCTGACGAGGTCTTTTCGTTTAAAAGTATTGGAACATCTTATTGTACAGCGCTGATACTGTCAGGGTTTTTAACACGGAAATTCCGTTCCCAATTCGTCCTCAAATCAATATAATTTTGAATTTGAGTAACCGGTAAAGATAACAAAAAAGAGAAACCCCGTATAAGATAAGAGTTTTCTCTAATGATTCAATATAGGACGGATGGGGTTCGAACCCATGACCCCTACCCTGTCAAGATGAAACGACGCTCCTGAGTAGAAAGGGATTTGCGTAAGAAAGTCAAGTAGGGCAAGGGTTCTGGAAATGAAATAAGCATACTGCTCGGAAATTGAATCAACAGGAACACAAAAAATCTTGACCAAGAAACATTGTGCAGTTTTATTAATTTATATTTGTATGGAGTTATTATACATGTAATGTTTCCTAGTATTGAAGGTGTTACAATAAAAAGAAAATATTATGAAAGAAAGGTGTTTATATTTTGATTCCAAACCCTCACTTGCAATACGAATTACTTGCAAAGGAAATTTATGAAACCCTTCATAATGAAGAAGGTGTCAGGACAATAAGCATTCAGCATAATGTAAAAGTTCCTGGGAAATCTGGTTGTGAACATCAAATTGATGTGTATTGGGAATTTGAGATGGTTGGAGAAATTCATAGAATTGCAGTGGAATGTAAAAATTACACTAGAGAAGTTTCTATTGGTAAAATAAGAGATTTTTTTGGAGTGGTACATGATCTGGGCAATAATACCAAAGGGATTTTTGTGACAAAGGTTGGATACCAAAGCGGTGCAAAAAAATTCGGAGAATATTATGGTATTTCTTTAAAAGAAATGAGGTTCCCTGAAGACAAGGATTGGGAAGGATTAATAAGAGATTTTGAAATCAGAGGAACTTTTCTTTTCAAGAAAATAACTCATGAAGAACCTAACTACGACTCTGGCTGGATACTAGAAAATACTAGATACAGAGAAGGGGATAGAATTATGTTAGGAGGAATGGCTGATCAAGTTATAATTTATGATGGTGATGATAACGCTATTAAAACTTACTATGATCTTCAAAATGAATTACCGACTATTGAAGAAGCGGAGAATCTGGAACATGTTTATAAATTTGAAAATGCCTATATTTACGACATAAATAAAACTAAATTGAAAATAAAGAGTATAAAATTTCGCTATAATGTAATTTCATCTGAAATAGTCTCTAAAATAGAAGGAGAGAAAGTTGCAAAGGCTATTTTGAAAGATGTAAAGACTGATGAAATATACTTCTTTAATAAAAAAGGCGATGTGAAATGATTATATACGACGGTTTGTCAAGCTAAGTGCGACACCTGTTCCATAAAAGATTCGTGAGCAGATTTCCATCCTAGACATTTTCGAGGACGGTTGTTAATGAGATGGATGGCATGAGCGAGTTCCTCGTCGGTAACCTGTCCAAAGTCATGACCTTCTGGAAAGAACTCCCGAAGAAGTCCATTCCCGTTTTCGTTAGATCCTCGTTGCCAGGACGAATAGGGGTCGGCAAAGTAGAGATCCACTTTATGAAAGGTCTCTAGGGCAGCGTAGCAGGCGAATTCTTTCCCTCGATCTGCTGTAGCGGTTAGAAAGGTGTTGTGAGGGTACTGGCTAGCGATCACTCCGAAAGCGACCTCCATCGAATGAGTCGTACGATCTGGCTTTTTAGGGCTAGATACATCCGTGTCTTGCGCTCGATGAATGTTGCGGCACAGGCGCGGCTTTTTCCACGGCTGGATACAACCGCATCTAGTTACCAGTGTCCGAAAGCCTCTCGTTTACGAACCTCTTTAGGGCGCTGGTTAATGGATTTCCCAATGAGAAAGCGTCCACGTGTCTCCATGGGCTTACGCCGTTTACCTTTATGTCTCAGTACGTTTACTTCACCTGCCGCAAGGCGTCCAGCATATAGCCAACGGTAGATCGTCTTGAAACAAACGAACGTTTTACCGTTGATTCTCCTATGCTTGGCAATTTGCTCAGGTGACCAAGTCTGCTGTAGGTTCGTTACCAGTTCGCTGGCTAACTCAAGGGTAAAGCGCCCCTTTGGTTTATGCGATGCTCGCCGCTCCGTGTAACTAGCCTCTGCAATTTCTGCGGCGTACGTCTTACTGCGACTTCCTCTGTTTCGCTCTCTAGCAATGGTGGAGTGATGTCTGCCTAGTTCCTTGCCAATCTCTCGATTGGACCATCCCAAGCGAAGTAAGATTTCTAGCTGACTGCGTTCAGTTATGTTAAGATGTGAGTAGCCCATGGTTTGATTCTCCTGTGTAATGGTTGTTGTGGTGACTCCATTTTACACGAATCTTCCATGGGTGTTCTTTATCTGTCGCACTTCATATTACAATCCGTCTTTTGCATAAGAGGAGAGAGGTATTATCCCCTTCAAGTAAACACTCGTAAAAAGCCTAATGTTATCATTAGGAACGAGTCAACTTGGAGGGGGTATTTTTATGACTAGAAAAGGACAAGTATTTCAACAGTATGCCGAAGATTTCAAGATGAAGGCAGTCAAGGGATATTTTAAGGGATCTTCCAGCCATAATGTAGTGGCAGAAATGTTGGGTATTCGTAGCAGTACCCAACTGAAAGCGTGGGTAAGGAAGCATCGTGATGGAGAAGCGTTCGGTACACGCAAGGGCCTGTCCAATCCCATGAAAGGATAATCCCGTACGACATTTTCCAGCATTGAAGAAGAGCGGGATTACTTGAAAGCGCAGGTGGACTATCTAAAAAATCGGTATCCAAATATAGAAAATTATTGAAATTAAGACCTCGGGATCATTATCAGGCCATTGTGGAGCTGCGCGACCTACACGGTATTACAAGCCTATTACTAGTTCCAGATCCAGTTATTACAAGTGGTAAGCCACACAGTCACGACTAGGGGAAGTACACTCGCGAGAGCATGAGATTAAAGAGCATATGGTAGCCATCCACTTGGCATATCCCTATTTTTGGGTACCCCCGAATGCGGACAACCTTGTGGGAAGCGGGTTATCTCGTAACCATAAAAAGTATGGCGGCTCATGAAAGAATTGTCGATCCAATCTGTGATCCAAAGAAGAGAAATCGCTCCAACGATACACCTTCCGTGGTGTATCCTAACCGACTGAAGCGCCGGTTTCATGCGACTTCCCCTCAACAAAAGCTCGTCGCCGATATTACCTATATCTCAGATGGCACCCATTTTTACTACCTGTCTGCGATTCAGGATCTTTTAAATAATGAGATTGTCGCCTGGCAAATTTCCAATCGTAACGATGTAAGCCTGGTTCTGGATGCGGTGAAGCAGTGGACACGAAAAAGAGACGTTTCGGAAGCCGTATTTCATTCGGAGCAAGGCTTAATTTACGAAGTCTGATGAGAAGATAATTCAAAAACTGCATAGAATCAACAGCCTGATACTTCATTTTCTAGAACAGCAGCGACAGGCCTGCACTTTATTATCCTTTTTAAGGCTATCAACTAGGATGTGTCTGAAAACTCGTCACTGAGTCAATTTAAAAACGGCAGCGACATATACAAACGATAAAAATGACTTAGGTAGCTTGTCGTAACGAGTAGCTACGCGACGAAAGTGTTTGATTTTATTGAAAAAATACTCAACTAAGTGGATGCTCCAATCCTTTTCCTCAAATCATACCACAAACTTCTTTAGTTTTCAGACACGCCCTAGTTTTTTAGAAGTTAGTATATATAATATTTTTCTATATTTTATTTCGATAAACTCAGTCGTATCACTAGTCAATTCTATAAATAGCTTCTGTTTGGAGCTTTTTATAGGTACTGTCCAAATGATCTCTGGAGCGAGAGGTTTTGATTTAATACTAATAGTTCCTTTATGATTAACTGATGAATTTTTCATTACAGGGAGTCGTCATTGTTTCTTCCCACGAAATGGAGAGGATAAAATAGAGGTAGGATGAAATCTGAAATATATCAACCACATGATATAATTAATCATGAGGTGACTTATAATGGACCGGGATTCTCAGATTGTACACGATCGTCTGATGTACCTATTTCCAAACAAGGTAGTAAAAGGGCTCAGCACAAAAGATCGATCATATTATGGAATGATTTACGGGTACATACAGGAAAATTTTCCAGAACAATCCATGGAGCAGTACATACGATCCCTGGGATTTGATTATGTGGGGAGACAGTTTACAGTATTGGGGGAGTTTGATTATTCTTCCGCCCATTACCTTGTCGAACATTATGATGATATCAATCGAAGCGACTTGGGGAAATTGTTAGGAATGTCTAGGGGGCGTGTGTCTCAGCGTCTTCAAGAAGCTACAGCGGGTGGGGCAGACTGGAAGGTAACGCGATTAACTGAAGAAGAACGTTTTATTATGAAAATTATGGTTGAGGGGGAACTCTTTTATTATGAGGATGATGGTAACAAAGCATTCTTAACAGGATCTTCAGAAGGGCCAGTATTTTTGCACCGAAATGAAGAATCCGTTCGGTTTCATTTTACTTTTGATGATGAGACACTTTCATGGTTACGATCTAAGAATCGCGATCGAATGGATTCTAAGAATTATGCCCATCGACGTATGTATGAGAAGGTAACCATTGGTGGACAAACCTATTTCCGTACAAAGCCTAAAAAGGTAGAAACCTTAAATGTTAAACAATACTGTAGAATACGCAGTCTTGATTATGAAAATTATCTAAAACAGATAGAAGTGTATCCTCTTACCGATCGGAAAACCATTACGGATGAAGAGTGGTTCGAACGACTATTGGCACATGTTGATGATGATGGTGTTCTTCGTGTTCCCCATGGTTCCAGTGATCAAACGGGATTATCTCGCCGAGCGCGAGAATTCGGAATGAACGCACAAGAATATGCTGAAATGTTGGGTTTCCAATGGAGACGCCGCGATTATGCTTCTGAACACCAAAAGCGCCTTGCAATGTATGAAGAGTCGATTTTAGAACAATCCTTTGGAGGATATGTCTACTTGGCGACGGACGGAACATTGTATCGCTCTTTGTACTACTTTTTACGGAGCCGAAGTGAATCCATCCAAACGTTCTTGAACAGGTTAGGACTTGAGCGGTTGGATAAGGAAGAATATCAGTCCCGGCTTGGTCTCGGTGGTGCCCTTCTCGATAAGCTGAAAGAATTACAGGCCGTAAATCAAAATGAAGCGGATTGGGCGGAATGCATTGCCCGAAACAGAAAAATGGTGGTATTGCTTAAAAAGCTATACGAATATCATTGCCAAATTTGTGGTGAAGAGAAGCCACAAATACCACGGATTGAAAAAAACGACGGCACATTCTATTGCGAAGTGCACCATATTACACCACTTGGTACAGCTGAAACGAAATCCGATATTGAAACGCTCGATCACTATTCCAATGCCTTGTGTCTTTGTTCGTACCACCACTCCTTTGTTCATTATCACAAAGGGGGATTCTCTAAAATGATCTTTGACCAGAACGAATTATATTTGGTTTCGAGTCAAGGGGAGAAATTACCTATTCTTATGAATAAACATATCAGCGTAACAGATCTTATGTTGGAGAACAATGAAGGTAGCTCGTAGTGGGTAGAGCTTTTCATAAATAAAATCTTTTTAGCCCGAGATGAGTACCTAAAGGTTAGAAAAATACATATATGGGCGTAAGATTCAACTAACGGGAACATTGTTTCAATACAGCAGGAGGGCGATCGGTTATAACGATCGATATTTATAGGTGATTAAAAAAACTAGATGAAGATATTGTATAATTAGTAAGTTTGCTCTGTACAAACAGGAGGGAAATCCATGAATGAGGGAGTTAATAGTTATATTAGTGACATTGATCCATCAAGCTTATCAAGGAAGTGAGATAGATGTTGTTGCTATTCCTATTACTCCAAGCAAAGACATAAATCTATTCCCGCTTGACTTTAAAAAGGTTTTTTAATCGATGCTACCACCAGAGGTCACCGGTTTACCTTAGAATATCAAGTGGTTACTGTCAATCAAATGGAATGCACTTGATTGGTGTTCCGATGGTAACTAGGTTTCTGGGAATTTACTCTGACTGAATTGGGGACGGTATCGAAATCGGGCGAGTATGGAAACCGAAAATTATCGCTGAAATTTTATCGGGATCTGAAAGGTAAGAGGTGGTATTATGAGAAGATATCCAATTTTTATAAATAAGGTAAAAATTGAGAATATGGGTAAGTACAAATTGCAAAATGGTATTCGTGTTAGGCATAATCTTGTTTTGTCACTTTCTGAGAAAACAAATGGTGAAGTGCTCTCATTTATCCTAATGAATCCTAGCTTGGCCGACACACTACAGTCGGATGACACAGTAAATAGCATGTTAATCTTTGTAGATCGACTAATTAAGGAAGACGCTCGATTTGAAAAGGTTCATGAAGTGGTTGTTTTAAATTTGTTTCCTTTTTATGAACCTTCCTCAAAGTCTTTAGGTGAGGTAATAAAGAAAGTTAATGGTATTGCACAATTACTAAATACGAATCAACGCCATATAAGGAAGCAACTTAAAAAAAGTCACTATGTCGTCCTAGGATGGGGAAATGTTCCACCAAAAATAAGTGCTGTGATTCATAAAGATGAGACGAAAAAAATCTTGGAGGGAATTAAAAAGCTAAGACATATTAAAGGAGTATTCTCTATGGAAAGTAGGAAGAAAACTGGATTAACCAAAAAAGGACAACCAAGACACCCTAAGTATTTGGCTAAGCAGGATTTAAAATTGATAAAGTTTTTATGAATTAAATCCCCTTGGAGAATTATAGGAATACTGCAGCTTGGTTATGAATTAAAAACCTGGTTTTTCAGTATTAAATGAATAATGAAAAACCACTGAAATCGCATTTTTCAGTGTCATTAATAATTGTTGTGATTAAGCCGAAGGTACACATTAGTTTATTATTTCAGAGATAGAATAATCATTTAGTAAATGGTTAAAACTAAGAAAATCCGACCCATGGTCGGATTTTCTTATCTCATGATTTTGATTTTTAATTAGTATATCTCGTTAATGGAGCAATTTTCATCTGCAAAATACTCTAAAAACTATTCTTGACCAAAGACCAGTTTTACTCCTCGTGTTACACTCCAACGTATTCCTAAACAAAAGAAAAAGCCTTATAAAACAAGGCTTTTTCAATATAGGACGGATGGGGTTCGAACCCATGACCCCTACCCTGTCAAGATAGTGCTCTCCCGCTGAGCTACCGTCCTGCGACAAGAAATAATATACCATAGATTGGGCGATAAATGCAATTGTTTTTTATGAAAAAACAATTGCATTGTAACCATTTTTGATTTGCTCTAAAAATGAGCAGATTCCCTTCATAAGTACTAATGTGAAAATAAATCATTCGCCTGTGAAAATGTTTTTTTGCTACAATTCATAATTTACGCATAAGAGAAGGTATAAGCACTCTAGTCTCAGAGGTATCGTAGGAATAATTCCTCTTCCTAGTCATTTTATAACTCTATAGACCTACTTTATTTGTGATGGTACTATAGTTAAAAAAACACTATTTGGGGGATTTTTGTATGAAGAAGTGCAAGTTATGGTTTAGTGCTTTTATTATTTTCATTATTGCTTTTAATTCATTTGGGTCTGTTATTCATGCAGACTCAAGCAGAAAGATAATATTTTTCAATGATAAAAGAATTGTATTCGATAAAGATCCAGTCTATGAGAATGGTACAATGCTTGTGCAAACGGCACCACTCTTAAATGCACTTGGACTAACGTTCACTTACGATAAAAACACTAAAACGACTACAGTAACCGATAAGGTGAATAATACATCGTTTGCTTTTACATTAGGTAGTAAGACTGGAGTCGTAAATGGAAAGAAAACTGCTTTAACCATTGCTCCGAAAATTATCCAAGGTTATACATTTGCTCCTCTGAAATTTTTGCTATCAGCAAGTAATAATAGTTTAGTATTGGATGAATATGCTAGCAGAATATACATAGGTCCGTTTTATTTTAATACGAAAGATCCCTATAAAGAAATAGAGTGGGGGAGAAGCGTTGCAGATGTTAAAAAGGCAGAGAATAAGACTTACATAACCTCAAGAACAGGTACTAATGGTGAAAAAACGTTGATGTACAGAGTGTATCTTGGGAATGACGAGCTACCGGCACAATTGTGGTATGCACATGATGCAGGTGGGAAGTTAGAAGACATGTTCTACATTACAGAAGGTGACGAATATCCAGGGGATCAATATAGACTTTACAAACAAATAGTTTCTGATTTGAGCAAAATTTATAAACCAACAACAGATGATTATAGGGATGATCAACTTTGGAAAGATAAATATATGAGGGAATTTTATAATGATATGTACGGTAGCGATTATGATACCAAAATAGGTACTGCATTGCTTCAACGAGACCTAGTCTTAATTACTAATTTTGAATACCGAGATGTTTCTATATCTGTACAATTAAAAAATTCAGGTTCTGTATCTAAGCCGAATTTTATAGTGACATTATACTATTATATAACCATTTAATAATTTTCTCTTGCTACCTTCGGGTAGCTTTTCTTTTTGTAAATTGCACAACAAAGAGCCGCTTCTTAACATAAAGATTATGAGTCTGCCCTTTGCTTTTAATATCCGATAACATCAAATTAATATCTGGGGTTCTTCTGTTCATAATAATCTTCGGAGAAATCATTGTTAACCCTCTGCAGATATCCTGTGATGGTGAAGGAAGCGATGAGCCCGCCGATAATCCCCATGATGACTGTAAAGAGAGAGAAGCCAAACATACCGACCAGCGCAAGAACAGATAATACGGTGATTATTAAGCTAACCCATTTCATAGGTCATGCCCCTTTAGGTTTTTTTATAATTATAGTATTAATATGGAAATTTAACAACGTTTAGTCCTTCTTCTATAATAGCGCCGTAATAGTGCTTTTCACCACGAATGTACCTCCCATGTATTTTTTCTCATAACATCTTAACTGTTTGTAAAAATTCGCTGCATTTAGGACGTGATGAAACTCTTTCACCATTGCTCCGTATTACCCGGTACGAATATCCCCCCTTTATATAGAAGGAATTTTTCTAATAGGTATGGTAAAATACGTAAATCTAATAACGAATCAACAAAGGAGCTCGAGACTGTTGCCGCAAAATGTGCCGAATAAAAAATCTTCCTCCACTCCGCTGAAATGGCTGGGCGGTGGGGCAGCAATGCTCCTGTTGAAGGGAAAGGCGATTCTGTCGCTGTTAAAAATAGGAAAGATCGCAGGCCCGTTAATTTCGATGATGGTGTCCATTTGGGCGTATGCATTCATTTACCCATGGAGCTTTTCGATAGGCTTCGTACTACTGCTGCTTGTTCATGAGCTGGGCCACGTATTCGCAGCTAAGCGGATGGGGCTCCCCGTCAGCGCACCGTTGTTTATTCCGTTTATGGGGGCTCTAATCGCTTTGAAAAGGCAGCCGCTGGATGCCAAGAGCGAAGCGTACATTGCCTTCGGTGGTCCTATACTGGGTAGCATTGGGGCGGCAGCGGTGTTCGGGGCTGCTTATTACTTGGATAGCCCCTTGCTGTACTCTTTGGCATACGTGGGATTTTTGCTAAATCTGATTAATTTGCTGCCTATTCATCCGCTGGATGGAGGCCGTATTGTCACGGCGGTTACACGATGGTTATGGCTGGTTGGACTTGTGGGAGGACTTGCGGTCATTATTTATCTGAAATCGATTTTGTTTTTGATTATCTGGGGCTTGTTCGCCTATGACTTGTATACCAAATACGTTAAACGGCGCAAGCAAAGTAAGAGCCAGACGGTCACCCGCGGTTTTATGATTCCTGTGGAGCGTCTTATCGAGGAAGGATATATGATCCCGGGGCCGGAACACAAGCGGGAGTTGCCTTTTACAACTTATAGCGATTTGAACCACCAGCAATATATCGGGGTGAAGTGGGATAGTCTGGATTATTATGGTACAGCCATGCTGCCCCAGCAGGTCATTATTGAGAAAGTGAAGGTCATCCAACTGGAGCAGGCCGAACTGGAGAATGGCTCACATCTGAGGATGAGTTGCGAGATTCACTGTACTCCTTTTGAGAATGACAAATATTATGATGTGCCTGCCGCCACTCGCTGGAAGTACGGAATAGCTTATTTTGCGCTGGCGGGCTTCCTTGGAGGTATGATCTATATGGTACACCTGGTGGGGAATGTGAATCTTTAATGGCGGTAAGGGAAGTCCAGCGATTTGAAAATCTCCAGAGTGGTTAATAGATTACATTCGCCAATGATTAACGTCTGGAGATGATTTTTGTTGAAAAAGACATGGGGTATCGCTTCCGCCGTTGTCGGCATGCTCGCTACGGGTTCAGTAGGCGTATATGCTGGCAGCAATCTGCAGCAGATTCAAGCCTTCCTTAATCATGGCATCGCCATTCAGGTCAATGGGAATGCTTATGTACCATTAGATGGAAATGGCAAGAAGCTTGCGCCGATCACGTATGACGGTTTGACTTACCTGCCGACACGTGCCATTGCCGGAGCGCTTGGGGTTCCCGTGTCCTATGATGCAGTAGCCAACAAGGTGATCATCGGCAGTGACTCGGGAAGTACAGGCGGTTCGCCGACAAACAGTGTCAAGAAATCGAAGAATCTACCTGCAGATTTTCCGATATCCGGGGATGCCATTATTACGGATTTGACGGACAGTGTGGTGGACGGTAAGAAAAAGGCTGTACTGGTTTATTTGACAAAGGACAGCATTGAAACTGTTGGTAAAAAGTATACCGATTACGTCGATGGCAAGAACATCACCCAAGCCTCGAAGGTTATAGATAACCGCTCAATGATGATTACGGGTAAGCTGGGTGGCAAAAGCCCGGTCTCTATCATCGGAGGATTGTCTGCAACTAAAGCAGGATACACTGAAATTACGATTACATGGTCGGAAGGATAAAGGAAACTTCAATCCAAATTTACTTATACATTTACATAAGAAATGCAATATGAGCTGAACCCCATTTTCCGAATCCAAGCGGAGGGTGGGGTTTTATTTTAGGCAAGATCATAACGGTGACTGGTCTTTGTTGCTCCCTATCGAGAAGTTATAGCACGTTCTATTGATATTGCATACTTGAACCAGCTAATCAATTATACAGAGTGGGTTATTATAATGATTCCCGAAGTGTAATTAACGGCATCTTTGTACCTTAAATACTCTGCAGCTAAGGGTTAGTGGGAATTAAGTGCAGAATTGTATGTTAAATCCTCCCCAATACCCCTTTCAGCATGATTTTGGGAAAATTAAGATACAAAAATGCTCTTAGTTGGGAAGGTGGAGCCTTGTTTTAAAAAATCTCTGAATCGTCAAAACTGTAGAGAAAGAACTGCAGGAAAAGGGCGAAAGGAGAATGGCTATGAATACACAATCTCATCGACGTAGGGGACTGTCAGCGTGGTGCTTGGGCCTATGCGTTGCTGTGCTTATTGGATTAACCGGGTGCAGTACGGATGCGCCGACGTTGAAATATCAGGAAGTCAACAAGCTATCTACGCTGGATGGAGAGTTGGATCACTCCCCGGAGCCTTCACCGGTGTTGATAGATGTCTACGATCGCTCAATCCCGCAGGAGGTTTATTCGGGCGATTAGCCTATACCGCGTTGCCTGTGCTGCCAGCTAGACCTGAACTATACAGAAAAACGTATATTCTGTATAATAGACCGACTATTGTCTTTTACATAGAGAGGAGTTTTAAGGTCATGGCGGCAGAAATCGTACGTGTAACGAATGAGGAACAGCTCCGGCAGGGGTTTGATATTCGCAAGAAAGTGTTCGTGGAAGAACAAAAGGTACCGGAGGAAGAGGAGATCGATGAGTATGATGTGATCAGTCCGGATGTGCACCATATTCTGCTGATAGATGACGGGATTCCGGTGGCGACGGGGCGATTGATTTATTATAAAGAAGCTACGGCCAAAATGCAGCGAATCGCTGTGATGAAAGATTACCGCTCCAAAGGATATGGACGGGTGCTTCTGCTGGCGCTGGAGGAGCTTGCTCGTGAGCTTGGACTTCAGTACTCCATCCTGGACGGACAATGCCAGGCGGAGAATTTCTATCGCAAGCTGGGATATGAAGTGATCTCGACCGAGCCGTTCTACGATGCAGGTATTCTGCATGTGCGGATGCAAAAAACACTCTAGGTCCGCGTAGCTAGCATCCCTCTAGTCACGCGCATATTCCAATGAAGCTGCGGACATGCTAAAGGTTGCCTGATGATGGCAAATCTATGTCCAAGGAGTTGATCTTGCGTGACGATCAGCGATGAACGCGAACGTTTTATAGCGACCCAGAAGAACGGGGACGGGGATCTGACGAGCTTTCAGACCTCTTCCGGACGGGTGCTTGATTACGAGCAGGCACTGCAGGAAGTACAAGCTGGCAAAATTGCCGGAGTCAATGTGTTCAAAGGCAAGGACGGTGCGTTGCACATCCGCGGAGATGCGGATGGCGACCCGACTAATAATCTGGATCAGCTTCCGTTATTTTAGCGGTGATATTAATGGCCGGACAGGCGTCTTCTCGAAGGACGTTACTGTTCGGCTTTTTATTTATACATAGGACCATGAGTTATAAGGTGTACATCACATGTTGCTCCAGAAACTCCATCTCTCCGGTATGGCCTACATAATCTGGCTTTTCATCCCCATAGTGCATGAGGTAGATTACCCGCCGGACATCTTCCGGCAAGGATAACAATTCTTCCAGCGTCGTGTGAACATGTCCAGTTCCGCCAAGCTGACAGTCGTGTAGAATTCGGCGGATACCCTGTTCCCGTACCAGGTCAATTAGCAGATCAGGTTGAAATATAATATCTGCACTATAGAAAATATCGCCATTCACGATCATGGAATAGCTGTCTTTGCCTGGCACATGCGGGGTTTGCAGCAGTTCCAGGACAAGACCTTCCGACAAACGATGGGGAACGCCAGGAGATAGCGGTATAACGTCAAAGATATCCTCTAGTGAGGACGCAACGCCTTGTTGATACATGCCGCCCATCAGCGTATGGTCCCACAAGGGCTCTACCAGGGCTTCCGGCAAAAGGAGGGTCATCTTGCGATTGTATTTATGTTTGAGGGTGAGGGCCTGCTCTTCCAGTCCACCGACATGGTCGGCGTGGATATGGGTAATCAGTGTGGCATTGACATCCCGGAAGGATCTGCTTAGTTCGTGCATCGCCAGAGGGGCCGTAACGCCGCAGTCAATCATTAGGGTATAATTCTTGTCCAGGAGAAGCCCGTTGTTGTTGAAATAGTTTTTGGCGAGGGCGCTACCGGTACCAAGCATCTGCAGGCTTATACTCATCGGAAGAACCTCCAATAATAAGGGGATAGACATACTATATCATGGGTTTGTTTGCGTGATGTTATCATGCTGTAGGACAGGGATGAAACTTTTTCCTTCCACGAGCGCAACTTGCAGGGAGGAAGCTAGTATACATTAACAGTATGAATTACTTGGGGGTTTCTAGCGATGAGATGGAAAAAAATAGCTTTATGTGTGCTCGTCTTTTCCCTGATGGGCGGTTCGTTATTATTTGCTGATTCGGTGAGCCAGAAGATTAGAGTCTGGAGCAACGGAAAAGAAATTACGGACGGCGGTTATCTGATTGACGGGAAGACGTACATTCCTGCTCGGGAGGCAGGCGGAGTTGTAATCTGGGATGGCTCCGGTAAAGTAACCATTCTCAAACCGAATGTGCATATTGTCCTCTTCAAGGGTGACACAGTGTTCGGCAATGTGAATTTGGGTAAGCTTAAGTTTAAGGTGCTCTCGCAGGTAGATAGTCTAACAGACGAGATTTCTTCGGTCAAGGTGACGATCACAGACCCTTCGGGAAACACCAAGGACATCGACTCCCGCAACATGGAAGGAACGAAGAAAGAGGACTTCTGGTTCTCCAGCTCTGAGATTACGTATGACTTCAAGGAAACGGGAAAATACCGGGTAGGCTTCTATATCAGGCCAACTAAGAACGGAGATTACGTTCTTGTGTCGGAGAAAGTCATAACTGCACTAAATTAGTGAAGTTGGATCACTCCCAAAATTGACCTGAAGTTGTCCTACGTGTTACGATACGTTCTGTAGGCTAATACAATTCAAAGTGAGGTATTTCAATGAGCGATCACAAACATGAGCATGGCCATGAACATGGGGAAGCATGCGGTTGCGGACATGATCACGACCATGAGCACGAGGAGTTTGTGCTGACCTTGACGAACGAGCAGGGCGAAGATGTAGAGATGGTGCTGGTAGAAACGTTCGACGTAGGCGAGAAATTGTACGCGCTGCTGCTGGAACGCGAAAACCCTGAGGCGGACGGCATTATTCTGCGTCTGGAAGAAGAGAATGAAGAAATGGTGCTTTACAATATCGAAGATGAAGCTGAATGGAACGCTGTTGAAGAAGCATACAACGAGCTGCTCGCCCAGCAAGAATAGATTTTCGGTGATAGAAAAGGACTATTCTGGGATTTTCCTGGAAGTTGACTCTCATAAGCAAAAACCCGATACTTTGCAGTATCGGGTTTTTGTATGGTTGGCGATGGTGTGAAGAGAAAGCCGATCAGGAGATCGGATCGGCCTCTACAACTACCTTCACATTGGTGATGGTGCGGTCCTCAGGTCCTTTTACCGGCAACCCGATTTCTACATGGTCGATGATATAATCGATGTTATCTTGGGTAATAACTTCACCAGGGAGGAGAATCGGAATACCCGGCGGGTATACATAGATGAATTCCGCGATAATATAACCAGCAGATTCCCGGAATGGAACGAGCTGAGTGTCGGCGTAGAATGCATCTCTTGGAATCAGGGCAAGCTGTGGAATCTCTGGTACCTGAACCTTGAGCTCGTATATTTCTCCCTTGCTGTAATGAATGGCAGATAATACCCGCAAGGCAGCAATTAACTTGTCCACGGATTCTTGGGTATCACCAGGGGTAATAAGGCAAAGAATATTATACATGTCGCTCAGCTCGACTTCGATTTTGTACTTGTCACGCAGCCAGTTCTCCGCTTCATAGCCGGTGATACCGAGGTGGCGGACATGAATGTTCAATTTGGTTGGGTCATGGTCAAAAGTAGCTTCTGTCCCGAGAATTTCTTTGCCAAAGCTGTACAGGCCTTCAATGCTGTTGACAGCATCGCGGGCATAGTTGGACAGGCGAATCGCTTCCGCGGCAATCTGATGTCCATTCAGGGCGAGATTGCGTCTGGAGGTGTCCAATGAAGCAAGCAAAATGTAGGAAGTTGACGTCGTAGTCAGCATGCTGAGAATGGTCTGTACCCGCTGCGGGTTGATCAGGCCAGTCTTCGCATTGAGATTCAATACCGAGCTTTGGGTCATGGAGCCGCCCAGCTTGTGTACACTGGTAGCTGCCATATCCGCTCCGGCCTGCATGGCCGATGTCGGCAGATCTTCATGAAAATGAATCAGTACTCCATGCGCCTCGTCCACAAGTACGGGAATGCCGTGACTGTGGGCCAGATTCACAATGGAACGCAGGTCGGCGCATACGCCGAAATACGTCGGATTGATGACCAGAACGGCTTTGGCGTCCGAGTGACGCTTCAAGGCTCGCTCCAGGGCGCTGGTGGTTATGCCGTGATCTATCCCTAGATTCTCATCCTGAACAGGAGAGACGAACACAGGCTTGGCTCCGGAAAAAATAATGGCCGACATAACACTCTTATGAATGTTGCGCGGTACAATGATTTTATCACCGGGCGAGCAAACAGAGAGGATCATCGTCATGATAGCGCTGCTCGTGCCTTGTACGCTGAAATACGTGTAATCAGCGCCGAAAGCTTTCGCAGCCAGCTTCTGAGCTTCCTCTATTACGCCTTTGGGCTGATGAAGATCATCAAGCGGCGCAATATTGATCAGGTCTATGGATAGAGCATTATCGCCGATAAACTCACGGAATTCGGCATCGGTTCCTTGCCCCTTCTTATGCCCCGGAATATGGAATTGAACGGGATTGCCGGCGGCATGCTTTGTTAGAGCGTCGAAGAGGGGAGTACGGTGTTGATTCATTTAATGCTGTCACAACCTTTCGTGAAGAGTAATTTTTCAAGCAAGCATCAGTATAACAAATCACTGACCATAATACTAGGATGTGATAGAATGTCCGGCAAAGCACAGCAAATGCATATTAATTTAACTTCGCCGTTTATCGTAAAAATGTGGGTTATCATCTTTTTAGTGGAGTTTGTAAAAGGATCTCTGCTGGTTGCCCTGCTCCCTGTGTATATGGAGCATATTCTGGGACTGTCGGTCACCGTTGTCGGATTTTCCTTCGCGCTGCAGTATTTGGGAGATAACTTGTTCCGCAGTCCTTCAGGCTGGGTAATGGAACGAATCGGGTACCGCTGGACAATGACTGGCGCGCTGCTCTTGATTCTTCTGGCTTTAACCTTGATTATCGTTGCTAAAAATGCGGCGTTGCTGTCGTTGGCTTGCCTCATTCTGGGGATCGGGACATCCCCGCTCTGGCCTTGCGTGATGACGGGTGTAACGGAGCTGGCCGGTTCTACGCAGAGCGGCAGCAGTGGCGCAGCTATGGGCGCAGTAGAGATGGCCTCCCTGGCCGGGACCGGAATTGGTCCCATTACCGTGAACTTTCTCATGGATCATGGTGGCTACAGCTACCGCACGACCTTTTTCGTTCTGCTGGTCTGTGCGGTGGCTGTCATTGCAGTGGCTCTTCTACTGCCCAAGCGAATCGATCCAGCACATCCGGCATCTGTCAAGGGCGCCAATGCGGTGGACGGCGCAGACTTATCGTCCAAACAGACTCACCCGCTGCAGAGCCTGAAACGCACGCTGACGCAGCTCAAGACCTCGCTCAAGGTGAGCAGGCTGCTCTACCCGGCGCTCTTTCTGCAGGCGTTCGCCATCGGCTTAATGACACCGGTTGTCACGCTGTTCGCACGCACAGAGCTGCATGTCTCGCCGAATCAGTTCAGCCTGCTGCTCATTGCCGGAGGCGGGGTCACGGTGCTGACGCTTATTCCGGCAGGACGTCTTGTGGACCGTATCGGTACCTCCCTGTTCCTGAACATTGGCTTCTTATTGGCTGCGTTCTCCATGACACTGTTCTCGTTTGTACGCTGGTTGCCCTTTGTCTTCGGCGCCGTGGCACTGGTCGGTATCAGCTATGCGCTGATCCTCCCAGCCTGGAACGCTTTTCTGGCCAAGCAGGTGCCAAAGGGAGAACGCGGAACGGTATGGGGATTGTTCCTGACCCTCCAAGGCTCCGGAATGGTCGCTGGCCCGGTGCTATCCGGTAAGCTCTGGGATGCGGTGGGTCACGGGGTGCCCTTCCTGGTCAGCGCTTTTGTGATGCTGCTGCTGTTCGGATTGCACCTACTTATCGTACGTAGAACGGGCAGGAAGGTTCAGGCGCTCTAAGCAGTTGCTGCATCAAGCAGGCTGACACTATAACAAAAGCCGCCTGTTGCACGGATGGATTCCGTACAACAGGCGGCTTTTTACAGGAATTGAAGCGGATGAAGCTGCAAAGCCTTTTAGAATGAATAGCGATACAACGGGAGAAGAGTCTCGAAGGTCTCCTGAATCACATGGAGCAGCTTGTCTCCGTCGCTTAATATAGGATCGTCCCGATCAATACGCAGACCGCAGGTGACTTCAGCTTTCTTGACCTCTTTCAGCTTGCGCGCCAGCTCGTCATATTGCTTGTCCCCCATCTCGGCTTGAAGGGTTCCGCGTGGATCCAGGTGATCTGTCGACCAGAAGTAATTGCCGGGCAGCTGCTGGCGGATAGCTTTACGATGTCTGTTCAACGCTTCGGCAAACACTGTTTTGTTGGAGCTTTCATAGATAATGGCGAAGACTACGAACAAATGACTATGGAACATTCCTACCTGGAAATGGGGCAACGCTTTATATCCGCGTTTGTTGGGCCCCCAGGCGACCCAAGTGTCATTAGGGGCATGGACGGTACGCCGGGCATGCTTGGCAACATGGGGGAACATTTCTTCCCCGCAGAGCGCGGACAGTACCGGGACCAGTTCGGAGCCCAGGTCAGTCAGCTTCGGGCGAACCCGGGCAATCAGAGCGTCCATCCGCGGCTCTAGGCCGGGAATATGAAATACATCAAAGTCTTCCTCAGTAAATCCGGTGAATGGCATGGCGTTTCTCCTTGTAATCGGTTTGCGGCCTGCTCCAAAGCCGCCTACTTGCGGGATAATTGTACGAAAACGTTTGGAGCAGTGCCGTTGCGGGTAAAAATAGTCAATAAACCAAGTTACCGCTACATAAACTGAAGTATAAAATAAGAGTAAGAGTAACGCAAAACGCATTTTGTCGCCAGTGGAGGTTCTGTGATCATTGTTACTTCCGGATCAACGTGGCTTAGGCTTGTGAAGCTGGCTTTGCCGGAGCAAAGCAGTTAGGGGGGAGTGCCATGAACAAAAACGACGAGGTGGAATATTGCAATCTGGAGCTGAGGTTTGAACGAGAGCATATCCAGGACCTGATTAAGGATTTGATTCAAGAAGGCTATTCCCTGTATTGGAGCGAGAACGAGAATGTCTTTGTTATATCCGTTCGTACAGGACGCAAGCTGGTGAAGCTGCGCTTTCAGCGGATCAAGGAGGGCTACAAGCTGGTCGGAGATTATATGATCCGCGATGCCCGGCTGTCCGAGTGGATGGAGAAGCTGATCGGCGACAAGCGGGGCCACGCCATTGTTAAGCGGTTCCGCGACCGGCAGATTATCATTGAGAATATTTTATTTGGCGAAGTGATCCGGCTTGTGGAAATCTCCGGTTATCAGCAGCGTGTACTGTATCAGAAGGGACCGTTATTGTCAGATCAGGAGCTGACGAAGCTGTTCTATTCGGTGGAAGGGGAGGAGCGAATTCGTTCTTGCCGGATTGAGGTTGACGAGCAGCTGGACCTGCTGAGTGAGGCACTGGCTGCTGGAGATGCCGTACAGGCTGCCGAGTGTAAAGAGAAACTTGCCTTATTGATCAAGGAATTGAACATGCTGGAATGGTGAATGCGGACGCCAAGAGCAGATGCTGAGGCACCCTGTGGCTTTAGGGTGTCTTCTGTTTGCGCTGAATTTATACGTTCAGGGGGTTCACTTCTGTGCGTAAAAACGTTAAAATAGTCATTGTGAATCTATTCCTGCCGAGAGCGAGAGAATAAAACGCTTCTCTATTTCGCCATGTGCTTTGCAGTCTCTGGCAAAGGGTGGTATTCTTACATATAGGCAAGTCAAGCTTGTCTATATTTCGACAGGAACGGACAGGCAGTACCTACAAAGGGAGACAATGCCGTTTCTTCTCGATTCAGCGAGAAAATGGATTTCACAAAAATATAGGGTGCAAAGGGTGGAGGACCAGATGGCAAAACAACAAATCGGCGTTATTGGCTTGGCGGTAATGGGTAAGAACTTGGCTCTAAACATCGAGAGCAAAGGCTTTTCCGTATCGGTATTCAACCGTTCGCCGGAGAAGACTCATGAGCTTCTGAAAGAGGCAGAAGGCAAGAATTTGACAGGTGCCTTCTCCGTTGAGGAGTTTGTAGCTTCCTTGGAAACGCCGCGCAAAATTTTGATCATGGTACAAGCTGGTAAAGCAACTGATGCGACAATTGAGTCCTTGCTGCCACATCTTGACCAAGGCGATATCATCATCGACGGAGGTAATGCTTACTTCCCTGACACTGTTCGTCGCAGCAAAGATTTGGAAGAGAAAGGTTTCCGCTTCATCGGCGCAGGGGTATCCGGTGGTGAAGAGGGCGCACTTAAAGGACCTTCCATCATGCCAGGCGGACAAGAGAGCGCGTATAAGCTCGTAGAACCAATCTTGACAGCTATTTCCGCTAAAGTGAACGGAGAGGCTTGCTCTACATATATCGGACCGGACGGTGCTGGTCACTATGTGAAAATGGTGCACAACGGTATCGAGTACGGCGACATGCAGCTGATCGGTGAAGCTTACCATTTGCTCAAAGACGTACTTGGTCTGGATGCTAAAGAACTGCACAGCATCTTCAAGGAATGGAATAGCGGTGAGCTGGATAGCTACCTGATCGAGATCACTACTGACATCTTCGCACAATATGACGAAGAAACTGGCAAGCCAATGGTGGATGTTATTCTTGACGCTGCTGGTCAAAAGGGTACAGGTAAATGGACAAGCCAAAGCTCCTTGGATCTTGGCGTACCATTGTCCATGATTACAGAATCTGTATTCTCCCGCTTCTTGTCTGCTATGAAGGACGAGCGCGTAGAAGCAAGCAAAGTGCTTAGCGGACCTGATGCTCCGAAATTTGAAGGCGACAAGGCTGAATTCATTGAAAACGTGCGTAAAGCATTGTTCGCAAGTAAAATCGTATCCTACGCTCAAGGCTTTGCACAGCTTCGTGTAGCTTCCGATGAATATAATTGGGATCTGAAATACGGCGAGCTGGCTAAAATCTGGCGCGGCGGTTGTATCATCCGTTCCCGTTTCCTTCAGAACATCACTGATGCTTACCAAACTAACCCAGATCTGAAGAACCTGTTGCTTGATCCGTTCTTCAAGAACATCATGACTACTTACCAAGATGCTTGGCGTAAAGTTATCACTGCAGCGGTTGCTCAAGGTGTACCGGTTCCTGGTTTCTCCAGCGCGCTGGCTTATTACGACAGCTACCGTACAGAGCGTCTGCCTGCGAACCTGCTTCAGGCTCAACGCGATTACTTCGGCGCTCACACCTTCAAACGTGTGGACAAAGAAGGCGTGTTCCACCACAACTGGTTGTCTGCTGAATAAGACAATTGAAATAGCCGTAACGGGCGGCCCGGAAGGCCCTGCAACAAGGGGAACCTTCCGGGCTTTTTTTAAACAAACATGATATCCCGCTTGGCGACAGGCCAAGGAAAGCCGATTGTCTAATCTTTTAACCCTGTGTTATGATATGACAAATGTCGCGGCTTGGAGGAACGCAATGACTTCAAATAACATTATTCTAGTAGGCATGATGGCCACAGGAAAGTCTACGGTTGGAGCTATTTTGGCAGAGGAACTGGGCTATGAACTGGTCGACCTCGACCATGTCATTGCCGAGAGTGAAGACCGGAGTATTCCAGAGATATTCGCAGAGCATGGCGAAGGCTACTTCAGAAGGCTTGAATCACAGACACTGGAGCGTATGCTGCAAGGGGAGAAACAGATCATTTCAACCGGAGGCGGTGCTGTACTGGCGCCCGGAAATGCAGAGCTGATGCTGAAGCACGGTCTGGTGGTGGCGCTGACCGCCACAGAGGAAGAGATTTTCGCACGTACTAGTGAAAATCATGATCGTCCGCTGCTCGCCGGCAACGCGAAAGAACGGATCGCACGCATCATGGAAGAGCGCCGTAATGCTTACCGTTTCGCGCATTGCACGGTCGATACAACGGGGCTTACTGCTGTAGAAGTGTCTCAGCATATTTTAATGCATCACCGCGGTTGAGCTTTTAAGTATATTGGCGAGGCTTAGCCCTCCGCAGTTTCATTCCAATCAATCATGCCACCGCTCAGGTTGGCAATCGAGTTATAACCGAATTGCTGCTGCAGGTATTCGCAGACACGTTGGCTGCGGGCACCGGAACGGCAAATGAAGACGACCTCAGCATCGGCGGGAATTTCCTCTGTCCGCTGCGGGATCTCACCCATTGGGATATGTTGTGCGCCATCTATCATGCCGAAGGCAACCTCATCATCTTCGCGCACGTCGATAAGGACAAGGTCTTCGCCAGTGGCTAGACGGTGCCGTAATTCCTGTGCTGTAATTTGGGGAATAGGGTTCATGGTTGTGACCTCTTTTCGTCAGAAGAATGGTTTAATGATAACACAAGCATGGAATACCGTGTCAAACGGAGCCATACACCCGACTTATTTATACAAAAAGGAGCGCTAATTACTATGGACGTTATTGTCAGACCCACGCCAAACCTGCAAGGTGAAATCGGAGCCCTCTCTTCTAAAAACTACACCACCCGTTATCTGCTGGTTGCTGCCCTTTCTGAAGGGACCAGCACAATCTATCATCCGGCTCACAGTGAGGACAGTGATGCTATCCGCCGCTGTATCGCCGATCTAGGCGCAGTGCTAACTGAAGATGAAGAGAAGATTGTCGTGCAGGGCTTCGGTGCACGCCCGAGCAATGTTAAGGAACTGAATGTAGGCAATGCCGGAGCAGTACTGCGCTTCCTAATGGCTGTCGCTGCCCTTAGCCCTGAAGTTACCTTCGTGAACACGTACCCGGATTCTCTGGGCAAGCGCCCGCATGATGATCTCATTACCGCACTAGGCCAAATTGGCGTAGAGGTAGAGCATAACGAAGGCAAACTGCCGATCACCATCCGCGGCGGCAAGCCAAAAGGTGGAAAAATCACCGTTTCTGGTGCGGTCAGCTCCCAGTATCTCAGCGCACTGCTCTTCCTGACGCCTTTGCTGGAAGAGGACAGCGAGATTATCGTACTGGATGATCTGAAATCGAAAGTGGTTGTAGGGCAGACGCTGGAAGTTCTGGAGCAGGCGGGAATCGTGGTGCATGCTGCTGACGATTACATGTCGTTCAAGGTGCCAGGCGGCCAAAAGTATGCTGCCAAGACTTACACGGTGCAAGGAGACTATCCGGGTTCTGCAGCTGTACTTGCTGCTGCGGCAGTAACAAAATCGGATGTGACGATTCAGCGCCTTGCCGAGAAGAGTAAGCAGGGAGAGCGAGCAATTGTCGACGTATTGCGGATGATGGAAGTTCCGCTTACTCATGAGAATGACGTTGTACATGTGCAGGGTAACGGCATTCTGAAGGCTGTTGAGTTCGACGGAGATGCGGCGACGGATGCTGTACTGGCTATGGTAGCCGCTGCAGTATTTGCGGAGGGGACTTCACGCTTCTACAATGTAGAGAACCTGCGCTACAAGGAATGCGACCGGATCACCGACTATCTGGCAGAGCTGACCCGCGCTGGAGCGAAGGTTGAGGAGCGCCGCGACGAGATTATCGTACACGGACAACCGGACGGGGTTGAAGGCGGAGTGACGATCAACGCTCACTATGATCACCGGGTGATCATGGCGCTGACTGTTGTCGGCTTGCGGGCACGCCAGCCGCTGCTAATCAAGGATGCGCATCACGTGGCCAAGTCGTACCCACAATATTTTGACCATCTGAAGGCGCTTGGTGCCGATGTGGAATGGGTAAAATAACTAGACAGGGAGCCACGCTTCCCAAGATTTGATGATGCACCATATGATGAGATCAACCTTATTTAGAAAAGGGGATATGAACATGGGCTTTGAGAATCCTTCCCGGGAGCAGATCGGAGATATTCTGGCATCTGCGGGGAATATTGCAGTGGTCGGGTTGTCTGATAAAACTGATCGCACTTCCTATATGGTAGCAGGGGCGATGCAGAGCAGAGGATACCGGATTATCCCGGTCAATCCTACAGTAGATGGGGAAATCCTTGGTGAGAAGTGTTACCACACGCTGGCGGAGATTCCTGAACCGGTAGATATCGTCAACGTCTTCCGTCGCAGTGAGTATTGTGCAGAGGTCGCGCAGGAGGCTGCAGACATCGGCGCACGTGTGCTCTGGCTGCAGCAAGGCATCATCAATCAAGAAGCGGCGGATATTGCCGCAGCGAACGGCATGACGGCTATCATGGACCGCTGTATCAAGGTGGAGGAAGCCATTACGATGCACGGGCGCAGCCGCGTGTAAGCACAGCATCATGTTCAAACTGGAGTCTGTCTAGGCTTAAAACGCCCTTCTACCGCAAGTTATTTGTGGTGAAGGGCGTTTTTGATAAATAAACGATGCACAAACCAGCGGACATTCAGTATAATAGATGTCTGTGAGCAATCTTGGAAATGATAAATGTATTCTTTTGACAAAACCTGCCGCAGCGCGTACCATTTATTATAGTAAGAAAGGAGAGGGTCGCCTTGAATTGGCTCGGATCTTTGCAGCAATTGGGCAGAGCCATAATGCTTCCTACCATGGTGCTTCCGGCCGCAGCCATACTGCTGAGTGTTGGCAGCCTGCCGTGGTCTGCATGGGGACTTTCTTCAGTATCCGAAGTGGCTACATATGCTGGGCAAGGGGTATTCTACTTTATGCCCTATCTGTTCGCAGTAGGGGTGGCTTGGGGACTATCCAACCAGGCCGGACCAGCAGGGCTGGCCGCTCTCGCAGGTATGTTCACCTACGACCGGATCGTGTCGGGGATGGGAGATGGCCATGTTCAGCCCGCAACACTTATCGGAATTCTGCTCGGGATTGTCGCCGGGGTAGCACATAACCGGTTCAAAAATATTAAGCTTCCAGAAGCGATTCAGTTTTTTGGCGGGTCGCGCTTTGTTTTGCTGTTCATGGGGCTGTTCTCAGCCCTGTTCGCTTGGGTGATGCTCGGTCTTGCTCCGCTGCTCCAAAGCGGACTGGATCAACTGTTCCAGGGAATTCTGAGGACCGGCGGCTATGGCGTATTCCTGTACGGGGTGCTATATAGGGTGCTGACAGCCTTTGGGCTGCATCATATCCTGAACAATGTGTTCTGGTTCCAGATGGGCACGTATACGACGCCTGACGGTAGCTCTGTTGTACAGGGCGATCTGCCGCGCTTTTTCGCAGGTGACCCTACAGCGGGGATTTTCATGGCGGGACTATTCCCGATTATGATGTTCGCGCTCCCGGCCATTGCGTTTGCGATCATTCAGGAAGCTCGTGAAGACCTGAAGCCGAAGATTAAAAAGACGTTTTTGCGTGCGGCACTGGTGTGTTTTTTAACCGGGGTGTCGGAGCAGATCGAATTTGCCTTTCTGTTCGCTTCGCCGTATCTGTTCGCTGTACATACCGTCATGTCGGGTCTGGCCATGGTGCTAACTTATTCACTGGGTATTCATCACGGATTCTCATATTCTGCCGGGGCCATTGATTTCTTTCTGAATCTTCACTTGTCCCAACGGGCGTGGTTATTGATCCCGATAGGAATCGGTTATGGCATTGTTTATTATAATTTGTTCCGCTGGGCGATCCGCCGCTTTCAGATCCCGACTCCAGGTCGCGAGGAAGGCTCGGAGCTTGGCGATTGGGCAGGTAATATACCGTATCAGGCTCCTCTTATTCTGGAGGCACTTGGCGGCAAGGAGAACATCGTACAGGTACAGGCCTGCATTACCCGGCTGCGCCTGACTGTTCATAATGACCGCTATGTGGATGCCGGGGCGCTCAAAGGTCTTGGGTCTGCCGGGATCATTAAGCTGGGTGGCGGCAATGTGCAGGTGGTATTCGGAACCTATTCGGAGCTGATCCGCGAGGAGATCAATAAGCTGCTGCTGCGCGATCTGCCGCAGGTGCTGTTCAGTGCCCCGATGCAGGGCCGGATGCTGCCGATCGAGGAAGTGCCGGATCATATTTTTGCGGCCAAGCTGGTTGGCGATGGGGTGGCTTTTTTCCCGGAAAAAGGCGAGCTGGTCTCTCCAGTCTTCGGCAAGGTCATGCACGTATATCCAACCATGCATGCCGTGGGTATCTCGACACCGGAAGGGCTTGAGGTACTGATGCACATCGGTATAGATACCTCGCAGCTGAAAGGGCCGTTCGAGGCCGTTGTGCAGGAGGGAGACAGTGTGGAACCCGGTCAGCTGCTGGTCAAATTTGACCTCGGCTATCTGCGGGAGCATGCAGCTTCACTCGCTACACCGATGGTGATTACGAACCCTGACCGTGTGAAATCCTGGAGCTATGCTCCATTCAAAAATGTGAAAAAGGGGCAAACTTCTGTAATGTCCGTTGTATTACACGAAAGTAATGTTGGAGGGATTGAAGCATGATACAAGGCATAGGCGCCGCAGCAGGTGTTGCCATCGGGAAGGCTTTTGTCCTGCCCAATTGGGAATGGAGCCTACCGGACACGCAAGTCAACCCGGTAGATCTCGCTAAAGAATTTGAGCGTTTATACGAAGGTATCCGCACCTCCAGAGATGAAATTGAATTTATTAAAAGAGAGTTCAGAGAAGTCGTCGGACCGGAAGAGTCCAGTATTTTCGACGCTCACCTGGCCATCCTCGATGATCCGGTGTTCATGAGTGAGATTCGGGGGATTATTGAACGTCAGTACAAGGCAGCAGAGGTGGCGGTCAAGGAGGCTATCGACCATTTTGTAGCTATGTTCGACCTGCTTGACGACGAGTACATGAAGGAGCGGGCGGTGGACATCAAGGATGTCGGCAATCGTCTTCTGAAGCATTTGCTGGGCGCACCTGAGGTCACCCTCCCGTCCGACACTCAGCCGTATATTCTCGTTGCGAAGGAGCTATCTCCATCTCAGCTGGCTCATTTGAATCCTACTTATGTCCTTGGCATCGTGACGATGATGGGCGGCAAGACGTCGCATTCCTCGATCATGGCCCGGGCACTGGGGATTCCACTTGTTGCGGGGCTTGAGAACAAACTTTCAAATCCCATTCAGACCGGAGATATGCTGGTCATTGACGGAGATAACGGGTCGGTGCAGCTGCATCCGGACGAGGCGACGGTGATCGATTACACTTCTATCCGTGATAAACAGCATAAAAAGCGGGAGCAACTAGAACTGCTGGCCACGGTGGAAGCCGTGACAAGAGACGGGGTGAACCTGCGTCTGGCTGGCAATATCAGTTCGGTGAAGGAACTGAATCTGGCACTGAAATATGGCGCAGAAGGTGTGGGATTATTCCGCACGGAATTCCTCTACATGGATCGTGACTCCTTCCCAAGTGAAGAAGAACAGTTCGAAGTGTACAAACTGGTGGCGGAGAAGGTGGGCGATCATCCGGTGGTGATTCGCACCCTTGATATCGGCGGAGACAAGCATCTGGATTATTTCCAGCTGGCAGAGGAGCAGAATCCGTTCCTGGGGTATCGCGCGATCCGTATCAGTCTAGACCGAAAGGACATGTTCAAGACCCAGTTGACCGCGATTTTGCGGGCCAGTGTCTATGGAAAGGTCAAGATGATGTTCCCCATGATTTCTTCTCTGGAAGAAGTGCAGGCAGCCAAAGCTGTGCTGGCCGAAGTTATGGAGGAACTGGAACAGCGAGGCGTTCCCTTTGACCGGAATATTCCGGTCGGGATTATGGTCGAAGTACCAGCGGCAGTCATGATCGTGGATATTTTGGCTGAGGAAGTGGATTTCTTCAGTATCGGTACGAATGATCTGGTGCAGTATGTACTGGCGGTAGACCGCATGAACGAGCAAATTGCCCATATGTATCATCCTTATCACCCCGCAGTTCTCCGTTTGATCCGTATGACGGTGGAAGCGGCGAAGCATGCCGGGATTGAGGTTAGCGTATGCGGGGAAATGGCTGCGGACGAGCGTTCGCTGCCGCTGTGGCTGGAGCTAGGTATTAATAATCTTAGCATGTCGCCACAGGCGCTGCTGAAGGTGAAGCACCGCACGCTGAACACCGTCGCCGCTGAGGCTCGGGAAGTAGCAAAGGCCTGCTTCCGAATGCGTACAAGCTCAGAGACGGAAGCGAAGCTCAGCGCGTATGCCAAGATTAGTGCCACTGCGCTTGGGAGCAGTTCGGAAGCGAAGGAGAAGACCTCCTGAGGCTGCCGAATACCTGTTGTAGCGTCAATAGCAGATACAGATATTGGATTGAAGAGGCTGTCTTATAACAGGCATATTCCTTGATGAGAAGCCCATTTACTTAAAAATAATGCGAAAATAGAACATGGCGGTGTCCAGGAGATTTCCTGAACCCGCCATGTTCTATTTGTGTTTGACCACATTTTGGAACAAGGGAATGGGCAACCCCAAACTAGAGCCAACCCAACCCAACCCAAAGCCAAAGCCAAAGCCAAAGCCAAAGTCAAAGCCAAAGTCAAAGCCAACCCCACTCGGTCATCGGGCGTGCAGATCAGGTGAAATAAAAGTGAATATCATGCAGCGCTTAAACAACTGGAAAAACTCCTGTTATTGATTCGAAAAAAGAAGTGTTTCCAAAAATAACTGGAAATTCTCCCGTTAATCCATAGGATCCCTCTCGATTTTCTTATAAAGTCGAAGAATAACTGGAGAAATTCCTGTTAATTCGAGAAAAAACCTTGAAAGGGGAGAATTAACGGTACATTTTCCTGTTAAACCAGAGCCAAGCTTTCAAGCTAGCAATGAGGACCTGCGCCGGGCTCTGATCAGTCCATCATGCTGCGCTGCGCGACATGCGTACGGCGGTTCAAGGTCTCGTTCTATTTGCAATGCCTGAGCTTCAGGTTTTGCGTTTGAACTGGGGCCTGCTCTACCGCATCCACTTTTTGAATTGGTGTGATAAAGCTCCCCTTTAGCATAACAGCGTTTATGATTATATCTGTCTACCGTGAGAGGGGCGTCTTCGTCTAGGATTAACTCTATTAATGGACATGTTTTGCTGTCTTGCTTGAAGGGGAGCGTTCGCTTTTGGAACCACCCCTGTTTATATTATAGAGAGGTTTATTTTTCCAAATAGTAAAACCGTTTGTGTCTTGTCGCAGTCAATATATAGGAGAGCACAACGCCAGAGGGTTTGGCAAAAATGCTGCATGAAAGGAGTAACGCTGGGTAATGGAGAGTATAATGACAGCCAAAACAATGGATACAGGCGAAGCGGAAGCCTTTATGCTAATGGTGCAGGAGCAACAAAGACTTCTGTATGGGATCGCCTACAGTTATTTACGAAGTGAAGCGGATGCACTTGAAGTGCTACAAGAGGCTACTTGTCGGGCCTGGATCAAGCGAAGGAGCCTGAAAGATCCGACACGGTTCACCCCTTGGCTCATTCGAATTGTTATCAATTGCTGCAATGATGAGCTTAAACGGAGGAAGCGGGTACTGACCGTGAAGCCAGCAGGATCGGCAAGCGACATAATGGAAATGAAAAGCGATCTAAGACTGGATATGGAGCTGGCGCTGGATGGGATGAAGCCAAAGTATCGACAGGTGCTTGTACTCAAGTATTACAGGGACATGACTATCACAGAGATTGCGGAAATATTGGACAAGCCAGAAGGAACGATCAAAACCTGGCTGAACAAAGGACTAAAGCATTTGCGTGGCAAAATGAAAATTAAGGGGGAAGTATGATATGGCTCTGCGCGAGGAGAAACTTCTTGAAGATTATTTTCACGGGTTGTCATTAGAAGCGGAACGGATACCGGAGTCCCGGATTCATGCGAATGTTCGTCTTGCCCTAAACAGGAGATCACAACATGCCAGAACGTTATGGAAAAAGCGCCTGTGGACAGCAACAACCGCTGCGGTAATTGCCGTGCTCTTACTGGCTTCTGTGGGTTCATGGGTGGTAGAAGGTACGGGGCTGCGGAGTGCGCTCAGTTCTTTTTCGAAGAGTGATCCACTGGGGGCATACCAGGCCATTTTAACTTCAGATACTACAGTATCATCAGCGATTAAGGCGGGATTGATGCAGCGGGTGGATGTCTCCTCCTTGGAAAAAGAGGGTCATGTGCTGACAATTGACGGTATAGCAGCCGATGCTATGGGTATCATTATTCTCTACTCTGTAGACAACAAGACAGACCAAATAACAAAGACCCACCAGATGTCATTGACAGATAGTAAGGGAGCGGTAATAGGTTCTGAACTAATTGGAATGCATCAGAATCTTCGCTTAGGCACTACCCTGAATGTAACACGCCTGACTTGGACGGGAGATGCCAATAATTTACCGGACGAAGTGGAGGTTCAGATTGAACTCGCCAAGAGCGCCGGGAATGATCAGCAGCCTGTTACTCCGGAGCAGCTTATCAACTTATCTGTACCCATCAAAATAGACAAGAAGGCAATGGCAGAGAGCGGACAATCTATTGCATTTAATCAACCCTTAACGGTTGCTGGGCAAACGATACATATCAAGCAAGTGTATG
Organism: Paenibacillus sp. MAHUQ-45; assembly: GCF_058133325.1. Taxonomy (NCBI): domain Bacteria; kingdom Bacillati; phylum Bacillota; class Bacilli; order Caryophanales; family Paenibacillaceae; genus Paenibacillus; species Paenibacillus sp. MAHUQ-45. Next base: position 231,554 of record NZ_JBYUPV010000008.1, read on the forward strand.
CGGGTGTTACCGGCATCTATGTAGAGACTGCATATGATAAGGATAATACCCAGGATGTTTTCGGAATGCTGAACCCGCGAATATTACTGGGAGATGAATCAGAATACCAAGGGTTTTATCTGCCGCAGCGAATCCGGAAAGAGGGAAGGGAATTTAGTGTATTTAGTAATGATAGTACTGTTCCCAAAGCACCGCTGCGTCTGACTGTTGACGGAATCTATGCCTTGGAGCCTTCCAAGAGAGAACTAGTCATTGATACAGATAGGCAGCAAATTGTGAAAGCACCAGATAATGCACTCACAGTAGAAATAGTACAGGATTCCGCTGAGTATCAATTAATTGTTTTGAAGCATCATTTAACAGATAGTAACAAATTAAGCCGTGATGGCAATTTAATCATGAACATGTCGTTTAAGGATGGCAAGGGACAAGTCCATGAATATGATCAGTCTCCTCACAACTTTGACCTTACTAATTTATTAAAATCCAAACCAACGGAGTTGAATGAATCCGGCCTTAATCTGTATTTTATCGGAAAAGAAAAACTTCCTCAGCCGTTGACGTTTACGCTGGACAGCTATCCTAACGCCATTAAGAACGTAAAGACCATTCGGTTGCGGTGATAGACGCTGAAAAAAACAGCAGGCCCTGCACTTCAAGACAAGCTTGAAGGAGGGCCTGCTATGTATTCTTTTAAGGCTTAACGTGCGTCTTTACTCCCCAGCCAGTGCGTCGCAAAAGGCTTTGCCGTATGGCGGTAAATCGGGCGGACGGCGGGCGGAGATAATGTGTCCGTCAGTCACAACAGGTTCATCCTTCCAGATGGCGCCTGCATTCTCCATATCATCGCGGATTCCGGGAGTAGAAGTAACGGTCACACCCTCCAGGATTTTTGCCGAAATGAGCACCCAGCCGGCGTGGCAAATCTGCCCGATCGGTTTCTTGGCTGCATGGAAATCCTGTACGAGCTTCAGCACTTTACTGTAGCGGCGGATTTTGTCGGGCGCCCAGCCGCCTGGTACTAGAATGCCGTCATAATCGGCGGCGTCAAGCTCGTCCCAGGAATATTCGGCTTTGGCGGGAACACCATATTTGCCGATGTAAGTTTTATCTTTTTCGAGTCCAGCCAGATGAACCTCCGCGCCTTCCTCCCGCACCCGGTAGACAGGGTACCAAAGCTCCAAATCCTCAAATTCGTCATCCACTAGTGCAATGACCTTCTTGCCGTGTAGTCTCATTACTGGAGTCTCCTTCCTGCATCTATTAGCTATTCTCATTCATTCTATCAAATTTAAAATTTTAAGTCACACAAGCTGTGGATATGTATAGTTCAATTGCCAAATTAATCATTATATGCAAATGAGAAGGATTCGGGAGGGCGAAGTCGAATATAGAAGTAAAAAGTCGGAACCTGCGTGCTTTTTAATATAGGCTTGAGGTGTGGCAGATGTGGAAAGATAACTTGATGGAAAAAGCATGCGGTTGCGGCGGTGACATGACTATACATATGCATACGCTTGTGTACAACACAAAGATCAAAATCACAGATGTGCCCGTCTATACTTGTGAGAGTTGTTCGCGTTATGAACCGCTACCCGTCATCAAGCCAGCATTGGGCGAACTAGTGCAGCAATTGGGGATAGAAGGAATTGCGGGCAGCAAGGTATCCTTGGCGGACGGCAGTGAATGGGCCTTTGTACTGAAAGAGACGTTTTCTAAATTTAGTGGCGAGAGTTTATCGGAACTTGAAGAGGAGATCCGCAAGACGGTTCAGAGCCGAATTGATCTTTTGCTGGACATTTACAGGTTCGCGGGGAACTCTGGGGATGGTGAATGGATGCGTGAAACGGGTGAGCGACTGTCACAATTGACCTTGAGATCGACACAAAGTGTCAAATAAGTTACAGGAAAAGGATGAGCAGTGGATGTTTTCTTGTTTTCAGGAAATTTTTCTGCAAAATCAATGAAAATTTTTCACGAAAGTTGGATTTTTCACTCACTTTTTGTTACGATAGAAAGAGGTTACATGATTGCACCAATAGGGACGCGGGTTGAATGACGTTCCGAGGTAATGCTTCTGCCATGAAAAGATTTTTGAAAGGAAAATGAAGCGTTATCATTGCACAAATGTACAAAGTGTCGTATCATAATTTTAATTAGTCGAACGATAAAATTTATCGCAATGGAGAGAGTAATTTGACGGTAACCATTTACGATGTAGCGCGAGAAGCAGGCGTATCTATGGCTACGGTATCACGGGTTGTGAACAATAACCCCAACGTGAAGCCGCAGACCCGGAAGAAAGTGTTTGAAGCGATTGAGCGTTTGGGCTATCGTCCAAATGCCGTGGCAAGAGGACTTGCCAGTAAGAAAACGACAACTGTCGGTGTCGTAATTCCTGATATTTCCAACTCGATATTTGCAGAAATTGCACGCGGGATTGAAGATATTGCCAACATGTATCATTACAACATCATTCTCTGTAACGCGGACAAGCGCAAAGAGAAGGAGATTCGTGTTATTAACACATTGCTTGAGAAACAAGTGGACGGGCTGCTCTTCATGGGCGGTACAGTAACGGATGAGCATATTCAGGCATTCCAGACTTCTGCTGTTCCAATTGTGCTCTGCGCAACCCGTGACGAGAAGGGAACGTATCCATCTGTGGATATCGACCACGAAACGGCAGCTTTCGACGCGGTGAACACCTTGATCCGCCACGGACACCGTGAAATTGCTATGATTAGTGGCACTCTGCAGGATCCGGCGAACGGCTATGCTCGATTCCAGGGGTACAAGAAAGCCTTGGAAGCAGCTGGCATTGAGTATCAAGAAGATTTGGTGCGTATCGGTAACTATCGTTACGAATCCGGTGTCGAGGCCATGAAGTACTTCCTCGGCCTGAAGAAGAAGCCAACCGCGATCTTTGCCGCAACGGATGAAATGGCGATCGGTGCCATTCATAGTATCCAGGACGAAGGTCTGAAAGTCCCAGATGATTTCTCGATCATCAGTGTCGACAACATTCGGATGGCCTCCATGGTCCGTCCGCTGCTGACAACCGTAGCCCAGCCAATGTACGACTTGGGTGCGGTAGCAATGAGACTTTTAACAAAGCTTATGAAGAAAGAGACCGTAGAGAATGCCCGTGTTATTTTGCCGCATGAGACGATTCTCCGGTTGTCTGTCAATCATCTGAATAAGTAATTACGGATTTGGATATGTATAGCATGGAAAGCTCCTTCTGGAGCTTTTTATGCTTTATACACTATAAATTTTATTGAACCATGGGAGGAATCTACATATGAGTGAAGTAATCGGAATTATCGGGGCTATGGATGAAGAGATTCAATTGATGCTGGAGGAAATCAAGAACCGTGAAACGGTAGTGAAAGCAGGCATCAGCTACCACGTGGGTACTATTTTTGATAAACCGGTAGTTCTGTGCAGATCCGGAATCGGCAAAGTTAATGCGGCAGTAACTACACAGATCCTGCATGACTCCTTCGGGGTATCCAAGGTCCTGTTCACAGGCGTTGCTGGTGCAGTACACCCTGATCTGAACATTGGGGATATCGTGATCTCTTCGGAATGTATGCAGCATGACATGGATGTCACGCCACTTGGTTATCAAAAAGGGATCATCCCGGATCAGGAAGTGTCCTCGTTCCCTGCGGATGCTGACCTTATTGCCCTGGCTGAAAAATCCTGCCGTGAGCTGAACTGCCACTACGAGATCGGTAAAGTGTTGTCCGGGGATCAATTTATTGCCAGCAGAGAGGTAGTAGCTTCGCTGAGACAGGAAATGAATGGTGCTTGTGTCGAGATGGAAGGAGCGGCGGTTGCTCAGGTGTGTTTCATGAACGATACACCGTTTGTTGTCATCCGCTCCATGTCTGACCGTGCTGACGGCTCTGCAGAAGTTAACTATAAAGAGTTTACCATTGAGGCTTCCCAGCGTTCCCATGCCATCCTGGCACAAATGCTGCAAGCCCTGTAAATTCTGCTGTTTCTTAATACATGAACCGCTGCCTGAAACGGACGCGGTCAAAGGTTTCCTGTGAGGACATCGGTACCTCCCGGCCAATTCGCACCATGAGGCAATTGGCCGGATGGGAACATATCTCCGGATCATCCGTCGCATACCACACCATATCTACGGTTTTCATCAGCTTCTCCATCATCTGCCGGTAGCCCCACACATCCAGCCCGCTACCCTTCAAATCCCAATGCCAATAATATTCTGTAGTGAATACAATGCAGTTCTCCAGTTGTTCTCCTTCAAAGGCGGTGGAAATCATCAGCCTGCCAAGTCCAGCTCCGCGATATTCATTTGCAACCTCAACGGCCCCCAGCTCGACAAGATCTTTCATACCGCCCTGAGACCACAGTTCCATTTCGTCAGGATAGTGAAAAGTTACATAACCTATGATAATTCCTTGATCTATTGCGGCAATAATACGCCCTTCAGGCAGTTCGGCAATTTCGATTAATGCTTCGAGCTGCTCTGAAGGCTTGCGAAAAGCATCCAGATCACGGTGGATGTCCAGGTCTCTGATGTCTTCAGGTGACAAGGGACCGTTAACTGTGAGCGTTTTACCGTTATAATTGAGGGAATGACTAATTGGAATCTTACGGTGCTCCATAACTGACTCCTTTCAAGAATATTATAAAATATGGAATGTAACCGTTTGCTATGATATACTGATTCAGACATAAAATATTCACAAATGCTGCATTGACATCATTAATTATGAAAGAAGTCTCACCCTTAAAGCTTAATTCAAAGAAGTGAGGGAGGCAAGAGTGATGGGTCAAGTTCACAGCGAAATTTTGCCGGGGCGTGTACAAAGCTCCAATATGCCGGATTATGCCCAGGCAGTAGCCGATTTTCGCTGGGAGGATGTGCATAGACATTTCTCCTGGTTCGAGAGCGGCAAGGTCAACATGGCCCATGAAGCAGTGGACCGGCATGTTCAGGAAGGACGGGGAAACGCCACAGCGCTGCTCTATAGTGATGCTGTACGTGCGGAAAGGTATACCTTTGCCGATCTGCGGGAGCGTTCTAACCGGTTTGGAAATGTGCTGCGAAAGTACGGAATCGGCAAAGGCGACAGGGTGTTTATTTTTATGCCGCGCCAACCGGAACTGTACTTCAGTCTGCTAGGGATTTTAAAAGTCGGAGCCGTGGTGGGTCCGCTCTTTGAAGCGTTCATGGAGACGGCCGTCAAGGACCGGCTTGAGGACAGTGGAGCCGTTGCACTGGTGACAACGCCCGGTCTCCTTCACCGGGTGAAACGGGAGGAACTTCCTAACCTGCGTCATATTATTTTGGTGGGAGACGGCCCGGATGCTTATGAGGGAACCTTGCGTTATGAGGAAGAAATGTCCCAGGCCTCACCGGAGCTGGAACCGGAATGGCTTACACTGGATGATGGCTTGATTATGCACTATACCTCAGGCTCTACGGGCAAGCCCAAAGGGGTCTATCATGTTCAACGAGCAATGATACAACATTATTATACGGGTCAGGTAGTGCTGGATTTGCGCCCGGACGATATCTACTGGTGTACCGCAGACCCAGGATGGGTCACAGGCACGTCGTATGGGATTTTTGCCCCATGGCTGAATGGGGTAACGAATGTGGTTCGGGGTGGACGTTTCAGCCCGCAGGATTGGTATAAAACGATCGAACGCAATGCTGTCACGGTATGGTACAGTGCGCCTACGGCTTTCCGCATGCTGATGGGAGCGGGGGAGAGTCTCCTGCAGGACATTGATTTAAGCAGCCTGCGCCATGTTCTGTCCGTCGGGGAGCCGCTGAATCCGGAAGTAGTGCGCTGGGGCGACAAGTTCTATAATCAACGCATTCACGACACCTGGTGGATGACGGAGACCGGCGCACAGCTGATTTGCAACTACCCGGGCATGGACATCAAGCCAGGCTCAATGGGACGTCCGTTGCCGGGCATAGAGGCCGCTATCCTGGATGACAAGGGCAATGTGCTGCCGCCGTATTCCATGGGGAATCTGGCGATCAAGACGTCCTGGCCGTCCATGATGAGTACGATCTGGAACAACCAGGCCAAGTATGAGGAATACTTCCGTATTCCGGGCTGGTACATCTCGGGGGACTCGGCTTATATGGACGAGGACGGCTACTTCTGGTTTCAGGGCCGGATCGACGATGTCATCAACTCGTCAGGTGAGCGGATCGGCCCGTTCGAGGTGGAGAGCAAGCTAGTGGAACATCCGGCGGTAGCGGAAGCTGGTGTCATCGGCAAGCCGGATCTGACACGAGGCGAGATTATCAAGGCCTTCATCTCCCTGCGCGAAGGCTACGAGCCTACGGCAGCGCTGAAGGAAGAAATCGCAGCATTCGTCAAAGCAGGGCTCTCAGCCCACGCAGCGCCGCGTGAGATCGAGTTCAGGGAGAAGCTGCCCAAGACCCGCTCTGGCAAAATCATGCGGCGGGTACTCAAGGCTTGGGAGCTGCATCTTCCTGCAGGTGACTTGTCGACGATTGAGGATTAAGCCTATTGGTAGCAAAAAAACACCGTTCCTATGAAAATCAGGGAACGGTGTTTTTGGTATGCACTGTAAGTCTTGAACCATTAAACCAATTGCGTAAGCAGTAAGGTCTTTAGTGGGTAGTCACGCCGCCCGTATTGGCTCCAGCTCCGCTTGTATTGGCGCCAGTTCCGCCCGGGGCGTTGGCACTGTTATTACTATTGGCGCCTCCCGCGGGCGGGGTGTCTGTGCTTCCCGCTGGCTGTAAGATAATACCGGGGTCATCCGGACCGCCTACCTCCGGATTATCGGAGCCTGGAGTAGGCTCGCTACCGTTATCCGTGGAATCCGGAGGATTCGTCGGTTCCGGTGTAGCGATCGGCCCACTGACTATAGTGCCCGAAGCCGTCTCATGTCCGCCTACATCAACTGCAGTGACATAGAAGCTAGCATTGGCGCCAGCCGGTGTGCTTGATTGGAATACGGTGCCTTCACCTACTGACAGTACCGCCTGCTTCTGGAAGGAGCCGCCGTTCAGTGAACGGTACAGGCGATAGCCAACTACATCCGGTGAACCACTTGGTGTGAAGGAGATCACCGCTTTGCCGGTGCTGTAAGACACATTGACATTACCCGGAGGAGTAGGCGGATTGCCATCATCTACCCGTGGATCAACCTCAGCTGGTACATCGCTCTTCGCATCCGCTGGCATGTAATAGGATAGCGATTCGTGATCTTTCATTTTTGTGAAGGCAGCCAGCAGCTCTTTAACCAATTGCTGAATCGACTTTTCACGTTTCACCACAATTTTTTCTTTCAAGAAATCATCAGGTGTCCCATCGTGCGGAATATAGTTGACACCGTTGTAGGTGATATATGTGGCTTTGGAAATGCCGTCATCGCTGGTGGTTGGCACATATTTGGCATTGAATAGATCGGTATTGAACCGATCTGTCAGGCTGGTTGGCAGCTTGCCGCTATATGCAGACACTGTTTTCTTCACAATACCTTCCGGCTGTACAAATTTATCGGTGACGAACAGATCAGGTTGTTTCTCAATGACCGCATTCATGACCTTGGCCCACAAGGATTGCGCCTGACGTCTTTGTGTGTCGCCTTGCAGCGTGTTAATCTGCTCTTTGTAGCCGACCCACATTCCAAGTGTTACATCAGGCGTATAACCCATAAACCAAACATCCGCATAATTTTGCGTGGAGCCGGTTTTGCCGACGATTGGAATATCTTTGAAATGCTTGTATTTACTTTTAACGGTGCTGGCCGTTCCGTCGGTAATTACAGTACGCAGCATATCCGTCATGAGATAAGCAGTCTGCTCGGAAAATACTTGATCGGGATTAACCTTGTGCTGATAGACGATTTTGCCTTCCGAATCGACGATTTTATCGATCATATAGGCATCGTTAAAAGCACCCTTGTTGCCGATTGCTGAATATGCATTGGTCAACTCTTCGACTGATACACCATAGCGCAATCCGCCGAGAACCCCTGTTTGGGCACTGTAATCTTGTTCCTGAATCGTTGAAATACCAAGCTTCTTCGCAAAAGCCCAGGCATTATCAATTCCGACCTTCTCATTGAAAAGCTTCAGAGCGGGCAGGTTAAGCGATTTATTCAGTGCATAACGGGCGGTGACAAGGCCCTGATAACGATTATTGGCGTTCTTCGGAATATGGAAACCTTTCCCGCCATCTTTTAAAATAATCGGGGCATCATCCAGTATTCCTGCTGGCTGAATCAAACCGGCATCCAGGGCTGGCAGATAAGCAGCGATTGGCTTCATGGTGGAGCCCGGTTGACGAACCATCTGTGTAGCATAGTTCATCTGCTCGATGTTGAAATCGCGTCCTTCGATCATCCCGAGGATGGCCCCGGTCTTGTTATCGATCATCATACCCGCGGTCTGTTCAATCCCCTTGGTTTTGCTGTCCTTAGTGAAGTTAGAACTATCCTCGGAGATGCTATGCATCGCGCTGTATACCTTCTTGTCAATGGTAGTGTAGACGCGGTACCCACCAGTCATCAACTGCTGTCTGGCTGCTTCCAGAAGCTGTTTGTTGTCTGCAGGGGTCTTGCTCGTGCCTGTGGTGCCTGTTGTGTTCGTACCCTTGGCATCCGTCTTGTTCTGATTCAGTGACAGAAGGATCTCCGCAGCCTTACGTTCGGTCTCCAGCATCAGGTATGGATAGGTAGCATAAGCCTTCTTGGTGTAAGGAGCCAGGGAGCCCTTGATGTCAAAGGCCAGCGCCTCCTCATACTGGGAGTTCGTAATTTTGTTCTCCTCAAGCATCCGGCGCAGTACAAGCCGCTGACGGTCCAGAGCCCGCTTAAATGCAGTCTCGTTGAACTCGCCAGTACCGCTGAACGCGGAATAGGCGGAAGGAAGCTGCGGAAGACCCGCCAAATAAGCTGCCTGGGCTATATTCAGCTTATCCAGATTATCCTGACCGAATATTCCCTTAGCTGCAGCCTTGATCCCGTATACGTTGTATCCGTTGGACCCATTGCCGAAGGGTACCTTATTAAGATATGCTGTTATAATTTCTTGTTTGGACAGGAAGCGCTCCAGTCGCAGCGAGAGCAGAATTTCCTTAACTTTGCGATCTTCCGTTTTGTCCAGATTAAGGAATACGCGTCTAGCCAGCTGCTGGGTAAGCGTACTGCCTCCAGTCTGAACGGATTCGTTCAACAGCTTCTGCTTGATAGCACGTAGAGTACCGTTAAGATCTATTCCTTTATGTTGGTAGAAATTATTATCCTCGATCGCGAGGACCGCATCAATCACAATCTGGGGAATATTATTGTACTCAACCAGCCTTCGGTCTTCTTCTGTACGAAGCTGGCCGATCGGTGAGCCGTCACGGAAATAGGCAAATCCAGTGATAGCGTTCTGGCTGACTTGCTGCTGGATAAACTGCTCGGAGCGAATTGGGTCATCTTTCACAATAGATGTAATATAGCCGGCCATCGCACCTCCGGCGAACAGAGTACCCAGTACGCCGAGAATGAACATCCATTTCACTACAGAACCAAATCTGCGAAGCCAGGATCTGCGGGGGGGACGCTTCTTGGCGTTTTTTTTCTTCTTCTCCTCAACCATCGACGATAATCCTCCTTTTAACGGAACTATTATAGCACAAATTGACGATTTTGAATGCGTTCCCGTTGTAATCCTGTTTTTAGAAGGGGTTGACATACGCTAACAAAGGGGGAATGGCTTGGGTTTCTTTGCGGAGCGATGTGGATTTGGGTGGAATCGACTAGAAGCTTAATTTGCTAATCCAAAATTCGAGGTTACGAACTAGAGGGAGGCGCACCAAGAAGCGGACAGGATCCCAAAATAAGGATTGTGCGAAAAATATAGGAACGGTTGGGTGCCCTAATATAACAAAAAGCCCCCGGATAAATCCGGAGGCTTTCAGCATACTCGCCGTAAGCGAAATATTAACGGTTGTAGAACTCGACGATTTGTTTCTCATCGATATCCTGGGACAGTTCAGCACGCTCTGGCAAACGAATGAATTTACCTTCGAAAGAAGCGTCGGAATATTCCAGGTAACCAGGAAGGTGGGAACGGTTAGCAAGAGCTTCCTTGATGGAAGTCAAGCCTTGGCTTCTTTCACGAAGACCAATTACGTCGCCCAGTTCCAGACGGTAAGAAGCGATGTCAACTTTTTTGCCGTTAACAGTTACGTGACCGTGGGATACCAACTGACGTGCACCAGCACGGGAGTTAGCAAAACCAAGACGGTAAACGAGGTTGTCCAGGCGGCTTTCAAGCAAGAACATGAAGTTTTCGCCCGCGATACCTGGAAGCTTTTGTGCTTTGGTGAAAAGAGTTTTAAATTGCTTTTCGCCCAAGCCGTACATGTGACGCAGTTTTTGTTTTTCCAAAAGCTGCATTCCGTAGTTACTTACTTTTCTACGTTGGTTAGCGCCGTGTTGTCCTGGTGGGAAAGGGCGTTTCAGGTCTTTGCCTGTACCGCTAAGGGAAATGCCCAGACGGCGGCTGAGTTTGAATTTAGGTCCGGTGTAACGTGCCATGTTAAAGTAGACTCCTTTATAATTGAAATTTCAGGTTAGGGCCTATTTGCGCCGCTTAACGTATTCAGTGGAGGTTAATAGGTCCACACTGCCGGGGAAGTTCAGCCGCTGCCCTGACAGTAACGATAAGCGTGAGGGTGACACAACCTTACGCCCAAGTAAAAGACCATTACAGTCTTGTTCAACAATAAATATTATATGAAAATAACAGGTAAAGTCAAGTAGAGATTAAAAGTGAATTTGTCAATCTTTGTCGATAGTTCTTTGGTCCTAACAAAAATCCCGGAATTATGGAAAATATAATGCATTACCGGGAAAAAGAGAGTAAAATATAACCACTTAGAAGTTACCGGAAAGTGCGTATTTTAAATGATTAGCAAAGGGGATTCTCTTTATGTCAGAACAAGAAGCATGCGGTCGCAATCGTATGCTCTTACAGGACACTGTGCAATCAAGCGGAGATTCGCAAGATCCTGCCGCCTGGCTGAGGGAAACAGACATCGTATACCACGATCTCCCTTATATAGCCGATCTGATTGTCGATAGCTTTCATGAGTGGCAGGGAGGACAAGCTATTCTGCCATTTGCCGCTTCGTGGGAATGGTGTGTCCTGAATTTTGAAGCCAAATGGATAGAAGATATAAATGAAGAACAGGAGCGTCTGAGAGCAGTTTGGGAGGAGACAGGAAGGCTCAGTCTTGCCTCCAGACAGCCTGAGCTCCTCTCCATCGAGGAGGATGGGGTAGAAAGGGTTATCCTGACGATCCCGGTGGTTACACGTACTCGCGGGGAGATTTTCGCTTTGCTTGGCTGTACGATGTCGACAGAACAATATGAAGCCGGGGGCAGGCATATAGCTGAAGCCATGGCGCAGCATTACCGGACTTGCTTTTACCACCAGTTTGAGCATGTGTTCGTATCCGACCTGGCAGGGGTTCACATGCACGCAGAGCGGGAGAGCAACCGGCGTTCCCTGTTGTTTCAGATCGTCCAGCGGATGCATGACAATATTGATGTTGATGCAGTGCTGAGCGAGGTGATCAACAGTATCTGCGCTATGTATCCGGGTGCACGTCTGGAGTTGTTCATGTCACAGGATCATAGGACCAGCCACCCGCAGGTGAAGCCGCTGCCGCCGGTCTGGTCGAGCGATGATGTGTGCGCTATTGCCTTTAAAGACGGCAAGGTAGCTATTCATACAAGCGGTGAGGGCGGGCGTTATGTAGAGATAGGTCTTCCGCTCGGTGGAAAGCAAGGGGTATATGGCGTATTTCATATGGTACTCGATAACCCGGATTTCCCCGATGTTGACGTGCGGTTTCTCTCCATGGTGGCAGATACGGCCGGAACGGCCTTTGAGAACGCCAAACTCTATGAACGGTCAAATCAACTCATTCGTGAGCTGCGTATGAGCAATGAACTTACAACGCGGTTAAACCAGAGCCTGCGGCTCGGGGACATTTTCCAATTTGCACTCGAGGAATTGCTGGATATGTTCGAGGCGGATTACTGCTGCATCATGCATTTAAATGAAAAGCGGGGCGGTCTTGAAGTGATTGCCTGCAACTATACACGACTGCTGAATGAGATCTTGGAAGTAGGGGGAGGACTCGGCGGACATGTGTATTCTACTGGGGAGTCGCTGATTCTGTCAGATTATCTGGAGAATTCGAAGGTTAACTCCAAGCTGATGGAGGCTACCTGCTCACAGTCTCTTATTGCGACCCCGCTGTATGTTGGCGGAGAAATTCGCGGTGCTATTATGCTGTCACACCGTGATGCTCATTATTTTTCCTACGATAACTACAGATTGCTACAAGCCATGGCGGGCCATATTGGGCTTGCAGTGGGTAACGCTCGGCTGCATGCCGAGGTGCGGCGCCTGGCGAATCGTGATACCTTGACCGGCCTGTATGCCCGGCATTACCTGGACGAAGTGATTCAGGAGAGGCAGACCACCGACTTCTGCGGAACGCTGATCGTGGTGGATATCGACCAATTCAAAATGGTGAATGATACCTATGGACATCAGCAGGGTGACAAGATTCTGAAGCAGGTTAGCGACATCGTGAAATCCTCGATTCGCCAAGGCGATATTGCTGCCCGGTGGGGCGGTGAAGAGTTGGCGGTCTATCTCCCCCAGCTTGGCGTGCAGCAGGCGGCTTATGTCGCTGAGCGTATCCGTAAACGGGTGCAGGAAGAGACCAAGCCAGCTGTCACAGTCTCCTGTGGCATTGCTGAATGGAGCTGGACCGATGATCGTGTCAGTGTAGAGTCCCTGTTCTACCGGGCTGATATGGCCCTGTATGATGCGAAGAACAGCGGTCGTAATCGGGTTGTGATGGACAAGAAGAAATCGGAAGAATAGTTGAAGAATCCTTGAGGCGATGCCTCGAGGATTCTTTTTTTGCCTCAGGAACAATTCTGTATGGATAAGGTGCTGGACAGTGAAAAGGTCTACATTACTAAGAAGCCTACATTACTAAGAAGCCTACATTACTAAGAAGCCTACATTACTAAGAAGCCTACAAATCCTTGTCCATATTAGAGGTATCCTGCTTGGATTTCATTATTTTCGTTAGGGATACATGCCGGTGCCTGAGCAAACAGGAGGAAAGAGACTTGCGTAAATAATCGGCTGCCGCAGCCTCGAATACGACAGCACAAGAAGTCAAGGTCCAACAGCAGCAACTCGTCATATGCATCAGCCACAGTTCAACTCGAATACTACAGTACAAGAAGGCAAGATCCAACAGTAGCAGCGCTTGACCGGATCCTTTCGTAGCTGCGTCCCCCTGTCCCATCCTTTGAGTGACATGGGAGGGGGGCCTGGCTCAACGTCGGTTTGCTTCCAGCCTCGTGAATACAGAAATAAGAGCATTTTTGTACCCTAATTTATCTATAAAGGATGGATAATTTCAATTAAGGGCATTTTTGTATGTTAATTCTTGCAATACAGTGCCTTTCGAGGGAAAAGTGAGGAAATAAGGTGCAAAAATGCTCTTAATTTCCTTTTTCACTCTAAAACGATCAATATAAGGTGCAAAAATGCCGTTATTTTAACCGTTGATTAGATGTTAAGTTCCCAGTTCAGTCTGTTTCTCAGCTTAAGCTCCCAATAAGTTCCCAATACATATTCAGATAAGTGCGTTTTATACGCTGTTCGTGTATAAGCCACATGAGGCAGACACTGCTTTTGTAATGTATAGCAGGTTACGTTCGACAAGAACTTTTGGCTGTCCAGTAAGATGAACAAAAGAAATTAACAATACGCGAGAAGGAACGAACGGGGAAATTTGGAGCTATAGAAGAGAAAGCGCTCTCCTGAAAGCTTTCCGCAGGAAAGCTGGCATCGGAAGCATTGGCAGTCTACGGATTTTATCCGCGAATAGCGGTACAATCCCAAGAAATGCGGGTCCAACAGCGGCCGGAAGTCCAAACAGCGCCCAAGTGCATATTCTACCCAGGCATTCGCCATTCCCGTCACCGTAGTGACGACCGAGCCTCAAGTTCAGATCTAAAGTTCAGATCTCAAGTTCGTCCTATATAGAGGGCATAAGACCGCAGGGCAGAGAGAACCCTAAATACTGATAACCATCAACTTTCGAATATGAAAGGATATAGACCATGAGGAAAAGCATAGCTCATAGCGGAATAATTGCATTGATGTTAGCCGGTATTCTAGGTAGTGGTTGCACGGAGGTAAACAATAAACCAGCACCAAAGGATTTGTCGCTGGCATTGGCCGGGATGGCCGGGAGTGATGGGGTCAGTTTCGAAGGGTCAGCGGCGTTACATCGAAAGGGAGAGACGAAGCCAGCGCTGAGTCAGTATTATGGAGGTAAGGTGGAGAACCATAATCAACTTAGCCTGTACACACTGCTTCCGGACAAAGGAACTTCCAAAACGGCCGCAACAGAAGGTCTTCAGAAGCTGGAGAGAACTGGTGCGACAACACATATCCATTCGGCGGAAAAATCTTATTCCAGCAAGCTGGAGAAGCGGGAGGGCCAGTGGCAAGAACTGTCCGCGACCTCCGGGAACAACGAAGATAATCCGCTCCCCCGTTTGAATCCACTTCTCCAACTGGACCAGTTAAAAGATGTAGACAAAACAGTTACAGAAGAGACAGGTGCGGCCAGAGGCACCAGAGTATTACGAATCCAATTGACCCCAGAAGCAGCGCGGGCGTTACTTTCCAGAGAGCTGGAACAGGAAATGAATTCGCTCCGTCCGGCAAACAGTGGAATAGTGACCAAGAATACGCATCAAACTAAGGCGAATAAGGCGATTGAGGCGCTATGGCAGAAGAAGAACAAAGAGATGAAGCAGCAGCTTGCGAAGGCTAATGTAAAGGCTGTGTATCATTTGACCGTAGACAAGAAGCAGAATCTGCCCCGCAAGCTGGACTGGACCAGAACTGTCAGCTATGCCGACGGGAAAAAACCTGGGGACAACGAGTCTTTAGTCGTACAGGTCAACTTCTATGGATACCATTAACACCGCAAATGACATGGGGCCTTGCGCTCTATAACGGTCGTGCTACAATAGTAAAGCTTGCTTATTTATGTTGGAAGAGGAAGGAAGAGAGAAAGAAATGAAAGATCCCAGAATTCAAAAGCTGGCGGAAAACCTGGTAGGCTATTCCGTAAACGTCCAGCCGGGCGAAAACGTGCTCGTCGAAATGATTGGCAATGAAAGAGATTTGATTAAAGCAGTTGTGGAGGAGGTCGGTAAAGCCGGAGGCCATGCTTTTGTACAATTGACTGACCGTACCGTCCTGCGCAGCATGCTGAAATATGCAACCCGTGAAAGTCTTCAAACTTGGGCCGAGATTGATCTGAACCGCATGAAGCAAATGGACTGCTATATTGGCATCCGTGCCGGCGAGAACGTTAACGACTTGTCGGACGTGCCTGAAGAAAATATGAAGCTGTACAATTCCCTGTATTCGCACCCGGTACATAGCGAGCAGCGCGTTAAGCACACCAAATGGGTAGTTCTGCGTTATCCTAATGCCAGCATGGCTCAGCTTGCTAATACGAGCACAGAAGCATTCGAGGACTTCTATTTCGAAGTGTGCAATCTCGATTATGCCAAGATGGACAGAGCGCAGGACGCGCTGGCTGATCTCATGAAAAGAACCGACAAGGTACGTATTGCGGGTCCAGGAACAGACCTTACCTTCTCAATCAAAGGCATCGGTGGAGAGAAGTGCTCTGGACAGAAGAATATTCCGGACGGAGAGGTCTACACAGCCCCGGTTCGCGATTCCGTCAACGGAACAATCAGCTACAATGCTGCTTCCATCTACAACGGAGTTACGTTTGAGAATGTGAAGTTCACCTTCGAGAATGGTAAAATTGTAGAAGCTACCAGTAACGATACAGACCGTTTGAACGAAATTCTCGATTCCGACGAGGGCGCGCGTTATATCGGCGAGTTCGCTATCGGCTTCAACCCGTACATTCTGCACCCGATGAAGGACATCCTGTTTGATGAGAAGATCGCCGGCAGTTTGCACTTCACGCCAGGTCAGGCCTACGACGTTACTGATAACGGCAACCGGTCCTCCATTCACTGGGATCTCGTGCTGATTCAGCGTCCGGATTACGGCGGCGGAGAAATTTATTTTGATGATGTTCTGATCCGTAAGGATGGCATTTTTGTCATTCCAGAGCTGGAAGGTCTGAATCCTGAAAATCTGAAATAAAATGTAATAACAAGAAAATACCTTGCGCGAGTAAGCGGATTCAAGGTATCATGGAATGGATTAGTAAGTCTTAGTTTCATAATAAGTTTCGGAGGGATTCCTATGTCCAGTAACAATGCTGCAATCGTGGAAATTGCTCAAACGGCGAGCCAGTTTAACTCTTCCATCGTTCTTCAAGCGGACAACAAGTACATTGATGTTAAAAGTATCCTTGGTTTGTTCACTACTTTGGTTTCAAGCCAAAGCTATGAGCTTCACGTCCATGGAACGGACGCAGAAGAAGCTAAGAAGGCTATGAGCGAAGTATTCGCGAAGCACGGTCTGAACTTTTCTGTAGTCGCAGAGTAAAATAATGAATGGTTAAAGACGTCCTGCCGTTAGCGGCGGGGCGTTTTTTATATGTTTATCCTTATATTGCTAAATGAAAACTCCACTTTACGGGGCTATTTTGATATAATTGTGCAGAATTTTGAATATACCAAACTGAATTCTTGTATTGGCATCCGATTTCGACTAATATTAAATAAAATGGCAAAGCAGCAGTAACTTTTGGACATGGGGGGGAAGATGCATGACTTCATCAGATTTGCAGGAACAGCTTAACCTTAAAGCGATCACTCTTCTACAAGAAGATGCCGATAAAATTCAGAAGCTCATCGAAGTGCAGATGGAGAATCTGGCCACACGGTACTGCCCTCTCTATGAGGAAGTGCTGGATACCCAAATGTATGGTTTCTCCAAAGAGGTCGATTTCGCCGTCCGTGCAGGACTGGTGCCTGAGCTTACTGGTAAGCAGCTGGTAAGTAAACTGGAGCGTAATCTGGCCGTATTGTACGAAGCTCTGAACAACAAGGCAAACTAAGGTCATAGGTTGCAGCCGTTCTATCGGACAAGATTATTATCCGAAAATGATAAAGCGCACACGAGGGAATGGGGATTTCCTCCTGTGCGCTTTTTTGTTGCATAAGTGGAACTAAAGTGCCTGTCCTCTATACCAGAAAGAAGGAAACGCCAAGAATCAGGTACACGCCCAGCAGCAGCAATCCCTCATACCAGTTGGTGGCACCGTCCTGCGTAATGGACTTGGCGATAAATACAGCGACAGCGATCGCCACAATTTCAATGGTGGAGAACACAATATCCATGGTGTTGCCCATGAAATAGCTAGCAAAAATCAGCACTGGCGCGACAAACAGCGCGACCTGAAGGCTGCTGCCGACGGCGATTTCCACCGCTGCGCCGATTTTGTTCTTCATGGCGAGTAGAACGGCTGCGCTGTGTTCCGCAGCATTTCCGATAATCGCGACCAGGAAGGCGCCCACGAACAGCTCACTAAAGCCGAAGCGTTCGGTTAAAGCTTCCAATGTGCCTACGAGCCACTCACTGACAAAAGCGACCATGACGGTGGCAAGAATCAGATACATAATGGATTTGCCTTTGGACCAGGCCGGGGGATGCTCATTGGGTAGTTCTTCCGCCCTATCATCGGTGACATCGTCCAAATACTTCTTATGTGTGATCATCGAGAAGAAGAGCCAGGCGATGTAGGAGACGATCAGGATTCCAGCAACTACGAGACTAAGGACATCCGTATCTTTTGCTGTAATCGAGTGTGTGTTGAAGAACATGGCAGGTACGAACAGAGCGATGACGGCGACAATCATCAAGGAACCATTCATACCGGCGAGGGTCACGTTGAAATTCTGCACTTTATGCTTCATGCCCCCGGCAAAAATACTGAGGCCTAGTACGAGCAGCAGATTACCGATGATGGAACCTGTGAGGCTGGCCTTAACCATGTCGAACAGACCCTCTTTAACGAGGAAAAAAGCGATGATCAGCTCTGCGGCATTGCCGAAGGTGGCGTTAAGGAAGCCGCCCAGTCGTTGTCCGGCATAATGGGCCACACTTTCGGTAGCCCGGCCTAAAAAACCGGCCACGAATACGACTGCGACCGCTGACAGAATGAACTGCAGCGTATGATCCCAGCCCGCAAAATGTCCAATGGCGCTGAGGGCGAAAGTGACCACCAACAGCACCGGGGATATCCATTTTTTCAATTCTCGCACTCTCCAGTCTGCGTATGTATGTTGATTTCATACTCAATATACCCAAATTGTTCCACTCTGTAAACGGAAATGCGAGAAAGTCATTTGCTTTTTAGCCTGTTTTGGAATTACAATAATTGATATTGAGTGTAGGGGGGATATGGCATGGCAGAACAACTTCAACTGGAAAATGGGAATATACGGATTTCAAACGACGTCGTCTCGAAAATTGCTGGGCTGGCCGCCTTGGAGACTCCTGGGATAGCGGCCATGTCCGGCGGTTTGTCGGAAGGCTGGGGTAAGCGCCTGAGCGGCAAGAACGTGCAAAAGGGCGTTACCGTTGAAGTCGGACAGCTCGAAGCGGCAGTCGATTTGAAGATTATCGTCCTCTATGAAACTCCGATTCACGAAGTGTGCCGGATGCTGCAACAGAACGTCCGCGAAGCTGTGGAGAGCATGACAGGTCTTCACATTGTTGAAGTAAACGTTAAGGTTGAAGGCGTAGCGTTCAAGAATGACGAAATCTCGTAAGAATGCTGAAAATCAGAATCAATAATTAGGATTAAGATGTTCAGGGGCATAATCGCCCAAGGAGAGGGTCTTTCGAGCCGAATAGGGCTTGGAAGACCTTTTTCTTATGTTAATGTCGCTAAATATAAAAAAGTGCTCCACCAGCTTGTCCGAAGCTGTGGAACACTTTTTATTCGTTGATGAGGTTGCTTGATAGTTTATCAGTAATCACACGATCAGCGACCGCGGACTTCTCTGAGTTTTCTTACCGTGGTTACAGATTTGGTGACTTCCTCTTTGGCTGGCCGGTTGGTCTCTCTGGAGATGCTGAGCATGATACCCATGGCCATCAAGGTTACCAGCAGTGAGGAGCCCCCGTAGCTGATGAACGGAAGTGTTACACCGGTGAGTGGGATCGTATTGGTCACACCACCGATGTTAACAAAGGCCTGAATGGCGATCATCCCCATCACTCCGATTCCGACAAGCGTCCCGAATGGATCGGTGCACCTGAGCGCAATCAGGATTCCCCGCCATAAGAAGAATAGGTACAACAACAGGAAGATGGAGGTTCCAATAAAGCCTAACTCTTCACCGATGACGGCAAAGATAAAGTCAGTTTGCGGGTAGCGGAGGTAATGCAGCTTCTGAACGCTTTGTCCAAGTCCAGAACCGCTGACGCCTCCTTCGCCTAGAGCGGTCAGGGACTGCAGGATATTGAAGCCACTACCTTCAGCGACCTCAAAGGGATCGAGAAAGGCGTCGATCCGGCCTTTTTTATAATCCTGCTTGACGACGACTTCACCGGAAGGTGGAGACAGTGAATCAATAGCGGCCTTGGCGCCCAGAACAATTCCGACGCCGAGCACAAGCAGAGCAATCGAGCCCATAATATGTTTCATACTGGCGCCGCCTGCATAGATGACCAGCCCGCTGGTGGCCACCAGGATCAAGCATGAACCAAGGTCAGGCTGCATCATAATTAAGCCTGCAACGATACCAACTATGACCATGACCGGTATATACCCCGTGCGGAGATCCCGAAGGCGTTCCCCTTTTTTGGTAATCAGGGCAGCTAGGTAGAGAATAATGGTTATTTTGGCAAGCTCGGTAGGCTGAATCCCAAGTCCCATGATATTAAGCCAGCTACTTGCGCCGTTGATTCGTTCGGTAAAGGCCACGAATAGAAGCAGAACAATAGTCACGAAGAACATAGGTGCATACCATTTTTTAAACTTGCTATAGTGGATATTCATCGTCACGAACATAGTGACTATTCCCAAGACAATCCAGATGATCTGACGTTTAACAAAGTAGAGCGGATCATTTTTGAAGAAAAGACTGGAGCTTGCGCTGAAGACCATAATCAGTCCGAAGCCGACAAGCAGCAGGGTCAGAATCAATAACAGGAAGTCGGGTGTTCCTCTTTTGGGCAGGTTGACTTTGGCATTCGTCTTTCCCTTACGGTTACTCAAGCCTCAAGCAGCTGCTTCAATTCAAGGATCCGCTCTGCTGCAATATCCAGTACAGGCTGCGGTACCGGTGATTCGTATTCTAGTCCATGAGGGAAGGTTGCTTTGCCAAGGTATACAGCCTCAATGGCGAGAACCGCATCGGGCTTTTCCAGCTTCCCCTCGACTGCGCGTGTGTTGACACGCAGGAAGTATTCTCCGCCGTTCTTCCGGTCTTC
The DNA here is from genome assembly GCF_058133325.1 of Paenibacillus sp. MAHUQ-45. Lineage (NCBI taxonomy): Bacteria > Bacillati > Bacillota > Bacilli > Caryophanales > Paenibacillaceae > Paenibacillus > Paenibacillus sp. MAHUQ-45. The sequence goes on from NZ_JBYUPV010000008.1 coordinate 252,087, forward strand.
AATCTTGCAGTCGTATGTAGCCCGGTAATATTCCCATTGCCAGCGAATGAATCCGGCCTTTTCTGCACTCTCGTCCAGATAGAGAAGGTCGCTTCTTAAGCCTACGAGGCCCGTGTTCTCAAATATCATAGCGCACTTATCCCCCTTATAAAGTATAATGATTAATTTGTTTATCCGCTTACAGACGTTCATTCTCATGATAGTATGTTTCCAGAGGTTCTGCAAGACAGGGTTTAGCCATACATACCCAGTTTTTTTGCTTTCTGCTACAATAGAAGAAATATAGCCGCTTAGGCAAGGTGATCGTGTGTAGTACGCTGTCATCTTAGTGCCAAGGCTGGTTGTCTAGGAAGGGAATGGAGCAGGCATGAAGCAGCCAACAGTTGAAGCATTGATGAACGATATGGTGGAGTGGCGCCGTCATCTGCACAGCCATCCTGAGCTGTCGTATCAGGAGAAGGAAACATCGGCTTACGTAGCGGCCAAGCTGGAAGGCTTCGGCATTGAAGTTAGAAGAAGTACGTCTAGTTACGGCTTGACAGGGATTCTTAAAGGGGCTCGGCCCGGCAAGATTGTTGTCCTCCGTGCAGATATGGATGCATTACCGATACAGGAAGAGAACAAAGTGGAATATGCCTCAACCAAGAGCGGGGTTATGCATGCTTGTGGTCATGACGGGCATACAGCAATTTTACTAGGAGCAGCAGCCTACTACAGCAGCCGGCGCAGTGAAGTGGAGGGGGAGATCCGCTTCCTCTTCCAGCCTGCTGAAGAAGTGTGTCCTGGCGGGGCTGTTGGCATGATTGCCGAAGGCGTGCTGGAAGGGGCGGATGCTGTCTACGGCTTGCATCTGTGGACACCACTGCCTGTCGGGACAGTGGGCAGCGCCCCAGGTCCCCTGATGGCGTCAACCGATGAGTTCTTCATCAACATCATCGGTAAAGGCGGTCATGGCGGCATCCCGCATCGTGCTGTAGACAGCATAGTTGCGGCAGCAGCTCTGGTGACACAGCTCCAGAGCATCGTTAGCCGATCCGTTGATCCGCTGCGCCCGGCTGTGGTCACCGTGGGCACCATTCAAGGCGGGACCGCCCAGAACATTATTGCGGAGCAGTGCCGTATAACAGGGACGGTTCGGACCTTTGATGATGAGAGTCGTCAGTTGATCCGGCGCAGAATCGAGGAGATAGCACTGGCTGTTGCCGCTACATACGGAGCGGAAGCGAAGATTGAGTTCATGACTGGATACCCGCCGCTAGTGAATGACGAACAAGAGTTCAACCGATTTAAGTCAACAGCTCCTGGAGCGCTGGGTGAAGAAGTGCAGGTTGTGACGCTGGAGAAATTGATGCCAGCGGAGGATTTTGCCTATTATTTGCATCATATACCTGGCTGCTTTATGTTTGTAGGAGCAGGCAATCCCGATAAGGATGCTATATATCCGCATCATCACAGCCGCTTTAATTTTGACGAAGACGCTATGCTGCACGGCATTAAGCTGCTGATCGCCATGACGGATTCCCGGCTTAAAGATACAACCGAAGCATAATGCTGACCTCGACTGGACAACCTAATCGCTGAACTATGCGAGATTTAGGAGGGATTCCAGTTGAAAAAAATTAAGGAAGTTATGACAGCAGGACCGGTGACGGTTACGCAAAAGGATAATATTTATGAGGTTGCTGTCAAGATGAAAGACAATGGTACCGGCTTTATTCCCGTGGTCGATTCAGAAAGCAGCAACCAATTAATCGGTGTTATAACAGACCGTGATCTTGTCATCCGGGGGTATGCTGCCAAGCATTCAGGCTCCACTGCTGTGGAGACGGTGATGAGCAGGGATCTGCGTACGGTGACAGAGGACACTTCCGTAGATGAAGCTGCGGAAATAATGGCTGCGGGACAGATTCGACGTCTGCCGGTGGTCAATGGCAAGAAGCTGATTGGTATTGTGTCCATCGGTGACTTGGCCGTACGGAATATCTTTGCCGATGAAGCGGGAGAAGCGCTTAGTAGCATCTCGCAGCAGACCTTGCATTAAATACTAATACAGGAAGCTCATGTCCGTGTTCGCGGAGGTGGGCTTTTTCCTGTTATTCCGACAACAGAGTGTGTACATACTGCTCATAGAATAGTTTATTGCGAGGAGGGAAGGGTCATGAATGAGACAGGATCCTGTATTGTACGTAGGGACCGGACGGTGCTGCTGGATTGCGCTCATCCAGGCTCTCAGGCAGCAGGACGGAAGCTGGCGGTATTTGCTGAACTGATCAAGAGTCCATCAGCTTATCATACTTACCGAATAACGCCCTTAACTCTGTGGAATGCAGCGGCGCTAGGGGCTACCGCCGATAACATTGTTGAACAACTGCATAAGCTCTCCAGATGGGAAATTCCGGCGGGATTGGAGGAGGAGATCAGACTGCTTCTGTCCCGATATGGAAAATTGACGCTTCACAGCTCAGGAGATGAGCCCGGACATATCGTCCTTAGGAGCGAAGAGCCTGCGCTGCTTGATGAGCTGATGGTCGGCAAAGTACTAGGAGATATGGGGCTGTGGAGGACGGGACCGCAGGACTTAACTTGCAAGGCGGCGCTGCGGGGAGAATTAAAGCAGGAGTTGACCCGGCTGGGATATCCTGTTCTTGATTATGCCGGATACCATGAAGGACAGGCGCTGCAGGTGAAGTGGAGAGGTGAGGGAGAGTATGGAATCCCCTTCCGACTGCGGAATTATCAGCAAGAAGCGGTGAAACAATTCCAGGGAACCGTCGGCAGTGGGGGGAGTGGGGTGGTCGTGCTGCCCTGCGGAGCTGGTAAAACAGTCGTTGGCATGGCCGTGCTGGAGGCTCTCCAATGCGAAACACTAATTCTTACCTCCAATACTACATCTGTCAGGCAGTGGATAGAGGAGTTAGAGCGATGTACGAACTTGACGGAAGATGAAATCGGTGAATATTCGGGGGAAAAGCGTCAGGTACGACCGGTAACGGTCGCCACCTATCAAATTCTCACTCACCGCCGTTCTAAAGGCGGACCTTTCCTGCATATGAGCCTGTTCAATGAACGGAACTGGGGACTGATTATTTACGACGAGGTTCATCTCCTGCCAGCCCCGGTGTTCCGGGCAACGGCGGAAATTCAGGCTACACGTCGACTGGGTCTGACTGCAACCCTAGTCCGGGAAGATGGTCGGGAGGGGGATGTATTCTCCTTGATCGGGCCGAAGCGCTATGAGCTTCCATGGAAGGTGCTGGAGCAGCAAGGCTGGATCGCCTCCGTGGAATGTACTGAAATGCTGGTCCCGATGAACCCGGAATGGAGGAGGGAGTACACCTATGCAGGGAAAAGAGAGAAATTCCGTCTTGCGGCTGTGAACCCAGCCAAGATAGATGCAGCCTCCCGGCTGTTAAAAGCACATCAGGGGGCGGGTGTGCTGGTCATCGGACAGTATTTGGACCAGCTGACACAGCTCTCAGCTGCCCTGGGAGCGCCGCTCATTACGGGGAAGACTCCGCAGCGGGAGCGGGGAGAGTTGTATGCCGCCTTTAATGAAGGCACCCTCCCCGTGTTGATCGTGTCCAAAGTGGCGAATTTTGCGGTGAATCTGCCGGATGCTTCCGTCGCGATTGAGGTGTCCGGTGCGTTTGGGTCCCGGCAGGAAGAGGCGCAACGGCTTGGGCGCATCCTAAGGCCGAAGGCGGGAGAGAACAAGGCGTATTTCTATACGCTGGTATCTGGAGACAGCCGCGAGCAGGAATTTGCTAGACAACGTCGGATGTTCCTGACGGAGCAGGGTTATGAGTATCAGGTGCGCAGCGAACAACAGTCTGGGGAGGAGATCACATGAAGGATTTGACACCTGATGCGCTGGAGCTGCTAGGCAGAATCTGCGCGGTGTACGGTGGTCAGGCTTTCGAAGAGGGTAAAGAAGAACAGCTGCGGCCCGCATATCTAAGCCGGGCGGAGCAGAGGCTGGCGCTCTCTGAGCTGCGCCGGGCCGGGCTGCTAACGGCCCGGCAGAAATTATGGGGGGAGAAGCTGTATCATATCACGGCAGAGGTTCTGGATGCCGTGTCACTCCACTTCTACCCCTATAGTCCGGCTCCGCTTGCGGCCGGTGATGTAAGTCTGTTGGTGGAAGCCGGACCGGGACTGTCCGGTGAGCTATTCCGGGCGCTGCTGTTCACCGCCCGGGAAGGACTGCCCATGACGGCCAAGGGCAGTATTCACAAGAAGCAAGTCAGCCGTCTTGCTGGGCAGCTATCATTCGGAGATGAGCATCTGCAAGGCCTGACAGCGCTTGGTTCGGACCTGGATCAAGGCCGTAGGCATGAACGAGGGTACGAGCGAGAGCACGTGCAACTGCAAAAGTCAGGACAACAGACAGGATTAGGACGTGAGCAAGGACGTTCATTGGGTCAAGGACGAGCTGAAGGAAAAAAAGGTGGGCGAGACCAAGTACGAGACAAAGGACAGATTACAGGTCAAGCAATAGACCAAGTCACAGGCCAAGTTAAAGGTCAAGCTACGGGTATAGCAAAAGGCCAAGCCAATGGCCAAACCACAGGTGACTATCCGCTTGCTGTGACGGTCATTGTGGACCTTATGCTGAGCCTCGGGCTGATCAGCCAACAGGAGAATGGCTATGCGCCTGAGCGGGAAGCACTGAGGAACTGGTTGCAACTGCCGGAGCCGCAGATGAGCGGCATCCTGTACGAAACGGCAGCCGAACGTTACGGCAGCCGGGAGCCGGCCCAGCAGCATTTCCGGCTGCTGCTCTCCCGCCAGGACTTCTTGCCCGGCCAGTGGTACGCTCTGGCCGGGGTACTGGACTGGCTGGCGGCGATGAATCCCGCCGCCCTGCTGGAGCGGCTAGCCCTGGAAGTGGCCTGTCTCGCTTGGCTGCGCGCCCTGGCCGGCTTTGGCTGGGCCGAGCTGGGCAGCTTGCGCACCGGGGAGCATTGCTTCCGCTGGACGGCTGCAAAGCCGCAGCTTCAAGACGTCCGGCCTGCTCCTTCCGGCGCAGCGGAAGAACAGGCCCTGGCGGCCGCCTTCATTGTCCAGCCCGACTTCGAGGTGCTGGTACCCCCAGAAGTTCCTTATGCCATGCGCTGGACACTGGCCGCCTGTGCGGAGCTGCTCGAGTGCGATGTGCTCTGGAGCTTCCGCTTGACCCGGGAGATGCTGGAGCATGCTGCGGTTCAAGGAATGCCGCCTGGGGAGGTCATCTCCTGGCTGCAGGAGCATACGACCGGCGGACTCCCGGAGCAGGTAGAGTATTCGCTGAATCAATGGGGCCAGGGGATCGGCCGTACAGCCATTACCGATGTCCGGCTTCTGAGCTGTCTTAGCGAGGCAGAAGCGGAGATGGTCGCCGCCCATCCCCGGCTGCAGGACAAGCTCACCCGCCTTGGCCCGCTGCATTTTCTGGTGCAGCGGGCGCAGGAGAAGGATGTGCGCCAGGAGCTGGCGGAGGGAGGCCTGTCACCGCAGGGAACGATCAATGGGCGGGAGCCAGAGCGGGCAGCGGAGATGCCGCTGTATCACCGAGAGGAACAACACCCCCCTGCAGCCTATGCTGTGCCGCCCTGGGAGCAGGGCCTGCTCTCTTCCGTGAGGGGGAATCCGCTTCGCCATTTGCCTCTCGCTGATGCGGAGCTGGAGGCTTCATTTCTGGCGGATGAGGGGCAGGTACCGCCCATGTGGAGCCGGGAGTGGCGCGTCTATCATGTCACGACGGCAGAGAAGGTGATGGAGCAGGGCCTGCGCTGGGGCGTGAAGGTGCGAATGTCTTTGCAGGAGCAGGAATGCCACTTCATTCCTCATCGTATCCAGCGTAATCCGTGGCGTGTGACGGGGCATCTGCTGCGGGATTCTGGCCATGAAGTAGAGGAAGTGGAATTGACGGCAGCGGCGTGGAACGAAATACAGCTTATTCTCCCAGCGGCTGCTAGAAATTCCTCTTCTGCTGGAGCAACCGATTATGTTATGATAGAAAAGTCTACTGCTAATGGTAGAACATTAACATAGAAGTGAGTTGAAGTTCATGAGCGTAGCGGAGATTAACACGGTTGACATGGCCGAAGTGCTGACATACGCCTATGAATTGGGCGATATGATTAATCAATCCGCCGAAGTGTCGGATTATCTATACTGGAAGGGTCAGGTGGATGCTAACCCGCAGATCCAGGCCATGGTTAGAAAGCTCCAGAGCAAGAAGGATCTATTCGAAGAGACCCAGCGGTTTGGGCATTTCCATCCGAACTATCATTCCGCCAAGGATGAGGTGCTGGCTGTGGAAATCGAGCTGGAACAGTTCGAGGCAGTTGTCCGCTTCAAGACAGCAGAGAAGACACTGGATGACATGCTGCATTCCATGTCGGAAGCGATTGCTTTTTCTGTATCGGAGAGCATCAAGGTTCCAAGCAATGATCCGGCGCCCAAGGGCGGTTGTGGCAGCGGCGGGAAGTGCTCCTGCGGATAGCGTCACCAGAAGAGAGAGAAAGGTTGGATGAGACTATGTTTCCGGAACGTACAGGATATATTGTTTGGGTCAGCGACGTTAAGGCGGCGCGCAATCTGGAGAAATACGGCACATTGCATTATGTGTCCCGGAAGATGCATTATGCAGTAATGTATGTTAATTCGGATCGGGCTGAGGAAGTGATGAAGAACGTCCGCAGACTTTCCTACGTACGGAAGATCGAACGTTCTTACCGTAACGAACTGAAGACCGAGTATACCAGCAACGGACCGGACAAGAGCCGTTATTACGGGCTATAACTGTTGCCATATGGACAGGCGCTATGCGCCTGTTTTTTTGTACAACGGTAAAGGTTTATTGGGGGCAGCAAGTTAGCATCTGTACGGGAACAGTAACCTGTCTCTTTTGGAGACGCGCGCCCTTTCTTTTTACACAGTTTATCGCGGGTTAATATAACCTGTGTATGCTGAGTGATAGTCACCTAGGGAGGAGGTTTTGAATCTATGTTGCTCCAGATAGGGGATATTGCGGAGCATATTACGCAGATTTCTCCTGCCAGCAAATGCGAAACCGTGGATCATATTTTCAAAAGTGATCCCCAGCTTCAAGGAGTGGTCGTGGTCGATAACGAATATCCGGTGGCCCTGATCATGAGAATTCGCTTCTATCAGCAGATCGGAACCTTGTACGGGTATACATTGTATATGGGAAGACCAGTTTCACTGGTGATGGACCAGGATCCGCTGATTGTAGAATACAAGACACCGATCACCGAGGTGAGTAAGCTGGCCATGAACCGGCAGGTGGAGAATTTGTACGATAATGTTATCGTCACCCATGAGGGAAAGATGTTTGGGGCCGTGAGCGTCAGGGATCTGCTGCTGAATTTTGCCGAAATCCAGGCGATGGCAGCGAGCTATCTTAATCCGTTAACAGGTCTGCCTGGCAACATGAGCATCAATGAATGTCTGGTCAAGTGCCTGCACCAGGAGCGGTTCAGTGTACTCTATATTGACCTTGACCACTTTAAGGCCTATAACGATACATATGGTTTTAAGGAAGGCGATCGGATGATTCAGACAACCGCCGAGATTGCGAAGCACTGTGCACTGCGTCTGGAGGGTTTCCTGGGTCATATCGGTGGCGACGATTTTATCGTTATCATTGACAATCATCACTATACCGAGGCTTGTAGAATTCTCATTGAAGAGTTCGATGCAGCAATTAAGGATTTCTATCATTCTCAGCATCTGGCTCAGAAGTATGTTCTGACAGAGGATCGCTCGGGGGTTGTCGGGGAAATCCCGCTGGTGTCCATATCCGTTGCGGTGGTAACGAATCGGTTCCGGCAGTTTGATTCCATTGAGGAGGTTGCCGGGGAAGCCGCACGTATCAAGAAAAAATGCAAACTGGTGCCAGGCAGCTGCTATGTCGATGATGCGGAGCCAGTGCATGTAAAGTAGTTTTGGGGTGGGACAAGGCCCCTGTCACAATAAAGATATATCATAGTACGTGAGTAATTCTCCATACAGAGGTCAAGGTGCTTGTACAAGCTGCGGCAAATGAGGTAAGATGACAACAATAAGTGCATGCCTAGACGGTGGAGTGTGATGATGATGCGCGACAAGGGTACGGAACGGTGGGGCACCTATGAGCCCTTCCACATCATGCTGAATGACTATAGGGTCGCAGATATTGTGATCACGAATCATGCAAGAAGCCGTTACCTGGACCGGATTAGCGAGGAGGCTGCCGACCCTGGTCAGATTGCTGCCTGGTTATGGCAGTGTCTGAAGCAGAAGCGGATGAAGGCCTATTCCGGCAGCGAACAGAGTGCGTACCTCATTGATGACGATGTGGTGATCATTGCCGAATTCACGGCACTGGAGGGTGAACGAACCGTTTCCGGCCATCCGTTGTATATCATGAACGTCATTTCGTTCCTCGGCTCCCTCTCGAAAGCTCCCGAGCTGCGGGACTTGAAGCAGTATTATTCTTGGCTGCGTCATTCCCGCCGCATGCAGCTAGCTAGAAAAAGCCGTAAACGAAGATAGCGGGTACAGAAGCAGGGGCATGCGGTGTAAGCCGCATGTCTTTTTTATAACCCGCTAGCTGGCAGAATCAGAATGGACGAAGGAGTTGCGAGCATGAATTTTCATCAGCTGCATATTTTTTATACCGTGTCTGAGCGTGGCAGCTTCTCAGCGGCTGCACAGACGCTACATATGACCCAGCCGGCTGTCACCATGCAGGTGCAGGCGCTCGAAGACTATTTTGGAGCCAAGCTGTTCAATCGTACCACCAAAAAAATAATGCTGACCGAGGCCGGTCAGACCCTTATGCCCTATGCGCTGCGCAGCCTTGAACTTATGCGCGAGACCGATCAGGCGATGTCGGAATTTACACATATGCTTGAGGGACGACTCCAGCTTGGGGCCAGTCTGACGATTGGGGAATATGTCCTGCCCAGGTTACTGGGCCCTTTTGGCAAGGAATATCCCCACATCTCCATCATGATGAAAGTGATCAACACCACGCAGATCATAGAGGAGATTACGAAGCACCAGTTGAATTTCGGTCTCATTGAAGCCCCGGTGACCCACCCGGATATGGTGATCGAGCCTGTTATGGGGGATGAGCTGAAGCTGATTGTACATCGTGACCATCCGCTGGCTGAGAGGGAAGAGGTAACGCTTGAGGAAGCACTGGCCTATCCGTTTATATTGCGCGAGCGGGGTTCTGGTACACGGCGTGTCATGGAGGAACAGCTTTTGGCCAAAGGCCTTGATCCCTCGTCTATGAAAATTGTAATGGAGCTGGGCAGTACAGGAGCTGTGAAATCAGCGGTGGAAGCTGGACTCGGCATTACGATGATCTCGACCTCCTCGGTGAAGCATGAAGTCACGCTAGGTTTGTTGAAAATTGTGAATATCTCGGATGCGTCGTTCAAAAGACAATTCTATGCGATCCATCTCAAATCAACGTTGTTGCCGATCTCGGCAGTCACGTTCCTGACTTTTTTGCGGGAGCATGCTGGCGTACACTGACGGGAATACTAGATTAGCAGGAACCTATTAACCTGGAACGGAGTGGCACTATGGAAATTGACACGAAGCATAAGGAAGACAAGATTGCAGAGCGTTCCGCCCTTGCGGGCCGCTGTGATCTGCATACGCATACACAGGCTTCTGACGGCATGCAGCCCCCTGCGGAGAATGTTAGACTAGCGTGGGCGAAAGGACTTGGCGCGGTGGCGATTACGGATCATGATACGGTGGCGGGCATTACGGAAGCGCTTCAGGCTGGAACCGAGTACGGTATCACGGTGGTGCCAGGCGTGGAAATCAGCACACGTGCCGGGGGCAAGGATATCCATGTATTGGGTTATTATGTTGATCCCGGTGATGAAAGGTTCCTCTCTCGTCTGGCTGGGCTTAGAGAGACCCGTGACCGGCGTAATGAACAGATTGTTGGCAAGCTGCAGGAGCTAGGCATCGGAATTACTTTGGACAAGGTAGTAGCAGGCATAGGGCGGGAACTGCGGCCAGATGAGAGTGTCGGGCGTCCACATATTGCTGATGAGCTGGTTCGGCTGGGCGTTGTGCAAAATATGCGGGAGGCCTTTGACAAGTATTTGGCCGAAGGGGCTGCAGCCTTTGTCTCACCGCCTCGTATTTCCCCGGAAGAAGCTTGCACGTGGATCGGTGAAGCCGGCGGTAAGGCAGTGCTGGCCCATCCGGGACTCTACGGTGATGATGAACTGGTACGCAGCATTCTACAGAAAGGGGCCTTTACCGGCATCGAAGTCTATCATTCGGATCATGGACAGGAGGAAGAAGCACGGTATTTGGCGATGGCACAGGATTACAGTCTGGCCGTGACCGGGGGTTCGGACTTTCATGGTGAGCGACAGGGTGTTGTTTTTCACGGTGAGCTCGGTAATGTTAACGTTTCTGTAGATGTGCTGGATCAGTTAGGAAAAAGATAGAAAGTAAAAAGAGAAAAGTAGAAGGTAAAAGCTAAAAGCTAAAAGCTAAAAGCTAAACGCTAAAAGCTAAAAGCTGAGCGTGTCCAAGGTAAAAGATTAACCTGGCTATTATAGCCAGGTACATATGCCATCAATAGAAGAGCCTCCGGCCCATCTGCATATTGTCAGATGATGGCTGGAGGCTCTATTTTTTTGACATGTGCTGTCTATTTCAATTAGCTTCTCAATGTATTCGGCAGGCCCTTGATCATGTATTCCACCGGTGTCACAAACAGGGTCTTCTGATGATCATAGATGACATATCCCGGCTTGGAACCGCTCGGCTTACGCACATGGCGGATCAGGGTGCAATCCACCGGAACACTGCTCGATTGCTTGGCCTGGCTAAAGTAGGCAGCCAATTGCGCAGCCTCTTCCAGCGTGGCATCCCCGAAGCTCTCGCTGCGGATAACGACGTGTGAACCCGGTATGTCTTTGGTATGTAGCCAGGTATCGTTCGGTGAGGCCAGACGGTTCGTTAGGTACTCGTTCTGCAGATTATTTTTGCCGACATAGATGTCGATGCCCTCTGAAGAAGTGAATACCTGAAGGGTAGGGCGGGTCGCTTTTTTCTTCTTCTTGCCTTTCTTGCTTCGATCCCGCAAATATCCCTGTCCTACCAGCTCGTCGCGGATCTCTTCGATATCATTCAGCGAGGCGTGATCGAGTTGCTGCAGCAGGCTCTCCATATAGGTGATCTCTTCATGCGTTTTGATCAATTGTTCATCAATGACTAGCAAGCTGTTCTTGTACTTGTTGTACTTCTTGAAGAAGCGTTGTGCATTGTCTGAAGGGTTCAGGAGCGGGTCAAGCGGAATCGTAATCTCTGCCTGATCCTCATCATAGTAGTTGACCAGCACTGCCTGCTTGTCACCCTTGGATACCGCATGCAATGAAGCGAACAGCAGCTCGCCCCAAATCCGGTAGCGATCCGCTTCCTGGGCTTCCTCCAGATCCTCCTGCAGCTTTGCCAGCTTCTTGATATTCTTCGTCCGTTCGTTGGTCAGGAAGCGGATTAGGTCGCTGACCCGCTGCTTGACGGTATCCCGTTCGGCTTTGTCTCCGTAATAATCCTCCATGCACTGGCTGATGGATTCATAGTGTTTCGCCTGCTCATCCGGGAGAGTGAGAGGAATCGCAGAGAAGATCAGCTTGCCTCTTGCATTAGCACCCGAAACTGGAGAGAACGACAAATTCCGTACCGGTTCCATGACCGAGTTAAAGGCGTTCCATAAGGTCTCTGCCTCTGTTGTACCAGCTGCCACTGTATCAGTGGCTTGACGATAGCGATGCACAATCTCGCCGGCGACAAGTGGGCTAAGACCACTAAAGGCATGCACGATCCACCCCACAGGGTCAGCAGAAGGTGCCGGTCCGCCCGAACCGTCTTTTTGCGGTGCTAGCGAGAGCTCATCAGACTCGGTTTCGTCAGTGGCAGTGACTTGCAGAGCGGCGTCTCTCTCAGCAGAAGCAACCAGCTCCAGGAATTCCTGACGTCCCAGCTCCAGAGGATTCAGCTTGTGCTGCTGGGGTGGCTCAGTATAGGAGAAGCCCGGCATAACGATTCGATAGCTGCTGATCGAAGGCGTCACATGATGAATACCATCCACAATTGTGCCGTTCATGTCCGTAAGAATGATGTTGCTATGTCTGCCCATCAGCTCGATGATGATTTTTTTGGCGGAAACATCGCCAAGCTCATCTCTTTGCTTAATGTGAATATGAATAATCCGCTCCATGCCCACCTGGGTGATACTTTCTATTGTTCCGCCCTCACAATGTTTGCGCATTAGCATGCAGAACATCGGTGCTTCAGGTGGATTGATGCTGTTTCTTTCCGTGAGATGCAGACGGGGATAGGTCGGGTTCGCAGACAGCAGTAGCTTCCCTCCGCCTCCCTGTCCTCTCAGAATAAAGATGAGGTCATGTGTGTTAGGTTGATATATTTTGCCTATGCGTGACCCTGTAAAGGCTTGCAATTCCTGCACAATAGCCCGGGTAACGATTCCGTCCAATGCCATGATATAGATCTCCTGTCGCCATAAAATTGAAATTGTTATCCCTCTATGATGCCATACTTCGCGGTCTTCGTGCAAAAGGAGAAGTCTGCAGGGTGATATTTTGGGACGACCCCGAATAAACTTGGTCATGAACAGGTGGAAAAGCTGTGCGCCGCCGGAAGTCAAGAAACGACCGGGAGGGGAAAGAAAAGACATGGAACAAAACAGTTGGCACCGGCTCGGTGCAGAGGAACTGCAGAAAATCTTCGGTGTTCATCCGCAGACCGGACTCCGAGAGGAGGAGGCCACGGAAAGGCGCAAGGAGAGCGGCTACAATGAGCTGACCGAAGGCAAGGCTATCTCTCCGCTAACATTGCTGCTGAATCAATTTAAGGACTTTATGGTACTTGTCCTGATGGGAGCAACGTTAATCTCGGGTCTGCTTGGCGAGTATCTGGATGCAATCACTATTATTGCGATTATTCTACTTAACGGGGTGCTTGGCTTCGTGCAGGAGTTCAGGGCTGAACGCTCCTTGCGGGCGCTGAAGCAACTGTCAGCGCCCACAGCGAAGGTCATTCGCGACGGTAAAAGTCAGACCATTCCCGCCAAAATGCTGTTGCCTGGTGATATTCTGCTGCTGGAGAGCGGGGACCGGATTCCGGCAGATGTCCGCTGGCTGGAATGCAGCGCGCTCTATGCAGAGGAGTCTGCACTTACCGGGGAATCCCTGCCGGTGTCCAAGCATTCGGAGCCGATCCATGCTGAAGAGATTCCGCTGGGTGACCAGAAGAATATCGGCTTCATGGGAACCATGGTCACGCGTGGGACGGGCAAGGCCATCGTAGTCCGGACCGGGATGGATACCGAGATGGGCAAGATCGCGGATCTGATCCAGAACACGGACGCGCAGGAAACGCCGCTCCAGCATCGGCTGGAGCAGCTTGGCAAGATTCTGATCTATGTTGCGCTTGGCCTAACCGTCGTGGTGGTGCTGGCCGGTATTATGCACGGACAGCCCGCCACAGCGATGTTTCTGGCCGGCGTCAGTCTTGCGGTTGCGGCCATTCCTGAAGGCTTGCCGGCTATCGTCACGATTGCACTGGCGCTAGGCGTTCAGCGCATGATCAAGCGCAAAGCTATTGTGCGTAAGCTGCCTTCGGTGGAGACATTGGGCTGCGCCTCGGTAATCTGTTCCGATAAGACCGGCACGCTGACCCAGAACAAGATGACCGTGACCCAGGTTTGGACCGGGGGTCGCAGTCTGGAGGTCACGGGAGAGGGATATTCACCTACCGGTCAGATTTTGCTGAAGGGCCGTGCTGTGGAGCTGAAGAACGATCAGAGTCTGCGGCGACTGCTTCAGGTAGGCGCACTGTGCAATAACGCGGAAATCGTAGAAACCTTCCCCGAGGACCAGGGTAAGCGCAAAAAAGGTAAGGACAGTGATGGAGGCAAGGAACAGCAGGGCCAGGCCGTATGGGAGTTGAAGGGCGATCCGACAGAAGGGGCGTTGGTTACACTATCCTCGAAAATGGGGTTGACCCCGCAGTCTCTGGCGGGGACATATACCCGCGAGAAGGAGTTTCCATTCGATTCGGAGCGCAAACTGATGTCCGTTGTTGTAGAACATCCCGGCGGTCGAATGGTCTGCACCAAAGGGGCACCCGATATTCTGCTTAGCCGCTGCTCTTACTTGCTCTGGGAGGGCGCAGTGGTACCTCTCACACCGACATTGCGCCAGAAAGTGATGGATGCTAATGAGGCCATGGCCTCAGGCGCGCTGCGAGTGCTGGCCATGGCGTATCGTGATCTGCGGAAGAATGAAGGCGTAGGTGAGGATAAGGATGCGGAGTCTCAGCTGATCTTCATCGGCCTTGCAGGTATGATTGATCCGCCGCGCCGTGAGGTTCGGGACGCGATCAGTATTACCCGCCGGGCAGGAATCAAGACGGTTATGATCACCGGAGATCACGGGACAACGGCGGAAGCTATTGCTCATCAGCTTGGTATTCTGCAGCGGGGCGGCACGGTACTAACCGGTAACCAGCTTAGCCGAATGGATGACGACGAGTTGGATAAGGTGTCAGACAACGTGTATGTATACGCCCGTGTATCCCCGGAACATAAGCTGCGGATCGTCAAATCACTTCAGCGTCGTGGACATGTCGTAGCCATGACTGGTGACGGAGTCAACGATGCCCCGGCCATCAAGGCGGCGGATATTGGGATTTCAATGGGGATTACCGGAACGGATGTGACCAAGGAGGCTTCATCGCTAATTCTCGGCGATGATAACTTCTCCACGATTGTGGCAGCTATTGAAGAAGGCCGAAACATCTATGAGAACATCCGCAAGTTCATTCGCTATCTGCTGGCTTCCAATGTCGGGGAGATTCTGACAATGTTCTTCGCCATGATGCTGGGACTGCCACTTCCGCTCGTGCCGATTCAAATCCTGTGGGTCAATCTCGTCACAGACGGCTTGCCGGCTATGGCACTGGGTGTTGATCAGCCGGAGAAGGACCTCATGGAGCACAAGCCACGCGGTGCCAAAGAGAATATCTTTGCCCGCCGCCTCGGCTGGAAGATTATCAGCCGTGGCTTACTGATCGGCCTGTGCACGCTAGGGGCCTTCTGGCTGACACTGCGCATCGCGCCGCAGAATCCGGATCAACTGATTCGGGCACAGTCGGTTGCTTTTGCCACATTGGTTATGGCCCAACTCATTCACGTGTTCGACTGCCGTAGCTCCCGCTCGGTGTTCCATCGCAATCCGTTCCAGAACAAGTACCTTGTGCTGGCTGTATTGTCTTCCGTTGTTCTAATGCTGGCTGTGATGTACTTGCCAGTTCTGCAACCGGTCTTCAAGACGGTGCCGCTGAATTTCCGCGAATGGTGCCTGGTGCTGGTAGCCTCCGGCATCCCTACCTTCCTCATGGGAGCGGGCAGCGTGTGGGGCGGCAGACGCAACCGTCACAGTATGAACAGAGGCGGTCGGCCGATGATAAAAAGTACAAAAATTTCGGCATAAAGTCAATAGCATAAGCTCATTCCTTACGGTATGCTTGTTGCAGCCAAAGCCAGTATGCTAGTGTGCTGAACATCAGCGCAAGTTTATATGGCCCAATATGACAAGCCTATCTCTCAAGGAGTGACCTGAATATGGAATTTACTAAAATGCACGGACTCGGCAATGACTTTATTATCGTCTATGGAGAGCAGGAGCTGCCTGCCAATGCTTCTGAACTGGCAGTAACGCTCTGCAATCGGTTTTTCGGGATCGGGGCTGACGGACTGGTGTTCATTCTGCCATCCCAGCGCGGGGATTATATGATGCGTATTATGAACTCAGATGGATCGGAAGCGGAGCAGTGCGGCAACGCAATCCGCTGCGTATCCAAATATGTATATGACCACGGTCTCGTGAGCTCGGAGGAAATCGTTATTGAGACTATTGGCGCCGGAGAGCAGAAAGTTACGCTGAACGTGAAGGATGGCGTAGTCGAGACTGTAACTGTGGATATGGGCGAGCCAGTGCTGTCCGGCCTCCAAGTTCCGGTTGCAATCGATGCGGAGCCTGTACTGAACCAGCCGATTGAAACGGAAGGGGCGGCATTCAAATTCACCGCGGTGTCCATGGGCAATCCGCACTGTGTAATCTATGTGGAAGATGCGGTGTCCTTTGACCTGGCGACCTGGGGGCCAAAGCTTGAAGTGCACCCCCTGTTTCCGCGCAAAGTTAATGTAGAGTTCGCAACTGTTCTCGATCGGGGCCGGGTAGATATGCGTGTCTGGGAACGCGGTGCCGGACCTACGCTGGCTTGTGGAACTGGAGCCTGTGCAACCCTTGTATCGTCCGTGCTGAATGGCCTGACCGACAGAGCAGCCTGGATCAGCCTCAAGGGCGGGGATCTCTTTATCGAATGGAATGAAGAAGATAACCATGTCTATATGACAGGTCCCGCTGAAGTTGCCTACACAGGTACTGTTGAAGTGTAAGGGAACTGCTAATCGTCAATATGAGTTATGTTGTAAGCCAAGCCGTCACGTATTGTGACGGCTTTTTTATTATGCTAAGGCCAAGATCAGGCGAATAATGGAAGAGTCTGCCGCGAATAATAAGCTCCAGTGTGAGAAAGGAGGGAGAAGAGTGAACAGAAACGGCAGGTTCTGGCGTAGCAGTGAGGGCAAGAGAGAATCGTCTTCAGCTACACAAAATGGTAGTGTCAGTGGCACATCCGGGCTTAGCGCTGTACTAGATGAGACACTGGAAAATATGAAAAGTGAGCTAGGCGACAGCCCGGATCTGAAAATCCGCCATGTCCTTCTCGCCGGAGCGTCGCCAGTCAAAGCGGCTGCTGTTCATTTTAGTGAACTGGCGAATACAGACAGTGTCAACCAGTTTGTAGTCGGGTCTCTGCTGGAGGTCTCGGTAGATACTTTCAGGCAAGGTGAAGAGGGTTGCGGTAATCTGCCGGATTTTATACTCAAACGGGCCTTGGAGATCGGACAGGCAACCAGACTGGAGGCGTGGAACGAAGTCCTGCTTGCTCTTCTCTCGGGAGAGACACTGATCCTGCTTGATGGCTATTCTGTGGTGATTACCTGCGAGACAACAGGTGGAGAATGGCGCGCAGTCGGTGAGCCCAGCTCCCAGCTTGTGGTTCGAGGCCCCAAAGACAGTTTTGTAGAGTCAGTGGCTACTAATGTATCTCTCATCCGGCGGAGAATCAAATCGCCTAAGCTCAGGCTGGAGTATATGAAGATCGGCAGTGTTACCCAAACTCTTGTGGCTCTGATGTACATTCAGGACACAGTGGACAATGATCTGCTGGATGAGATCAAATTACGTTTGAACCGGATCAGAATCGATGGAGTGCTGGAATCAGGGTATATCGAAGAGCTTATTCAGGACAAGACCTTTACGCCATTTCCGACCGTCTACAATACGGAGCGCCCCGATTCCGCGGTTGCGAATTTGTTGGAGGGACGTGTGGTGCTGATCGTGGACGGTACGCCCTTTATCCTCGTGCTTCCAGCAGTCTTCACCCAGTTTTTTCAATCCTCAGACGATTATGCCCAGCGGTTTGATATTTCCCTGTTGATGCGAATTATCCGGTATATCAGTTTTATCGTGCTGATGCTTGGACCAGCTGTATACATCGCCCTCACTACCTATCACTATGAGATGATTCCAACCACTCTGCTGATTAGTCTCTTGGCACAGCGTGAGAACGTTCCCTTTCCAGCTTTTGTGGAGGCACTGTTGATGGAAGGAGCCATTGAAATTCTGCGGGAAGCAGGAGTGCGTATGCCTCGAGCAGTAGGGCAGACAGTGTCCGTTGTCGGAGCCTTGATTCTCGGCCAAGCCGTGGTGGAAGCCGGGATTATTACACCGGTAATGGTGATCGTGGTCGCCTTGACCGGGATCGCAAGCTTCGCTATTCCCGCCTATAATATGTCGATTGCGGGTAGGCTAATTCGCTTCTTCTTTCTGCTTCTGGCAGGGATGTTTGGTTTCTTCGGAATCACACTGGGCATGATTGTCCTGGTTGCACATATGAACAGTCTGCGTTCTTTCGGCATTCCCTATCTGGCGCCCATCGTTCCGCCTTCATCGAAATCCCGCAAAGATACCATTGTAAGACTACCGCTGTGGGCGAAGGGAGCTAGCAAACAGCACCCAACGGCGGTCTCCGTACCACTGGGCAAGAAAATCACCAGCGGACATGAGGAGAATCTCTCGCCCAAGTTCCTGGAGCAACATGCCGGAACAGCTGGTCCCAAGGAAGGGCGGGAACAGCATGAATAGGGTATTCCTGCGGGTAGCAGCGGCAATGCTGTGTTGCTCCATTCTACTCGGACTGACCGGCTGCTGGGACAGTGTGGAGCTGAACCGGAGAGCTGTAGTCACCGGGGTAGCAATTGACCGGGGGCCATCATTGGAGGAGAAATACGAGCTTTCCTTCCAGGTTATCGTTGCGGATGAGATTTCGGGCAAAAACGCCCGAGGCACCTCGCCCGTTGCAGTCTATACCGGCAGGGGCCGCTCTATGTTCGAAGCACTTGCTGATGCTTCTCGTCAGACGGCTCGATTTCTGTCATTAGGCCATGTCCGGGTGCTGGTCATCTCCGAGAAATTCGGGAGAGAAGGCATCAAAGACGTTATGGATGCATTGGAAAGGGAGAGTGAGACGCGCCTGACGAGTTATATGTTCATCTCCAAAGGACAGGCGGCAAAGGATAGTATGACCACCATGACGGTGTTCGGCAAGATTCCAGCCAATGATCTGGTGGAGAAGCTGGAGACCACCTCAAAGCAATTTGGCTACAACTTCAAGATGGAAGTGGATGATGTGGTCCGGGGGCTTCAGATTCCGGGTGGAGGCCCACTGATCAATGGCGTGCTGCTCTCCGGGGATGAGAAGAAGTCTGATACCAATGACAATCTAAAAAGCATTGCGCCAAAAGCAACACTGAAGGTGACGGACATAGCCGCTTTTAAAGGGGACAAACTAGTGGGCTGGCTGGAAGGCAGTGAAGCTGTCGGTACAGCGTTGATCAAGAACAAAATCACACAGATGCCGCTGCTGCTCAAAAGCGGGAAGGGAAACTACATGGCGTTTAACGTCTATCTCTCACAGGTCAAGATTGCGGCAGAGGCTGACAATCCCGAAGATCCCCTGATCCATATAAAAGTCACCCAGCAGGCAAGCCTTAAGGAATCTCCAAATGATCTGGATCTTGCGAATCCCCAAGTGTTAAAGGATCTCTCCAAGCTGGTGGAACAAGAAACCGAGAAGCAACTGACGGCGGCGCTGACAGCGGCCCGCAGCATGAATAGCGATTTTCTGGGCTTTGGAGAAGCCGTGGAGAGAGACAACAAGAAAGGGTGGAAGCGGGTCGAGAATCATTGGGACCAGATATTCAAAACATGCCGTGTCAAGTATGAGATTGATTCAGTAATCAGGCATACAGATATGCGCAGCAGCTCTTTTCAGGCCGATTAGTCCAGATTAAGGGGGGAGATTATGAATAAAGGTAGCATTAAGATCGGGTTATTTGAGATATTCACATTGACCCTGCTGTTCGAGCTTGGGACGGCACTGGTAGTGAATCTAGGTATGGAATCGGGAAAAGATGCCTGGCTCTCCATACTGATTGGGGATTGCATCGGCCTGTTTGTTTTTGCGGGGTATGCTTTTCTCTACAGGCGATACCCCAAGCTGCCCTTGACGGGCTACACCCGAAAGCTGCTAGGAAAATACATCGGCGCGGTGGTCTCCGTGCTGTACATCATTCTGTTCATGAATCTGGCGGGGCGTGACTTGCGAGATGGAAGTACAATGCTCGTCATGGCGACAATGCACCGGACACCGTTATTTATTATTTCAGTGCTCATGATCCTGTCCTGTGCCTATGTGCTGCACAAGGGTGTGGAAGTGCTGGCGCGGACATCGTTAATATTCGGGGTGATCGTGCTGTTTATCGGGCTCTTCTGTACGATTTTTCTGTTCCTGTCCGGGTCAATCAATAGCAACCACCTGCTGCCGGTGCTGGATAACGGGATTCAGCCTGTCCTGTCTTCGGTTCTGCATCAGAATTTCATGTTTCCTTTCGGGGAAATGATCAGCTTCACCATGCTAATGCCGTACTTGAGCAACAGTAAAAAAGGCCCCAGGGTCATCGGTGCAACGATGTTTTTATCCGGCCTGCTGCTCAGTTTTACGATGGCTTTGAATATTTCGGTGCTTGGCGCCGATATCGCGAATCGTTCCCCGCTCCCGCTGATGCCTACCATCAGCAAGATCTCCATTTCGGATTTTATCCAACGGGTCGATATCCTGGTTGTGATGGTGCTTATTATCGGTGTGTTTTTCAAAATGGCGGTGTTCTTCGCGGCAGCATTGGTGGGAATCTCGGAGCTGTTCAAGGTACCTTACCGGAAAATGGTTTATCCTGTCTCCCTGATTGTTCTGTTCATCTCCATGTTAGACGCCCGCAGCTTTACTGAGCATCTGCAAGAGGGCGGGAAGCTGTTGTATACGGTATATCCCTTCTTTATGCTGTTGTTTCCCGCGATTCTAATTCTGCTTTCCTTCATAAAGGGTCACCGTTCGCCGCCCCGTTCAGGCTGACGTCCGGTGATCCACTGCTTGATATCCGGAACTACTAGACACAGCAGCATAATGACAGCTATTAATTTCTCGGAGGCCGTGTACAGCAAATAGTTCAGGATATATGGGATATTATCCAGGCCATAGCCGAACATCCAGTCTCCAAAATATATATATAGCAGATTCAGCCCACACAGGAGCAGCAGGAGTGCATATTTCTGAAGCAGAAGTTTTCTTGTTTTGTTCTTCATTAGGTACATCTCCCTTACTTTTGCTTCAACATAGTATGAGGAATTTATGGAAGGGACATGCATCTCCAGTGGCGGGCCAGACATTGCTTTCTGCGAGAAAGCTTATCATTCATCCCGATTTATGCTACATTAGTATGAAACTAATGTTAGGGGAGGGCTTGCGGTGAAGCCGGATTTACGTTCCGCATGGGGAAATAAAGTGCTTGTCGGTGACGGTGCGATGGGTACATTTTTATATCAGAAAGGCTTCCCTGTAGGGATCTCTTATGAAGAATTGAACTTGACCTCACCGGAGGTTATTGAAGAAGTACATCGTAGCTATATTCAGGCGGGAGCGGTGCTGCTGGAGAGCAATACCTACTCAGCTAACTATGATAAGCTGTCTAAATTTGGCTTGGAATCCAAGGTCGAAGAAATTAACCGGACAGGTGTGAGGATTGCCCGGCGTGCCGCTGGAGAGGCTGGCTATGTTGTTGGGGCCGTTGGCTCAATCCGTGCCGGGAAGCGGGCCAATCTGTCCTCTTCGGAGCTTAAGAAATATTTCACACAGCAGATTACCGCATTGTTGGAAGAGGATGTAGACGGCATTATGCTGGAGACGTTCTACGATGTCGAGGAAATGCATTTGGCGCTCAAGACTATCCGCAAACACAGCTCGGTGCCGGTGATCTGCCAGTTCGCTATGGATGATACAGCCCGTACACTGGACGGGCTGACACTGCCGGAGGCGTTCCGGATTCTGGAGCAAGACGGTGCCGATATTATTGGCTTCAACTGTCGTACTGGCCCGATGGGGATCAAGCGCGCTCTGGGCACACTTCAGGGAAGTCTGACGCTGCCGGTCTCCATATACCCGAATGCAGGTATAGCGGATTATGTGGATGGACAGTACAAATATGGGGCGTCGCCTGAGTATTTTGGCCAGATGGCGATGACTTTTGCAGAGATGGGCAGCCGAATTATCGGGGGCTGCTGTGGAACAACTCCGCAGCATATTGCGGAAATCTCCAAGGCGCTGGCGGGCTACGAGCCGGAGGCGCTGCCGGAGCCGACAGTGAAGCCTGTTGAGCGTATTACAATTACAGAGCATTTGAGTGACGAGACTGGACGCGATGGAGGAGAGCCGACGCTGGTTGACCTCGTTAAGGAACGCCATACTGTCATAGTGGAGCTTGATCCGCCGCGAGATCTGGATATTAACAAGTTCATGAAAGGCGCGGAAGCGCTGCGCCGCGCCGGTGCTGATGCGCTGACACTCGCGGATAACTCGCTGGCTGTTACCCGTATGAGCAATATGGCGCTCGGCCATCTCGTACAGGCACGTACAGGGTTGCGCCCGCTGGTGCATATTGCCTGCCGGGACCGCAATCTGATCGGAACACAATCCCATCTGATGGGCTTCGATGCACTGGGTGTCAACCACGTTCTGGCTGTAACCGGTGACCCGGCCCGCTTCGGTGATCTGCCCGGTTCAAGCTCGGTGTATGACCTGACCTCATTTGAAATCATAAGAATGATCAAGCAATTGAATGATGGTATTGCATTCTCGGGTAAGCCGCTGAAGCAGAAAGCCAATTTCGTGATCGGGGCTGCATTTAACCCCAACGTCAAGCATTTGGACAAAGCGGTACAGCGTCTGGAGAAAAAAATCGCCTCTGGTGCAGATTATATTATGACCCAGCCGGTCTATGATCCAGAACTTATTGCCAATATCGCCAAAGCGACAGCGCATCTCAGCGTACCTGTATTCCTCGGCATTATGCCTCTTGCGAGCGGCCGCAATGCTGAATATTTGCACAACGAGGTACCGGGCATTCAGCTATCCGAAGAGGTTCGCAACCGGATGAGTGGGCTGGAAGGGGAAGCAGGACGGGCCGAAGGCGTGGCGATTGCCAAGGAGCTGCTGGATGCGGCTACAGAGCATTTTAACGGAATTTACCTGATGACACCTTTCATGTTCTACGATATGAGCGTACAGCTGCTGGAGTATGTATGGCAGAAGTCCGGGCGCAAATTGTCCCCCTTGTTTCGTTAAGTATAATCAATTACAATAGTGTAATGGATGTGATTCCGTTGTCATTTAGCATGACCGGATACGGTCAGTCGTCCCTGCAATTCGGCGGTTACAAGATTACGTTCGAAGTCAAATCGGTGAATCACCGGTACTGCGAAGTTGTACTGCGGATGCCCCGGGATTGGATGGTCTATGAGGATGTACTGAAGCGTAAGGTGCAGCAGCACATCAAACGGGGACGGGTGGATGTAGTTATTAACAGGGAGCGCGATGAGGAAGCTACTGCCGGCCTGGTATTGAACCAGGCCGCTGTGCAGTCCTATCTTCAAGCCGCGGATACGCTGAAAGAATCTTTCGGGATTGTTGGCGAACTCGGTCTGCGCGACCTGCTCTCATTGCCTGGCGTAATGGAAAGCAGGGAGGAAACTGCGGGTCTTGACTCGGTATCCCCCGAAGCTCTGTCTGAAATGCTTGAGCAAGGCCTGGATCATAGTCTGCAGTCCCTTATGGAGATGCGTGTTCGTGAGGGAGGCTATCTGGGTGCAGATCTTGAACAGCGGCTGAGCCATCTGGAGCAGCTTCATGCTGATATGGTGGGACTAGCTCCAACGGTTGTAAGTGAATATCGGGACAAGCTGCGCCAGCGGCTTGGCGAACTGAATGACGGATCCTTCCCTTTTGATGAACATAAGTTTGGAATGGAAATCGCCATTTTTGCTGACCGCTGCAATATTGATGAAGAGCTGACCCGGCTCCACAGTCATTTCGAACAATGCAGAAGCCTGTTGAGAGGGAACGAACCGGTAGGGCGTAAATTGGATTTTCTCATTCAGGAGATGAATCGGGAGACGAATACTATCGGTTCCAAATGTAATCACTTGACATTGGCTGGCTGTGCGCTGGAAATGAAAGCGGAGCTGGAGAAAATTCGGGAACAGGCGGCGAACTTAGAGTAACCGTAGCCTTGATCCACAAGCGAAGATGTAACTTATTGGGGGGAACAAACGGAACATGGCCATTAAACTTATCAACATCGGCTTTGGAAATATCGTGTCGGCAAACCGTATCATTTCCATTGTCAGCCCGGAATCGGCGCCGATCAAACGTATCATCCAGGAGGCCAGAGACAGGCATATGCTGATTGATGCCACCTACGGTCGCCGTACCCGTGCCGTCATCATTACGGACAGCGATCATGTCATCCTGTCTGCGGTTCAGCCAGAGACTGTGGCGCACCGCTTGTCCAGCAAAGACGACGATAACGACGAATAACGATTAAATGGAGTGTATTATGTCAAAAGGATTGCTGATCATATTATCCGGCCCATCCGGTGTTGGTAAAGGAACTGTCTGTACTGCGTTGCGGCCTAAGATGCCGGAATTAATATATTCCGTATCGGCTACAACCCGTAGCCCGCGTGCAGGTGAAGAAGACGGTGTCAATTATTTTTTCAAAAGCAGAGAGCAGTTTTTGTCCATGATCGAAGCCGATCAGCTGCTCGAATACGCAGAATACGTGGGTAATTATTATGGTACTCCACGTGATTTTGTGGAACAGACACTGGAGAGTGGAAAGGATATTATCCTGGAGATCGAGGTGCAAGGCGCCTTGAAGGTCAAGGAGAAATTCCCGGAAGGCATCTTTGTGTTCCTGCTTCCGCCGTCCATGGATGAGCTTAAGGACCGCATTCGCGGCCGCGGCACCGAGCATCCGGATGTCATCAATCACCGTATGTCGGTGGCAGAGGATGAGATCAACTTGATGCAGCATTATGACTATGCTGTCGTTAACGATGAGATCGATCTGGCCTGCAAGCGAATAGAAAGTATCATTATCGCCGAACATTGTAAGATCAGGGAACTGTAGGTCGGTTCTATTAACAGTAAATTATAAAGAGGTGCTCACGTGTTATATCCATCCATTGATGAAATGATGAACAAAGTGGACAGCAAGTATTCGCTCGTTGTCGCTGCATCCCGCCGTGCCAGACAATTGCGTGAAGGCGGAAAGACTGAAGTTAAAGCTCCTAAATCCCACAAGTTCGTTGGGGTTGCCCTTGAAGAAGTCTATGAGGACCGTATCATCGTAACAAAAGGGGAAGAAAACTAGTCCCAAGCAGCTTCAGCATAAACGGACGCCGCCTTCCCAAGAGGCGGGCGCTGCCGTTTTTTTTCTGAGTGAATTAGCTAAAGGTTGAAGTGACAATTTAGCGATAATAGCCCGGACCGGGCTGTTCCTGACAACCGGAAGGTTGTTATTTTTTTAAATATAAGGATGTTATGTTCTACGCTATAAATCATCCTTATATTTCTCGTTGAAACGGATACCGTCCCTTAAAGGACGGTAAAGCCGTTTCTACTTGCTCACATGATCGCTCAATTGCAGGATGAGTATGAGGAGGAGGATCATTTTGAATAGCTTGAAGGGGAAAAGGATTATACTTGGCGTAACCGGTGGGATTGCAGCTTTCAAGGCAGCGTCTTTAACTAGCAAGCTGGCCCAGAAAGGGGCCGATGTACATGTGATTATGACAAAATCGGCTAAAGAATTTATCACCGAACTGACGATGCAGTCATTATCCAAGAACCTGGTGTACAGTGATACGTTTCAGGAGCGGGACCCGTCTCTCTTTGCCCATATAGATCTTGCGGGTAGTGCAGATCTGGTGCTGGTTGCGCCGGCCACGGCTAATATTATCGCTAAAATGGCCCATGGCCTGGCAGACGATATGCTGTCCACTACACTTCTGGCTACAACAGCTCCCATCATGGTGGCTCCGGCCATGAACGTGCATATGTACCAGCATCCTGCCGTTATGAATAACCTCGATATTCTCGCCCGTAGAGGTGTTGGGTTCATTGAACCGGGTGAAGGTATGCTGGCTTGTGGCTATGTCGGTAAAGGAAGACTTGAGGAGCCGGAGACGATTGTGCAATGTGTTGAACGTTTTTTTGCCAAGCAGGAGACAGTGACATCAGGACCTCTAACCGGCAAAAAAGTGGTCATCACCGCTGGCGGAACTGTGGAACGAATTGATCCGGTCCGTTATATCTCTAATGACTCGTCCGGGAAAATGGGCTTTGCCCTGGCCCGTGCCGCAAGACTTATGGGTGCTGAGGTCACTCTGATTGCCGCCCGTACGGATGAAGCGTTGCCGCAGGAGGCTGGCATTCATGTGGTGCGAGTGCAATCGGCCGAGGATATGTACAATGCTGTCATCGCGCATTGGGAGGACTGTCATATTCTGATCAAAGCTGCGGCTGTCTCAGACTATCGTCCAAAGTTCAGTGCGGATACCAAAATCAAGAAAAGCGGAGAGACGATGACGCTTGAGCTTGTAAAAACAACGGATATTTTGGAAACACTGGGCAAGAAAAAGGAAAATCAGTTCCTGATCGGTTTTGCGGCCGAGACGGGCAATGCGGAGATGTATGCTAAGGACAAGCTGGTTCGCAAGAACTGTGATCTGATTGTCGCTAATGATGTAGCCGTACCGGGTGCCGGATTTGGGACGGATACGAATATCGTATCTATTTATGACCGGGACGGACTGGTAAAAGAGCTGCCGCTGTTGTCCAAGGACGAGGTTGCGAAGCAACTGCTCATCCTGGCGGCAGAACGAATTTCCGGAGTCTCTTTATAATGGATATAGCCAAGGTCATTGTCGATGTACCCGTACGCAGCACTGACCGGCCTTTTGACTATAGTATCCCGGAATCGCTGAAGCTCTGGATTGAAATCGGCAGCCGTGTTGCTGTTCCTTTCGGGCATCGTACAGTACAGGGGTTCGTTGTATCGCTGGAATCCGGAGAAACGGGTTCAATGTCAGGATTGAAGCCGATTCAGGAGGTGCTGGATCTTATCCCTCCGCTGTCGCCGGAGCTGGTCGAACTGGCAGATTGGATGAGTCGGAAGTATGCATGCAGGAGAATATCCTCTCTGCAGGCGATGCTACCCACCGCATTGAAGGGCAAAGCCGAACGACTGATCTCGTTGGGCGAGTCTGCTGGTGACCTGTCCTCGGGTGATGGGTCTGACGGCATCTTTCCTGAAGATGAGCTGTTCTCGATGTTTGACGATTCAGGGAGCGAAGAGCGGGAGATTACCGAATTTGTGCGGCGGGCCGGGGAAGTGTCTATGAAGCAGTTGACTCGCTCCTTCCCGGATGCTGCGGAGACGGTGAAGTTCATGCTGCGCCGGGGTGTCCTGTCGGAGAGTCAAAGCATCAAGGACAAAATGGGCAAGAAGAAGATAAAGGTTGTAGACCTGATTATGGATGTCGATTCGGCTCGTGAGGCGCTGGCTAGCTTCCCGGCAAGGTCTGCACGACAGAAGGAAGTGTTGACCTTCCTGATTGAGATGGCTGCTATGCTGCCATTGCCACTCAAGGAAGTGTTAGCGGTCCTGCAGGTGACAGCAGGTACAGTGAAGGGGCTGGAGGAAAAGGGCTACATCGAGATCGGCGAGATTGAGGTGTACCGCGACCCTTACCGGGGCCGTGACTTCAAGCCAACTGCGCCTCTACCACTTACCATGGAGCAGCAAAACGTGTACTCCCGCATTGCAGCCACAGTGGATGAACAGCAGCATGAGGTATTCCTACTGCACGGTGTAACCGGCAGTGGTAAGACGGAAATCTACCTCCAATGCATACAACGTTGCCTCGATCAAGGTCGTCAGGCCGTGGTGCTGGTGCCGGAAATTTCCTTGACACCACAGATGGTGGAACGATTCAAGGGTCGCTTTGGCAGCGGTGTAGCTGTGATGCACAGCCGCTTGTCGGCCGGGGAGCGGTACGATGAATGGCGCAAGATTCGCGAGGGAAAAGCTACGGTTGCTGTTGGAGCGCGTTCGGCGGTGTTTGCACCGTTTGCTAACCTGGGCTTGATTATCATGGACGAGGAGCATGAGACCTCCTACAAGCAGGAAGAGAATCCGAAGTACCATGCCCGTGATGTTGCGGTACGCAGGGCGGAGCAATGCGGGGCTGCAGTTATTCTAGGCTCGGCGACACCGTCGCTGGAGAGCTATCATGCCGCGCGGTCGCGAAGTGACATTCACTTCTCGCCAGTGCTGCTGGAAATGCCAAGTCGTGCACTTGGCAACCCGTTGCCGAAAGTGCAGGTCGTGGACATGCGCGAGGAGCTGAAGGAAGGCAACCGCTCGATGTTCAGCCGCAGGCTCCATGCTGCTCTGGCTGAGCGCTTGGAGCGGGGAGAGCAGACGGTGCTGCTACTGAACCGCCGGGGCTTTTCCACCTTCGTCATGTGCCGGAGCTGCGGGTATGTAGCTACTTGTCCGGAATGCGATATCTCGCTGACCTTCCACAGTCGCAGCAACAACCTGCGCTGTCATTACTGCGGTCACGCCGAGCCGGCGCCGCAGCTCTGCCCGGAATGCGGAAGTGAGCATATTCGCTTCTTCGGGACTGGCACGCAGCGTGTTGAGGAAGAGCTGGGCAAGCTTTTTCCGGGTATCCGGGTGATTCGGATGGACGTGGATACCACCACGGAAAAGGGTTCGCATGAGAAGCTTCTAGGTCAATTCCGGGATAAAAAAGCCGATGTGCTGCTGGGAACGCAGATGGTGGCCAAAGGTCTTGATTTTCCGGATGTGACGCTTGTTGGTGTCATCACGGCGGACTCGGCGCTGAATCTGCCAGATTTCCGTGCAGCCGAGAAAACGTTCCAGCTACTCACCCAGGTGGCTGGTCGGGCAGGGCGTCACCAACTCCCCGGAGAAGTGGTCGTGCAGTCGTACACACCGGAGCATTATTCCATTATTCATGCTAGCGGGCATGATTATCATGCCTTCGTCCGCGATGAGCTGAAGCATCGCAAAGGCCTGCATTATCCGCCATATTGTCGGCTTATTCTTGTGACGTTGTCGCATGAGCAGCTTCCGCTACTGCTGCGGCTGGCCGAGAATTATGCGCTGAATATACAGGGCAAAGCCAAGCAGCTGCGATGGTACGGAAGCCTGGACAAGCTGTCTGCGGATGCGCTCGATCTGTTGGGTCCGGTGGCTTCGCCGCTGCCGCGTCTGAAGGGCAGATACCGGTTCCAATGTATGATCAAATGGCGCGGGAGTATTGATGCGGTAGGTCTAGCACGACAGGTAGCAGCGGAGCTGGAAGATTCCGCGCGCGATACAGGATTGCAAATCAGTATTGATGTAGACCCACAAATGTTAATGTAGACCCGCAAACGTTAATGTACAGCGGGATCATGTTGCAATAGGTGGAAGAATGTTTATATAGCTATCTAATGTGAAAACATCTAACGTCCGGGACGGGTGATGGGTGGAATCCTTGGTATACGAGGGTGCGACTTGAGATAAATCAGGTCACTTCGGTATCACAGGTAACTCCGGTGTCACAGGTGTCACAGGTATCTCAGGTATCACAAGCAACTTAGGTGTCTCAGGTAACTCAGATGTCACGGGTAACTTAGGTGTCTCAGGAAACTTAGGTAATTCAGGTATCCCAACTAACTTAGGTGTCACAGGTAACTCAGGTATCTCGGGTATCTCAGGTAACTTAGGTATCACAGGCAACTTAGGTGTCTCAGGTAACTCAGATGTCACGGGTAACTTAGGTGTCTCAGGAAACTTAGGTAATTCAGGTATCCCAACTAACTTAGGTGTCACAGGTAACTCAGGTATCTCGGGTATCTCAGGTAACTCAGATGTCACAGGTAACTTAGGTGTCTCAGGTGTCTCAGGTATCTTAGGTCACTCAGGTCCTTAGGTATCCTAGGTTCTTAGACATCTTGTGTAACTGAGTATCTCGTTATCTTGTTTAGCACATCCGTAGCCGATCATTCTTAGGCCTAGAGAATAGAGTGGGTTTAACCTTGAAGAATTCGGGGAGCCAAAGCCACTGTGGTCCACACTTCACGGGAATAGTCACCTGAGCCAACGTTCGAGCTTAAGAAGGGTCTGGATAACAGGAAAATATACCGTTATTTCTCCTCTTTCTCCTTATTTGTTGCGAATAACGGGAATTTCTCCCGTTAAAAACTTTTTTATTACCGTAATTGTCTAGTTATGAGGTGATTAACGGGAATTTTTCCAGTTATTTTTAGAAAAGAAGAGAATGAGATCAAAATAACAGGAGTTATTCCCGTTATTCTTATTATTCCAACGCCCAATCGAGTGAAGTTGAGCTTTTCGGAGCATTCGTCATCTGAATGAGTGCAATCCTTGTGAGCCAAGGATTCATTTTGTCCCTTAGGCTACAAAATAGCCTTCCAGCAATAAAGTGGCTCGTAAGATCAAGAAGGCTCGTAGGATATAAAATGGCCCGTAGGCTACAAGAAGGCCATTAGTTAGACGTCGGCGTCATTTTCGAGATGACGTTGTGTTTTTAAATGCGTTATATATCTTTATAATATTAAAAATACAAACATGTATCAGAATAGGGATGGTGTTGTTGAGATGGCAATACGTTTGATTGTAAAAGAACCAGATGAAGTGTTGCACAAGATAGCAAAAGAAGTAAAGGCTGTAACTCCAAATGTACAAAAACTGCTGGATGATATGGCAGACACGATGTATGACGCAGAGGGCGTAGGTCTTGCTGCGCCGCAGGTCGGCATTCTGAAACGCCTAATTGTGGTGGATGCAGATGAAGAGCATGGTCTGATCAAAATGATCAATCCGGAAATTGTTTCGACCGAGGGTGAGCAGCTCGGACCGGAAGGATGCCTCAGTATCCCTGGTCTTAATGGTGATGTCCGCCGTGCGGAGACAGTTACTGTGCGCGGTCTTGACCGTGAAGGTAAAGAAATTACGATTACAGGTAGCGGCTTGCTTGCACGGGCCTTTCAACATGAGATTGACCATCTGAACGGCGTATTGTTCACGGACATTGCCGAGAAGGTATATGAATATACGGCTGAACGCAGCGAATCCGAGGAGTGATCTGATGAAGATAGTATTCATGGGAACCCCGGCTTTTGCCGTGCCCAGTCTACAAATGCTGGTGGAGGAGGGCTACGAGGTCGTAGCTGTTCTCACCCAACCGGACCGTCCGCAGGGCCGGAAAAAAACGCTGACTCCTTCGCCGGTCAAAGAAGCGGCACTGGCACTGGGTCTTCCAGTGCTTCAGCCGGAACGCTTGCGTCGTCCGGAAGCGGTGGCAGAACTGGCGACTTATGCGCCGGATTTGATTGTTACCGCGGCTTATGGGCAGATTCTGCCCAAGTCGGTTCTGGATCTACCACAAAACGGTTGTGTGAACGTTCACGGTTCACTTTTGCCGAAGTATCGTGGTGGTGCTCCGATCCAGCGCTCGATTATCAATGGTGAAAAAGTCACAGGTGTGACCCTGATGTACATGGCAGAAGGACTGGATACCGGTGATATGATCTCTCGTGTGGAGGTGCCGATCGAAGACGGAGATACCTCTGGTGATATGTTCGAGAAGCTGAGCCTGGCAGGACGTGATCTGCTAAAAGCTGAAATGCCTCGCCTTGCTGCCGGTCGTGTGGACGCGGTGGTGCAAGAGGAGAGCGAAGCTACCTATGCGCCGAACCTCAGCCGTGAGGATGAGCGTATAGACTGGAACGCGTCTTCGCGTGACATTTATAACCGCATCCGCGGACTCGTGCCGTTCTCCGGCGCATTTACCCTCTGGAACGGGGAGACGTTCAAGGTATGGGCAGCTAGCAATCCTGCGCTGGCTTCTACCGGGAACGGCGGTCAAGCCGCACCAGGTACGGTGCTGGCGGTGGAAGCACAAGGCGTCGAGGTGAAGACCGGCGACGGCAGCCTGCTATTGACGACGGTGCAGCCGGCAGGCAAAAAGGCCATGAGCGCCGCTGACTTCAGCCGCGGAGCAGTGATGAAGCCCGGCACGGTGCTAGGATGAGCGCCGGTAATAATGGCGCAGGCCGGCATGGCCAGCGCGGACATTCACCTCGCCAGGGCGGAAGCCGTCCGCCGGGCGCAGGAAAAGCAGCCACCGCAGGGAAAGCGGCTGCTGCAGTAAACGCCGCTGCTGGCAAGGCTAGCGGTGCAGGTAGCGGAAAAGGTGGCGGCGGTAAACCGGCGACGGCCCGTGAAGTCGCCCTGGATGTGCTGGTAAGAGTCGAGCAGCAGGGCGCTTACAGCAATCTGCTGCTCAATAGCAGCTTGCAGAAATCTTCACTGAGCCGGGAAGATACGGGACTGGCTACCGAGCTAGTCTACGGAACCATCTCCAGAATGAACACGCTGGATGAAGTGCTGGAAGGGTTCGTCAGCAAGGGAATCGCCAAGCTGCAGCCCTGGGTACGGAATCTGCTTCGTCTGAGCCTATATCAGATCATGTATCTTGATCGCGTTCCATCACATGCAGCCGTGAACGAAGCTGTGAATATCGCGAAGAAGCGTGGGCATCAGGGCATTTCCGGAATGGTCAACGGTGTCCTGCGCAGTGTGCTGCGCGCTGGTGACCTCCCGGTGCTGCCGGAGAACCTTGGTCCGGCGAAGCGTATTTCTATTCGACACTCGCATCCACTATGGTTGGTACAGCGCTGGATTGCAGAATATGGTGTGGAGACGGCAGAGGCGATGTGTGCCTCCAATAATGAGCCTCCTGCCATCAGCGTTCGTGTCAACACAACGATGATCAGCCGTGAACGTCTGCTGGAGAAGATGGCGGCAGAGGGGCTGGAGGTCTCGCCTTCGAAGGTCAGTCCTTACGGGATTGTCATCAAGGGTGGCGGCAATCCGGCACTAACCTCATGGTACCGGGACGGCTATCTGTCCGTTCAGGATGAAAGCTCCATGCTGGTGGCCGAGGTTGTGGCCCCGGAACCCGGTATGAAGGTGCTGGACTGCTGTGCCGCTCCAGGCGGTAAAACCTCGCATATGGGCGAGTTGATGAAAGACGAAGGGACAATTCAAGCCAATGATCTGCATCCGCATAAAGCTGCATTGATTGCGGATCAGGCCCAGCGGCTTGGACTGGAATGTGTTGTGACAGGAAGTGCCGACGCGCTTGACCTGGAGCAGAAGTTCGAGCCAGGCTCCTTCGACAGAATCCTGCTCGATGCCCCTTGCTCCGGCCTTGGCGTGATTCGCCGCAAGCCGGATTTGAAATGGCGCAAGCAGCCGGAGGATATCGAGAGCGTAGCTGCGCTTCAGCGGCAGCTACTGCAATCGGTCTCCCGACTGCTGAAACCGGGAGGCGTGCTGGTGTACAGCACCTGCACGACAGAGAAAGCCGAGAACGGGGAAGTCGTGGCCTCCTTCCTGGAGCAAAACCCTGATTTTGCGCCGTTAACCTTCTCCACGGAGGTCTGGAACCGCCTGGAGGGGACGGCGCTGGCCGCAGGGGAAGGCATCCAGCTACTGCCCCATCATTATGGCAGTGACGGGTTCTATATTGCCCGACTGCAGCGAATCTTGTAATATAGTAAAGGCGAAGGTAAAACCTTTACTACCCCGCCCACCGGGCTCGGTGTGGCGGGTTTTCTTTTAAAATATAAGAATGAATATGTTTTACGCTATAAATCATCCTTATATTTGTGTTAAACTAGAAAGAATGAGAAATAATAAGCATATCCTTATGAAAGAACAGGTGCTAATACGAATGAAACCTTTAATATATGATTTTTCTTTGGAAGAGTTGCAACAATGGGCGAAAGACAACGGAGAGCCGGCTTTTCGCGGTGGACAGATTTTTGATTGGCTGTATGTGAAGCGTGTGAATGATTTTGAATCCATGAGTAACTTGTCCAAGGCGTTGCGGACCAAGCTCAGTGAGCAGTTCTCGATTGACGTCTTAACTGAAATTACGAAGCTGGAATCGAAAGATGGTACTGTGAAGTTCCTGTTCGGTCTCCATGATGATCATGCGATCGAGACTGTTATTATGAAGCACAACTACGGTAACAGTGTCTGTGTGACTACACAAGTTGGCTGCCGAGTTGGCTGTACTTTCTGCGCCTCGACACTTGGCGGATTGAAGCGGGACTTGACGGCGGGTGAGATTGTAGCACAAGTGGTTCGCTCTCAGCAGATTCTTGACACCCGGGGCGAACGGGTAAGCAGTATTGTGATTATGGGCACAGGTGAACCTTTCGAGAATTATGACGCTACCATGAGATTCCTGCGCCTGATGATTCATGAGAAGGGTCTGAACATCGGCCAGCGTCACATCACGGTTTCTACAAGCGGTATTGTACCAAACATCTATAAGTTTGCCGATGAGGATACGCAGATCAACCTGGCGATTTCCATCCATGCACCGAACGATGCGCTCCGCTCCAAGCTGATGCCGGTTAACCGCCGCTTCCCCTTTGATGATGTGATCGAATCTCTACGTTACTACCAGGCCAAGACAGGACGTCGTATTAGTTTTGAATACGCCCTGATCGGTGGAGTGAATGACCAGCCTGAACATGCTGCAGAATTGGCGGGCGTGCTGAAGAACATGCTGTGCCATGTCAATTTGATCCCGATCAACCATGTGCCTGAGCGCAAGTATGTACGTACATCCCGTAAAGATATCTTTGAGTTTCAACGTGTATTGTCCGATCATGGTGTGAATGTTACTATCCGTCGTGAACAGGGCCATGATATTGCGGCCGCATGTGGACAATTGCGCGCCAAACATATGGATCTGAGGTGAGGATATTTGATCAGGACAGTTCATATCAGCGACATTGGCCGGGTTCGCTCTGTCAATGAGGATTCAGTCTGGATCGGCGTTACGCGTTACGGTTATACACTTGGCATCATTGCAGACGGAATGGGGGGGCATTTGGCGGGCGACACAGCAAGCAGACTTGCTTTGGATTCAATTAAGGATACCCTGAATAACCTGGGGCCTGATGTTTCCGGCGAAGAACTGAGTGCGGCGCTCTCTTCTGCCATTCTGAAAGCTAATGATACTGTTTTCAAAGAGGCATCCAGTGACGAGAAGTACCACAACATGGGGACTACAGTCGTTTCTGTCTTGCTGAATGGGTCAAGCGGTGTTATTGGCCATATTGGGGACAGCAGGGCCTATTTGATAAAAGACAGTAACGCAATCCAACTAACCGAGGATCACACGCTGGTCAATGAGCTGTTCAAGAACGGCCAGATCAGCCTGGAGGAGCTAGACAATCATCCGCGGAAGAATGTGCTGACCAGAGCGCTAGGTACGGATGCGGAGACCTCCGTCGATTTGGCCCCGATCAAGCTGGAGGTAGGGGAAGTGCTGCTGCTGTGCAGTGACGGTCTGAGTAATTTCGTCAGCAAGGAGCATTTGGCGAAGGTAGCGGGAATCGAAGAAATCTCGCTGGAAGAACGGGCGGATCGCCTGCTGCAGTTGGCCCTGCTTGCCGGTGGCGGCGATAATATAAGCGTCGCTATGTTAGAACATCAAGGAGAGGCCGCAGTGCCCGAAACAAAGGAGTGGGATAGATGATCGGTCACGAGTTGGGAGGCCGTTACCAAGTCATCGAACGAATCGGTGGAGGCGGCATGGCGCTTGTATACAGGGCCCATGATATTTTATTGAACCGTAACGTCGCCATCAAAGTGCTGCGCAGCCAGTTTGTGCATGATGAGGAATTTATCCGCCGATTCAGGCGGGAGGCGCAATCTGCCGCATCGCTGTCTCATCCGAATGTGGTCAGCATTTATGATGTCGGGCAGGAAGATGAAATTCATTATATTGTTATGGAGTATGTTGAAGGCAAGAACCTGAATGAGATTATTAAGGAGCGGGCTCCGCTGCAGGTGGACGAGGCCGTTCGTATTGCCTCCCAGATCTGCGATGCCCTTGACCACGCTCATCAGAATCAGATCATACACAGGGACATCAAACCTCATAATATTCTTATTGGACGTAACGGGCGTGTTAAGGTTACGGATTTTGGTATTGCGCGTGCGGTTACATCTACAACAATAACTCAGACGGGCTCTGTGGTAGGCTCGGTGCATTATTTCTCACCAGAACATGCCAAGGGAGTAGCCACAGGGGAAAAGTCGGATCTGTACTCTCTGGGTATTGTGCTCTATCAAATGTTGACAGGCAGTCTGCCGTTTCTGGGAGAAAGCCCGATCAGCGTAGCTCTGAAGCATCTTCAGGAGGAATTCGAGGAACCGAGGCTACTTAACCCGCTAATTCCGCAAAGTGTGGAGAACGTGATCCTGCGGTCTATGCGCAAGAATCCGGAGGAGCGATACCAGTCAGCCAAACAAATGCTGAAGGATCTGGAGAGCTGTCTGTTGCCTGAACGGCGGAGTGAGCCGAAGGCCGAGTTTCAGGATGACGACGATGAGGACAAGACGCGGATCATTCCTGCCATCAAGCCGATTCAGAGAACACAGGGGAATCGGGGTGGGCATGCAGAGAGAGTACGTCATTCCGACGAGCCGGAGGTTCCGGTAGCTAGCGGCAAGAAGAAGTTGGGCCGTCCGGCACTCTGGATCGGATTAACACTCCTGATTCTACTGGCAATGGCGAGTGTAGTGTGGTATGTGAATGCCAAGCTGGTTATCCCGGAGGTAACGGTACCAAACGTCATTAACCTGTCTCTGGATGATGCGAAGAAGAAACTGTCTGAGGTGGGAATCGAGGTCGAGGAACCGGTCACCGAGATTTATAGCCCTAACTACGGAGCAGGTATTGTCTACAAGCAGAGCAAGCCGGAGAATACGACGGTCAAGAAGAATACATCGATTCAGCTCACGGTCAGCACGGCCAAGCCGTTAACCAGAATGCCGGACTTATCGAACCAAACATTTGATGAGGCTGTTAAAGCGTTGATTAATCTGGGTGTGGCACAGAATCGCATATCTCAGGATACGCGTACAAGCTCTGATGTGGCGGCTGGCAGGGTGATTACCCAAGATCCGTTGCCTACAACTGATTTTGATCCGGAGACGGTTCAGGTCACACTGATTCTCAGTAAAGGTGAAGAAAGCGTCACGATGCCGGATCTTATCAACCTGACAGAGAAGGAAGCCAGAGCGAAGCTTGAGGCTGTGAAGCTTGTGCTGGAGGAAGTCAAGGAAGAGGGGAGCTTCTCTGTTGATAAAGGCAAGGTCGTTAAGCAGTGGCCTTATGATAAGGGAGTTCCGACACCTCCAGGTACGAAGATCACCATTACCTTGAGTTCAGGATACCCGCCGGAAGCCTTGAATTACACGTATAATCTTCCGGTTGCGCCGACCCAGGAAGGGAAGAAGACCAAGATCCGTATTGAATATGCGGATGCCCGCAACAATGGTGAGAAGCAGGAGTGGGGTACCCGGACGATTACCAAGAATCAAGTGCTCTCCATCAACATGTTACTCGCTCCGAACAAAGATGGTGTAGTCTTGATTTATCGCGACGGTGAGCTTTATGATACGTATCCAGTGTCCTATGTAGATGCTAAGAATGGAACTGTTCCTGTTCCGACGCTGCCGGAGCCGACGAGAACACCAGATCCGACCCAAGCGCCTACGGAAGCACCGCCATCCGAGCAGCCGACTAGCGATCCAGCTATGGCTCCTGATCCGGGAGGTAACAGTACCGGCACCGGCACCGGAAACAACGGTGGTGATAACGGTGCGAATGGAACCGGGAATGTCGATCAGACGGGCTTCGTGCCCGGCATTGGTCAGCAGGAAGACGGTGCAAAGCATGTTGCCAGCAACAACGGCAAGAACAAAGATAAGTCTTTGAAACATAAAGATAATAAAAGCCACTAATAGCTGACCGAGGGGTCAGTGTCCAGTGGCAGAGCGAGATGACCCGGGGATAACAACTTGGGTCATCTTCGTAAATTCAGGAGAGGAAGGCTCACTATGTATGCCTGAAGGTATAATTGTTAAGGCTTTAAGTGGTTATTATTATGTAAAACCACATTGTGATGGACTCATCGTGTCTGAAGAGGCAGCGGTGCAATGTAGGGCCAGAGGTATTTTTAAGAAAAAAGGAGTATCTCCTCTGGTAGGCGATCGTGTAATTTATAGCTTGACGGAGAATGGCGAGGGCATGGTGGATCAGATTCTTCCTCGGGATTCAGAGCTGATCCGGCCGCCTGTGGCCAATGTCAAGCTAGCCGTGCTATTATTCTCCCTGCGTGAGCCGGATATGAACCTGAATCTGCTCGACAAGTTCCTGGTGCACATAGAGCATTCTGGATTAGATACATTGATTGTACTGACTAAGCAGGATCTGGCGGTAGGCGACGATGAAGCGACAGCCACGGTGAAGGCCTTGTATGAAAAAATCGGCTATGAAGTACTGGTGACGAGTTCGCTTACAGGTACAGGCAGCGAGGACGTTCACAGACGGCTCGCAGGTGGGATCAGCGTATTCGCTGGACAATCAGGTGTGGGTAAGTCTACACTGCTCAACCGGATCGTTCCTGGTCTCCTTCTGGAGACCGGAGAGATCAGCCTGCGGCTGGGCCGTGGCCGTCACACCACTCGTCATGTCGAGCTGATGGACATTGGGGACGGAGGCTTTGTGGCGGATACTCCTGGCTTCAGTCAACTCGATTTCCTTGAGCTTGGTGTAGAGGAGTTGTCCACCTGCTTCCGAGAGTTTGCTCCATATGCGGAAGCCTGCAAGTTCCGCGGCTGCAGTCATTTGCATGAACCGGGCTGCAAGGTTGTTGAAGCTGTGGATCAAGGGGAGATTGCCCCGAGTCGCTATGAGCATTACAAGCTGTTCTTTAACGAAATGAAAGATAAAAAGCGGAGGTACTGATCATGATTATTTTAGCCCCATCGTTGTTATCCGCGGATTTTGCCGCACTTGGAACAGAAGTGAAGGAAGTGCAGGCCAGCGGTGCTGACTGGCTTCACGTAGACGTGATGGACGGACGTTTTGTACCGAATATCACCTTGGGACCGCCAATTGTCGCTGCCGTCTCCAAGCATACTTCATTGCCGCTTGATGTCCATCTTATGATTGAGAATCCTGAACGTTATATCGGGGATTTTGCCAAAGCCGGAGCTGCTGTCATCACAGTGCATGCTGAGGCTTGTGTGCATCTTCACCGTGTGATTCACCAGATCAAGGAGCTAGGTCTTAAAGCGGGCGTAGCCATTAACCCGGGTACACCGGCAGCCGCCGTGCGTGAAGTGTTAGAGGATGTGGATCTGGTACTTGTGATGACTGTGAATCCAGGTTTTGGCGGACAGGCTTTTATACCGAGCACAGTGCGTAAAATCCGTCAAATTCGTGAGTGGGCTAATGAAGTCAATCCAGACCTGCTGATTGAAGTGGATGGAGGCATTGCCGAAGCGACAGCCCCACTGGTTGTTGAAGCTGGTGCTAATGTGCTGGTCGCAGGTAATGCGGTCTTCGGTCGAAGCGACCGTGCTGCCGCTATTGAGTCGATCCGAAGCGCTGCAACACAGGCCAAGCTATAAAATACACTGCTTAGACTGCTGGTATAGGCCAAGTCTGCAGCGCATAAATATGGTTACATGAGCAGAAATCTCATGTAGCCTTTTTTTTCGTCGTCTGCGGGGGGACCTGAAGCAAGTCGAAGGAGGGTCCCGGGCTAGCGGAGATATTCTGGCGATTGGGAGAGGTCTGCAAGATGTAACCGTCAGCGAAAGAGAACATAAAGTCTCCTACCGTACGGCATGAATTGATGGGAGGGTAAACCATGAAATTTTACACGTTCAAGCTGCCAAAGTTTTTAGGAGGTTTCGTTAAGGCGATTTTGAATACTTTTCAGAAGAGTTGAGGCCGTAAAAGAAAAAAAGACATGAAAAAAAGCACCTTACATATGTAAAGGGTGCTTTTTGCTTGATATGAGATATCGCTCGTTCTAAATTGCTAAAGACTAGACGCGCTCAACTTTACCGGACTTCAAAGCACGGGTGCTGACATAGACGCGTTTCGGCTTGCCGTTCACGAGGATACGGACCTTTTGAACGTTAACTCCCCAAGTGCGACGGTTGTGGTTGTTCGCGTGAGACACGTGGTTACCACTTCCCGGCTTCTTGCCTGTTACGATACATTTACGGGACACAGATTACACCTCCTTGTTACTTACACCTGCATAAAACAATACTTTAATATAATATCACAGGAAAAAATGCTTCGTCAACCGCTCAAAAACATTTATTTCTTTAGTCTCTTATAGTACAATATAAATTAGTGTATTATGTCCAGTTAATCCTAGTGTTGATTAGGCATGAAGTTAGGAAGGGGAATTCTCATTGAGTAAGCGTTCTATCAACGGAACAGATTTTACCGCAATGGTACTCACCGGAGCGGAGAAGCTGCAGCAGCATGCAGAGCACGTCAATTCGTTGAATGTTTTTCCGGTCCCGGATGGAGATACGGGAACAAACATGAATTTGACGATGACCGCAGGCGCGAATGAATTGAAAAGGAATAATACGGCCTCTCTTGGCCAATGTGCAGGAGTACTCTCGAAGGGCTTGTTAATGGGGGCCAGAGGGAACTCAGGCGTTATTCTCTCCCAGTTGTTCAGGGGGTTCAGTCGCTATGCGGCGCAGCATGATGAGCTGAACACACAGCAGTTTGCAGCAGCGCTGCAGACCGGAGTGGATACAGCATACAAGGCAGTTGTAAAACCTGTAGAGGGAACAATACTTACGGTTGCCAAGGAAGCGGCGCGGCATGCGGTTTACTTTGCACGTCGCACTAATGATGTGACAGAGCTGATGACAGAGGTACTGTCCAAGGCCAAGGAAGCGCTGGCGAATACGCCTGAACTCTTGCCTGTGCTCAAGCAAGTAGGAGTAGTCGACTCCGGCGGACAGGGTCTTGTCTATATCTACGAAGGTTTTCATCAGCACCTAACCAGTGGAATCACAGGTATAGCTGCCCAAGAACAGGCTGCGATTCCTGCACCAATTGCTGTGACAGCAGGTCTGAATAAACCAGAGCCTAATTTGGCCTCGGTACAGACATCCGCACAATCTCAGCTTTCCACGGAAGATATTGAATTCTTATATGATATGGAATTTTTTATAAACCGTCAGTTGGGCGGTTCCGCGCGAGCGATTTTCGATGAGGATGCATTTAGGAAAGCGCTATCAGTAAATGGAGATTCCATCATCGTTATTTCGGATGACGAGACGATCAAGGTACACGTTCATTCCAAAGCTCCTGGCGAGGTGTTGAACCTTGCGCTACTCTATGGGGAGATCACCCAGATTCACATTCTTAACATGCGTGAGCAGCACCGGGATTTGCTGACAGCGGGTATGGACATTGCCCCGATGCCAGATGTGTTCGCCGATATTCCGAAGGAAGAGGTCAGCGCACAGGCTCCGGCCGTGCCACCAGCTGATGATCTGGCTCCATATGGATTCATCGCCGTCTCTTCAGGTGCGGGAATTGCTGATATTTTCAAAAGCCTTGGCGTCGATGTTGTGCTGGAAGGCGGACAGACGATGAATCCAAGCACCGAGGATTTCGTAAATGCTATTTCTTCGATTTCTGCAAAGCATGTATATATATTGCCTAACAACTCCAACATTGTGCTGGCCGCGCAACAGGCCAAAGAACTGTTGGAAGATGAACGAGAGGTTACTGTGATCCCGAGCAAGAGTATTCCACAGGGGATTTCTGCAGCGTTCGCATTCCAGGAGGATGACGCGGTGGATAGCAACACAAGCAATATGCTTGAAGCTATTGCACAAGTGAAGTCCGGTCAGGTTACACATGCGGTTCGAGATACGCTCTATGAGGAGCTGGAGATCAAGTCCGGTCAGTTTATAGGGATATCCAATTCCAAAATTGTGGCCGCAGCGGATGATTTGCTGGCAGCGAGTCAAGCGCTCCTGACTAATATGCTGGAGAACGGTGACGAGATCATAACGATCTTGAGCGGAGAAGATGCGCAGGAGGAAGTCACAGAAGCGCTTAGCGAATGGATCAGCTCTGTGTACCCTAATGCAGAAGTAGAAATGCATGAAGGTGGACAGCCGCTATACTATTACCTGTTCTCCGTGGAGCCTTAGGGTTAAAAGGTTCTGATGGTTAGAGCGAAGTAAGGTGTTCTGATTTATTGCTTTGTGGGCTGACCAACTATAGTTTGGGGAGGAAATTCATGAACCGTACCATAATCGTCACTGATAGCACATCCGATATTCCACCGGCTATGGCCGAGAAATATGGCATTGAGGTTGTGCCATTGACATTAATGTTCGGTGATCAATCTTACCGGGACAATGTGGATATGACACCAGAGCAGTTTTATGAGCGTCTTCCTAGCTCACAGAAGCTGCCGACTACTTCGCAGCCGTCGCCGGTTGAATATATGGATGTTTACCGCACTATTTTGGACCAATACCCGGATAGCCCTATTCTGTCATTTCATATTTCCTCTGGTCTCAGCGGTACCTTTCAATCGGCTATGCTAGCTAAATCCATGCTGGAGGAGGAGGGGGAGCGGATCACAGTTGTGGATTCCCTGTCTGCCTCCTATGGATTCGGAGTAATGGTGGTACATGCTGCCAGACTGGCGGCAGAGGGAAAAGGGCCGCAGGAAATTCTTGAGGCGGTAGAAACACTGCGCCAGTCCCGCAAGCTGTATTTCCTTGTCGATACGCTGGAGTATCTGCAAAAAGGAGGCAGAATCGGCAAAGCATCGGCCATTTTGGGCACGTTACTCAACATTAAGCCGATTCTGTCCATTGATGCTGAAGGCATTATCTACGCAGTGGAGAAAGTAAGGGGCCGCAAGAAGGCCGTTGCCCGCATGATCGAGTTGTTCAAGAACGATCTGCCGGGCGTGGACAAAATCAATGTGGCCGTGGGACATACGGCAGAACCGGCTTCTGGTGAAGAGTTCCTGAGTGAACTCGACAGGCACTTTACGCTTGAAGAGAAAGTGCTGACCAACATTGGCCCTGTGGTAGGCAGTCATGTTGGGAACGGAACGCTGGCTGTATTTATTTGGCCCGCATAATGAGGGATGAACATGACACTTTCTTTGAATGAAATTGAAGTGAAAAAAGTAACTGGCGTGAGTGCTCAAAAGCAAGGCGAGCTTCACGCCTTTGGCATCTTTACAGTGAAGGATCTATTGGAGTACTATCCATTCCGTTATGAGGACTACCGTCCACGCTCGCTTAGCGAGGTCAAGCATGGGGACAAGGTCACAGTGGAAGCCAAGGTGATGGGTATTCCGGTGCTTCAGCGCTTTGGTGGGAAGTCCAGACTTAGCTGTAAAATGGTCGCTGAACCGTTTATGTTCACAGCAACCTGGTTTAACCAGCATTATATCCGCGAACAGCTCACCGCAGGCCGCGGTATCGTGATCTCTGGCAAATGGGATCAGAAGCGCAGCCAAATTACCGTGACAGATTATGAATTTCCGGACCGCGGAGAAGGCAAAACGGGAACCTTGCAGCCAGTCTATTCTGTCGGGGGCAAAATTACACAATCCTGGATACGGAAGTCGATTAGTCAGGGGCTGCAGCAATTCGGGGAGCTGATCCCTGAAATTTTGCCGCGGGTGATCTTACAAAAATATGACTTTATGCCACGTAAGCGGGCTATTGCGACCATTCATCAGCCGGAAGATAGCCGGGAAGGGCAGCAAGGACGCCGCCGGATGGTCTATGAGGAGCTTTTCCTGTTCCAGTTGAAGGTACAAGCCTTCCGTGTGTTGAACCGCGGTAGAATGGACGGGGTAGTGCATACGGTGGACAACGCAACGGTTCGGCAATTTGTCCGCAGCCTGCCGTTTGAGCTGACGGACGCCCAGAAGCATGTGGAGCTGGAGATTTTGCATGATATGCGGTCTCCTTATTGTATGAACCGACTTCTGCAAGGAGATGTAGGTTCCGGTAAAACAGTACTTGCAGCTATTGCGCTCTACGCTACGGTAAAATCCGGTTTTCAGGGTGCGCTAATGGTGCCTACCGAGATTCTCGCGGAGCAGCATATGCGATCGCTTACGAGAATGTTCGAGCCATTCGGCCTTACTGTAGCACTGCTGACAGGAAGTGTGAACGGACGCAAGCGCAAAGACCTGTTGGCTTCCTTGCAAATGGGCATGATTGATGTGGTGGTTGGAACCCATGCCCTGATCCAGGAGGATGTTTTCTTCAAAAACCTCGGAATGGTAGTCACGGATGAGCAGCACCGCTTCGGGGTCAACCAGCGCAGCGTCCTGCGCCGCAAGGGTTATAACCCGGATGTGCTTACTATGACGGCTACTCCCATACCGCGTACACTGGCCATCACCGTTTTTGGCGATATGGATGTGTCCACGTTATCTGAGCGGCCGAAGGGGCGTGTACCGATTACGACTTACTGGGTCAAGCATGATCTGATGGACCGGGTCCTGAATTTGATTCGCCGTGAAATCGATCAAGGCCGGCAAGCCTATCTGATCTGTCCGTTGATTGAGGAGTCAGAGAAGCTGGATGTGCAGAATGCGATAGATCTTCATATCCAGATGTCCCAAGCTTTCCCAAACTATAAGGTCGGATTGCTGCATGGGCGGATGACACCCGGGGAAAAGGACGAGGTGATGCGCGCGTTCTACAGCAATGAACTGCAGTTGCTCGTCTCTACCACCGTCGTGGAGGTCGGCGTCGATGTGCCGAATGCAACCCTGATGGTTATTATGGATGCGGACCGCTTCGGTCTCTCCCAGCTGCACCAGCTGCGGGGCCGCGTGGGCCGGGGCCAGCATGCTTCGTACTGTGTGTTGGTCGCTGATCCCAAGTCGGAGATTGGACGT
Organism: Paenibacillus sp. MAHUQ-45; assembly: GCF_058133325.1. Taxonomy (NCBI): domain Bacteria; kingdom Bacillati; phylum Bacillota; class Bacilli; order Caryophanales; family Paenibacillaceae; genus Paenibacillus; species Paenibacillus sp. MAHUQ-45. The sequence continues at coordinate 296,652 of NZ_JBYUPV010000008.1, forward strand.
GAGCGGATGACGGCTATGACGGATACGGATGACGGCTTTGAGGTATCGCGTCGCGATCTGGAGCTGCGCGGTCCGGGGGATTTCTTCGGCACCAAGCAAAGTGGACTGCCGGAATTCCGCTTGGCGGATATGACGGCTGATTTTGAAGTGCTGGAGCAGGCTCGTGATGATGCCGCCGGCTTGCTGCGGGATGCTTCCTTCTGGACTTCTCCTGACTATGCGCCGCTGCGGAATTATTTGCAGAATGAGCAAATTTTCCAGGGTGAATTAATTGACTAAATAGGCACATGGGACAAAGGCTCCCTCATATACTTTGAAAGACTGGATATGACGGGAGGTGCTGCACTTGGGTTACCAGCAATATGGAATCAGTCCCCAACTCGTTGATCGCATCAAGGTCAAGATGAAGAATAAGGCGGTCAAGGAACGCATCAAAACTATGATTACCGGTGTTTCAAAGAAAGAGCTACAGGAAACGGCCACGGTCCGCAAGTTGGTTCGGAGTTCATCCGCTGTGCTTAATGAGAAACTGACGTCTGCGCAGGAAGAGCAGATTGTAAAATTTGTGATTGCGCAGAAAATAGACCCGAACAATACGTTTCACCTGATTCGGCTTTGGGGGATGTTCCGTTAAAGCATCTTGAGTCTGGTTAGATCTTCTTCACAGCAAAAAAAAGCGCTCCCTGTCTGGCTGACGGGGAACGCTTTTTTGATTTGCAAGATTCAAAATGCTTGTAGCCTTCGAACCCAGAATTCTTTCTTGTTATTTGAAAATAATTCTGCGCCTGCGGGCGCTCTCGGCGGATTTGAAAACAATCCGTGAATCCGGATCAGCCTTTTGAATTAGTTCGGTTAACACTTGTTCCTCATTTCTTTCCGTGTGGCAGAACAAGGTGCCTGGCTGGTTGTCATCCCCGACATCGCCAATCAGCGCGGCCTCCCGGTTAAGCTCCTCCTTAAGGACCCGCTGAATGTCTTCACAGCGGTTGCTGGTAATCCAGGCGGACCGGGATGGCGAGAGCCCGCGAAGAGAGAGGCGCACGCCTTCAAAGGCCAGCAGGTAGGCGATGATGGAATACATGGCTTGATCCCAACCAAAGAGGGCCCCTGCTGCAAACAGGATGGCGCAATTCAGCAGCATGATTACGATCTCAGAAGATCGGGGCGGCCCGCCGCTCAGCAGTGAGTAACCCTGATCGCTGGCGCTGGTCACCTGATTCATTCCGCCAAATCGAACGGAGATGCCGACCCCGAGGCCAAGACAGATGCCTCCAGCGATGGCGGCAGGCAGTGGGTCGCCGATGATGGCCGGAAACTGGTGCAACGCCAGAGAACCTATCGTAAGGGCGGCCAACCCCACTACTGTATAGAGGGCAAACCGTAAATTGATTTGTTTGCGAGACATAAAGATAAAGGGCAGGTTAAACAGAAACAGAAACAGTCCAAGCCGCATTTCTGTAGTATGGGCAAACAGGGCAGACAGCCCAGTGATCCCACCAACGACCAGGCCGTGGGGCATCAGAAACAATTCAAGGCCAACTGCGGCCAGAAGCGCGCCTGCAATGACAGCGAGAATGCGGAAGCCTTTGCTTTGGCTGCCAGGGCGTCTCCGAATACCGGCGAAATCGGTCTTCATAAACATTCCTCCCTTCAGCAGGGAACATTTTATATAGAATAGTTCATCATGTAAGTTCAGTTTCCAGTTCCACAAAATTTGAAGTGAATTTTAGCGGATTGAGCCACTGTCGCAGCAACCATTTATAGATCAGCGGACAGAAAAGTAAGCAGAGCACAGGCAGTATAACATTTTCCCGCGCCGGGACGGTGTTCCCTGATAGCCTTGCTTTTAACACAGGAGTATTCATGTCGTTATAGGTCTTCAGACGAGCAGGAGGCATGCTTTTGCGTTCATAACGTTTGGATTCATAATTTTCTGCTTCCTGTCCTTCGTTATTGAATGCTTCAGAAGACCAGACAGGCGGAAGTGACAGTGAAAGCACCACACTAAGCGTAATATTCAACAGCCAAACCAATACAAAACGGCTTGCAGAGCGTACCAAGGGAACACCTCCTTTCTGCAGTTATTACTAAAAGCATAACATACGTTCTGGAGTTGAACCAAATCGGATTGCAAAAAAAAACAGGTCTTTCGAACGATGGGAAAACGAAACCGGGCTGTAAAAAACGCGTAAGCTGTAGTAATGACCGCTTTAATAATAATTTTTTGCGCAGGAGGGATGAATTTGAACGGATGGGACGGTTTTAATGATTTTAATAAGCGAAGTTTCTTTGATGGATTTCTTGGAGATGCCCCTCCATTCTTCAAGATTTTTCTGCTGGTCTTTTTACTTGTTTTTATTTTTATAATATTCAAAACGATACAGAATTGGTTAGCATACAAAACCAGCCCAGTAACCACAGGATATTATCAAGCCGTTGCCAAACGCAGCGAAGTCTGGGGAGGATCTGGGCAGCATAGCGCAAAGACTAGTTACTATGTGACCTTTGAGGATGAGGGAGGCAACCGTGTAGAACTGCAGGTTCCAAATTCGGCTTACGGATATATTATTGAAGGCGATACTGGAGAGTTAATCTATCAGGGTACAAGATTAAAGGATTTCCAGCGGCAAGGAAGCAGATCAGGTTCACGGATATAGCTTTTCATCTAAAGATATAGCATTTCATCCGATTAATGTGGAAAAGGGAAGGCCTGGGTTCAATCTCCCAAGTCTCCCCTTTTTGTGTTTTAACATACGCGCTACAACACCCGCTGCATATGCAAAATGACATGGCTCCAATAGCCGGTATCCAGCTCACTGATCTGAACACCAGGATCTCCCCAAGTATGGATGAACTTGCCGTCGCCAATGTAGATGCCGACATGACCTGGAATGGCATTACTTTCAAACCGTCCGGGAACGGTGAAGAAGACCAGATCGCCAGTCTGCAGTTCGTTCCGATTTACACGTGACCCTAGATTATCCTGATCCTTGGCCAGACGGGGCAGATTCAAACCGAATTTTTTGAAAACATGCTGTGTAAAGGAAGAACAATCGAACTTTTTACTTTCTTCGTAAGGGGCAGCACCGAACTCATAAGGGACACCCAAAAAGGTTTTGGCGTATGACACAAGCTCACTGCTCTGTGAAGGTGAGAGACTTTGGATTTTTAACGGCCTGGATAGCTGGTTCTGACCTGCTTCAACCTTGGAATCTTTTACCGTTGGCGTTGCGATATTGATCTCCCCGCTGTATGGGTTCCAGGCCACTTTGGTCTGGAGTAGTTTGGAAAGCGCCTTGGGCGTCACATAGATCTGGCCGTTGCGGAGCTGAGGGGCATCGCTCAAAGAAACCTTTTCACCCAATGACAGAACTTCAGTTGAACCTGGGCGAAGCTTGTACATCACGTCAGTGTAACCTATGCTGGTATATCCACCCGGCTTATTTGCCTCCTTCATTTGGTAGCCAATGGAGGCCACAGCAGGGGAGAGCGGAATCCAGAACTTGCCGTTGGCATCGGTGATTTTGGCTTTCTCATAATAGCTGGTTGCAGGTGATCCGTCGGGAGTCAGCGATCTTACTTTTGCGGTGTCTTTGGCCTTATAATAACCGCAGGCTGTACAAACCATGACAGTGCACAATATAAGGGCCGCTACAGCCCTATATTTATGGGGATGTTTCATCATATTACACGCTCCCTATCGTAAGCTTTAGTTTTAAGTTTGCGCAGGGAGCTCTTTTTTATGTAAGTCCAAGGTAATACATTGCAACCTGCAGGTTGTGTCAGATATTCTCCATTTTTAATGGAACTTTGTTAGAATATTGTTAAATGTGAGCGTGTTATAAGTGATTGACGGATATACAACCTCCATATAATATAGGTTTAATAGATTCGCATGTGTCGCTGTGAGATTCGTGTAAGCTTTCGCTTTAGTGCATTCATCTATAAAAGCGATAATGCTTTACCACTACTTCTGATGCACGCGCTGATACTGTACAAGAAAAGGGGTTATCTAATGAAGAAAAAGAATATTTGGCTAAGCTTGAGCCTGAGTATGCTGCTTGTGGCAGCAGGCTGTGGTTCTGGCAACAACAATGCGGCCGTCAATTCGGGAACTGGTGGCAATTCGGCGGGAAGTGCTGCAGCTACAGAAAATACGGGCAGTGGGGACGCCAAGAGCTACAAAATTGCCATCTCGCAGTATGTTGAGCATCCATCGCTTGATGCTACACGTGAAGGTATTCTGGCTGCACTTAAGGATGCCGGAATTGTTGAAGGCAAGAATCTGAAAGTGGATTTTGAAAATGCTCAGGCTGACCAGGCGAATAACTTGTCCATTGCCCAAAAGATCGCAGGGGAAAACAATGATCTTGTATTGGCGATTGCCACACCTTCTGCACAGGCGGTAGTACAGTCCATCAAGAACGATACACCGATTCTGTTCGCAGCTGTTACGGACCCGCTGGATGCGAAAATTGTTAAGGATCTCGATCATCCGGGCGGAAATGTCTCCGGGGCATCCGATACGAATCCGGCAGCAATTACTGAGCTAATGGATTTCATTGCCGCACAATTCCCGAATGTGAAGAAGCTGGGTCTCGTTATTAATGAAGGCGAGCCTAACGCAGTAACGATGGCGGGAATAGCCAAGAAAGCGCTCGACCAGCATGGCATTGAACTGGTTAAAGCGGCGATTACAAATACTTCTGAGGTGAAGCAGGCTGCTGAATCGCTCGTTGGCCGTGTCGACGCGTTGTATGTCACACTGGATAACACCGTGGTAGCAGGGATTGAACCGATCATCCAAACGGCAAATGCCAATAAGCTTCCTTTCTTCTCCAGTGATCGGGATACGGTCGAGAAGGGTGCTTTTGCCACAGTAGGCTTCAAATACTTTGACCATGGCTACCAGGTTGGCCAGATGGCTGCTGAAGTGTTGAAAGACGGCAAAAAACCGGGGGACATGAAGGTCAGCATGCAAGAGAAGCTTGATGTTATTTTGAACCTGAAAGCGGCAGCAGCACAGGGCATTGACGTTACCGACGCGATGAAGAGCGCAGTCAAAGACCCGGCTAACAGCATTATTCAATAAGACATGACATGGGGGCGGTTCTGAGGAACGCCCTTGCCGCTTAGGGAGGAAGTCAGCGATGATGAATTCAATGCTTGGTGCTACGGAACTGGGCTTACTTTATGCTTTTATGGCTTTAGGGGTATACATTACTTTTCGCATATTGGATTTTCCAGACCTTACGGTGGATGGTAGTTATACTACCGGTGGCGCAATAGCCGCTGTTATGATCTCGCACGGGTATTCGCCTTGGTTGGCAACGCTGGCTGCATTGGCTGGAGGAATGGCGGCAGGCATATGTACGGGACTGCTGCATACCAAGGGCAAGATTAACGGTCTCTTATCGGGTATCCTGATGATGATTGCCCTGTATTCGATTAACCTGCGTATTATGGGCAAACCCAACGTGTCGTTAATGGGTGAGGATCTGATATTTGGCTCCTTGAAGAATCTGTTGTACGTCATGCCGTTCGTGGTTCTTGCCGTAAAGCTGTTAATGGACTTATTCCTGCGTACCGATCTCGGCTTGGCCCTGCGGGCTACGGGAGATAATGCGCGAATGATTCGCAGCTTTGGTGTGAATACAGACAACACAACAATTCTAGGTATTAGTCTGTCGAACGGGATGGTGGCACTGTCAGGTGCTCTGATCGCTCAATACTCCACGTTTGCTGACTCCTCTATGGGGATTGGGATGATCGTCATCGGTCTGGCTTCAGTTATTATTGGTGAAGCAATCTTCGGTTCGGGGAGTGTATTCCGGGCAACACTGGCGGTTGTTCTGGGGTCTATCGTCTACCGGATCGTGGTCGCACTGGCTTTGCGAGTGCCGTGGCTCAATGCTTCGGATCTTAAGCTCATTACAGCTGTTATCGTCATTGTTGCGCTGGTATTCCCTTCGATTCAGCGTTACTTGAAGCAGAAGAATGTTGGACGTAAGCGGACGGAAGAATTGGCTGAGCAGGCGCTCCGCAGCAAGAAAGGGGGTGCTCTCGATGCTTAAACTGGACAATGTATCGAAGCTGTTTAACCCTGGAACATCTGATGAGAAGATTGCGCTGCTTGGTATTGATCTGGAGCTTCATCCAGGTGATTTTGTGACCATTATCGGCAGTAATGGGGCTGGAAAGTCAACGCTGATGAATATTATTTCCGGGGTAATGAAGCCTGATCTTGGCGAAGTGCTGATTGAGGGCAGCTCAATCAGTGGCCTGCCTGAGTTTCAGCGCAGCCGCTGGGTTGGGCGGGTCTTCCAGGACCCGATGGCAGGCACGGCTCCGCATATGACGATTGAAGAGAATTTGGCGATGGCCTATAAACGAGGCAAGAGCAGAGGTCTGAGCTTTGGAGTTAATGCGGCGAGACGGACAATGTTCCGCGAGCAGCTAGAGCGTCTGGGCATTGGCCTGGAGAATCGGCTGCGGGCCAAGGTTGGGCTGCTGTCAGGCGGGGAGCGGCAGGCGCTCAGCCTGCTGATGGCGACGTTCACGCAGCCGCAGATTCTGCTGCTGGACGAGCATACGGCAGCGCTTGATCCTGCCCGTGCGGAGCTGATTACGAAGCTGACGGAATCCATTGTTCGTGAAATGAAGCTGACCACCTTGATGGTCACCCATAACATGGAGCAGGCGATTCGCCTTGGGAACCGGCTGATTATGATGGATAAGGGATCGATTATTCTCGATATCGATGCTAGCCGGAAGCAGGATTTGACCGTGGAGCGCCTGCTGGGAGAGTTCGAGGCAATCAGCGGGCATAAGCTGGCAGATGACCGGATCGTGCTCGGCTAATGGTGAATCAAAGCCGCGAGCCATAGGCAATTAATAGTAGACAAAGAGGTAGGGATGCAAGGTCCGTTAAGGAGCTTATATTCCTGCCTCTTTGCTTGTACAAAAGATAATCTGTCGATTCATGAACTCGTATGCGAGGTAAAGGTTAGGGAAAGAACTGAACTTGAAGCTTGCAATACGATAAGGAGGATGAATAACCATGGCAGAGAACCAGTTGAAAGGTAAAGTAGCGATAGTGACAGGTGGGGGCTCGGGTATAGGCCGAGCGGCAGTGATTGAGTTCGCCAGACAAGGGGCGAAGGTTGCTCTATTGGACCGGACAGTGGATAAGGCGGAGCACGTTAAAAAGCAGGTGGAACAGGAGGGTGGCCAAGTTCTAGTCATCGGATGCGACATTGGCGATCCCAAGCAGGTGGAGGCAGCAGTCAAGCAAGCGGCTGAGGCTTGGGGACAACTGGATATTGTCTTCGCCAATGCGGGTATTAATGGCGCCTTGGCACCGATTGAGACAATGGATATCGAGAGCTGGGATCAGACGATTCAAATTAACCTTCGCGGAACGTTCGCTACCGTGAAGTATGCGATTCCCTATTTGAAAGCAAAGGGTGGCAGCATCATCATTACCAGTTCGATCAACGGTAACAGGGTCTTCTCCAATATTGGATTTTCTGCATATAGCACAACTAAAGCCGGGCAGGTGGCCTTTATGAAGATGGCAGCGCTGGAGCTGGCCCAATTCAAGATCCGTGTTAATGCAATATGCCCGGGAGCGATCAAAACCAACATTGATAAAAATACCTTTCCTGCAGATGATTTAGGTGAGGTGCAAATTCCTGTGGAGTTTCCCGAAGGGGATCAGCCGCTGGAAGAGGGACCGGGAAGTTCAGAGCAAGTCGCCAAGCTCGCACTGTTTCTGGCCTCCGACCACTCGGATCATATCACGGGTACAGAAATTTACTGTGACGGGGCAGAGTCACTGCTTCATGGCTAGTTCCGACTAATTCGACCTATCCTTGCATATGATGAACCGAATGTATTTTCCTTCCTGGAACTAGAACGGATTTCCGCCCCGCCGCAGATTAACGGTGTACCAGGCCGTGCCTGTCAGGGGTTGAAATACCGTTTTTGCTTATAGAAAGGGGGAGGGGTTTCAGTTATAATGGATTATCTGTGAGGAGAGGAGGAGACAGGATGGAATTACATTATGAATCGATTATTAAACTCTGCGTGGCCATGCTGTTCGGGCTGTTCATCGGTATCGACAGACAGATTAAGCAGAAACCGCTGGGAATTCGGACCAGTATGGTCATCAGCATTGCGAGCTGCTTGGTTACGCTCGTTTCTATTCATGCGTTCGACAAGTTCGCTGGACCCGATCATCCTAATATGGACCCGATGCGGCTGGCTGCGCAAATTGTGAGCGGGATCGGTTTTCTGGGGGCAGGCGTGATTCTGCGCAGAGGAGGCGATGCGATCTCCGGACTGACCTCAGCGGCGTTGATCTGGACTGCTTCTGGAATCGGGATTGCAGTAGGCGCAGGATTCTACGAGGAAGCGGCTTATGCGGTTGCACTGCTGATGTTTGCTGTGAATGCCGTTCCCCACCTGATTAAAGCGATCGGGCCACAGGTGCTTAACAAGCATGAGGTTTCCGTCAAAATCATTATGGAGCCCAATTACGTTTTGACAGATGTCATCCTGAAAATTGAGAAGCCAGAAGCTGTATCACAGAAGCGGCCGAAAGGCTATGTCAGAACCATTCGTCGCATAAAAATCAAGGATTTGGATGATGGCAGACAGCTGATTGACATGGTTCTGTCTACGCCGGATCGAGATTATGCCACGGAAATCTATTATGATATCAAGAAGATTGAACATGTTATGAGTGTGGAAGTGGAGCAGTTATAAAAGGTCATGTTAACGCTTGCGAAGTTGTGGTAATCTAACAAGTGGAGAGTATTTCTGAAGGTACTGAAGGGAGACTGTACACAATCATGTCGATTACAGCATTTGAAGGGCATTATGAAGGCGAAGCCGCCATTTGGCTTAAAGCCGGGCGTTATGAAGCGGCTCTACTACCGGGGATCGGTGGCAATTTGATTTGCTTCCGTGATACCGAAAACGGTTACCGTTTCCTGCATGAGCCAGGAGCGGAAGAAATGGAAGCGTTCAAAGCGAGTCCAGGCATTCATGGTATTCCGGTACTATTTCCACCTAACCGCTACGAGGATGGTAAATTTCCATGGAAGGGACAAACGTATCAGTTCCCTGTGAATGAAGCGGCAACCGGTAATCACTTGCACGGGTTTCTTCATACAGCAGCCTGGGAGGTAGAGGAGTTCGGTAGCAGCAAGACAGAAAGTTTTGTTATCGTCAAAATAAAAGTGGATGAGAATCATCCCTCCTATGAATATCTACCTTTCAATTATACAATCAAGCTGCGCTACAGCCTCGGAGAAGGCGGTTTGTCCCAGCAGCTGCTGGTACATAATGACGGCACAGAGGAAATGCCTTGCCTGTTGGCATTCCATACAGCGATCAATGCACCGTTCGCACCGGGTAGCACGCCACAGGACTACCGGGTGAAGCTCACGCTGGGACAACGCTGGGAGCTGAATGAACGGATGCTGCCTACCGGATCATTCCAGGAGCTGCAGCCCGAAGAGATTCAATTGCGTGATGAAGGGGTAAATCCGTTCTATGCTTCAATGGATAATCATTACACAGCCGTAGCACAGAATGGACGTAACCGGATGGAACTGACAGACAGTCAAGCTGGCGTTACGCTTGTCTATGATGTGGGTACCTCCTACAAGCAATGGATGATTTGGAACAATGGCGCGACAGAGGGCTTCTTCTGCCCTGAACCGCAGATTAATCTTGTTAATGCTCCGAATGTGGATCTTCCGGCGGAAGAGATCGGCTTGTTCAGCTTGAAGCCGGGCGAATATTGGGAAGAGACTAGCCGTTTATATGTAAAATAAAGTAGAGTGTTTCTTCATAAATAGTATTTGGCAGATAGGTCTTAAGGGCCTAGGGTGAAATAGAAACCGCTCTTTTGAAAATGGGCACAGAGACCCTGTGTCATTTGGAGAGCGGTTTCTTACGTTTGTATCTCCCACACATACTGGGTTCTTCGCCGCGTTTATATTTCACTGCTTTAAACTGTTATTGTGCGTGTGAGATTTGCGTCTTTACGTAAGATTTAGTTAGTATGAATTTTACATATTAGTAGAGGGGACAGGCTTGCGGTTGATGATAAACCATTGGATAATAGGGTGAAAATCAATCCGTCCCTTACCGAGCCGAAGGAGGAGTGGGATGCAGATTCTTGCAATGGTGACCATGTTGATAGACCATATCGGCGCCATTTTTTTTCCGAGCGAAATGACTTGGAGATATATAGGTAGAATTGCTTTTCCAATCTATTGCTATGCTCTTGTGCAGGGACACATCCATACCTCATCCCGATCCAGATATGTGCTGCGGCTGCTCCTCATCGCCCTGCTTGCCCAGATTCCATACAATCTGGCCTTGAATCCGGGTGGATGGAATGTCGTATTTACATTATTGCTATCGGTGCTTGTGCTGATCGTACTGGACAAGCTGCCCAGTCCCTGGCTGGCTGCACCGGTTGTTGCTGCTGCTGTACTGTTGATGGAATATTTCCCGCTGGATTATAACGCTTACGGCTTGTTGCTGGTCCTGATTTTTCGCTATACGAGATCGCATGGACTGGTGCTGGCACATCTGGCACTCAATATATTCTATCTATTCTACTACGGCTGGCTGATACAAATGGCGAGTCTTGTTCCGACCTTGGCTATTGTATATGCACCAGCCATATGGACAACACTGCAGCATCGTCGTGTGCCCCGCTGGGTATGGTGGTCTTTTTATCCGGTACATCTAGCGGTGTTGGCTGTGGTGAGAGGGCTGGTGAACGGTCAGTGGATGCCTATAGACTGGACGCAACTACTTAAGCTGTAGTGGTATATCATCGACAAGAATAGCGTTTACAAATCTTGGCTCAGTTGAGATAATGAATTGATTTCACAAAATTCAGAAGAGGAGACATGCTATGAGAAAAATCAAATCAAGAGCCAAATGGTTTGTACCATTCATTGCGCTGCTACTGGTTCTGGCAGGTTGTCAACCTGTCGGCGGATTCGACGTTAACAAGGCGCTGCTTGGAGATTTGGATGTGAAGTCGTCCGAATTCAGCACGAAGCTGTCCTTGGCTGCTGTACCGTCTGACGGAATTAGCCCAGAGGATCAACAGATTGTAGATCTTATTAATTCATTATCTTTGAATGTAAGCAACCTGAAGGTGCAGGATAATGGTGATATCTCTGCCAAAGGAACTGTGGGCTACAAGAAGCTGAACTTGCCGTTCGCATTCTTCTTGGATAAAGAAGCGATTGTGCTCAACGTAGAGGGGGCCAAGCAGCCGTTCTACTTCCCAGTTACTTCTTATGAGAAGGAATTTGGTGTAGAGGGTCTGGACCCAGCCAAAGCACAGGATCTGTCCAAGCTGATTACAGAATTTGTAGTTAAGAATCTCCCGAATCCGGGTGTAATTAACGTCTCGAACGTTAGTGAGGCAGTCTATGGCGAGCAGCTTAATCTGACTAAGCTACATGCAGAGGTGACAGGCCAAGAATTGCCTGCGCTTCTAAAAACGTTCCTGAAATCGATATCCAAGGATACTGAGGGCTTCACTAATTTGATCAGCGGTCTCTATGACTACCTGTATCCGATTGTTAAGGCCTCGGGTGTTAACGCAGATGACTACCTCAATCTTGGTCTCGGCGATCTTCCGCTGGATGATAAAGAGGGTGTTGTAACCGTTCTGCATGATGCGGCGAAGTTAGCTGTAGATTCCTTGCTACTTGTCTATGACAAGCAGCTTGATAATCTGTATGAATACGAACCTGAATTGAAAACGGTGCTGAGTAAGGATACTAAGCTTCAAGTTGACCTCTATGTCGACAGCAGCCTTCATATCCGTAAGCAGAACGTCGATCTGAAGATCGCGCTTCCGCAAGTGGATGGCATTCCGTTGAAGAGTATTTCTTTGAAGGCCGAGTCACAAGCCTGGAATATTGGGGGCAAAGTAACGGCTGATCACCTCAGCAAGGATGGTGCCCTGGATATTACTAAGGTAAGCTTGACACCAGGGGAGACGCTGAGAAGCTTTGAACCAGAGTCAGATGTTTATCGCTTGCTCAAGGACGAAATCGGCATCACCAAAAAGACACTCGTGATTGCTCCGGATGATGATTATTACTATCCGGTTGTGATTGACAACACTACTTATGTTCCGCTGCGCTACTTGGCACAGGACTTGGATGCAACCATTAAGTGGGATGGAGCAACCAGAACGATTACCGTTACTGACGATCTGCAAGGTGACCAGTTGGTATTTAAAGTCGGTTCTGCCCAAGCTACGCTGAATGGACTCAAGATTAATCTTGGTAAGGCTGTATTTATTGATGAGTACGGCGATGCCAATGTGCCACTCCGTGTTCTGGCCGAAGCTCTGCATGGCAAGGTAACCAGAGACAAAGAGGGCTGGATTTACATTAATCGCGATTAGTACACATAATGAAGTATAGGTAAGAAAAGCCGTCTTCACTGCAAAGAACTTGCGGAGAGGACGGCTTTTTGTGTGTTCAAGAGGACCTTGACGCTGCGGTTTATATCCCATTTTCCTAATGGTGAATAATAAAGTGCGGGTACAGCGAAAATAAGCAATGAAAAGCATTCATATCCGACAAAAAAAGTAGAGTATTACTGTTGCAAACCTCGAAAAAAAGTGCTATGATGTAAAAAAGTAAGCAACTAAAATTAATGGAGGTAGTTATTTTATGTCTAAGAACTTTTTTGAAGCCGTTAAAGGTAGACGTTCCGTATATGCCATCAGCAAAGAATCCCCGATTTCCGACGAGAGAATCAAGGAAATTGTTGAAGAGGCTGTACTACATAGCCCATCTTCTTTCAACTCCCAAAGCGCTAGAGCTGTAGTTCTGCTCGGTGAAAATCATGATAAACTTTGGAATATTGCGGAAGATGCTCTTCGCAAAATCGTTCCGGCTGATCAGTTCGAAGCGACTGCACAAAGACTGGGTGCTTTCAAAGCCGGTTACGGCTCCGTGTTGTTCTTTGAAGATCAAAACGTTATTAAACAACTTCAAGAAAAATTTGCAACCTATGCTGATAACTTCCCGCTTTGGTCTAACCAATCTTCCGGTATTCTGCAATTCGTAGTATGGACTGCATTGGCGGAAGAAGGTTTGGGTGCATCCTTGCAGCACTACAACCCGCTGATCGATGATGAAGTGAAGAAAGAATGGGGCATTCCGCAAGAATGGAAGTTGATTGCTCAATTGCCGTTCGGCAAGAAAGTAGCTGAACCAGGAGCAAAAGAATTCCAACCGATTGAAGAACGCGTGAAATTTGTTAAATAAGAATAAGGCGGTTGCAATCGCTAATTCTTGTCCATAAGATTAACAACAAAAAGCCTCCATTCCCAATACTAGGGGATGGAGGCTTCTTGTAAGTGCAGACACGATGTAGAAACGTGCCCACAGTTATTTTTACTGCTTCGCAGGTGCTTCTGTTGCTTCCGGAGTAGCGTCCTTCTTGGCATCAGTCAATGTGTTGGTGATTTTAGCTTTCTCTGTGATATCCTTCAACCATGTAGAGGACAGTTCAGAGATCTTCTGGGAAGTGAGAGTTTTGCGAATCTCATCCTTTTTCTCGTCCAGTGTATATTTCTTGGCTTCCTTGCGGTCGGTTACCTTGATGATGTGATATCCGTATTGGGATTTCACCGCACCGCTCGTTTCCCCGACTTTCAGCTTAAATGCTACATCAGAGAACTCAGGCACCATGTCGCCGCGTTTGAAGAAGTTCAGATCTCCACCGTTATCCTTGGAGCCAGTGTCCGTGGACTTTTCCTTGGCAACTGTGGCAAAGTCTTTGCCATCCTTCAACTCTTTGAGGACTTCATCCGCTTCTTCTTTGGTTTTCACCAGAATATGGGAGGCACGTACTTCTTCTTCAGTATCGAAGTGCGCTTTATTTTCATCATAGTATTTCTTAATTTCATCGTCCGTAATCTTCACTTGTGGCTCAAGGATTTTCCGCAGCTCTACCTGGAGCGGCATTTGCTTCTTAAGATCATCCAGAGTCATTCCGCTTTGGGCCAACGCGCTATTGAAAGCTTCTTCGCCCCCGAATTGGGCCTTCAGGTCTGAAAGTTCTTCAGCAATGTCAGCATCGGTTACAGTGATATTGGCTTTCTTGGCTTCCTGTGAGACCAATGTTGTGGTGATCAGGGATTGCAGAGTAGATGGCCCGCCGGCTTCTACCATCTTGTCGTAAAGCTGGGACTTTGTAATATTCTCACCGTTAACCGTTGCTACTGCTGTATTGTCGTCTCCCTTTTGGAAGGGGGGCTTGATCAGAACAATAATGAGCGCGGCAGCCAATACGATAGAGGCGATCATCCAGCCTTTTCCGTTTTTAGGGGCTGCAGGTGCTGGCGGAACAGTCTCGCCGATTTTGTTCATCACGGGAACGCTTTCTTCATTTTCCAGTATGACCGGTTCAGCAAGCTTGTCCTCTTGAACGGTCTCAGAAGGGGTGCTGCCCTCGATAACTGTCTCGTTTACAGCTTCGGGAGAATCCAGTTCTTCCGCCTTACCGTTGTTTTCCAGGTGTTCATTTTCATTCAAATCTTTTTTGTCCATTAGAATTAATGACTCCCTTCAATATAGGTGATGCCTGTCTTTCTACAACTTTACCAGAAATCGTGCTTCCAAACCTTAAGAAAGTATAAAAATGCACAATTTCTTTTTAAGTTTTCATTAAGATACGGAAAAAAGCCGGAAGACTCATGGGATCATGAGCTTCCGGCTTTTTGGGAAAAGAGGGTTCGTTGTCTCCCTAAGCGCGCCGTTTGTTGAGCAAATGGCGAATGCTTTCCTGTTTACGTCTAGGTACACGGACATTTTTGGCGTATGCACCCATTTCTCCGAAGTAGATACAATCATCAGTGATGGAGCTAATCTTGTTAAGATTGACGTAACAGCCTCCATAGACCTGGTAATAATTCGGATTGGATAACAAGCGTTTAAGTTGCTCGGCAGTCATTCTTTTTTTAATGTTGTAGTTTCTGCCGTGAAAGATGACCAAATCATGGTCTCCGACCTTAAAGAACAGAATGTCCGTCTCCACCTCGAAGTCCTCATATACGTTTCTGGCTTCCAGCAGGATGCTACTCATTCATGTTCCCCCTTTATAAGGATTAAAAAATAGATGTTAGCGCTTTCATTATATCATAACAAACAACCGGTGAAAAGCCTTATTTTTAAAATAATTTACGACATTTTTAACGTTGTATTTGTCATAGACGCTGAAAAACTGTAAATTAATAAGGATAGCTGCTTGTTCATCAGCGGGCAAAAGCCTTAAAGAGAACTACTATGGAGGAGGAACATGAAATGAGTGAACATAACAGACTTTTATTGTATACAGGTGCCTATGCCAGTGCAGAGGAGAACGGTGTTCAGGTGTTTGAGTTTGACGGCGGGGCTGGAGGTACTATTAAACTGCTGGATGCGGCTCAAGGTATCACAAACCCAACGTTTGTCAATGTAGACCCGGTAAGGTCACGGCTCTACGCTATCGGCGAGCAGCCGGACGGAAAAGGCAGTAAAGAAGGGGAGATCGTGACTTTCGCGATTGATCCACAGACCGGTGAGCTAACTCGTTTGGGCGTCATCGCCACTATGCCAGCAGCAGGTGGGAAACAGGCGACAACCTGCCATATTAGCCGTGAGCCGCAGAACGAATTCTTAGTGGTGTGCAGTTACCATGGAGGAACTGTTGGACTGGTATCACTGGATGCTCAAGGCCTTCCGGTTGCCTTGACGGACACAGCCGTACATAGCGGACATGGCGCCCATCCGGAGCGTCAGGACCGTCCACACCCGCATTCGGCTATTTTCAGTCCCGATGGCCGGTTCTTGTTCGTATCGGATCTCGGACTTGATCTTATCCGTACCTATGTCATCAACCGTGATAAGAAGACTCTGGAAGCGCAAGGCGATACCGTGCTTCATCCTGGATCGGGTCCACGTCATCTGGCCTTTCATCCAGACGGTAAATCCGCTTATGTGATTAACGAAGTGGATTCTACCATTACTTCATTTACATACGACAGTGAAACAGGCACGCTGCAGGCGGCTGTTACAGTCCCTACGCTGCCCGCAGATTTCACGGAAGAGAACACTTGCGCGGAAATCGCCCTGACGCCGGATGGCCGTTATTTGTACGGTTCTAACCGTGGACACGATAGCCTCGTAGTATTTGCGGTTGATGCTGCAACAGCTGGTCTGACACTGGTAGAGCATGTCTCTACGCAAGGCGGTCATCCTCGCCATTTCACGTTGACCCCGAACGGCGCATATCTGATTGTTGCTAACCGGGACGCGAGCAATCTTGTTGTTTTCTCCGTGGATAGTGGCAGTGGCAAGTTGTCCTTCACAGGGAACACAGCGGAGTTGTCCAAGCCCGTCTGTGTGAAGCCAGCCTTTCTTCCATCTCAGACGGCTGGGGTGTAATACTTGATTGAACCCTTCACATCCCAGGGAAAAACAAAGGGAACACCGGACAATACCGGTGTTCCCTTTGAATTGAAAAGGTGAAACATTGGATGGAGATTACTTTTAATGGAGACCTTATTTAAGAGAGACAGGCTTGAGCGGAACAATGGTGGAGATCGCCGATTTGAAGAGGATATTCTGCCTTCCATCACCCTGGCCTTGCAAGGAAATGGTGTAGGCGTCATATGCGGTAACAAGACCCTGCATTTTGACCCCGTTAGTTGTAAAAATCGTTACCGGCACTTTTGTTGAGATCACCTGGTTCAACAAACGTTCCTGCAGTTTTAGACTTTCCACTTTGGCAGCACTCCATCTTCTTTAGATTCAATTTCTCTAGCAAGTATACCACGGGAAGACCTCCAAGGAAATGTGGTTTGCTGCTTCATGTACAGAGGGGGATTCACACTGAATTACCAACAATGGCCCAGAGGGTATCGTTTTTTTATATGGTTTGCACTAGTTTTCGGGTTGATCGCCGCATGGGTGACACTCGGTGATGTCTCTTATTTTGACAATCCTATCATTCATGCCGTGCAGTCTGTGGAATCACCAACATTAACAGCGCTGGCTAAAATGCTGTCTCTGGTGGGTTCCTCCAAACTTGCAATTGGCATATCTGTATTGACTATAATTCTGCTCTATTTCCTGCTCAAGCATCGGATGGAGCTGCTTTTGTTCATATGGGTTGGCCTGGGCTCGCAGCTGCTTAACTCGTTAATGAAGCAATGGTTTCACAGAGAACGACCCAACATCCACCGAATTATTCAGGAAGTAGGGTACAGCTTTCCAAGCGGACACTCTATGGCAGCATTCTCTTTGTATGGTGTAATTGCCTATTTGCTGTGGAGGCACTTGAATAGACGCCGAGAACGGGCTATACTGGTTATTCTTGCCGTATTGATGACGGGCGGTATTGGATGGAGCCGCATTTATCTCGGAGTACATTATCCCAGTGATGTCATTGGCGGTTATGCAGCAAGCGGGGCTTGGCTGATGTTGTCTATCGGGTGGTTTGAATCCTATCGTTCCAGAAGAAAGCGCACAATTGCAGCTTGACAGACAACAGGCGGGAGACCCCGAGAACAGGGTACCCGCCTGTAGATATTGTTAGATGTTGTTGCGGTGAGGATCAACCGAACGGTCCTGATATTGTCCGGCCTGCCCGATTCGCTGTTTGAGAATAGCCGGCAAGCCGACTTTTAGCTTCTGGGCTTCGGTATCGGTGATCCGGCCCTCCGCAAGAGCTTTGTATAGCCTCTGGCTGGCGGCTTCACTTAGCTTTTGCACATATTGCGCTTCGTTCCAGCCCTTTTTTTCCTGAGCGAGAGCATATAGTGTCTTACCCGACTTCAGATTCTTGACAAGCTCTGACCGGTCCATCTCCAGCAGCTTTGCTGTTTCGGTAATGATGAAATGGCCGCCGCCTGTGCGGAATTTCCCGTCCTTGCTTTGGTGGTGATGAGGTTCACGGTGAATTTGTGGGGCATGGGATGGTGTAGCATTCTCTGCTTGGACGCTGCTTGGAAGCGTCAGTGTGGAGGCTGCAGTGAACAGTAGTGCAGCTGCGCACACTGCTATTTTTGAGACAGATTTGTTCATGGAATCACCTCTTGTAGATTTTTAAATTGTCAGGCTCTTGAACTAGTATCCCCCAAAAGCTGAAATGATCCTGAATAGAGGCTTAAAAGAGTCTAAATTTCGTCAGCTTGCTCCAGGGATAATGATGTTTGTACTATAATGAGAATGAAGTATAAGAGACGAACATAAGAAAGTAACGAAAAGTGAGAAGGAACAAAGGGGAAAGTTTGGAACAGCAAGAGCGTAGCGATCGCATTTGTCACCGGATTTCAACCGCTATATAAGATGAACAAAAGAAAGTAACGAAAAGCGAGAAGGAGCGAAGGGGGAAGTTTGGAACTGTAGGAGCGAAGCGCTTGCCTGAAAGCTTTCCGCAGGAAAGCTCGCACCGTAAGCCTAAGCTGTCGTCAGATTTCAACCGCTAAAAGCGGTTTATAAAAGAAGAAATCTGGCGACAACAGCGACCGGAAGTCCAAACATTCCACCGTAGTGACGACCGAGCCTTACGTTAGGATATTAAGTTCAACTGATTTAGAAGCGGTTATAAGAAGAAATCTGGGGACAAGAGCGACCGGAAGTCCAAACATTCAACGGAGTGACGACCGAGCTTCACGTTCAGATCTTATGATTGTCAAAATGAAGGAGGGATGGATTTGGCTTTTGGAGCCCGCATTCTTAAAACAGGGATGGCAGTTACCCTGTCCTTGTATCTGTCTGTGCTGCTGCAATTTTCATCTCCAGTCGGCGCGGCGATCGCTGCTATTTTCGCCATGCAGCCTTCCATTTACCGATCTTGGCGCTATTTCCTGGACCAGATTCAGACGAGTACAATGGGGGCGGTGCTGGCCTTGCTGGGCGGTATGCTGCTGTCGAATGAACCGATTGCGGTAGGACTTGTATGTATTCTGGTCATAATGATTAGTATGAAAATGAAACGGGCCGACACCATTGGCCTGACGCTAGTTACTGTAATTTCCGTTATGGAAGCATCGGGGCAATGGGAATTCGCCCTAACCCGTTTTTTGCTTACGCTGACGGGGATCATCTCGGCCTTCTTAATTAATATAACTGTATTTCCACCGAAGCCTCGCAAGCAGTATATCCAGCAGATTGAGAGTGTCTTCGCGAGTCTGTCGCTATTGTTAAGGACTTGTGTGTCGCATGAGATGAAGGAAAGTGTGTTCCGTGATGAGAAGCATGCACTGGAAAGCTCGATCAAATCACTGTCGGACAAATACAGCCTGTTCGAAGAGGAGCAGAAGCAGCTCAGGCGGGCCAAGTACAGCCAGACCAGGCAAATGGTCGTTTACAAGAACCTGCTGGCTTCACTACTGAAGGGATACGCGGTACTGGAGGCGGTGGATCGTCATTATTTTCAGGCGGAGCGTACAGAGGAGACGGATCGGTTGTTTGACCATCATCTGGAGCTGCTAATCAAATATCATGAGCATATTCTGTTGAAATTCGAAGACAAGCTGAAGCCAGGAGCTACCGAATGCAAGACGCTTGTGGAAGAGAACGACAAGTTCCTGGAGGCGGCCATCGAGGGGTACAACAGCGAGAAGTTCGGTCAACTGCGTCTTTCTGTCGTGGCCGGAGCTATCTACGATTACGGATATCAACTGGAGCGTCTTGATAAAGTAGCGGATCAGATCCACCGGATGTCGGAGGAGAAGGAATAGCTTTTCCGGGGAAATTTTTCGTTCGCGGAGCTTCCAGCCAAGCTAAAACATACAGTTTATTCAACACCAAGGGGGTGTCCTAAACAGCTATTTCATAGCTTTTGGGACATCCCCTTCATCATCAGTGCTTGCCAAAAACAATTGCTTCAGCAGATTGAAGCTCATGCCTGAGGGCTAACGGACCCTATCGTCGTTATTTGCCCATGAAGCAGCTTCTAGAACATGTAACGGACTCAGGGGACGCTATTTCCTCCCAAACCGTGGATTTCACACAGGATTTCTGCTCATAACGTCTCTGGAGTCCGCTATTTTCTGGAACGGTCGGTGGTTAGGAAATACGGTCTCTAGGGTCCGTTACCATACGGAATTAGGAGTAAGTACTGGCTTCGAGCTAGATCCATAAATCTAATGATGGATTTTACAGAGTGACATGAGCGCAGCGATGCGATGTCCCATTTTGTTTATCGTTACTGCGCTTTAGCTACAGTCCCAGCTCCTGAGCTTCAGGTATGGGTTTGAACTGGGCTTGCTCTATGGCAGAAAATTTTTGAATTGGTATGATATAGCTCTCCTGATCGTAGCAGGTTTTATGGTTATATCTTTCTTTATGAAGGGAACCGTTCACTTCTGGGACAACCGCTTTCTGCTATCTTCCGAATTGAGTGCATTCAACAAAAAATCCAGTCCCAAGGGACTGGATTGACGATATACATATTCTATAATGTTACTCTGTAAGAGAATAAAGTTACTATTCAACTTGAAAAAACAAGATGGAATTGATACAATATAAAAACGCCAGATGAGAAGAATTTGTGGAAAAACACAATTATTCAATATGATTTTACCATGAAGAATTTGAAATGTCAACCTTCAAAAGGGGATGAAATGAAGTGGAAAACCAGCAAGAAGAATGGAAAGAAGAACAGGAGCGGGTAACCCAGGTAACTCAGATTTTGTCGGGGCATATTCGGCAGTTATCTGAGGAGCTGGGATTGCACCGGACCGATGTGGTGGATATGCGTAAAGAATTCTGGGAAGAGGTAACCGTCAACTTCAGCAGTCCCGATGATTTGGGTGAGACCTCAACCAGCTTGCGACAGCAAGCGCAGATTCTTAACGAACGGGAACGCCATCATCTGCAGTCCAGCAAAGCTCTAAAAAAATATAAAAAGCTGGTGGTCTCCCCTTACTTTGGTCGTATAGATTTCTCAGAGGCGCCAAGCGGTGCAGCAGAGCAGATTTATCTAGGTATTGGATCACTTATGGAAGATGACGGCCATTTCCTGATCTATGACTGGCGCGCCCCGATCTCAAGTCTTTACTATGACGGAGCACCAGGACCAACTTCCTATGATACCCCGGGCGGGATCATTTCGGGTAATATGGAGCTGAAACGCCAGTTTGTAATTGATAACGGGACTATTGAGGTTATGTTTGATACTGGGATGACCATTGGGGATGAACTGCTGCAGCAAGTGCTCAGCCACAGTGCGGATGACAAGATGAAGAGTATTGTCGCTACGATCCAGAAGGAGCAAAATGCCATCATCCGTAATGATAAAAGCCGCATGCTGGTGGTTCAGGGAGCGGCCGGCAGCGGTAAGACATCGGCAGCGCTTCAACGGGTGGCTTACTTGCTCTACAAATACAGAGCGGTACTACAGGCTGACCAAATGCTATTGTTCTCGCCCAACCCGCTTTTCAACAGCTACGTCTCCACCGTCCTGCCTGAGCTGGGCGAGGAGAACATGCAGCAAACCACGTTCCAGATGTATTTGGCACATCGATTAGCCCAAGAGTTTCAACTGGAGGATGTCTTTAGCCAGACGGAGAGTCTGCTGAACGCACCCGATGGCCCTGAAGCTCGTATCCGCAGGGAAGGTATTCAGTATAAGTCCTCGGTAGACTTCCTGAATGCTATTCGCCGTTATGCCTCCATGCTGGAGCAGAAGGGGATTCAGTTCAAGCCGGTCGTATTCATGGGGCGCATCGTGGTCACCAAGGAAGAGATGGCGGCTCAGTTCTACAGCTACGATTCAGCGATTACACTGGCCAATCGCGTGGAGCTAATGATTGGATGGCTGCTCAAGAAACTGGCGGCGTACAGCCACGAGGAACGAAACTCGGAATGGGTAGAAAATCAGATTGAGCTGCTGGATTCCAGCGATTATCACCGGGCTTACCAGATGATGCGGCGCAAGAAGCGGGCGACAGAGAACAGCTTTGACGATTTTGACACGGAAAAAGAGGTCCTTGCCCGCTATGTGGTCAGTCAGCGGCTGAAGCCACTTCGCGGCTGGATCAAGCGCGGGCGCTTTGTGGATGTTAAAGCCCTGTACAGCAAGCTGTTTAGCGACCGTGAGTTGATGGAAAGCTTGAACGATAGCCCGCTGCCTGCTGAGTGGGACGAGATTAGTCGTCAAACCTTATCTGCGCTTGCAGAGAATCATCTTTATTATGAGGATGCCACGCCATTCCTTTATCTGAAGGAGCTGAGTCAGGGCTTCCGGACCAATACCTTGATTCGGCATGTGATTGTTGATGAAGTGCAGGATTATTCACCGTTCCAGCTGGAATTTTTGCGGCGACTATTCCCGCGGGCGAAAATGACGGTGCTTGGTGATCTCAACCAGGCGATTTATGCCCAAGGTGAGGTGCTTGGTGAGCTGGGCAATCTCGTGAGCATTTATGGGGAAGAGAATACGGAAGTCATCTCGTTGACGCGCAGCTACCGCTCGACGTATGAGATTGTCGAGTTCACAAGGTCGATGATTCCTGGTGGAGAGCGGATCGTGCCGTTCAACCGGCGGGGCGAAGAACCGCAGATTCAAGTGGTGTCAACCGGTGTGGAGCTGCTGAGCGCGGTGGAACAGGATATTTTGCAGCTGCATGCTCAGGGATATCATTATGTGGCAGTTATCTGCAAAACAGCTGAGGAGTGCGAGCGTGTTCATGCTGCACTTCAGGACAGACTGCCGGTAAGACTGGTGACGAAGGATACACCGAACTTCCAGAAGGGTACGCTGGTGCTGCCGGCTTACTTGGCAAAAGGTGTGGAATTCGATGCCGTCATTATTTATGATGGATCGGACCAGCAGTACAATCGGGAGAATGAACGCAAGCTGTTCTATACGGCTTGTACCCGGGCGATGCATTTGCTGCATATTTATTGTCTAGGACGTCCCAGCCGCTTCATGCCGACATCGAAGACAGAAGC
This sequence comes from Paenibacillus sp. MAHUQ-45, assembly GCF_058133325.1. Taxonomy (NCBI): domain Bacteria; kingdom Bacillati; phylum Bacillota; class Bacilli; order Caryophanales; family Paenibacillaceae; genus Paenibacillus; species Paenibacillus sp. MAHUQ-45. The sequence goes on from NZ_JBYUPV010000008.1 coordinate 319,664, forward strand.
GATCACGGCTGGTACCCCGTAAAATATCGGAATCCAAATGTTAAAACACTTAAAAAACCGCCTTCTCTCAGCGAAGTGCGGTTTTGCTTTTTTTTACAGTCTATAAATGGCTGTTTATTTGGATCATAGTGTATAAAGGGAGAGGAACAAACCACAATAAAGACTAATGCCAACTAAGATAAAAGGTGGTCAGTCCATGAAGGAGAAAAAATGGGATCTGGTTGCACTGGCTTCCATTCCGCTGATAATGACGCTAGGCAACTCCATGCTGCTGCCAATTTTACCGCAGATTGAACGTGCGCTGAAGATCAGTTCTTTTCAGGTCAGCATGATCATCACGGTTTATGGTCTGATTGCGATTTTAATGATTCCAGTTGCAGGTTTCTTATCCGACCGCTATGGACGGAAAGTTGTGATACTGCCAAGTCTTATGATAGCTGCCGTAGGCGGGGTTGTGTGTGTGATCGCAGCCTGGTTTATGAAAGGGCAGAGTGCGTATTGGGTGATCCTTTCAGGGCGATTATTGCAGGGAATCGGTGCGGCTGGTGCTTTTCCAATCGTGCTGCCGTTCGTGGGGGATTTGTTCAAGGATGAGAAGGAGGTCAGCAAAAGTCTGGGGTTGATCGAAACCTCCAATACTTTAGGGAAAGTGCTTAGCCCGATCCTGGGCGCATATCTGGGAGTACTGCTGTGGTACGCGCCCTTTATTGCGATTCCGTTTCTCTGCCTGCTTTCATTTGTGCTGGTGCTGTTTCTGGTCAAGCCGCCCAAACGGGAACAACAGGCCGCAGAGGAGAAGCCGACCCTTCGTAAGTTTCTGTCCGGGATCAAGCAGATTCTGCAGACAAGAGGGCGATGGCTCTATGCGATATTTGCCATTGGCTGTATTTGTATGTTCGCGACCTTCGGGGTGCTTTTCTATCTGTCAGAGATCCTGGAGTCCAAACATTCAATGCATGGAGCAATGAAAGGGCTGGTGCTGGCGATCCCGCTAGGTATGCTTTGTCTTGCTTCCTATGGCAGCGGTAAGATCATTGGACAGAACAAGACCTTGATGAAATGGCTGGGTTTTAGCGGGATGGTACTCTTGACGGGGGCCATGATTGTTACTGGCTTCAACAAGGGGATATACATGATGGTAGGGTTCCTGACGGTGAGCGGCATCGGCATCGGCGTAGTACTGCCTTGCATGGATGCCTTGATTACCGAGGCTTTCGAAAAGGAGAACCGGGGGACGATCACCTCACTATATAGCAGTATGCGGTTTATCGGGGTGGCGCTGGGGCCGCCGGTGGTTTCGCTGCTGATGCCACAGGGACACTGGGTGTTATTCGGTACCATGGCCGCGCTGGGCGCTGTAGGGGGATTACTGACATTATTCGCCGTAACGCCAAGTAAAGAAGATGGTGGACAGGATGAAGTCAAGAAGACAACGAAGTCTTTATCGATCAGGACTCAGCGGGCACGGGCACGTTAAGCTATGAGAAGGAGACTGGGATACGCCTCACGTAGTTCTCTTAGCTGTGCGCCCTATGAAAGAATGCTAATCAATAATGATACTAAAAAAGCCCTTGTCCGGACATTCCGACAAGGGCTTGATGTTTACCGTCAAGTGAAACTATTTTAAGCTTTTGGGACCGTCTCCCAGTCCTTTAAGAAACGCTCGATACCGTTATCGGTCAGCGGGTGCTTCCAGAGAGAAGGCAGGAGTGAACCAGGAATTGTAGCGATATGCGCACCTGCCAAGGCGGCTTGCTCCACATGGGCAATGTTACGGATGCTGGCTGCGATAATTTCGGAAGTCAGGCCGTAGTTGGTCAGGATAGTCTTGAGATCTCGGATCAGCTTCAATCCGTCCACGCCGATATCATCCAGACGTCCTACGAATGGGCTGATGTAGGTGGCGCCGGCTTTAGCGGCCATCAGTCCTTGGGCAGCGGAGAAGATGAGCGTCACATTGGTTTTAATGCCTTTTTTCGTGAGCTCATAACAAGCTTCCAGACCATCCTCGGTCATAGGCAGCTTGATTACAACGTTCGGTGCCCACTCAGCGATTTCATAAGCTTCCTTCAGCATTTCGTCTGCCTTCAGGCCGATTACCTCAGCGCTGACAGGCCCTGGTACGATCTCGACGATTTCTTTGATAACGTCTTTGAACAGTCGGCCTTCTTTGGCGATCAGTGAAGGATTTGTTGTTACGCCATCCACCAAACCGAGGCGGGTGATACGTTTGATCTCTTCAATATTCCCTGTGTCCAAGAAAAATTTCATTGCTGATATCCTCCCTTGATTTTGGCTAGCCGCTTTCATGTTTTATTATGAAACATGACCGGAAAAGTTTCAACTGTTATTTTGAATATTTTAAAATGACTTTATAGGATTTCTCCCGTAGTCTCTGTTATTATGGTTCACTGAAAGGTAAGACATACAGCAGGAGAGGCTTACAAAATCATATGTTTGTAAAATCCCCATTCCCGTCTCTCTTGCTGCCGTGATAAGATAAAGGCAGTGTTGTTATTCAGGGATGGACGGTGAGGATGGATGATCCTGGCGGTATTGGCTGCTGCACTTCTGTTGCTGCTGGCTTCGGGATGGCTTGCTTATCAGAACAGCCGGCTGATTGCCGGACGCAAGGTGAACGGAGCAGCAGTGCATACACCGTCCCGGCGTTATTCTGTGTTTAGCCAAGCTGCACCGGCCCAGATGGGGAACTCTGGGGGAGGAGCATTATTCAGCTTGAGGTTTCCTCTGAAATCCTCCGCATCAGTGACTGAGGAGCAGGAATATGTCTGGATTACATTATGCAGGGATGATTCAGGGCAAGGAGAAATGCTATTGCCGGATGCAGAGGGTTATATGCTGAACAGGATCAGGCAGTTGGCTAGTCAGGGGCAGCCGATCGAATATGTTGCCTTTATGGAAGAGGGAGTCAGTGACCTTGAGCAGGAGCTGATCCTGAATTTGGAGCAGGCGGTAAAAGGAGCAACCTAGCTTGCAAATCAGCGTTAAGATAGCATACAGGTGATCATGAAGAATTGTAGAAGCGGGATGGGGAAGTGACGTATGCTACCTGGTACAGAATTGGAATTTGTAGTTGTAGCTCCGGATAACAAAGAATTGCGGGAGCTTATTGTCTCCCTGGATGAGGAGCTGCTGGAGCGGTATCCGCACGAGACGATTTATGTCGTGGATTTTAGCGATCCCAAGGTTCAGGAGATGACTTTCGTTGTGGCGTATGTGAACGGGCAGCCGGTGGGGTGCGGCGGGTTGCGTCCGCTGGATTATCTGGATCCGGGGAGAAGGGCAATGGAATTGAAAAGATTCTATGTAGATTCCAACTGCCGCAAGATGGGGGTTGCGACGCGAATGCTGTTGTTCCTCGAAAGTAAAGCCTTGGCCGCCGGGTACAGGGAAATCCTGCTGGAGACCGGGATTAAGCAGCCGGAAGCCATTGGGCTGTATGTCAAGCACGGCTACCGGCCAATAGACCTGTTCGGCCCTTATGTCGGTGATCCCGACAGTCTTTGCTACGGCAAAACGTTGATAGAAGAATAAGCGTCAGGCGTGATATTTGCCAACTGGCGCGTTAAGGACCCATTCCAGCATTAGAATCATATCTTCGAGTCGTACAAGCTGGGCCTGCAATGAAATCCGCTGGGTATCATCCGCTGCCAAAGGCGCAAGGCGTGATTCCAGCGATCTGCGTTGCAGGGTCAGTTCATTGATTTTGGATTGGATTTGGTTCTCTGTTCTCATCTTGCTCCTCCTGGAGTTTGGTTATATAAGATGAACTTAAGATCCTAACATAAGGCTTGGTCGTCACTACGGTGGAATGTTTGGACTTCCGGTCGCTGTTGTGTCCAGATTTCTTTTTATAAACCGCTTCTAGCGGTTGAAATCTGGACACAGCTTATGCTTCCGATGCGAGCTTTCCTGAGGAAAGCTTTCAGGCGAGCGCTACGCTCCTACAGTTCCAAACTTCCCCCTTCGTTCCTTCTTGCTTTTTGTTACTTTCTTTTGTTCATCTTATATAGTTTTTGTATCATAATATTATAACGGAAATGTGGAGGGAATAAAATGAGCGTCAATGTAAAGCAGCTAGCGGCAGAAAAAGCAGTAGAATTTGTGAAGGATGGCATGAAGGTCGGCCTTGGTACTGGTTCGACAGCCTACTGGGCGATTCGCAAGCTAGGCGAAAGAGTGGCTGAAGGGTTGAAGATTACAGCAGTCGCCACGTCACAGGCTTCCGAGGATCAGGCACGTGAACTGGGTATTCCACTAGTGGGTTTCGGTGACATTGACCGCCTGGACCTCACGATTGACGGGGCGGACGAGTTGGACGGCAAGCTGCAATTGGTCAAAGGTGGCGGTGGCGCCTTGCTGCGCGAGAAGATTGTTGCCATGGGAAGCGAGCGCATGATCGTGGTTGCTGATGAGAGTAAGGCGGTGGAGACACTCGGCAAGTTCCCGTTGCCTGTAGAGATTGTTCCATTCGCTTGGGAATGGACGCTGGGTGATCTCGCCAAGCTCGGCTGCGAGCCGGTGTTGCGCCGTAACGGCGAGGAGCTGTACAAGAGCGACAACGGTAATTACATTGCCGATTGCCATTTCGGAGCAATCTCTTCGGCGCCAGAGCTGGCCAAGGCATTGCAAGGCATACCGGGGGTTGTGGAACACGGTCTCTTCATAGGCATTGCCGACTGTGCAATTATTGGCAAAAGCGATGGCAGCATTGAGGTTATTGAAGGAGATAAGCATCGTTGAGATTCCTTCCAGAATCCGGACCCAGGCGTAGACGTAAGCGCGTGGTGCAGGCTGTTCAAATTTTATACAGTGCTATGCTGCTCTACTGGATGTTCCTCGGTTTTGGTCGTGAGGTGCATACGGGTGGACCCTGGCGATATAATCTGGTACCATGGAAGACCGTGTCTCTTTATCTGGATATGGGGAACCGCCTTTCTCTCTGGAATCGGGCGGTGAACTTGTTGGGTAATGTGGCTGTGTTTGTTCCGTTTGGGTTGTTATTGCCCTTGATTTGGAACAAGCTATCTTCTGCGGTCAGGCTGGCGCTGGTCATGATCCCTGTTATTCTGCTGCTGGAATGTCTGCAGATGCTTCTGCATGTTGGAAGCTTCGATGTGGATGATCTGCTGCTGAATATGTTGGGAGTATGGGCTGGCTATGCTGTAATCCGGCTGGGGAGAAGAACTGGAAGGAATTCATAAGATGGAGGGATTACATACATGCTGATTGATTTAACACCACGCATCGGAACACCTGAAGTGAATGAACTGCTGGAGTACGCGGTGATTGGAGAGCCGGAGGCTCTTCAGCAGACTTCGGAGGAATACCGCAATTCATCCGGGTTGCAGTTGTTTGGCTGGGAAGAGGAAGAATTGCTTCTTGGTCTGGTAGGATTTGAGGAAACAGAAGATGGCTCACTGGATATCCGTCATATTGCCGTACTGCCGGAGAATCGGGGCAAAGGGTATGCGCGTGGAATGATTTTGGAGCTGCTTACTGCTAGAGAGCCGCGTTACTTGCTGGCAGAGACCGAAGATGAGATAGCGGCCGATTTCTACCGGGCCCTGGGCTTTATGGTCTATAGTCTCGGTGTGAATGCTGCCGGAATTGAGATGTTTCGCTGCGTATATGAGGTTGAAGAATTTGAGGATGAGGAATAACCTCACCCTGAACGACATAGAATGGCAGGCCAAGGAGTTTTGTTGGCCTGTCATTTTTTTTCATGCAAATACAAGCACCACGTCATTACATTTGACTTTTGAGTGCTGAAGTCATATAGTTCTATAGTGAAACTATTCTACACGTGAACTATTGTGGGGTTGTAAGGAGGATTAAGCTTTGGATGAAGTGGCAGAACAGTGGATAAACCGTTATTTGGATGCCTACCTGGCGGTGTCAAGAAATATCAGTGCTCAAATCAGGGATAATATCGCTGGCGGACTTACGACAGACCAATACCTGATCTTGCGACTGATCAACGGGAAGGAGCGCTGCACCTCCACATATCTGGCCGAATCGTTTGCTGTAGGTAAAAGCTCGATTACGGCAATCAGCAACCGGCTGGTCGATGCGGGGCTTTTGGTGCGTACACGCGACGAGAATGACCGGAGACAGGTCTACCTCTCAATGACCGAGCAAGGGCGTGAAGTATTTGAAGTGGCAGGCAAGCATGTTATGGATACGGTGTCGCCGTACTTCTCCCATTTTGGAGAGAAAGAGATTGAGAATTTCATTATGATGTTCGAGAGGTTGGCAAGAATGATGCAGGACTCAGGAGGGAAAGAGGATTGAAAACCATACTTAAGGCCAGATGGGCCATCATTGTGATCTGGATTGCAGCGGCTGTTGTAATGATGTTGACGGCGCCGGGAATGTCCGATCTAGTCCGAGAGAAGGGACAGATTGCGGTTCCGGCGGGATATTCTTCATCCAGAGCAGCAGAGATTATGAAAGAAGCCGCTGAGGCCAAGGGCGGGGAGACGCTCCATCAGGTGGCGCTTGTGTTCAACAAGCCACAAGGCATTGGGGCTAAGGAAATGGAGAGCATCAAGCAGGGCGTGGAGAAGCTGAATCAGAACAAAGCTGATCTCAAGCTGGATTCCATTACCGACCCTTTCTCGCAAAGTGAGCTGAAAGACACACTGATTGCCAAGGATGGCAAAACGATTATGGTGGCGTTGTTTGTCGGTGGCAGTGATGAAGACGTCAAGGTGCTTCCGGGTAAAGTAGACGCGCTGCTGAAAGATGTGGACGCCGATCATTACCTTACAAGTGAAGGTTTGATTACCGAAGACACGATTGCCAGCTCCGAAGCGGGGCTGAAGAAATCGGAATATATAACTGTTGTATTCATTCTTTTAATTCTGTTTGTGGTCTTCCGGTCATTCGTGGCTCCATTTGTGCCGCTGTTGACTGTAGGACTAAGTTATGTGGTAGCCCAGTCGATTGTAGCGTTTCTGGTCGATCGTTATGATTTCCCGTTATCCACGTTCACACAGATCTTTATGGTCGCCGTATTGTTCGGGATCGGGACGGATTATTGTATCCTGCTGATCAGCCGGTTCAAGGAAGAGCTGGCGGCTTCGGCAGATACCAAGACTGCAATTATTGAGACTTATCGTAAAGCAGGCGGAACGGTGTTCTACTCCGGGCTTGCTGTATTTGTGGGCTTTGTAGCTATCGGTTTCTCCAAGTTCATGCTGTATCGCTCGGCAGTTGCCGTAGCTGTGGGCATTGCAGTGATGCTGCTTGCGCTTGTGACGGTAGTACCTTTCTTTATGGCTGTCCTGGGCAAAAAGATGTTCTGGCCGTCACGCGGCAAGCTGGAACACAGCGAAAGTCGAATCTGGGGGGCGGCTGGCTCCTTCTCCCTGAAAAGACCTTGGGCAGCACTGCTGATCGTAGCAGCCATCGTTGTGCCTTTCCTGGTCACTTACGATGGAAAGCTGTCCTTTAACAGCATGGATGAGATCGGCTCGAACTATGCTTCGGTCAAAGGCTTCAATATTATATCCGAAAGCTTCGGTCCTGGTGAATCCATGCCAGGCAAAATCGTGATCAAGAATGATGACCGTATGGACAATACGGAATACATCGGACTTGCAGAGAAGATCAGCCGTGAGCTGGAGAAGGTAGAGGGAATCAAAACCGTTCGCAGTATGTCGCGTCCAGCTGGCGAAGCGATCAATGATTTCCTGATTCCTACACAGGTCAAGACGCTTTCAGAGGGTCTGGACAAGACGAATGACGGCTTGTCCAAGATTCAGAGCGGCTTGTCCGAAGCCAGCAAGCAGCTTAGTGATAATGCGCCCAAGCTGGCTGAAGCCGTATCCGGCAGCGAGAAGCTGACGGAAGGAACGGCCGACTTGAAAGCCGGGATTGTCGCCCTTGGCGATGGACTGTCCCGGATTGAGAGCGGCATTAAGAGCGGCTCTGCCGGAGCCGGTCAGATCAAGGCCGGACTTCAGCAGGCTGCGGCAAGTGCGCAGCAACTGGCAGACGCCAATCAGGCGCTGCTTGCCGGGTACAAGAAGATCGGTGCTGGTCTGACAGCACTGGATGGGGGGCTTGGCCAGATCCAAGGCCAATTACAGGGTGTGGCAACGGCATTGAATGGCCTGAGCACTTCCTTTGCTGGGCTGGAAACCAGCTATCCGGATCTGCTGCAGGATGTCAATTACCAGACGATTAAAGGTACAGTGACTCAGTCCGGGGCCGGTGCGGCAGGCTTGGCAGCAGGCCTCGGCCAGATTTCGCAGAACCTTAAGGGAGCAGCTGGCGGCTTGACGGAAGCTAACGCCGGTTATGCCAAGGCTGTAGCTGGCCAGACTGCACTGGCACAAGGCTTGCAGAAGCTTGTAGCCGGTATTGGTCAGCTTCAATCGGGGCTTAATCAGGCTGCCGACGGTCAAGGTCAGATCGTTGGGAAGATTCCATCGATTACGGACGGTCTGGATCAGCTGCAAGGTGGACAGAAGCAATTGGCGGACGGCTTCGGCCAGCTAACTGGCCAGATCGGCAAGTTAACTGCCGGACTTAGCGATAGTGCTGATGGACTGAAGCAGATTTCCGGCGGTCTTGGCTCAGCACAGGATTTCCTCAACCAGATCCGTGACGCCAAGGATGATGAACTAAGCGGATTCTTTGTGCCGGATGAGGCCCTCAAAGCCGATGGCATCCAGCAGGTGTTCGACAACTACCTGACACATGACCGCAAGATTATGACCCTTGATATTGTGTTCGCTCAAAACCCTTACAGCGAGGAAGCCATTGACAGTGTTAGCAATATTCAATCCGCTGTTGAACGTGCGGTGAAAGGAACCAAGCTGGAGAATGCGGAAATTGCTATTAGCGGTGTAACCAGCACCTATAACGACTTGCAGAACATCTCCAATGCGGACTATAGCCGTACAGTGATCTTGATGCTGGGCGGTATATTCATCATCCTGGTGCTACTGCTCCGTTCCATTATCATGCCGCTATACCTGATCTTGTCGCTCGTGATTACTTACTTTACGGCAATGGCGATGACGGAAGCAATCTTCGTGAACATGCTTGGTTACTCCGGAATCACCTGGTCTACGCCATTCTTCAGCTTTGTAATGCTGGTAGCGCTTGGCGTCGACTATAGTATCTTCCTCATGGCCCGGTTCAATGAGAACAAGTCATGGGATGTCAAAGAAGCCATTCTGCATGCCATGCGCAACATGGGAACGGTCATTTTGTCAGCAGTAATCATTCTGGGCGGTACCTTTGCCTCGATGTTCCCATCAGGCGTGCTGTCGATGATGCAAATTGCTACCGTAGTACTTGCCGGCTTGGCCCTGTATGCCTTCATCTTCCTGCCGTTCTTCGTGCCGGTGATGGTGAAGATATTCGGGCGGGCCAACTGGTGGCCATTCCCTGGCAGCTCTAGCGCTACTGAGGAGAAATCGAATACACTAAATGTGTAGATTATCGTCATAGAGGGTCCAGATTGGAGCCTTGTGAGAATGCTGCACTTACTTATAAAGAGAGAGTCTCGTAGCCACTGGCTGTTAACGGGACTCTCTCTTTTTTTGTTTTTTACAAATAAAGAGAAACCTTTTTCCCTTCCCGGACATCTAATCAGCATAAGCAATAGGAAATGAGTGGAAAAGGAATGGTGGCTTTACAGTTGGAAACAGATGTGACAGAAGAGGTCAGGCGTGCCCAAGCCGGGGATAAAGATGCTTTCATCCATCTTGTGAAAGAGCTGGAGCTGCAAATGTATACAGTGGCGAAAGCTATTGTGAAAAAGGATGAGGACTGTGCGGATGCCATGCAGGAGACGGTGCTCAAGGCCTATCAGTCGATTGGCGGTCTGAAGGAGCCATTGTTTTTCAAAACATGGCTGTTACGCATATTGATTAATGAATGCAATCTAATCTTGCGCAAGAGTGCCAAAAGTGTCGTGATGGCCGAGCTGCCCGGCCTGCATAGAGTGAGTCCTGACTACGAGCATATCGATCTGCGCGAAGCCGTTTATCAGCTGGAGGAGATCTCGCGGAATATTGTTATCCTGCATTATTTTCAGGATCTGCCACTTAGCCAAATTGCCGACATCCTGGAGCTGTCTGAAGGCGCGATCAAGACAAGGCTGCATAGGGCCAGAAAGACATTATACCAGTGGCTGGCAGACCCAGCAGAAAGGAAGGTCAACGTATGAACAATCCCGATTTTGAGGCTGAACTTGCCGGTTTGAAAAGTCCTCCCATTGAAGAAGTACCGGGATCCGTTCGTAGTAGAATGGACATCACTTATCAAATGCTGGATAGTACTACCCAAAACCACGGTTTAGTAAAACAGAAGCGACGGTGGTTGCGCCGTATGCTCCTTGGGACGGGGAGTGTGGCTGTAGCCTGCTTGCTTTTTATTGTCCTGGGTTTCTTCTCGCCAGCTATGGCGGAGACCCTTAAGCAGATTCCTTTTGTGAAGAGTGTGTTCCAGTTGGCTGGAGATCTTGGTCTTCGCAATGCATCAGAGCGGGGATTGACTCACAGCGTGGATCAGACCGTTACTCACCAAGGCGTGACGCTGGGGGTATCGGAGCTGATGTATGATGGAAGCCGCTTGTCCCTGGTACTTAGCCGTGAGTCACCGGATACTTCTGGTGCAACATTTATGGAGACGTGGAGGGAGATTATTATTGGAAGTGTAGTCAATAATATTGACTTTTATGTCAACGGGGAGCTCGTGAATACTGCTTGGGGATTGTCCTCCGGTGGTGAGGAGTCTCCGAACTCTCTTATCGTGACCACTTTTGAAGACGTGCAAGTGCCGGATCAATTTGAGTTCAAGATGGTGGTAAGATTGGCCGATCTGAAGCAGGACTTTACTTTCACGATTCCTGTTACTAAGAAGACTGCGGATAGTATTGTACTCACCCCCACCGAAGTTAAAAGTGATGATCCTATCCAAATGCGCATCAAGCGGTTAGAGCTAAGCCAGACGACTACCCTGCTGGTGGTGGAGTTCAAGAATAAGCCGGGAGAAGCGATGGGTGACGTAATAAAAAGATTACGGGAGAAATATAAAATTCACGGGTTCCTTAATATTAATTTTGAGCTTATCGATGAGCAGGGGCGCGGTCCCGTCTATATGGGGGCGAGTATATACGGACATGAAGGCGTGACAACGTATACCATCACGTTCGAACCTTTTGACCCGATGCCCAGAACGCTCATAGTGAAGCCCTTCATTTGGATGGAAGACCAGAAAAAATACATTCCCGAGCTTGAATTTACGCTGACGGTGAAATAAAGATATAGGCAAAGAACCTCCGGGGGTCCACGTGAAATGTGGATTCCGGAGGTCTTCTTTTTTTATGCGTATGGATGTAGGAAGATCGCCTTCTATCGCATTTTGGCAAAATAGCTACGCAGTGCCCAGCCGCGTTCCTGGCGCTTCTTGTATTTGGGAAGCGAGCGGTAGATCGCTGTGGACTCTGCAAAAGCACGCTTTGCTTCTTCTTCTCTTCCCAGCGCCCGGTACATCGAGCCAGCCAGATAATAAGCTTCACTGGAGGAAGATTGGATCTCCTGAAACTCGCTGACATAGTGAAGCGCCTTGTCACGGTCCGTATGACGGAAGATTTCGGCTAATCGTAGATAAGGCTGGCCGTATTGCGCTCTGCGGTTAATTTCCAGTCCTTTCAGTACCTGTGACTCGCCTTCCTCCATCTGGCCCAGCTTCAAATTTACGTGACCAAGCTCAACCCAATATTCGGCGGATTGCTCATAGCGATCTTCAATTTCCTGCAGTAATTTCTTGGCTTCGTTGAATTTTTTGCGTTCTGACAAATATCGGGCGAGTTCAAATTTGGATGATACATCATTAGGATTAAGCGAAATAGCAGTTCTCAGCTTGGAGATTTGCCGTGATCTGCGGAAGGGTTTTGCTATGCTTGGCAAGATGCCGACAAAACGGCGATCCAATACATACAGAATGATTAGCAGAATCAGTAGGGCAAGAAAAGGATTGCCGATAAATCGAAATAACAGGATAAATCCGAGAATTTTGAACATATTGTCCTCCTAGATGAGTGAAATTAAGATTATGATGAAAAGTAGCTCTGCCTCCCTAACCAATCACACAAACACAGCCCCAAAAGTGCGCTTGTATATGAAGGATCAAAATGTAATTAACGGAAATTTCGTACCTTAAATCCTCTTGCAGATACCAGTTAGTGGAGATTAAGTGCAATATTGTACCTTAAATCATCCCAAATACCCCGTTCAGCATGCTTTTTCGAAAAATAAGATACAATAATGCCTTTATTTCCCTTATTTACCTATTTTGGAGGAAAATAAGGTGCAAAAATGCTGTTAATTGGGAAGGTGACCCCTCTTTTTCACTTTTATAAGACGACTGGTGAAGAGGAATGCACTGTTTATAGTGGTTAAAATCTATTGATATTTTTTGTTCAGGTGCTAATTTTTGATATTCTCTGTTCAGGTGCCAGCTTTCCTATGGAAAGCTTTCAGGCGAGCGATTCGCACCTACCGTTCTTTACTTCCCCGTTCGCTCATCTTCGTTTTATGTTCATTTCTTTTGGTCGGCTTATATAGGTATTGTTTGTTATTTTAATGTATTCTATATCATTTGTCTTCTTATGTAGGACGGAGCTGCGGTCATTCGTTATAATAGGAATTGTTCAGTCAGGATAATTATACCATAATCTGAATAAGAAGGAGATTAGGCGATGAAGTTATCTGCATCGAAATGCCTCATGCTTGGTGTTGTAATATGCATAGCATTACTGTGGGTACCCGTACCTCAAGCTGCTGGGGCAGCGGAAGTTCCGGCTGCGGCAAAGCTTTCAAATATCAAGAAGGTAGTTGCCTCTCCGGGCTTCTGGGGTGGGAATTCATTTGCGCTTGGTCAAGACGGTACCGTATGGGCTTGGGGCAGCAATGTCAATGGACAATTTGCCAATGGTGTTGCAGGCCCCGAAGGTTGGACGATCACGCCTCACCGTGTAGCAGACTTGGATCAGACCAAAGATCTTGTCCTCGGAAGAGGATATTACCTGGCACTTAAGCAAGATGGAACCGTTATGGCTTGGGGCCGATTTAAAAAGAAGGGCAGCGCAACCGTGACAGGAAAGAGTATAGAGGTGTTGCTTCCACAGAATGTGTCCGGCTTGACGGATGTAGTTGCTCTGAGCAGTGGAACAGACCGCGTGCTGGCGTTGAAAAAAGACGGGACCGTCTGGGAATGGAAATCACCAGCAGATTTAGAAGCCGGATATACCGCTCTGCCTGCGGCAGAGAAGGTGCCGGGCTTAAGTGGAATCAAATGGATTGGCAGCGGAGCCGCGCTCAAGGATAATGGTACCTTATGGGTATGGGGAAGCGGGGCGCCAGATGATAACACAGGTCTGCCAAAGACGCCTACACTGGTCAACGGTCTTTACAATGTAAAGTCAGTGGTAATCAACCGTGACAGCCTGGTCGCTCTGACGTCTAGCGGAGCAGTATGGTCATCGGTCGGCGGCTGGAACAGTGGTGACTCCGGGGTTCCCAGCTATCCAATCAAGTTTCAGAAGATGTCTTCGCTTTCTGGCATAACTTCTATAGACACGGACGGCTCCATCAACCTCGTGCGGAACCAGAAAGGTGAATACTGGATATGGCGAGCAGGGACGAATCAGAAGTCGCTTCAGCAAGTTACATCACCCAGCAATATCTCCAGATTGGAGCTGAAGCTGAACGGTTTTGCCGCTGTCCGTAAGGATGGCACAGTCTGGACATGGAGTCATACGTATGACTCTGGCGGGCAGCTTAGTCTAACACAGCCGAGGCAGATTAAAGGGCTGCAGTCGCCGGTATCTTTTGCCACAGGTGAAAATAGCAAGTATGCGGTCCTGAAAGATGGAACGGTTGCATCCTGGGGCACGAACATGTTCGGTCAATTGGGCATCAGTGCCCTGGATTCCCGTCCTTTTACGGTTTCACCCCTTTTGAAGCCCGTAACGCTGATTATCAACGGCCAGACTGTGGAACCCATTCAGCCGCCGATTTTCCGGGAGGGCAAAGTGCTGGTGCCGCTGCGAGATGTGGCCCAAAGTTTGGGTTATACCATCGGGTCGACGGGCGGCAACATGACATTGACCAAGGATGACAAAGTAGTTGTGCTTCAGGATGGGAATTACAAGCTGGGAGATGGCAGAACCATCCCCATGGGCGAGAGCATATTGGTGAGCTACACCTCGATGGTTCCTGCAGCTCAGCTTGCACAGGCGCTGGGCTTTACAGCAGGATGGAAGGGCAGTTCATACACTCTCACCTTGCAGGAAAAGCCGGTGAATTTCCTCAAACTGATCCAGCAATAATGTTCTCTTCTAATTACAGGAAATAAATGATATGTTAGGCGTAATCATATTCATGTTTTTTATTTCATAGCGGGGAAAGAAGGATGCATGATGGAGCAGAACGTGACAGCGGTGAAGCTGCGCCCCTTGGGTCAGTCTTCACTTTCCGTCTCGCCACTCGGCCTGGGCTGCTGGCAGTTCAGCCGGGGAAGCGGGCTGGTAGGCAGCTATTGGAGCAATCTGAATGAAGGTGATATTCTCGAGATTGTGCGGGTAAGCCTTGAAGGCGGCATGAACTGGGTGGATACGGCAGAGGTTTACGGTGGAGGCAAATCAGAGGAAGCCTTGGCACACGTTCTCGACCAGTTGCGGCAAGAGGGAAGTCCGCAGGCGGCTCCGCTGATCGCGACCAAGTGGTGGCCACTTTTCCGTACTGCAGGATCGATTACCTCGACGATTGAGGAGCGGATTAAATGCCTGGGTGGACGAACCATTGACCTGTACCAAATTCACCAGCCATTCTCCTTGTCAAGCATCGCACAGGAGATGAAGGCGATGGCGGGGTTGGTCAAAGCAGGGAAGATCCGTTATGTCGGCGTCAGCAACTATTCGGCGAAGCAGATGGTGGCGGCTCATCGTCTGCTGCAGGAGCAGGGACTGTCATTGGTCTCCAATCAGGTTAAATATAATCTGCTCGACCGAGCGATTGACCGCAACGGAATTCTGGAGGCAGCGAAGGAGCATGGCATTTCAATCATTGCTTATTCGCCGCTGCAGCAGGGACTACTTACAGGCCGTTTCCACCATGATCCGGCGCAGATTCAAGCCCTGACCCGCAGCCGCCGGCTTATGTCCGGTCTGAATGAGAAAAGCCTGGCCCGCAGTCGGCCATTAATAGATGCGCTGGATATCCTCGGACAAAAATACAGTGTAACTCCAGGGCAGATCGCGCTGAATTGGCTGATTCATTATCACGGCGATACAGTAGTGGCGATCCCGGGTGCATCGAAGGTACGTCATGCCCAGGAAAATATCGGTGCGATGTCCTTCCAGCTTACGCGCGATG
This sequence comes from Paenibacillus sp. MAHUQ-45, assembly GCF_058133325.1. NCBI lineage: Bacteria > Bacillati > Bacillota > Bacilli > Caryophanales > Paenibacillaceae > Paenibacillus > Paenibacillus sp. MAHUQ-45. The sequence goes on from NZ_JBYUPV010000008.1 coordinate 335,086, forward strand.
AGTTAGAACAGCTTAATGAAGCCTCCTGGGCTGCGGTCAAATAACAATATTAAAGAGCCTCCGAAGGACCTTAGGTCACTTGGAGGCTCTTTGCCGATCTAATCACGCTGATATCGTTATACCTCAATAATGATTGGCAGAACCATGGGCCGCCGTTTAGTTTTCTCATACAGGAATTTCCCCAGTACATCCTTAACCGTCTGCTTCATAATATTCCATTGCCCAAGATCTGCTTTGTTCATTTTGTGCACGGTGTCTGTGACCAGTTGATTGATTTCGTCCATCAGCGTCTCCGAATTGCGGATATAGATGAACCCTCTGGAGATGGTATCAGGACTATTCAGCAACCGGCCATCGGTCTGGCTAAGCGTAATGACAGTGATGAGGATGCCGTCAGCCGACAGCTGTCGCCGGTCGCGCAGCACCACATTGCCAATATCCCCGATGCCCAGACCGTCAACGAGAATCTGCCCTGCGGTCAGTTTGCCGGACTGTCTGACAACACCACCTGCAGATTCAACAATGTCACCATTTTTGAGGATGAAAATGTTCTCATGCTCTACACCTACCGCTTCAGCCAACAGGCTATGATGATGCAGCATGCGGTACTCCCCGTGTACGGGAATAAAGTATTCCGGTTTCATGAGGGTCAGCATCAGCTTCAATTCTTCCTGGCTGCCATGTCCGGATACATGAAGCTCGCTGCGAGAGCCATAGATGACCCGTGCACCCAGAATATACAAGTTGTCTACAATTCGGGCGACATTTCGTTCATTACCGGGAATTGGATTGGCAGCGATCAGCACGGTGTCCCCGGCTTGAATCTCCATTAGCCGATTGCTGGAGTTCGCCAGACGGGATAAGGCCGCCAGGGGTTCACCCTGACTTCCTGTACATAACACGGCACATTGTTCAGGCGGCAGGTTGGCGGCCTCCGCAGGCTCAATCAACATGTTATCGGGAATATTCAGATATCCTAGTTCTTGAGCTACACCGACCACAGCCACCATGCTCCTGCCTAACAGAGCGAGCTTGCGCCCCGTATGATGCGCGGCATCCACAACCTGCTGAAGACGGTGCACATTGGAAGCAAAGGTCGAGACAAAGATTCTTTGTTCAGCATTCTTGAACGCTTCTTCCATATGAGCTCCTACCAACCGTTCGGACGGAGTGAAGCCTGGGCGCTCGGCATTGGTACTTTCCGAAAGCAGGATTTTCACACCCTTTTTGCCGATTTCAGCCATTCTGTGAAGATCTGGGTATTGCTTGTTGACCGGTGTCATATCAAATTTGAAATCTCCGGTATGTACGACGGTTCCTTCGGGAGTATCGAAGACAACCCCAAGACAATCCGGGATACTATGATTCGTATTGAAAAAGGTGGTGGTGATGGCGCCAAAGTCCAGTGTTGACTCCGCATCAATGCGGTGCAGGCTTGTCTGCCGCAGAATGCCATGCTCTTTCAGCTTGTTTTCTATCAGACCTAGCGTCAAGCGGGAAGCATAAATCGGGATGTTCAGTTGCTTCAGCAGATAAGGAATACCGCCAATATGATCTTCATGTCCATGAGTCACGACCAGTCCACGTACCTTATCGACATTGTTCAATAAGTAGCTGACATCAGGAATGATCAGGTCGATGCCTAGCATACTTTCATCGGGAAATTTGGCACCGCAATCGATAACAATAATATCGTCGGCATACTGTACGAGGTACATATTTTTGCCGATCTCATTGACGCCGCCTAGTGCAGCGATCCACAGTCGTGCTCCTGACATTTTCACAGCAGTTCCCCCCAACAGAATTTGCCTATATTATGGATGGAAATCGCGGGGATTATCCTGCCTTTTGCAATCAAGAAATGGGATTTTAACAGTTAACTGTTTAAGATTAGGGTATATGGGTTAATAAAGAAGAAAGCAGCCATTGTATGGACGTGTGGACAGGAAAAGATTACGGAAGGGAGGATGAATCCAGCATGAATATGACAGTACATAGTCTTATGGCTTTCAATCATCAGTATTTCAGGCCTCAGGCCGTGGTTAATTCCAAGCAGAAGAGAGCGGACGAGAAGATGATAGTCTTTCGTGACGTATTGAAGGAGAAAATGAGATCGGGCAGCGGTCTCAAAAAGTGACATTCAGGAAACTCAACATAGCGCCGATAGAAAAGCCGGACGAATGACCTTTTAAGGTCTTGTCGCCCGGCTTTTTAACGTTTAGTTTATTAAATGTTGTCGCGTGTTAACGAGTATTCGCGGCCTGCTGCACCTGGCAGCGATGTCTTTTAAATCTTCCTCCGAGTTGCCAGGGGTGAATTCTTGTGGCACCTCATTATCGGTTGAATTTGCCTAAAGTGGCACTCATCGCTTTTAGTGTCTCCAACCGTGCGGAACTATACCCTGTTTCTCCAGATGCGCGCCTTGCGTTACTTTTTTGCACGATAACTTATTAAGATGCAAGGCAGTGGGACTCTAAGGTCTGACCTCAAAAAACTGGCAGTTCGAACGGGAATAGTAGGTTAAGTCACTGACCCGGGATTGAATGACTACATCGGAATCCGTGAAGCGGACAATAAATCCGCCGGAATTCACCATATGATCATCCTGAAAGACGCGTACTGGGTACTGGCGATCTACCGCTTCCTGCAGGTCAATATCCGTAAATAGAGGACGATTAATAGGCATGTTAAAACTCTCCTTTATTAATAAACATAAATATATTTCAATACCTTCATAGAACAAAAATAGTATACCTGTCCCCAGGTTATAAATCCAATAGAACACTCCCGCAAGGGGTTGATTTGATCCAAGCAAGAAGGGATGGTCGTCATACGTCTCGGGCTAGAGTATGACATATGTCATACTGCCTACTTGATGTTTGTGTCTTAAAGGGTGACATCATCTTCTCTATACTTAGAAGCAGAAGAGTGATCCCCAGGGGGATACATCAAGGAGGAACGACGACCATGCGCAAAGATCAGTCAGCCCAGCTCGCCAGCCTAAAAAAAAGTGTAGCCCCTTTTGAGAAAACGGACCGTACACGAAGTATAAAGCAGCTAATAAATACGTTGTTGCCACTTGTAGTATTATGGTATAGCGCTTACTTCAGCCTATCCGTATCCTATTGGCTTACACTATTGTTCGCGATCCCAGCCGCAGGCTTCGTGATTCGAACATTTATCATTTTTCATGACTGCTGCCATGGCTCGTTCTTCAAAAGCCGCCGGGCGAACGATATCGTCGGTACCATTACCGGCATTCTGACACTGGTTCCTTACCGGCAGTGGAAGTATAGCCATTCTATCCACCATGCAACCAGCAGCAACCTCGATAAAAGAGGGATTGGCGACATCTGGATCATGACTGTCAATGAATATACTGAGGCCTCTTTTTGGAAAAGATTGTATTACCGGATTTACCGCAACCCGCTGGTTATGTTCGGCATTGGACCGATCGCTGTATTTTTGCTCCAATATCGGTTTAATGCCAAGGGAGCCAAGCGCAAAGAACGGATGAACACGTATCTCACCAATGTTTCTCTTGTTGTGTTGTATGGTATGCTCATTTGGGCCATCGGCTGGCAGTCCTTCCTGCTCGTGCAACTGCCTGTCGTATTTGTATCCGGCTTCCTCGGAATCTGGTTGTTCTATGTACAGCATCAGTTTGAGGATTCCTACTTCGAGAACGAAGACGAGTGGAGCTATGTGAAGGCTGCTGTAGAAGGAAGCTCATACTACAAGCTGCCGAAGCTGCTGCAATGGATTACCGGCAATATCGGTTTCCATCACGTGCATCATTTAAGCCCTAAGGTGCCTAACTATAAACTGGAACAAGTGCATAACTCGACTCCGCCATTGCAAAAGGCGACTACGATTACGATCGGCACGAGTCTCAAAGCCATCCATTTCCGTCTGTGGGATGAGGAGAATAAAGGCTTCGTGAGCTTCAAGGAGATGAAGGCCAGACTGCGCAATCCCAAGCGCGTGGCAGAAGTCCTGACTGTGCCTAAACCAACACTTCAGGGAGATTGAACACTATACCCAAGGAAGTGCAGAGCCGAAGATAATTGTTCGGCGCTGTTCTTCCTTTTGTTTTTCCTTAGGAGCGATACTCATCAGGTTTATGCTAATATAAGGATGAATAACTTTGAACAAAAGGAAGGCAGACATGCAGAAATGGTATTCTATTTTTCATAAAAGCACAGGACTTAGCCCTTATGTGTGGGTCGTCTTCTACATTCTTCCGTTCTATTTCATTTTCCGGTCTTCTTCCACCTATCAAGTGGTGTCCGGCGTTGTCATGATCATGCTGTTCTTTGTGTGCTATGTACTATCCTTTATATCAAAAGGCTGGCTGGTGTACTTCTGGACAAGCGTGCAAATTATAGTCTCTATTACGATGACGTTATTGTTTGGCTATGTGTATTTTGCGCTGTTTCTGGCTTTCTTTATCGGAAATATTCAGAACAGGGTTGGATTCTTCACACTATATTCCATTCATCTGTTAACCACCATTGTGTCCATCAATTACGTGCTGCTCTCGCGCAATCCCGTGTTTATTAGCCAACTGCCATTTGTGCTGGTCAGTATGATCGCGGTTGTGCTGCTGCCCGTTACCACCTATAACCGCAATAACCAGGACAAGCTGCAGGGCCAGCTGGAGGATGCCAACAAACGGATCTCTGAACTGGTCAAGATTGAGGAGCGGCAGCGGATCGCCCGCGATTTGCATGACACCTTGGGACAAAAGCTTTCACTAATCGGACTCAAGAGCGATCTCGCCGGCAAGCTAATACACAAGAATCCTGCGCAAGCAGTTGTCGAAATTAATGATGTGCGCCGAACGGCACGGAGCGCCCTGAAGGAAGTGCGGGAAATGGTGACAGAGATGCGAGGGATACGGCTGGAGGAAGAGTTGGTACGAATCAGACAGTTTCTTCAGGCGGCAGAGATCGATTTTCTACTGGAAGGCAATCCGAAGCTAACCAATACCTCTCTCATTACGGAAAATGTACTCAGCATGTGCATTAAAGAAGCGGTCACCAATGTGGTGAAGCACAGCAATGCCATGGCATGCTGGATTATGATTCAGCCCTCTCGTACAGAGCTGACAATCACTGTAAAAGACAATGGAACCGGGATTTCGGGGGATAACATTTATTCTAAAGGTCACGGACTGCAAGGCATGAGAGAACGACTTGAATTTGTAAATGGCACGATGGATATCGTGAAGGGCGTAGGAACCACCCTTGTAATAAGAGTTCCCAATGCATTCAAACAACCGGTGAAGGAGGAGACGACATGATAAAGATTGTAATTGCCGAGGATCAGCGTATGCTGCTCGGAGCGCTGGCTTCGCTGCTGGATCTGGAAGAGGATATGAAGGTGGTGGGGCGAGCAAGCAACGGGGAGGAAGCGGTGTCGCTGGTGCAGCTGCATAAACCGGATATTTGTATCATGGACATAGAGATGCCAGCAATGAGCGGTCTGGATGCGGCGGAAGCGCTGAAGAATTCCGGCTGCAAGACAATGATTCTGACCACCTTTGCGCGGACAGGTTATTTTGAGCGGGCTGTGAAGGCTGGAGTCCATGCCTATCTGCTTAAAGATAGTCCAAGTGAAGAACTGGCCTCCTCCATTCGCAGCGTGATGGCCGGACGGCGGATGTATGCTCCTGAACTGATGGATCAGGCCTACGGCGGAGAGGTTAATCCCTTGACGGAACGGGAAAAGGAAGTGCTGGGTCTGATCGCTGACGGCAAGAACACCAAGGAAATCGCCAGTCAGCTGTATATTACGACCGGTACGGTCCGAAATTATATTTCTGTCATTCTGGATAAGCTTGACGTAGGCAACCGGATTGAGGCGATTACTCGTTTTAAGGAAAAAGGCTGGTTCAAATAAGAAGCTTTCTAATATTAAATCGGGCTCAACAACATGCTGCCAAGCTCTACTTCATTTGTACAGATTGCTTGCGTATTTGTCCAAACCTTATAAAATTCAAGCACATCGCCATAAGGCTTCCAGTCTTGGGCGGTGTTTTTTTGTGCTTAAAAACAACGATAGTTTTGAATATCGACTGCAATGCTCTTTAGTTTTTAGCCGGGTTCCTCACTGGTTGCGAGTAACGGAAAGATCATGCTAGGATAACAGAATATTGGATTTGATGAAACTGAAATTATTTATTTAATCTAACAGTCCATATTTCATTATGATATCTATGCATCAGGAGGATAACGTCAATGTTGAAGATAAATCGTGAGGATGAGAGACCCATATGGCAGCAGCTGCTGGATCAGGCGATCTACAATATTACTTCAGGCAATTGGGCGCCGGGCGAACTGTTAGTGCCATCACGGGAACTGGCACAGATGGTAGGCGTATCGAGGTCCACGATCCAGATTGTTTATGAGGAATTGTTCAGCCGTGGATATACGACAACGTCACGCCGCGGCGGAACCAGGGTGAGTGATTGGAGCCAGACCTTACCCGCTTCCAAAGATGAAACGGATCAAGCCGTGATGACGCCGGAGCTGCCTCCGTTAAACGCCGCGCTGGGGCAGGTGAATGAAAGATCTAGCGGGACAGGATCCCCGAAAATCAGCATTGATTTTAACCCGCACGAGCCTTACCTGGATGAACATTTTCAGAAAAACTGGCGTCATTCCTTCCTGCAAGCCTCCTCGGAGAGCAGCTTGGACGATTGGACCTACGGCAATGCGTACGGCTTCGTACCGCTTCGCGAGCAAATCCAGCGCTATCTATCCCTTGAACGGGGCATACATGTGGGGATTGATCAGATTTTGTTAACATCAGGTGCACAGCACAGTATGGACTTGATTGCACAGGGACTTTTAAGAGAAGGCGAGACGGTGTCTGTGGAAGATCCGGGGTTTCAGGCAGCATCACTCACGATGAAATATCGCGGCATGAATGTAGCACCGGTTCCGATCGATGAGTACGGACTACAGGTGGAGCACATCCATCCCGATACCAAACTGGCTTTTGTCACCCCGTCTCACCAATGTGTGGTCGGTGTCATTATGTCGGAGCCGCGCAGGCAGCAGCTGCTGCATATGGCTGCCCAGCGTCGCTTTTGGATTGTGGAGGATGATTATGACAGTGAATTCCGCTATCGCGGCGGCCCGCTTCCGACCTTGTTCAGCCAGCAGCCTCAGAACACACTGTATATGATGAGTTTTTCCAAAATGGTGGCACCCGCCATCCGCTTATCCGCGATCATTGGCTCCAAAGAAGCAATCAGCCAGCTTGCCCAGGTGCAGAGCCTGATCTACCGCCAGCTTCCGATCATGGAACAGCTAACTTTGGCTCACTTTATCGAGCACGGTCATTTCATGCGGCATATGCGCAGAGTCCGTAACGTCTACCGGCGCAGACACGAAGCGATGACCCGGGCGATTACAGCTACAGGTCTTGGGGAACGTTTCAAATTGAGCGGCGTAGAGACTGGGCTGCATATGTTGCTGGAAGCTGAATCTTCATTTGACGAAGAAGCAGCAACAGATAGAGCGCTGCAGGCCGGCCTGCGCGTCTATCCGCTGAGTTCTTATTGCTTGAATACGCCTAGAAAAGGGTGGGTGCTGGGCTTTGCCAAGATCGACGAAGATACCATTGAAGAGGGTATTCATTCTCTGGCGGAACTGCTGCTGAAGTAGCGGTTCCGGCTAGCAAAGCCCTCGCCCCAGAGTTCACTAATTATTGGCTGCGGTCTTGCATCCGATCTTGCTCACGGAGACTGGACATTTCGATGCCCTTCATCGGGGTGCCAAGGTTCTTGGAGACTTCTGCGATCAGTGCATAATCCGTGTAGTGGGTAGTAGCTTCCACGATAGCACGTGCGAACTTCTCTGGAGAGTCGGATTTGAAAATACCGGAGCCTACGAATACGCCGTCGGCACCGAGATGCATCATCAGCGCAGCATCGGCTGGCGTTGCTACGCCTCCAGCGGCAAAGTTCACAACCGGCAGCTTTCCGGTTTCCGCTACTTGCAAAAGCAGCTCGTACGGTGCGCCCAATACCTTCGCTTCGTTCATCAGCTCGTCCTTATGCATACCTTGTACCCGGCGAATTTGACCCAGCAGCATCCGCATATGGCTTACAGCTTCCACGATGTTCCCCGTGCCCGGCTCTCCCTTGGTACGAATCATCGATGCGCCTTCCCCGATCCGGCGAAGCGCTTCGCCGAGGTTTCTTGCTCCACAGACGAACGGGATGGTGAATTCATTCTTATTGATATGGTACACATCGTCAGCCGGCGTCAGCACTTCACTCTCATCTATGTAGTCAACACCAAGCGATTCCAGCACCTTAGCTTCTATATAATGACCGATCCGCGCTTTGGCCATGACGGGAATCGATACCGCCTTCATCACCTGTTCAACAATCGTAGGATCAGCCATTCTCGCTACCCCGCCGGCTGCCCGGATATCCGCTGGGACTCTCTCCAGCGCCATAACGGCAGTGGCTCCAGCAGCTTCAGCAATTTTGGCCTGCTCGGCATTCATGACATCCATGATAACGCCGCCTTTTTGCATTTCGGCCATTCCTCTTTTAACCCGGTTAGTACCTGTATCCACCATTTTGTATTCCTCCCAAATTTGTCTTGTTGGATTAGCTTTGTCTCAGTATAGCAATCAATGGAACGGTAGAAACCATCCAAAAATATGATTTTGAGCAATCCAAAAGAAATGGGAAGGCAGAATTAATGATTCTTTATCACCAAATCCATCCCGTTCCTTGCATTATTCAATGGTCGCAAAAGTATAGTGAGTAAGGATTGTATAAGCTAAACGAGGGTTATGAAGCTAAGTAGGGGGAGATGTAAGTTAAACGAGGGTTATGTGAGCTAAATGGGGGAGATGTAAGCTAAACGGGGGTAATGTAAGCTAAGTAGGGGGGAGATGTAAGTTAAACGAGGGTTATGTGAGCTAAATAGGGGTTATGTAAGCTAAACGGGGGTAATGTAAGCTAAACGGGGGTAATGTAAGCTAAAC
>NZ_JBYUPV010000009.1:0-310517 GCF_058133325.1 Paenibacillus sp. MAHUQ-45
ATCGTTGTCTTTGTTCTCCCAAGTGAACACACCTCCACTGATTTCATTATCGGTCTGTCCGTTAACGGGTGTCCACTATTTATTCTAATTGCAATATTGTCCTTAATTTCCACAAACCCGTAGCTGCAGACGATTTAGGGTACAAAAATGTCGTTAATTACACTTCGAACTCACCAGACATCAGGTCTTAACAGTGGTCGAAAGAAGCCTCGCCCTGTAGCGACTTAGTTCAGCTACCACCCTCTGGATTCGTACCTTTAGAAGGCATAACCATAATATTTCTCTGCATTCCGCAGGCTCGTCCAAATATCTGCACTTTCCCCGCCGATATACCAATAGGCAACACCGGCTAATTTTTTATTAACAACAACTTGGTACTTGGCAGTTAGAGACCGCCCGTCTTCCAGCCAAATCGTGTGTTTGATCGCGTTTATTGTATAGCTGGCAACATATTGACCCAAGACATCATTCCACACCGGTCGCATGGAATAGGTGCTGATCCGCTGATTTTGCTCAGGAAACGTAATATATTGTGATGAAGATACCGTTCCATTTTGCTGAAGCGTCCAGTCCCGATTATAGAAGGGCATCGCCAATATGACCTTTTTGCTAGAAACGACCTTCAGTAGAGTATCTACTGCATTTGTAATATAGGGAAGCGAAGCATTAGAACCTGGATAGAGACTGCTTTCGTAATGCTCATCGTACCCCATTATGACAATATAATCGGCTTGTTTGCCAAGCGCAGCATAATCGAATACCTCGGTCCAATCGGTTCCAAGATCAGGCGATACATCTATAGATAACGTAGCCCCTACGGCATGCAGCTTCTCTGCCAATAGCGTAATGAAATCGGTAAAATACTTCCGATCAGCACCGTCTACATTTTCAAAATCAATATTAAGCCCATCCAGCCCATATTTACTCACCATAGCTACTAGCTGCGTAATGGCTGTATTTCTGGAGTTCGTGTTGGACAACATTTGATGTGTAGCTTCTTGATCGGAGCGATTACCGACCATTGCCCAAATCTTTTTATGATTACTTTTTGCCCATGAAATCAGCGGTGTTTCCGTTAAATCCGATACGACACCAGTCTTCCCTACAAAATACCAACGCGGCGACAAGGTGTTCACATTGGATCTCAAAATATCACGCTCATATTCTGCGGTAGTTCCATACTGCCAACCGATGACGATTCCTTCATTTGGTGCATGCTCAAGTGCTGCAGCCCAGTTTTTATTTTGCAACACCCGATAAATCAGTACAGCGGCTTCCTGCCGGGTTATGGCTTCCGTAGGTCGGAAATATCCGGTGTCATCGCCTTTCATTAATCCTAGCTTACTAACGGCGGCAACAGAACTGCTAGCCCAGGTAGCGATATGATTACTGTCCTTATAGGCTGATAGATTACTAGAATTCCCATTGGTTTGTTTCAAGGCTCTTGCCATCCATACAGCGGCCTCTTGTCTGGTTACTGCTTGGTTGGGGGTAAAGGTAGTGGCTGAGGTTCCAGTAGCCAGGTTCAGCTGGACAGCTGTTTGAATAGAGCCGTAATACCATGCGTTCTTCGCTACATCTGTGAAGGATGTTACTGGACTGGCCACGGGATCAAGCTTTAGCAAACGTTCCAGTATCGTTATAAATTCGGCTCTAGTAATAGATTTTGCCGGTGAGAAGCTTGTTAGCGAGGTGCCTGTAATAATCTTTTTATTATATAAATCGATAATTTCATCTTTGGCATAGCTGGTACTTATATCATCAAAAGGTGGCAGTTTATCGGCCAACATAGGCTGGCTCCAGGAGCTTATTGCGTAAATGATAACGACGGCTGCAAGTATGAATCTACTGAATATGCTCTTCACGAGATTCCCCCTATTGATATCAATTCTAAAATTGTATCAAAGATTGAATCGTTATTCATTGATGAGATATTGGTAGATTACATGTCCCATAACGAAGAAACCCGGCAGCGCTCACGGTAATTTACCGCTAACGAACTGCCGGGTATGTTGTAGATTAAAAGATTACTACTGTACTTTCTGTGGTTCTGGATACGTGACACCAAGGGTATCGATCGTAACCTTCTTCATGACTGGTGGATGTTCTGGCCGATCAGAGCTGTCGCGGGGCAGATTCACGATGGCATCTACCACTTCAAGACCTTCTGTGACCTTGCCGAATGCAGCATAGCTTCCATCAAGATGTGGAGCATCAGCTGTCATGATGAAGAACTGGGAGCCTGCGGAATTCGGGTCTTGCGATCTTGCCATCGACAAGGTACCTTCCGTATGCAGCAGGTTGTTATTAAACCCGTTGCCGGAGAATTCTCCAGCGATGCTGTAACCAGGTCCGCCCATACCGGTGCCGTCAGGGTCGCCACCCTGAATCATAAAGCCGGGAATGACCCGGTGGAAGATGGTTCCGTCATAAAAGCCCTTTTGGATCAGGGAGATAAAATTGTTGACGGTGTTGGGAGCAACCTCAGGGTACAGCTCGGCTTTGATGATGCCGCCGTCAGCCATTTCGATGGTGACTACAGGATGGCTCGCCGTGTCGGAGGGAAGCCCGCTGCCCTCGGCATTGTTCTGCGGAGTGCTGGTTTCCTGTGGAGCTGCTGTTTCCTGCGATGTATTGCTGGCTTGATTCCCCGTTTGATTACCAGAAGCGCTGCCACTATTATTGCCTGCTGGCTTCGAGCCGCAACCGGATACAACAATCAACAGCAAAGATAGCATTACCAGAAGGATAGCGGGATTCTTTCTTGTCAACTTCACCTGTTCGTTCTCTCCTTTAGTTTGAATAATCATTGTCTTAGCCTATCATAACCTCTTTGTCCCGCTGCATGCAAAAAAATGCTTGTCCCAGGCTGGGGATTGGCACCTGTTGCAAAGAGGTTTACAATAGTAGGATGCTTCCAAGGAAAAAGCTGAAAGGACGTGTACCGGATGAACTTTTCATGGAAGCGGAACCTGGTCGTGCTTTGGGTAGGAGTTTTCTTTTGTAGTACGGCATATTCGATCTCGATTCCGTTCCTCTCTATTTTTCTATCCGATGAGCTTGGCGTAAGTAATCATTTGGAGATTTGGTCTGGTCTCAGTTTTGGCATTACATTTCTGGCCAGTGCTCTGATCGCACCGTACTGGGGTTCTTTGGCCGACAAATACGGTCGCAAGCCGATGCTGATTCGTTCAGGATTCAGTTTGGCCGCGTTGTATCTGATTAATTATTTTGTCCATGATCCATACGTTTTTCTGCTTGTGCGTATCCTTCAGGGGCTGCTAGCGGGGTTCATTCCAGCGGCCATCGCCATGGTTGCGACCAATACGCCTGAAGAGCGGACGGGGTATGCACTCAGTATCATGTCTACAGCAGGGGCGACTGGTAGCATCATCGGGCCGCTGATCGGTGGTGTGGTCAGTTATTACTCCGGGAACCGTAGTGCATTCTTGTTCTCAGCAGTGATGGTTCTGGTCTCGGCGCTGACGGCCACCTTTTTTGCTCATGAGCGGAGCATTGACCGCTCTGCCCCAAGATCCCATGTGCGGGACGATATCAGGGAAGCGAGGAGCAACCAGCTGTTTATCACCCTTCTGATCCTAGGAGGAATCAGCACCTTCTCCGTGATGATTCTGGAACCACTCATCCCGATCTATCTGCTCGGCATGGGCGTATCCAAGAGCCATGCGTCTCTCAGCTCCGGAATTGTCTTCTCCGCGGTCGGGATTGCCACCGTGCTGATGGCGCCACAGTGGGGACGGATTGGCAGCCGCAAGGGCTTCGGGACGATCCTGTTCATCGGCCTGATTGGCGGCGGAATCGGCAATATCCTGCAGTTTTTCGTCTCGGGTTATGTAGAATTTGCCCTGCTGCGCTTTGCCTACGGCTTATTCTACGCTGGAGTGCTGCCTTCCATTAACGCCATGATTGTACAGGTGACGGAGTCTTCCTTCCGTGGCCGGGCGTTCGGACTGAACCAGTCTGCTTCGCAGCTGGCGACGATGGCAGGGCCGATTGTTGGTGGTCTACTAGGCGGACTTATTCCGATTCGCTGGGTATTCGTTATTAATGGGCTGATGCTACTGGGCGCAGCGCTGTTAGTGAAATCACGTAGACTGGAGGCTAAGCTGTCGAAGGCTCATCACCCGCGAACTTCCGCTTCACCGCAATAATTAGATGAAGTGTGATGGAAATAGGTTGCCTATCCTATAAACGCCGCCTAGACAGGGAGTCTGGCGGCGTTTGGTTTTCATGGAGATAAGAATGCTTAGTCTTCTTCTCCCTGTGAACCATTCAATACATCGATGCCAGGCATGGCATCGAGAGAGGGAGAGACAGGATCGATAGGTGTTCCCGCTTCCAGATCATCTGCGTCCGGGATGTCTTGCAGCGGTTCCTCTTCATCGTAGTCGATCTCCGCTGAAGCCTTGTTCTCATGGGCATAATCAATGGTTGTTCCGGTCAAGCCCGCAGCGCTGGCCGCCTGCACAGCGTCGGATTCCAGCAGATCATCCCGCTCTGGTGCTGGAGAGGCTATAATCTGGCGCTCCCGACTTACTCTTTGGGGAAGTTCCGACTCAGGAACGTTCAGGCCAATATCCGCGGCCAAATATTCATCCCCGACCAATACGGGGTCTGCTCCTTCGTCGACGATCCCATCAAAGTCAACGGGGATGGACCCGATGCGGCTGTGGGTGGCAAGCGCCGATTCCAGCGCCACCCGATCTTTAGGGGTAGACTCTCCGTTGTTGTTCCGCGTGGTTATAGTTCCAACAGGACGAATAACGTCTGTAGGAATGTCTTCTTCTGGATAGGTATCACGGCTTATACGATATCGCTCGTAGGCGAAGTCGGCTTCTGTCTTATTGAATTCGTTGCCCATACCATTTTCAGCTCCCTTAACATGGTTTGAGATACCAATGTATATTTTTTACCCTACCATGAGGGTGTGAATCGTGATCCGACAGGTGGACAGCTCCATCCATAATATATTCATTCTGGCCTACGATTAACCGGATTAGGGGTAAAATCGTTTAATTTCGAGGTTATTTGCAGGCAGAGGGAGGGATAGCTCGAAGGCTGTCGAAATTAAGAAGAATACGAGCTATACATACAACTATCGACTTACAGAGGTGCCGAGATGAAGTTGTCACTACAAAAGACAGCGGCGGTGGTTCTTGTGCTGTTGCTGATTACGGCCATCGTTCCTATCGGGATCGCCCTGGAATGGGGTAGCCCATCAGGCAAAGCTTTGCCTAGTTGGGAACTGAAATGGGAGAATACAACTGCACCTGATGCTATGAAAGCAGCGGCATCCAGGGGCGATGAATGGATAGAAGTTATCGAACAAACGCCAAGGCCAACGGCCCCGGAGGGAATCCATGCGGCATGGTTACGGGTGACCGTCCCACAGCTGACGGAGAATTCAGCACTACTAATTGATAAAGTGTTCGGAGAGGAAATTAAGGCTTTCCTCGATAATAAACTTGTCTATGAATTGCAAGGAAAAAATAACTTTAGCGGGAACAAAATTCTGATTCCCCTGAGTGGAGAAACCTCCGGTGGGCAGCTATATTTGTGGAGCAGTGGAGGGGGCAGCAAAGGGCTCGGAATTGAGGGCCATATTCTGGTCGGCAACTATGGAAAACTGCTGGATTACTATGTCAAACAGGACTTTATGGATATTGTCGTTGGTACGGCGCTTATCTTCATCGCGTCCGTTTTGATCGTGTGTGCTCTGTTTCTCAAGAAGGAGCCTTTCTCCAGCGCTTTTTTGCTCGTGCTGATTATTTTATCCTGCGGAATTCTAGTTGTGGTGTATTCACCACTCTTGCCAACTGTGCTTGGCAGCCAGAGTCGGCTGACAGAGCTGTTGTTTGATCTGGCTTTATTTACGCTGCTTCCGACATTTACACTCTACTTTGAGCGGATATTCGAGGGCAACCAGAACAGATTCATTGTTCCCTTCCGGAAATTTCAGATCGGGTACTCTTTGTTCAGTCTGTCACTTTGGATATTGAATGCAGCCACATCTTTTCGCTTGGATGGGATCTATCGGTTCATGACGGTTAGTGTTGTCGGAATCCTGATGATTGTTCAGTTTGTCTTTTTACTGACCCTGGCGGTGATTTATGCGTATCGCGGCAATTCGGATGCCATCATTTTCACTACAGGGTTCGCCGTCTTTGCCCTGCTTTCATTGACAGAGCTGCTCATATTCTTTGCCACGAATGAGAGATATCATTTCTACTGGTGGAAATGGGGGCTAGTGGTATTCATCATCTCGCTGATCGTGATTCTGGGCAGAGGGTTCGCCAGAAACCATGAGCAAGCGGTGGAGTATTCACGTGAGCTGGAGAAATTCAACAACGATTTACAGCGTTCCGAGAAAATGGAGATTATTAGCGAATTGGCTGCATCGGTGGCACATGAGGTGCGTAACCCGCTGCAGGTGACCAGAGGCTTCCTGCAGATTCTAGGGGAACGCTCCGGTAAGAAAGAGAAAGAATATCTGCAAATGGCGGTGGCAGAGCTGGACCGTGCCTCGCTGATTATTACGGATTTCCTCACTTTCGCGAAGCCGAGCATGGAGACGGTAGTCCAGCTTGATGTTTCCGCTGAGCTCAGGCATGTGTCGGGTATTCTGCTTCCACTCGCCCACATGCAGGGAGGGGAAATTGAGCTGAAGCTGGAGCCTTGTCTCCCTGTGCTGGGTAGTTCTTCTAAATTCAAGCAAGCCTTTATCAATATCATCAAGAACAGCATTGAAGCTTTGCGCGAGAACGGAATGATTGTCATCACGGCTTGGAGATCAGGAAATCAAATCTTGATCAGTGTGAAGGATAATGGGGAAGGGATGAAGGTCAATGAACTGACCCGCCTGGGCGAGCCATACTACTCTAACAAGACCAAGGGGACGGGACTTGGGCTTATGGTAACGTTCCGTATTGTTGAGGCGATGCAGGGAACTCTGGAATTCAAGAGCAAGAAGGGCGAGGGCACAGAAGTGATTATTAAATTTCCAGCGGCCGGACCGGAATAATTGTATTTTTTTATTCCATATTTAAAGGATTGGGCGGCCGCTTACGCGAAATAGAAATAAGAACAAAAATGAGTTTCTCATTATTTCCCGCGAGGTGCTTGAATGCGAGTCTTTGTGAAAAGTCTTCATATAACAGCAGCACTTTGCCTGCTTCTGATGATCAGCAGTTCTCTGCTGGCATCTGCGGCAAATTCTGGAGCACCGTATGAGATTACCAAGTGGCAGATGAAATGGGAAAGTGGAGCGGGTGCACCAAACCCAGGGACAGAAGTACCTTCGGAAATCACAGATAGCCAACACTGGAAAACCGTGGATGGTAGTCAAAACAGGATGGAGAAGCCGCCGGGTACTTCCGTTGCCTGGAGCCGTATGATCATCCCGGAGCTGCATTTTACCTCGCCTGCGATCTACATTGACACTCTGTATGCATTGCATGTCAAGGTGTTCGTGGATAACCGGCTTATTTTTGAAGGAGACCGCTCGTTTATCAAGGACAACTATTCGTTGCTACTACCGCTAAGCAGTGGAGACAGCGGGAAGATGTTATATATATGGACGGAGACGCTGCAGGACCGAATTGGCATCAAGAATAAAGTGATCATTGCTGAACACAGCGAACTGATCGACAATTATGTCAAGAACGGACTGCTGGATGTTATTTTGGGCAGCGCTTTTATTTTTGTAGCAATGGTTCTATTTGTATGTGCGTTTTATCTGAACCGGACGTATTTCTCAACGATCGTGGCCCTGGCCATCGTAATTTCCTCCACAGGTGTGCTATCTATTACCTATTCTCCGTTTATCTATACCTTTTACAGCTATCTCGGTAATGTAAGTATCATTATGCTGGATGTGGCTCTCCTATCACTGCTTCCTTCGCTGACCTTCCTGTTTGAGAGAATCTTCGGAAGTGGCAAGTATGCTATAATCCGGCGGTTTCGCAAATTTCAGGTCGTCTACTCTCTATTCTGCCTGGCTTGGCTTGTGATCAATGAGCTATCCGGGAATCGCTTTGTGAAGTTCTATTATTTTATCTCCACAGATATTGTTGGACTTATTCTCATTACTCAGTTTATCCTGCTCATTGCCTGTGTCATCATCTATTCGGCCAAGGGTAATAAAGAAGCTATTATTTTTGCCATTGGTTTCGGTACAGCGGCGCTTACCGGGGTAGTTGAACTGATCTGGTATTATGTCCAAAGGGGAGACTATGACTTAGTTTATTGGAAGTGGGCGTTAGTCGTATTTATTCTGTCTCTGATTGTCATTCTGGGTTATCGGCTGATGCTGAATCACCAAATGGTAATCAAATATTCGCAGGAGCTAGAGTTGTTCAACAATGAGCTGCAGCGTTCGGAGAAACTGGGAATCATCAGTGAGCTGGCAGCTTCTGTGGCACATGAGGTGCGCAATCCACTTCAGGTAACAAGAGGATTTCTCCAGCTACTTAACGGGAAATCGCACGGGTCCGAGAAGAAATATTTGACGATGGCTATCAGTGAGCTGGACCGGGCCTCCAATATCATTACTGATTTTCTGACCTTTGCAAAGCCGGAATTCGAACAGGTCAGCGTACTGAATCTGAACGAGGAATTTCAACATATCGAGAGCATCATGCTGCCTCTATGCCATTTGAGTAACGGGAAGATGGATCTGAACGTCGATGGTGAGCTGTGGGTGAAGGGGAATTCCTCTAAATTCAAGCAGGCCTTTATCAATATTATCAAGAACAGTATCGAGGCTATGGGTGAAGATGGTCACATCGAGATCATGGCATACGGAGAAGGAAACCAGGTGCACATTCATATAAAGGACAATGGGGAGGGAATGGAGTCTGAGGTGCTGAGCCGGTTGGGAGAGCCGTATTTCTCTAACAAGACGAAGGGAACTGGACTTGGGCTGATGGTAACCTTTCGTATTATTGAGGCCATGCAGGGGGACATTGTGTTCTCTAGCAAAAAAGGAGCGGGAACCGTATCCATTACGACACTGCCGCTGGCAGAACGTCCGGATGCTTCCCACTCCTTATGAAGTTGATCTTGGTGAATTACCAGGAACCAAGTGGTTTAACGTCGGTCTTTAAGGCACCGGAAGCCGGATTTGGAGGAATGACCAGATAAAATTCATTGGAATCTTCCTCTACTGCCTTTAAAGTAACGCTGTCAGGGATGATGATGCCGAGAGCTTCTTGGATAGCTGATTTTGGATCGCTAAGCAGTCTTTGTTTGAAACCCGGATCTTCCCATGCCTTTTGAATCACTTGACTTCTAAGAATAGCTTCTGACAAAATAATCACCCTTCCCAAAATGGTTATATTTTCCTCACCAGTATAGCATAGGGCCTACTCTAATTCTATGACTATTTATGCATATCTGTCATATTTTTGGAGATCCAGTATGAGAGTCCTCCGCCCTGCAAAAGGCGTTTTTCCTCCTCGATTGCGGCAGAAATCTGGTCTAAACTTTCAGATAACAATTGATGAAAGGCATAAAGATGAGGAGCATTCAGCGCATAGGCTGAAAGTCTGTCGTCGGTAGCCCTTGCGATATTAGCGAAGATCTCCATTCCCCCTGTCGTAAAAATGAAGTTCCTGACCTCCCCGAGGGTGAGCTCGTTCTGTGCATCTGATCGGTGCCTATGCGCGAGGGCGAGCAGGCAGTTATAGCTGCCAGTTGTCCAATCTTCTTCCCAATCCTCGTAGTCATCCAGCATTTGCAGGGTGAACAATACATCATCGATCATCGCCTCGGATGCAGGCACGATCTCATCATGACCGGTCAGAAGCAGGGCGGCGGTGCTGGAGAGCTTGAGCGGACTGGCTTTATGGGAGATTTTTACCCGATTGTTGTTGAAGTAATCACCTGTGCGTTCATTGCTGACACTGTCGGCCCATTCGGAAATATAGCGGCTAAAAAACGACCAGAAAGGGGAATCTGTTGGGAAAAGGTGTCGGTAAATGTTGAGGAATTCCACATAGAATAAATTGGCTAGCGGCAAATTCAAACGAGCGGAGAATTCATGACTGTCCATCAGGTCATCCTGAATAAAAAAGTAGAGCATGAGGAACACATTGCCCCGTGACATCTGGCGGGTAACCTCTACTGGTAGACCGTAGCCATCCCGCAGCCAGAAGGGCAGTAGATAACAGATATAGTTCTTGTGACTCCCGGCAGTAAATACGTTAAAATGGTCAAGGTAGGACATGCCCTGTCCTTGTAGCGGCTCTGGAAATGCAGAGATGGTACGCTTGCTGTCCTCAAATACCATGCGAAGCTCATCTTCATAAGCATAAAGCCAGTCCATAGGCACACCCCCTGTAATAAATTTAAATATTATGTAATAAAATGGGACGTTTGTCCTGATTATAGCTTTCTGTTATGGTGATTTCAATCTTAATTTAGGAGACACTAGGACCATGGAATGGTATACTTTCGGGCAAATGCTAATGAATATCCGGATTGGCCAGAAAGCCATGACACCCGATGGACGAACCCTATGGCGTTCCTCCGCAGGATTGTTCTGGAGGGGAGGCCGCCAGGACGGTAAAATTGTAGAGATTCGGGATTATCTCTTCACCGATCTCTGGAGGATTGAAGAAGATGATGAGGGTGGGGAAGAGGCCGAAAAGCGTGAAGCAGTGGAGCGCAAGGAAAGGGTAATGCTTGAAAATCAATACGAAGAGCTGCGCTGGGAATATCTCATGCAGCGGCGTAACGGAACAGAGAATAAAGGAAGAGGTGGGGAACATGGATAAGGTTGTATTTGGATTGGTTGGCGGCGGCTGGCGAGCTGAGTTTTTTTTAAGAATTGCGAAAGCGCTACCGGAACATTTCTCGGTCGGAGCCATGTATGTCCGTAATCAGGATAAGGCTGAGGCTTTGAGCAAGGATTGGGGTGTTACTGTATATACAGATTTAGAGCAGTTCATCGCGGCAGGAGGATATTCCTTCGCGGTAGTTTCTCTGAGCCGGGAGGTTGCTCCGTCATTTATAGGAAGACTTGCTGCGGCACAGATTCCTGTGCTAACGGAAACACCGCCTGCGACAGATCTGGAAGGATTGATCGAACTTTGGGAGATGGTAGGCGGGGCTGCGGCCAAAATCCAGGTTGCGGAGCAATATCTGTTCCAGCCGATGCATGCAGCCAGAATTGCACTGGCCCGCTCCGGCCGGCTTGGGGAGATCAGTCAGGCTCAGGTCTCTGCCGCACATGGGTATCATGGCATTAGTCTGATGCGGCAGCTGCTGGGCATAGATTTTCAGAATGTCACCATCAGCGGCCGGGAATTCCGTTCTCCGATTATCAACGGACCGCAACGTAGCGGCCCTCCGGCAGCGGAAGAGACGGTGGAAGCGGACCAGAAGATCGCCTTCTTCGATTTCGGGAACAAGCTGGGCGTGTTCGATTTCACAGGCGAGCAATATTTCTCCTGGATCCGCAGTAACCGGATGCTTGTACGTGGTGACCGCGGGGAGATCGTCAATCATGAAGTTGCTTGGCTGGAGAGCTTTGACAACCCGCTATATACCAATTTGCGCCGCATCGATGCCGGACATAACGGGAACCTGGAAGGCTTTTATCTTAAAGGAATTGCGGCAGACGGAGAATGGCTGTACCGCAATTCCTTTATCCCGGCCCGGCTCACGGATGATGAGATCGCGATTGCGGAGAGCCTAGCCCGGATGGCCGACTATGTGCGGGGCGGCCCGTCCTTCTACAGCCTGGCCGAAGGCAGCCAGGATCATTACTTGTCCCTGCTGCTGGATCAGGCTGTCGCCACGGGCACAGCTGTGACCTCTGTAACTCAGCCTTGGGCATTGTAAGGCTGAGCTGCAGTTTGACTGCCGTGCGCTGCGGCAGTCTATGAAGCAAGCTATCTGCTGAAAGCTGAGGCAGATGGCGCTATGCAGTGGAACGAAAGCGCATCTGCTGAAAGTAGAAGCAGATGGCGCTGTGTAGCGGAACGAAAGCGCATCTGCTGAAAGTAGAGGCAGATGGCGCTGTGTAGCGGAACGAAAGCGCATCTGCTGAAAGTAGAGGCAGATGGTGCTGTGCAGCGGTACAAAAGCGCATCTGCGCAGCAAGATAGCTTTGCAGCTGCACAAGCAGGCCAGCCTCCGAACACGGGAGGCTGGCCTGCTTTTTTGTATGGCTGTGCCGAAGCTTCAGGCACAGCTTGTGGCATGCGGCACGGCTACACTTGTGCCGTCTCCGCAAGGTCTGCGGCCAGCGCTGCGTACTGGCCGCGCAGGCGGACCAGCTTGGCGGTGCTTAGCGCCAAGCCGCCCGGCCGGTTGCGCTCCGTCCAGAGCAACCGGTACTCGTGGAGCAGCAGATCCAGATCATGGATCTGCGCGGCGAGCAGGCCGCGGTCCACTTGATCCCGGCCCGCTGCCAGCTGGAGCTTCAGTCTACCGAGCTGCACCGCATGGCTTATGAAGTGTACCCCGCTGCGCAGCTCCCGCAGCACGAGCTCAGCATCCTCGGACTGGAGCGCCAGTCCTTCGATCCGTGCTGTGAGCTCTCCAGCATAGCTTTCCAGCTTGTCGAAATGCTTAGCAGTAAGCTTCCCGATAATCCGTAGATTTTCCAAATCGCTGCGCAGCAGCATGGACAATTCAGAATCATTGCCGTGATAGGTTGCTTCCAGCGTATAGTAGTTGCCGAGATCTAGCAGGAGCTGTCCAATACTTGCGGATTGGTCCGCAAAGAGGAATTGATTCAGATATTCCGCAACATGTGCTTCCAGATTATCGTCAACACTCCAGGCAACTGCTGCACCGTAGACAAATCCAGCATAGCTGACCGGAAGCTGCTGCCAATGTCCATGATCGCCCCAATCTGTAATGAGATAGCCGATAGCGCCATTGGCTTTGCCGTGAACAGCGGCATTACGCAAGTTCGCCAGCATGTTGTCGGTACGCCCGGTGAGAGAGTTCCAGGAGCTTGTTCCTGGACAGACATAGAAGGGAATGCCTGCCTCCCGGAATTTCAGTGTATCTGCTTCAAATGGATGCTCCGCACTGTAGCCCCATTCCATAGCGATGATATTCTTCGGCAGATGTGGGATTAATTCGGGATGCTGAATAATAATATCACCCCAGAACTGCATGGTTTTGCCGCGGGCTTCCACCAGTTCCTGAATCTTTTGCAGGAAAGAGAGGTACAACGTCCCCTTGCCTTGCTCCTCCGCCAAAGCCTTGCTTTTGCCAAGCCCGAGCTCGTAGGTTTCGTCGCAGCCTACATTGAATTTGGATGAGCTGAAGTAGGGGAGCAGATCGTCGTACATTTTCTCCAGCAGCTCTAATACTTCAGGGTCTTCCGTATTGAAGGTTCCAGGATGCATAGGCAATCCATTTGGATAAAATTCACTGTAGTACATGCTCTCAGGTAGTGAGAAGCCTTCCGGGATCTCAGCCAGGTGATTGAACTCCGGCCGAGTCAGCCAACCCTCCATATGCCCGAAGCTGTTCTGATTAGGCACAAGCTCGATATAACGCTCCTTGCAGTAGGCATCCAACTGGAGAATTTCTTCGCCACTGATTGGAGTTTCCAGCTCCCAGACCTGAGGGAAAGACTCGTAGGCATAAGGCGCGCCTTCTATATATAGCTGCAATTCATTAAGCTTCAGATCTGCCATCAGATCCACGATCTTGAACAGGGTATCAAGTTTCGGAATTTTGTTCCGGCTGATATCAATCATGAGCCCCCGTGCGCCAAAGTCCGGTTCATCCCGGATCGAAAGGAACGGAAAGCTTCTTCCGGTCTGCTTCACAATTTGTTTCAATGTTGCTACGGCATAGAAAGCTCCCTGCGGAGAGCTGTAAGTCACATTGACACCAGTTACTCCGGAATGAATCTCATATGCCTGTGGGGGGAGAGCAGGATCATAGTTGAATACGAAGGACGGTTGAACCGTCGACCGGGTGCCAATGGACAAAGCCAACTCGAAATTCAAGGATTGTGTAATCAACAGCTGAAGTTTACGCGCAGCTGGCAGAATCCCGGTTGGTGTGGGATCAGTAATAACGATTCGACCGTTGGCCGGAAGGACATAGGTCCCTTCGGACACGTTCAGGGACTTGGGATGGGGAAGAAGCTGTAGGGAGACAAATTCAGTCATAGCATAGCCACCTCTAATTCATGTAGAATATGATCATCTTCCCTTTTACGATAACACCAGAAAACCAAGGAAGGAATGCATACGATGCCCAAGCTCATGGATTATACGATCAGCCCTTACCCAATTGTCATCATCGATCCCAAGGTCGATGCTTCCCGGTTGAAGCTGAAGCCTATTCGGGTTGGGCAGGTGGGTCATTTGCCGGGAAGAACGCTGTTTCGTTCAGAGGTTGTATTCGAGCTATGGGCGATTGTGTATATTGTCTCCGGCAGCGGAACTTATATGGAGAACGGAGGCAAGGCGCAGCAGGTACGCGAAGGCAGTCTGTTTTTCTTTAGGCCGGGATGTACCTACAACTTCGGCCCCGCTCCGGGCGGGAGTTGGGATGAATACTATATCAACTTTAGCGGGACACGTATTGCCGAATGGCTGGAGTCAGGTCTTATTGCGGGAGGTATTGTCTTCCAGGCGGAGGGCGTCAAGGGACTGCAGGAGGTTTTCGAAACTGTACTTGGACAGATGGAAGGGGGCGCGCCGGAGGACGCCGATCGGGCAGCGTTGGGTCTCGAACGGATGCTTTTGGAGTGTTCATATATAATAGAAGAAAAAAATCGGCCATCCCAGATTGACCCTATGCCCCAGATCAGGGAGGACCTAAATTTCTGTGTCTATGGCACGATGGACTTGAACCAAATTGCCGCGAAGCACCACATCTCTATGTCTACGTTGCGCCGCCTGGTTCGCCGCAGCAGTGGGTATCCACTGCAGGAATATATCCACAGACTGAAGATGGCCGAAGCGAAGCATCTGCTACTCAATACCTCACTTCAGGTGAAGGAGATAGCCGGGCTGCTGCATTATAGCGATCCGTTTTATTTTTCCCGGTTATTTAAAAAGTACATGGGCATTTCACCACTGTTATGTCGTAAAAATGTCTGATAAAACGACATTAATTCCGTTTGTTCCTCTGAGCTTTGTCGTAAATTGCAGTTTATTGTTGACTTTTTTTATAGAACAATGTTACTGTTTGTTTTATATAAGTGAGTTCACTTTAGTGCTTACGTACTATTAGCGGAGATGAAGGTCATGAGGGAATTTTACTGCATCCGTTGTCACAATCTCCATAGTGTAGACACCAGAGCATCATCACTGCGTATTCTTTCCACGGGATATCATATTGTGGAGGGACAGCGTTATCAGATTTGTATATGTGATTCCTCTAATTCGTATGATGCTGTTCCAAATCATCGGAATAACAGTCAGATGGTAAGTAATATTTTTGGGAAATGATTGAAAATAAGCTTAAAACAGCCTATCCACAAAGTGGGTGGGCTGTTTCTGATGGGAATCTGACATATTCTTCACATTGAATTCGCTTTCTTTTCGATATTTAGCTATAAATAGCTTATCCACCAGAAAAGAGGGGCGTTTTCATGTTATTTATTTGTTATGTAAACGCTAACATTAATGCTGTCAACTTGTTATTGTGATTTTTCTCATGTATGATGCTTTTAACAAAGCACAAATATAGCTGGCATTTTCCACAAAACTGGGGAACAGGGTGGTGGGAATGAATATTAAATCAACTGCGGAAGACAAAATGATTGCCTTTTACCGATGCTTCTCATTGTCGCTCACGTCATTGATGTTTCTTTTTAAACCGGCGGGGCCTTCCGTATTATACAAATCCCTTATCATCATTCTGTTATTTATTTTGGCCCAAGGCTTCGTGATGGGCTACCGAAGGCTTCGAAACAGACCGCGGATTCTAATGCTGGCTGTGAGCGCGGAGATGGCACTGATTATTCTGCTTACTTTACTTACCGGGGGCTATGATAGCCCTTTTAGGCTCTATGTACTTAATCCCGTACTCATTGCTGCAGGATCATTGTCCTTATATTTTGGCTGGAGCCTGCTTCTTAGTTATATCGGCATAGTTATTGCTTTTTGTTACCTTTTTCTCAATTCTGCGAATAAGTCTTTCGCATCAGCCGTTCTTGAGAACGGAAATCTCTTTCTGGCACTAGTACTTACGCTTATCGTAATGCAAATGGTAGCCCGAATCAAACGTCAGCGAGAGGAAGCCAACGCTAGGACCAAAGAAACGCTCGAACAAATCAAGTCGCTATACCATATCGTTGAGACTTCTAGCCAGCATGATTTTATGAATATTGGCCAGGTGATTACGGACTATGTGGTGAAGCTGACGAAGCTGGATAAGGCGTTGTTCTGGTTTGCTAAAAAAAGCGGGGAGCCTGCGCCGGAGAGTCGGCAGACGGGGTGGCATCAGGAGGATGAGTTGTTTCTCTTCTCAGAACTAGAGAAGCATGAACATGAGTGGCGGCTGCAGCGTGATCCTGTATTCAAGAGTCTGCCCGGACTGGGTGATTTTCTGCTGATGCCTGTCCGCATGAGTACCCGATTTGTAGGCATGATCGGCGTGAAGCTGGAATTTGCGGAGGGTCTGGAAGGGCGAAGATGGTATATTCAGCAGCTGATGTTCCTGTCGGAGCTGAGTGCAATCATTCTGGAGCGCCATGAACTGGGCGTCATCGAGAACCGGCTAATTATCACGAATGAACAGAATCGAATTGCCGACGAGATGCATGACAGTGTGTCGCAAAGCCTATTCGGCATCGTCTACGCGACGCATTCTCTGAAGCAGACCTGGAGGAAGCTGCCCGATTATCAACTGGAGGAGCAGATAGACCTGATTCATGAATCAGCCACCAAGGTGGCCAAGGAGCTGCGAATGACCATCTACAGTCTCAGTTCCAAGAAAAGCGGTGGGCCTACTTGGCTGGGTATGGTTCGTTCGCACCTAAAAAGCTTATCCAGGTTGAATGATGTGGAAATTGAACTTAAAATAACGGGGGACGACTTCAGTCTTCCTTACCCTTACCATAAGGCGTTGTTCCGAATTATCTCGGAAGCTACAGGCAATGCCATCCGTCATGGGACGGCAAGCCGAGTGGAGGTGGAACTGTCTCTGAAGCCCAAATGGATCAGATTGGCCATTTCTGATAATGGGATCGGATTCGATACAGCTCTGCTATTTACAGAATCCGAAGAGAGCACTGGCGGACTCGGCATGAAAAATATGCAGTATCTAACCCAGTCGCTAGGCGGCGATTTTCAATTATCAAGCAGTAGGAATACAGGTACCAAAATATTGATCCTGATACCTGTCGGCGTGGCGGAACTGAAAAATGCATGAATTTTAGGCAGGAGGTCGTTTGAGTGAAAATCGTCATTGTAGATGATCACCCCTTGGTGAGAAGAGGATTGGCAGCGGTCATTTCGATGCAGCCTAATGTGCAGTTTGCAGGCGAGGCTACAAATGGCCAAGAAGCGCTGCTCGTGATTGAGGAGACGCAGCCGGATCTTGTGCTGATCGATCTGAAGCTGGCCGATGAGTCGGGACTGGATGTGATTAAGGCGGCACGTACTCGCGGGATTACCAGCAAATTTATTTTACTGACCTCGTCTGCAAGCAGGGAAGACTTTCTTAAGGCAGAGGAGGTGCTCGTCGACGGGTATGTGCTGAAGGAAGCACTGCCGGAGGAATTGCTATTCGCCATCCAGTTGGTACATAAGGGGAGGAAGTATTACGATCCCGGGCTGATGGAGGACAAGATGCGGATGACGAGCAGCAGCCCGACCGACGAGCTGACGCCGAAGGAGAAGGAAGTACTGATTGAGCTTGGGCAGGGGGCCTGCAACCGGGA
Source organism: Paenibacillus sp. MAHUQ-45 (assembly GCF_058133325.1). NCBI lineage: Bacteria > Bacillati > Bacillota > Bacilli > Caryophanales > Paenibacillaceae > Paenibacillus > Paenibacillus sp. MAHUQ-45. Next base: position 17,894 of record NZ_JBYUPV010000009.1, read on the forward strand.
GATTGCCTCAAGGCTCTTTATCAGTGAATTTACAGTGAAGAAGCACGTCAGCCAAATCCTGGCGAAGCTGCAGGTTGCCGACCGTACACAGGCGGCGCTGTTTGCCAATGCGGTTGGATTGACGAAATTCGAAATGTCATATGATTAAGGCATCCCGCTTCAGGCGGGATTGCTAGAAGAACACGGACACCGGGTCCGTGTTTTTTTTATGCCTACAAAGCGTAGCATCATAAGCTGAACAATTTCTGAACAGTGGTTTATTTTAGCGATATGGCACTAAAGTATACCACTCCCCCCTCTAAAGGTGTATACAACCTTATCCGAAAGTGAAGCGGAAAGTAAAGATATGGCCCATGTGGGGACAAGAAGTGATCGGTAGAATAAAAGTAAGTTAACTGAAAATTTCATGGATGCTTTCAAAGCATTTTATGCGGAAGGAGGGTTACTGTGGAAAAGACGATTCTGGACTATATTCACTTGATCAAGAAAAGGTTATGGCTGATTACGGTATTTGTATTGATCTCCTGTGCCACAACACTCTACGTTAGCAAGAACTTCGTTGTACCCGTCTACTCCGCCTCCGGACAGTTGCTTGTTAACAACATTGCAAATGTGCCCGCAGGTAGCAATCTCAACGAGTTGAACTTCAGTCTCAATCTCATCGAGAGCTACAAGGAGATCATCAAATCTCCAACGATCCTGAAGGAGGTTGTGGCGGACCATCCTGAATTCGGCCTGACGCAAGAGAAGCTGAGAAAGAAGCTGGAGATCAAATCATCGGACAAAAGCCAGGTGATTAATCTCAGTGTGGAGGATGAGAACTACACCAAAGCTGCCGGCATCGTAAATGCTGTGTCGCAGACCTTCATCCACAGCCTGCCATCACTGATGAAGCTGGATAATGTGACGCTTCTGACACCAGCTGATCCGGCCAACAAGCCAATTGCAGCGAATGCAGGATTCCTGATGAATATTGTCATCAGCTTTGTCGTTTCGCTCATGGCAGCGCTCGGCATCATTCTCCTTATGGAGACGCTGAACAGCACGCTCCGCTCGGAGAAGGAAGCAGAGATTGAGATTGGTCTTCCGGTCATCGCCAGCATCCCGGCCATTCGCAAGCGCGATCTGACCAAGGGTGTCGGCGTCAATGAGAAAGTAGGGGAGGGCACCTATGCTGCCGCTAAATAGCAGTTTGATTGCAGACGTTAATCCTTCTTCACATATTTCGGAATCATTCCGTTCACTACGCACCTATATCCGACAGCTTGGATTACTGCACCAAAACGGTGGCCAAGTGCTGCTCTTTACCTCGGCAGAGAGGGGCGAAGGCAAGACAACAATTCTGTCGAACCTCGCGGTATCCTTTGTGCAGGATGGCAAGAAAGTGGCAGTGGTCGACTGTAATCTACGAAATCCGGGACTTCATACCGTATTCGGGGTAGACGGCGGCGAAGGGCTCGCGGCTTATCTCGATGGGCTGAAGGAAGCGGATGAGATTCCTGTTCTGGGGAAGCTCGATAATCTTACTGTCATCCCGGCAGGGTACGCCGTAGTTAGTCCACCAGATCTGTTGGGCAGTGATAAGCTGGCCGCATTGCTGAAGGTGCTAAAAGACAGTCATGATCTCATTCTGGTAGATTCGCCCCCAGCCGTTGCGTACAGTGACGCCCGCATTCTGGCACCCCAGGCAGATGGAGTGATCCTTGTCGCCAAGTATGGAAAGACCAAGCGTGATTCATTACGCAAGTTGAAGGCGCTGCTGGAGCAGACTGGCTCCAAGATTCTCGGTATTACCATGAACCAGAGTAAATAACGATACATTCAGGCTATCCAAACTTTTAGGAGGTAGAGTGCGATGAAAAAGGTGAAAAAAGTAATTATCCCTGCAGCAGGTCTGGGTACGCGCTTTCTTCCTGCCACGAAGGCCATGCCTAAGGAGATGCTTCCCATTATTAATAAGCCCACGATTCAGTACATCGTGGAGGAAGCCATTGCCTCCGGCATTGAGGACATCATCATTGTTACCGGTAAAGGGAAGAGAGCCATTGAAGATCATTTTGACAATGCATTTGAACTGGAGTCCCGCCTGCTGGAGGACGGTAAGCTGGAGCTGCTGAAGGAGGTTCAGCGTTCTGCCAAGGTGGAGATACATTATATCCGCCAAAAGGAACCGAAGGGCCTGGGCCATGCGGTGTGGTGTGCCAGACGTTTCATTGGTGACGAGCCCTTTGGTGTAATGCTAGGCGATGATATTGTCACTGGCAGAACTCCATGTTTGAAGCAACTGATTGACCAGTATGAAGAGACGCAGAATTCGGTAATCGGCGTGCAGGAAATTGCGGAAGAATTAACGAGCCGCTACGGGATTATCGAGCCTGATTTCCAGGATGGGCAGCTGTATCGGGTGAACAACTTTGTAGAGAAGCCACCGCTGGGCACCGCCCCTTCTAATCTGGCGATTATGGGTCGTTACGTGTTTACACCGAAGATTTTCAAGTACCTGGATCTGCAGGAAACAGGTGCTGGTGGCGAGATTCAATTGACGGATGCCATTCAGAAGCTGAACCAGAGTGAGCGCGTGTACGCGTATAACTTCGACGGTACAAGATATGATGTTGGCGAACGGCTTGGGTATATATTGACTACCTTGGAATTCGCGCTACAAAACGAGGATCTGCGCTACCCCGTGATGGATGCCATGGCGGAATGGCTTAGCAAAGCCGGACAGACCACCCTGACAGGATAAGCCGAACCCGCCGGAATGATCCGGCGGAGCTAACAAAATTCTGAACATGAGGAGTGTTGAGCATGCAAAAACTGCCGGAAGACTATGACTACGTCCTGCCGAAACTTTACATGCTGCATGCCAAGGAGGAAGCGAAAGATTCCGATTCCTATCTGGTTATGAAACGGGTGATCGATATCGTCGGTTCTGCCCTTGGCCTTCTCGTCTTGCTGCCGCTGTTCCTGGTAGTGGCTGCTATGATCAAGCTGGAAGACCCCAAGGGGAAAGTATTCTTCCGGCAGTACCGTGTAGGCAAGCACGAAAAGCAGTTTCCAATGTACAAATTCAGATCCATGGTATCTAACGCCGAGGAGTTGAAGGAGAAACTGCTGGCCTATAACGAGGTAAGCGGAGCGATGTTCAAGATCAAGAACGATCCGCGGATCACACGGACAGGAAGATTCCTGCGCAAGACGAGCATCGATGAACTGCCGCAGCTGTGGAACGTGCTGCTAGGCCATATGAGCCTGGTAGGTCCCCGTCCGCCGCTCCCGGAAGAAGTGGCGCAGTATACGGAATATGACAAACAGCGCCTTACCGTCACACCGGGCTGCACAGGTTACTGGCAAGTCAATGCCCGCAACAGTGTCGGCTTCGACGAGATGGTGCAGCTTGATTTGACTTATATTCATATCCGCAGCACGATGCTGGATTTGAAAATTATCTTGAAGACCGGCCTCATGCTACTGGGGTCCAAAGACGCTTATTAATCTTGTGGAAATTAGGTGAATGCCGATGCGTAAACACGGAGTCGCTCCCAAGATTTCCATCATCATTTGCACATATAACCGGGCTGCTCTACTGATCAAGACCCTCCATTCTCTGGTACCGCTGGAGAATCTGGAGCAAGCAGAGATCATCGTGGTGGATAACCGCTCAAAGGATGATACGGCGTCCCTGGTCAGGACGTTTATCGAAGATTACAGGACAGAGATGGATATTCGCTACATTTTCGAACCGATGCAAGGGTTGTCAGCTGCTCGAAATACAGGAATACTGGCCTCCAAATCCTCCCTCATTGCTTTTCTGGACGATGATGCTATTCCATGCCGGGCGTGGATTACAACGATTGTATCCACCTTTGAGGAACGGCCGGAAGTAATGGCCATGGGAGGTAAAATTGCTCCGATCTTCGAGACAGACCGGCCGGACTGGCTAATCAAGCCGTTCGAGCTACCTTACACCATTGTCGATCTCGGCAACAGGATGAAGGAGTATCCGGGCCGCCTGCATCCCTGCGGAGCCAATATGGCTATGCGTAAGACAGTCTTTGATATCAGTCTGTTTCCACTGGATCTGGGCCGCAAGGGTGAATCCCTGTTGTCCGGTGAGGAGACCTGGTTGTTCGGGCAAATTCAGCGTCAAAGGCATAAGATCCTGTACCATCCGGACATGGCGGTGGACCATTTTGTGCCGAAGAGTCGTTTGACCGAGGACTGGATTCTGAAACGCTATTATAGCCAGGGCATTTCCAATGCGATGAAAAGCGAAAGCTTGAAGGACCGGGTGGTTCTGCTGGGAACAACAGCCGCGAAAGTGCTGTACATCATGGTGGATTCGGTTCTTTCCCGGGGCCGGGGAAGACGACTTTTGAACAAGTGCAGACTGGAGAGCATCCGGGGAACCCTGCACATGATCTGGAATCGGAAGAGAGAATCCGCAGCGGGGTGAGGGGAAGGACATGACTAATTTTGGATGGGGCTTCAAAGCAGGCGCTGTGCCGTATGGGATGCTCTATCTCATCTCCGCCCTGCTTTTGGGAACAGTGGTAATCTACCAGCCGGTGCTTGCAGCCGCAGTTGTACTGCTGATTATTCTGCTGGGAATCTCGATCGCGCGTCCGGAATGGATCAGCTATTTTGTACTGCTGACAACAGCAATCTCTGTCAACTTTCTGTATGAGGGTAGCCTGTTCGGGATAGAGATTCTGTCGCTCTACAAGCTGGCCATTCTGGCTTTGCTAGTGCCGTGTATTCTGGTGAATGGTCTGCGCTTCAAGCTGAGTCAGCCCTTATGGGCCTTACTCGCACTGGTGTTCATTACCTTCGGGTTCTCGATCTGGTTGCCGCAGATGACCTCATCCATCGCTGTCAAGGCGTTTATCGGTCTGTCGCTTCCCTTTGTGTTTCTATTGATCAACTGGAAAAAGGAAGTCGCCGAGCAGCAGATTCGTATCATTTGCCTGCTGCCGCTGGTCAGCTTGCTGGCCGGAGCGCTGCTGCAAGCTGCACATCTACATTCCTTCTTTGATGTTGAATTCACAGGAGCGGTGCGGGTGCAGGGTGCCAACATTCCTTCGCATCTGGCGATGTTGGCCTTTCTGGGAGTCGCCATCCCGTTTATTGAGATCAAACGCTGTCCGCAGCGTGCCAAGTTCTTTTACACCCTGCTAGGTCTGAACTTCTTCATTCTGATCGGAACAGGAACACGGGGGCCGATTCTGGCCCTGGGCCTTATGGTCCTTTACTACTTCTACGATATTCTGAAGCAATATTTGAAAGGGAAAACCCTGTACCTGATTCCGCTGCTCTGTTCGTTCCTCCTGATCTTTGCCGCTGTATATATGCAGCTCGACAATCTCAAGAAGCGTTCTTTTGAACGGACGACGGAGACAGGAGTGGATCTGTCAGGGCGGACAGAGGCCTGGACCTATTTTCTGAACAAGGCGGAGGATTCCCCTTGGGCAGGAAGAGGACTGGGAGCAGTGACAGTGGCGAATGACGGTTCTTTGTACAAAGGCTTTGTCGTTCCTCACAACGAGTACATCCGGTTTTATTTTGATGGCGGGTATATCGGCGTCAGCCTGTTGATGCTCTCCTTATTGGCTGTATTTCTTCTGGTTTACAGAGCTTTGGCACCGCCGGTCAAACCGTACTATGTGTTTTTTATTGCAGCGTTTCTGATCTATTCGTTCTCCGACAACACGCTGTCGACGGTCCAATTCATTATCCCGTTCTGTTGGTACCTGAACTGCCTGTATCGATCTTCACGGTAGGCCGATCCCCACAAAAAGAAGTGATACGATGAATCAAGTAAATATGTTCGATGTCAATTTTGATAATTATGATTTCATGGATCTGCTCGATTACATTGACAAGACGATCCAGGAACGGAGTCAATCCTACATCCTGACCTGCAATGTCGATCATGTGATCAAGCTGCGCAAGGACAAGGAATTTCAGAATGTGTACTCAGAGGCGGGTGCGGTGGTAGCAGATGGAATGCCGCTTATCTGGGCTTCGAAAATGCTCGGCAAGCCGCTTAAGCAGAAGGTGTCGGGCGCAGATTTGTTCAGTCGGCTGGGCAATGCCTTTGAGCAGCGGAAATACCGGCTGTTCCTGCTCGGCTCTGCCGAAGGTGTGCCGGAGAAAGCGATCCGTAACCTGAAGGCGGCTTATCCTGGCATGAATATTGTCGGTTCTTACTCTCCTTCCTATGGCTTTGAGCATAACGAGGAAGAGAATGAGCGAATTGTGAGAATGCTGACCGAGAGCCGCCCGGATATTGTGTTCGTCGGGGTAGGCGCACCCAAGCAGGAAAAGTGGATCTATCGCCATTACACCTCTTATCAGGCACCGATCTCGATCGGTGTGGGTGCAACCTTCGATTTTCTCTCCGGTTCGGTGAAACGGGCACCCAGCTTTATGCAGCGCACGGGCCTTGAATGGTTCTGGCGTCTGAGCCAGGAGCCAAGGCGGCTGTGGAAAAGATATCTGGTCGATGATGCACAGTTTTTGGTCCTGCTCCTTAAGGAGCTGCGGAAGCGAGGTAAGGTTAAGGGAGGCAGGGGGAGACAAACATGATGAGCCGGAATGAGAATAGCCTAATCCTGCCTTCACTGGCGACCTTAAAGACGGCCGGGAACACCTGGGCACTAGCTGCTATCTGCCTTGTGCTTCCACTGGTCATTGGCTTTGCCAGTGCCAAGCTGAGTCCCACCAGCAGCTTGCAGGGAGCGATTCTGGCGGGCATATTATTCCCGGCCTTCCTCCTGGCACTGTTGAAGCCACGTCTGCTATTAGCCTACACGCTGCTAATCTGGGCAGTCGCCCCGGAGCTGCGGCGGATCTCTGACTGGTCGGAAGGTGTGTATAACTCCGTATCCCTGCTAAGTCTGGCCCCGCTGCTGACAGGGGCGACACTGGCCATTCCGGTATTGCGGGAGGTTCACAAGATTCGCAAGCCATCCGCACGGATCATTCTCCTGTTCGGAACCGCGCTGATTTACGGAACCTTGATTGGACTCGCGAAGAACGGTATGGGTTCAGTCTATGATCTGGCCAACTACCTGATCCCGCTGATGCTGATTCCTTACTTTGCAGTCATGCGTTTCACCGCTAAGGACATCGACCGACTGTTGTACGACTACGCGAATATAGCTGTCCTGGTCTCGATTTACGGGATCGTGCAGTATTTGGTAGTTCCGCCATGGGATGCCTTCTGGATGAATCACGCCGAGATGATCTCGATCGGGTTTCCGGTTCCGCTGGAAATCAGGGTTTTCTCCACACTGAATTCTCCCGGTCCGGCTGCAGCTTTTCTCGTCTTCGCACTGGTGCCGATGATCCTGGAGAAACGCTGGCAGGGAACATTCCGCTGGGTCGGCGTCATGCTCGTCGTAGTATGCCTACTGACGACATTGGTCCGTGCAGCCTGGCTGGTTCTGCTGGTCATGCTACTCGTCTACATTGCATCTTCTCCTTCCAAGGGGAAATGGAAGACCTTGCTCCAGCTAATCTTCGTCGCCGCAGCGCTCTTCTGGATTGTTCCCAAGCTTCCCGGTGCAGAAGGGCTGGTGGCACGGATGGAGACCCTAGGCTCTGTTCAGGAAGACCATTCCTATAATGAGCGCCTTGACCTCTGGCAGCGTATGGTTCCAATGGTTGCTTCTAATCCGGTAGGGCAGGGAATCGGCAGTGTAGGGCAAGGAACGAAGATCGGCAATGGCGGTGAGCTAGGTGAGTACGGCAACATGGACAACGGCTTTATTGCCTTGCTGCTGACCTTTGGTGCATTGGGTGGACTGTTTTTCTTCTGGGCACTAGGAGCGGTACTGAAGCAGATTATTGCCAGGGTGGCCAGCAGGGACAGCCTGCAACCGTACGCCCGGCTGTCCCTGGCGGCTTGGATGGGAGCCATCGCCTCGCTGATGTCTGATAACGGGTTCCCAGGACTCAAGGGATACCTGATCTGGATGCTGATTGGCCTTGGCCTCAGCGGCAAAGAGATGATAGAGAGCAGAAAGAAGGGAGCACCACATGCAGCAGCAATTGAACGCAAAATCACTTCCGACTAGCTCGATATGGTCCTCCGTCCGGCAGTTCATCAAGAGCAATGACAATAGCTCGGCTGCTGTGAAAACCATGTTCGTCAGCATTCTGATCCTGGTGCTGAACATGCTGACGGGTGTACTAACCGCCCGCTATCTTGGCCCGTCAGGCCGCGGGGAGCAGACTGCGATGGTGAACTGGTCGCAATTTCTCGCGTTCAGCATGAGCTTCGGCATTCCATCGGCATTGATCTACAATGCCAAGAAGAACCCGGAAGATGCTGGCATCCTGTACCGAATGTCACTGCTGATCGGACTTTGTTTTGGCGCAGCTGCAACAGTGGTTGGTGTTGTGGTGCTGCCCTACTGGCTGAAATCCTTCAGCCCGGAAGTAGTCCATTTCGCACAATGGTCCATGCTTCTGTGTCCACTGATTGTGATCTCGCAGATCAACAATGCGACGTTCCAGTTCAGAGGCGACTATAAGCGCTTCAACTGGATGCGGTATCTGGTTCCACTGCTCACCCTGGTGATGATCGGAATTCTGATCTTCACGGATACCATCAGTCCCTTTACTACAGCAGCGGCTTATCTGTTGCCGGCTGTACCGATCTACATCTTTATTACGATCTCGCTGCTTCGTGCCTACAAGGTGAAGATGAGAGATGCTTACCTGAACTTCAAGCGATTGTTCACCTATGGGATGGGTTCATACGGTAACGATCTGCTGGGTCAGTTCTCGTACTATATTGACCAAATTATCATTGCTGGTCTGCTGCGACCAGCAGATCTGGGGTTGTATGCGGTGGCGGTCAGCCTGTCGAGAATGGTTAATTTCTTCTCGACCTCGATTACGATCGTGCTGTTCCCCAAAGCATCCGAGCTGTCCAAGGATGAAGCTATCGCGCTGACATTCAGGGCCTTCCGCATCAGCACAACGTTCACCCTTTTGGCGTCGCTGTTCTTGATGCTTGTAGCCCCGATCGTGATTCCGCTATTGTACGGCAAGGACTTCAATACAGCGCTAACCGTGTTCCGCTTGCTGCTGTTGGAAGTTACGCTCAGCGGTGGCATTCTGATTCTTGCACAGGCGTTCATGGCGCTGGGCAAACCGAAATTCGTTTCCATTCTTCAAGGCGTAGGTTTGGCGCTGGTGATTCCCCTGCTGTTCATCCTGGTGCCGCGGTTCGGATTGTTCGGTGCCGGTGCGGCAATGCTTTCGTCGGCTGTATTGCGGTTTGGCTTCATCATTCTGAATATCCGCTACAGCCTGAAGGTCAAGATTCCGCGGCTGCTGATTAATAGGCAGGATATCCGCTGGATGAAGACGACGATGAATTCCTACATTCGCAAGAAACCTGCGGATGCCCAAAGTTAAGGGCAAGAGAACTTAAGTAATAGAAGGAGGAACCCCCCCATGGATTCAGTGACAAGCGTGCTTGGCAGACCGGGCAGTTACCCGATTTCGGCTGTCATTATCGCTCAGGACGACGAAACTCGCATATCCAAGGCCATTCTGTCCTGCAGACTTTTTGCCGACGAGGTTGTAGTCATCGACGGAGGCAGCAAAGACGGAACAGTAGGGCTTGCCGAGAGCCTGAATTGCCGGGTGTTCGTTAATCCATGGCCCGGATACGCGAAGCAAAGAGAATTCGGAGTGGAACGCGCCGTCCATGACTGGGTCTTTCTTATTGATACCGATGAAGTGGTCAGCGACGAACTGGCTGCCGATATTCTTGAACGCAAGCCCGGGTTATCCGATCCCGGCGTGGCCTATTCGTTATACCGCATCGGGGATTTCCTGGGTCGATGGCTAGATCGCGGGGAGCGCTTGGTGCGGCTATACAATCGCACACAATATGGCATCCGCAACAGCCTGGTCCATGAAATGCCGGATGTGTCCGAGAAGGATACCGTCCGCTTAAAAGGAACTTTGTGGCATCAGGGCTTCCGCAGCATTAATGACCATGTGGCCCGGTTCAACAAGTATACCGACCTTGAGGCGCAAAGCGCCCATGACAGCGGCAAGCCGTTTCGGATCAGCCATTTGCTGCTGAGACCTCCGGCGCGTTTTCTGCAGAAATATTTTATACATGGACTGTTCAAGAAGGGAATGGCGGGTTTCGCCGTATCCGTATTTTGGGTGATGTATGAATTCATGGTTGCCTTCAAGCATTACGAATTAAAGAACGCAAAAAAGCTGGCAAAGCATAATGAGCTGGCACAGAATCAAACACTGGTCGAGGTCCAGGCGCAGATTCAGGCTCAGACCCAGGCAGAGAAAGATAAGAAGGGGGAGAGAAGTTATGCCGTACAATGACGGATTGAACATTATGACAACAGGCCTTAGCTGGCCGTCATTACAGCCTGGTGGACTTAATACGTACTTCAAATCCATCTGTGAGCAGCTCTCCTCTCGCAACCGGGTGCATGCCCTGATATGCAGTCAGGAAACACCGCAGGTTGAGGGTCAGCTCATTATTCACAATGCCGGTGATCCCAAGGACAGTATATGGAAGCGTAGGGATGCATTCCAACGCAAGGCAGCGGAACTGATGGGTAGCGGCAGCGGAAGAGTGGATGTGCTGTACTCCCATTTTGCACCCTATGGTCTCGGTCCAGCAATTGAGGCGAAGAAACGCGGCATTCCGGTAATCATGACCTTCCACGGTCCGTGGAATGAAGAGATGAAGATCGAAGGCCGGGGCATCAAGCACCGGGTCAAAACGACACTCGCCAAATCCATCGAACGCAAAGCCTATAAGCTCGCAGATAAATTCATCGTGCTGAGCGAGACGTTCCGTGACATTCTGCATGAACTGCACGGGGTTCCGCTTCATAAAATCGTCATCATCCCCGGAGCAGCCAATGTGGAGCGATTCCATCCGCCGACCAATAAGCTGGCGATCCGCCGGGCGCTGAACCTGCCGGAGGGTGCTACTACGGTGCTTACCGTGCGCAGGCTGGTGAACCGGATGGGGCTGCTGCAGCTGCTGGATGCCTGGAAGCAGGTCTCGGCGCGCTTTCCGAACGCAATACTGCTGATCGGCGGCAAGGGGCCGCTGCGCGGAGAGCTGGAAGAGAAAATAGCTGACTATGGACTGAACAACAAGGTTCGTCTGCTTGGCTATATTCCCGATCAGGACCTGGCTGCCTATTACCAAGCTGCCGATATGTTCGTGGTGCCCTCGCAGGCGCTGGAGGGCTTCGGTCTGATCACCGTCGAGGCGCTGGCCACCGGACTACCGGTCATGGCGACCCCGATCGGCGGCAATCGGGAAATTCTGCAGGGCTTCCGGCCAGAGCTGCTGTTCAAGAGTCCGTCCAGTGAGCATATGGCGGAAGGCATCATCCACATGCTGGGGAATCGCAAGCTGCTCCCGAGCCGGGAGGAGTGCCGGGAACATGCGCTAGAGAAATACACGTGGGAGCATGTGGCGGATGAGGTTGAATCCATCTTCCAGCAAGCGATCGAAAAGGATGTGGCAGCAGGATGCTAAAAGTTGCTTACATCGACCATACCGCCAAGTGGAGCGGTGGTGAAGTCGCGCTGTTCAACATCCTTACGAATATCGGTGGACAGATTGAGCCGCTGGTGATTCTGGCGGAAGAAGGAACCTTGGCCGATCGGCTGCGGGAAAAGGGAATTGATGTGCGGATAATTCCGCTCGATGAGAGCATTCGTACAAGGGGCCGCAATGCAGTGAATCTGGGTGCTCCGGCCGCCGCGCTGGGTCTGTTGACTTATGGACGCAAGCTGGCACCGATCCTGAAGCAGGAGAAGGTGGACTGCGTGCATACCAATTCGCTGAAGTCGGCACTGTATGGAGCCATCGCCGCCAAGAAGGCGAAAATCCCGCTGATCTGGCATATCCGTGATCATATCGGTACTCCATATTTGAAGCCAGTGGTTGCCAAAGCCATCCGGTTGCTGTCACGTCTGCTCCCGAACGGCGTTATCGCGAACTCTCACTCCACCCTCAGCGCTTTGGAGTTGCCGAAATCGAAGAAGACGCTGGTGGTCTACTCGGCCTTTGCCAAAGCCATCGGCAGCGGGATCGGAATCGGTCGCAAGGATGTCAAGGATTTCAATGTTCTGCTGGTTGGTCGGCTGGCGCACTGGAAAGGTCAGCACATTGTGCTAGAAGCTGCGAAGGCGTTCAAACACGACGAGCGGGTGAAGTTCTGGCTGGCGGGCGATGCGCTGTTCGGTGAAGCGGAATATAAGAATGAGCTGATTACGACCATCGAGCGCGAGAAGCTGTCCAATGTGAGCCTGTTAGGTCATGTAGAGGATATTCAGGGCCTCATGGCCAAAGCGGATTTATTGATTCACACCTCGGTGACCCCTGAGCCATTCGGCCAAGTTATTGTCGAAGGCATGGCAGCAGGCCTGCCGGTAATTGCCTCCAATGAAGGCGGTCCGGTGGAGATCGTAGTTCCAGGTCAGACGGGGTTGTTAATTCAGCCCGGAGATCCGGTCGTTCTGGCCGAGGCCATTACCTGGATGCTGAATCATCCGGATGAAAGACGAGTGATGGCGGAACACGGCATGAAGCGTGTGAAGGAGCATTTTGTGATCGAGAACACGGTGAAGGATATTGTAGATTACTACAAAGGTCTAGTCGCAGGCACCTGACACCCCTGATCAATCTTCGGCTTTGACCGGAGCGAACCCATGAAGCTGACAATTTGATGATGAGCTGACTTTCTGATCATGATGCTCCATAAAACTTTGAGGATGATTCACATGAAAATTGCGATAGCGCACGATTACCTGATTCAGATGGGGGGAGCGGAACGCGTGGTGGAGGTGTTCCACCAGATGTATCCGCAAGCTCCGATATACACCACGGTTTTTAATGGAAGCCGTCTGACTGATAACCTCAAAGATGCCGACATCCGAGCTTCCTGGCTGCAGAAAATCCCGGGCGTGAAAAGCAATTTCAAAAATGTGCTGCCGCTGTATCCTATCGCTGTTCGCGATTTGGACTTCAGTGAATTCGATATCGTTGTAAGCTCCAGCAGTGCTTTTATGAAAAGCATTGAGGTGCCGAAGGCGACATTCCACCTGTGCTACTGCCACACGCCTATGCGGTTCGCCTGGGATTACGATACTTACATGGAACGGGAGTCCAATTCCAATCTGTTCAAGAAGCTGCTCAAGGTGTATATGGAACAGCTCAAGACCTGGGATCAGCGGACCTCCAAAAATGTAAATCAATTCGTCGCCAATTCCTCCGTTGTAAAGACACGGATTCAGAATTATTACCACCGCGAAGCGGATGTGATTTTTCCACCGATCAATACGTCCCGCTTCTCAAGCTCGGATGCTATCGGAGATTATTACCTGATCGTCTCCCGGCTGGTGTCCTATAAGCGAATTGATTTGGCAGTGGAAGCCTTCAACCGGAACGGACTGAAGCTGTATATTGTTGGCGACGGGCCGGACCGCAAGCGTCTGGAAGGCATGGCGAAGGACAATGTGTCCTTCCTGGGACGGCTCGCGGATGAAGAGGTTACCGGGCTGATGGCACAGTGCCGCGCGTTCGTTTTTCCTGGGGAAGAGGATTTCGGGATTACGCCGCTGGAGGCGAATGCTGCGGGAAGACCAGTTATTGCCTATCAGGCTGGAGGAGCGCTGGATACGATTGTTCCTTATGTCAACGGCGTTTTCTTCCGCCATCAAGAGGTCGAGGATCTGCTGGAAGCCATAGGCGAGGTGGAGGACCATGCCTGGAACATCGACGGGATTATCGGTCATGCCCAGAAATTCGATGAGCAGGCGTTTATGACCCGGTTCAAGCAGTATGTGGAACAGGCATATGTCAATTTTCTAAAAGGAGGATGATTGTATGAAGCTGGCAGTAATCGGCACCGGTTATGTAGGCCTCGTGTCTGGCGTTTGCTTTGCACTCAATGGAAATCAAGTCATCTGCGTGGATAAGGATGCGGAGAAAATAGGCAAGCTGAACCAACTGGAATCCCCGATCTACGAGCCGGGCATCGAAGCGCTGATCGAGATGAACACGCAGGAGGGCAGACTGTCCTTCTCCGCAGATCTCCGGGATTCGGTGCGCCGCTCCGATATTGTCATCCTTGCTGTAGGAACACCTTCCTTGCCAGGAGGGGAAGCCGACCTTCGTTATATCGAAGGGGCCGCCGCAGAGATTGGTCAGGCGATGGAAGGCTATAAAATCATCATGACCAAATCGACTGTACCGGTGGGAACGAACGAGAAAATCCGTCAGATCATCTCTACGCATACGCGGCATCCGTTCGATGTTGTGTCTGCGCCTGAATTTCTGCGCGAGGGCTCGGCGATCCAGGATACCCTGCACCCGGACCGGATCATTATCGGCCTGGATAATGCTGCGCTGGAGCCGCTTATGCGCGAGCTGCACCAAGGCTTTACGGATAACATTTTCGTGACGGATATCCGTAGTGCGGAAATGATCAAATATGCATCCAACGCTTTTCTGGCAACGAAAATCTCCTTTATTAATGAGATCGCTAATATTTGCGAAAAAGTGGGCGCCGACGTCACTGAAGTCGCGCAAGGCATGGGTATGGACCGCAGAATCGGCTCTTCCTTCCTGCAAGCTGGTATCGGCTATGGTGGTTCCTGCTTCCCTAAGGATACCAATGCCTTGATCCAAATCGCCGGCAACGTTGATTATGAATTCAAGCTGCTGGAATCCGTTGTCGAAGTCAACAAAGGGCAGCGGTTCATGATCATCTCTAAGCTGCATGAATCGCTTGGTAGCCTGCGTGGGGCTGTCATCGGCGTGTGGGGGCTGGCCTTTAAGCCTAACACCGATGACGTCCGCGAGGCTCCGGCGCGAGAGATCGTGGAAGCACTGGTAGCCGAGGGGGCTACCGTGAAGCTGTATGATCCGATTGCCGCCGACAACTTCCGGCAGCAGTACGATCATCCGCAGCTCCGCTGGTGCGGACTGCCGGAGGAAGTAGCGACAGGTAGCGATGCAATCTGCCTCCTGACAGACTGGAGTGTGTTCAAGGATATCGATCTGCATCGACTGGCGGAAAGCATGCGCCGCCAGGTCCTGATCGATGGCCGCAATGTCTACTCCAAGGAGCAAATCGAAGGTACCGGCCTGGAGTACCACTCCGTAGGCCGTCCCCAGATGGGCGGCTTGAGCGGCTACTCGCCAAGCGTCGCTGGCGCGGTATAAGCTAAGGAGCTACGCCAGCTTGGCCGGTTTGGTAAGGCAGGGGGCTGCGCTAGCTATGCTAAAGTGGCGAGACTGTGTGACTGCACTAGCTAGGCTAGTGCAGTCCTAGAGTCGATGAGGCTGACGCATAGGGCGGAACTCTAGTATGCGCTCATATCGGCGGATGCAGGGTAAACACTGGTGAGGGCTCGTATTAGCTGATGCACAGGAGACCCGCTAGAGGCAGTTCGTTATTAGCTGATGTACAGGAGACCCGCTAGAGGCAGTTCGTGATTAGCTGATGTACAGGAGAACCGCTAGTGAGAGCTCATACTTATCATTCCCGAAGTGCAATTAAAGGCATTTTTGTACTCTAAATATTCTGTAGCTAAGAGTTAGAAGTAATTAAAGGCAATTTTGTACCTTAAATATTCCGAAATAGCCCTTTTGGAGTGATTTTTTAAAAAATAAGGTACAAAAATGCTCTTAATTCCCTTATTTGCCTATTTTAGAGGAATACAAGATACAAAAATGCACTTAATTGAAGGAACCTTTCTTCACAGTAAAAAAGACGGAGGAAGGGAGGGGGCAGGCAGAGTTGTGCTCTAAAGTCCTAACTTCACCAAAACCACGCCTGCTCTTCTGTTTGAATTTTAATAGCGAAAAACTATGTTTGAATGGACCTAGCCAGAACGACTAAATGACACTTTGTCCGAATAACGCTAGTAGGTACGACCGAATGACACTTTATCCAATTAGCACTAGCAAGTATGACCAAACGACACTTTATCCGATTAGCACTAGCAAGTACGTCCAAATCATCACTATCTATTAATTTTACCCGCCAATATGTTTATCCTAACACTCCTTGTGAACTTCCCCTGTTTATTCGCTTATGGAATACAGGTGACAGGAAGGGAGGATTAGACCGATCTTGGCGTTGAGAGATTCATCATGCAGGCTCGCTTTAAGTGATTGATGTGCTGGAGTCTGTTTTACCGGGATTACTTTATAGAAGCCCAATTGGCCTTCTATATCGCATATATAGCAAGCAAGGGATGGCTACGTTTTACCATATGAATGAGGAGGGTTCACTTATGAAACTGGTACTTTTATCAGGCGGCTCAGGGAAGAGGCTCTGGCCATTGTCCAATGATTCACGTTCGAAGCAATTTCTGAAGGTACTGGAAAGCCCGCAAGGTGAGCCGGAATCGATGGTGCAGCGGGTGTGGAGGCAGCTCGAAGAGACTGGACTCGCAGATTCGTCTTATCTGGCTACAGGCCGTGGACAGGTAGAAATGATTCAGAGCCAATTGGGAGGCCATGTGCCGATTATCGTTGAGCCGGAGCGCCGCGATACCTTCCCGGCTATTGCGCTGACAGCAGCCTATTTATATACCGTGGCTGGCGTGTCGCCTGCCGAGACGGTGGCTATTTTGCCAGTGGACCCTTATGTTGAGGCTGCTTTCTTTGAAACGGTAGCCCAGCTTGAACATACGATGGAGGAGAGCGGCGCTAATCTGGCGCTGATGGGTGTGGTGCCTGAGCATGCTTCGGAGAAATACGGATATATCATCCCGACCTCCGATGAGCCTGCGGCGAGCGGCTTTATGCAGGTAAGCCATTTTCAGGAGAAGCCGGATCGCGTGCAGGCGGAGAAGCTGATCAGTCGCAATGCGCTGTGGAACTGTGGTGTGTTTGCTTTCCGTCTTGGCTATTTGCTGGATATTTTGCAGCGTAAAGGGCTGCCTCTCAACTATGAGGAACTGCAGAAGCAGTATAAACTGCTGTCCTCCATCAGTTTTGACTACGAAGTGGTAGAGAAGGAAGAACGGATTGTTGTGCAGCCGTATGATGGATTCTGGAAGGACCTGGGCACGTGGAATACATTGACGGAAGAGATGAGCAGCAATCATGTCGGCAAAGGGGTTGTTACGGCTGATTCCGAAGGCACCTGCCTCGTGAATGAACTGGATATTCCGATTACGGTCATTGGTGCAAAAGATCTAATTATCGCTGCCAGTCCCGACGGAATTCTCGTAACCCATAAAGCGGAAAGCCCACGGATCAAAGAAGTGCTGAAGTCGTTTGATCAGCGCCCAATGTACGAGGAACGTCGCTGGGGTCATTATCGTGTCATTGACTATGTGAAATATGAAGAAGGCAATGAGGTGCTGACGAAACGGATTTGCATCTCACAAGGGAAGAATATCAGCTATCAGTTGCACCGCAAGCGCAGTGAGGTCTGGACCATTATCAGCGGGGAAGCCAGCATTGTTTTGAATGAGAAAATGTATAACGTAAAGGCGGGCGATGTGGTTCGCATTCCGGAAGGCACCAAGCATGCCATTCTGGCTTTAACGGACGTGGAGTTTATTGAAGTGCAGACAGGCTCTGAACTGGTAGAGGAAGATAATATCCGTATCACCCTGAATTGGGATGATATTGAGCTGCATCAGTTTATTTCCTAGGACCGGATTCGAGCGTAGGGGAATTTAGTAGAACAAACTATCTATTTAACCAAATGCGAAGCTTTTAAAACAGGTATAAAGACTCAAAAATGATATTTTTTTCATAAATGCACTAAAAAATAATTAAATAGCGTCGATATTTACGGTAAGAGGGATAGATCCTTCAATAACGAAAACGGCAAACCTATCGAAAGATAGGGACGCAAAGCTATAGGGCCTTTCGCAAGAATGGCAGCCTGGCTACCGAAAGGGAGATGTATGTTGAAAGCTTACCGTAAGTATCGTTTGTTGCGCGCACTCCTGTCCGTTGCTCTGTTTCTGACGACCCTTCCACTGAGCGTGGGAATCGTTCCGTCTATGGCAGGAGCTGCAGGCTCCGGTACTCCGGTGAATCCCGCTGCCTCGCCCGAAGCTGTAAAATTACTTAACTACATGTACTCTTTATCCGGTAAAGGAATTATTGCAGGGCAGCATGACTACCTGGAGAGTCCCGATGAGTTCAATCTCAAGCTGCAAGATACCAGCGGTAAATATGCCGCACTGCACGGTTACGAGATGGGCGCTATCAGCGGGCAGAATGAGAGCCAGGTTGCCTGGTATCGTCAGAATGTAGTGAACAGCGCCATCAGTTGGAGCAAAAGCGGCGGAGTAGTCGCCATGACCTTCCATCAGAGCCTACCGGGAACCAGCTATGATTGGTCCAATGTCTCCAGAAGTCTCAGCCAAGCGGAATTCAATAAGTACGTTACACCAGGGACGGTACAGTACAACAACCTGATTGCCGAACTGGATAAAGTGGCGATACCTTTGAAAAGCTTACGTGATGCAGGGGTACCTGTATTATGGCGGCCGTACCATGAAATGAATGGAGATTGGTTCTGGTGGGGAAAGAAAAATAATTTCGCTGCACTTTGGAATATTATGTATGACCGTTTTGTTAACGTTCATAAATTGAATAATCTGCTGTGGGTATGGAGTCCGAATGCCCCGAATGCCTGGGCGGATCCGTATGCTCTGACCTATCCGGGTGCGGATAAAGTAGACATTCTCGCTGCAGATATATATGAGAACGATTATAAACAAAGCCATTACGACAGTCTGCTGGCGCTGGCGGCCGGGAAGCCGATCGGTATCGGAGAGAACGGGGAAATGCCAGACGTAGCCAAGCTGAGAGAGACCCAGAGCAAATGGACCTTTATGATGACCTGGGGAAAAATGCTATACGATAATAACCACACTGATGATATTAAAGGTTTTATGAACAACAGCTACACGGTAACCAGAGACAAATTTGCGGCTGGAGCGGTACCGGCACCTACGCCACCACCGGCTCCTCCAGTACCCGCTGTTACGCCATCAAACACACCGAAACCTCCTGCTGCACCAACAGGGAATACTGGAACAGGGGGAAAGCATACGATGGCGAATGGGTTAACGGGGGAATACTTCAACAATATGCAGCTTTCCGGTACGGCGGTTCTTACCCGGAATGATGCAGCGATTGATTATAACTGGAGGCAGGGTTCACCGGATGTAGCCTTGCTGGGTGTTGATAATTTCTCTATCCGTTGGACGGGGAAAATCAAACCGCTGTATAGCGAGAATTATCAGATCTACACTGAATCCGATGATGGCATTCGGGTGTGGATCAACGGGCTGCCGATCATTGACAGCTGGAATAATCAAAGCGGGACTGAGCATCAGGGGAGCATCGCCCTGAATGCCGGGGAGCTGTATGATATCAAAGTGGAGTATTACGAGAATCTGGGTGATGCCCGAGTGCGCCTGATGTGGGCAAGCCCTAGTCAGGTGAAGGAAGCCGTTCCGACCAGCGCATTGTTCGCGAGCGTGGACGGAACTGAGAACTACGTTATCTAGTCCTTACGCATTTAACGGATCACAGCAATGAGATTCTTTTCAGCCGATCGGTAGCCCTGCTCTTTGGCAGGGCTACTGAACTATAGGCTCCCGGGATAAGAAGACAATTGTCCTTGACGGAGATCAGCTTGGTTCTACCGGACCGGGAGCCTGACTACTGAAAGGAAGATGACACATGAAGCCATCCTGTAATTATCGGCTGCTTACGACCTTGTTTCCGGTTCTTCTACTACTGTCTCTCCTGCTCTCCTGGGATAATCCCAAGGACAAAGCGGCAATAGACCCGGTTAATCCTTCGGCTTCGCCAGAGGCCTCCCGATTGCTGCAATATTTGACGGAGCTTAGCGGACAGGGAATCATCTCTGGGCAACATGATTATCTGGAAAACCCAGATGAATTCAATAATAAACTGAAGTCGGCCAGTGGAAAATATGCTTTGCTGCATGGCTATGAATTAGGAGCTCTAAACCATCAGTCACCGAAGACGATTGCTAAGCAGCGTCAGGCTGTAGTGGACAGCGCCATCAAGTGGTATGAAGGGGGCGGCATTGTCGCTATGACCTTTCATCAGAACCTGCCGGGAACTTCCCCGATATGGTCTAATGTTTCCATGAAGCTAAGCCAAGAGCAGTTCAACGCCTACGTTACCCCGGGTACTTCTCAATACAACAGCCTGATTGCAGAGCTAGACGATATTGCTGTGTATCTGGGGAAATTGAGGGATGCCGGGGTACCCGTTCTTTGGCGGCCTTATCACGAAATGAATGGAGACTGGTTCTGGTGGGGGGACAAAAGCAATTTTGCCGCGCTATGGAATCTGGTTTACGACCGCTTTACCCATATCCACAAGCTGGATAATCTATTGTGGGTATGGAATCCGAACGCGCCGGGTCCAACTGCTGGCCCTTACAGCGAGTATTATCCAGGCAGCGACACCGTCGATGTGCTTGCGGCCGATATTTATAATAATGACTATAAGCAAGCCTACTACGATGGTCTGCTAGAGCTTGCTGGAAGCAAGCCGATCGGCATCGGTGAAAGCGGCGAGCTGCCGGACCCTGAGGTTCTAGCCAAGACCCAAAGCCGCTGGGTATATATGATGACCTGGGGCAAAATGCTGACTGGAAACAACAGTGCCCAGCAGATTCAAAGCTTTATGGGTAGTCCGTATACGGTATCAAGAGGTGACTATATACGTACGGTAGGCGTTGCCTCAGTGTCCGAGGCGATCACTGCGACAAACGGTCTGACTGGAGAGTACTTTAACAACGCAGAGTTGATGGGAAAACCGGCGCTTATCCGTCATGACAGTCTGATTGATTTTAATTGGCATGGGGGCTCTCCGGCGGCAGGTATTGGCGTCGATACCTTTTCTGTGCGCTGGAAAGGGAAAATCAAACCACCATCCAGTGGAGACTACACCTTCTCGGTGTCCGCAGACGATGGAGTCAGACTTTGGGTTGGCGGCAAGCTGATCATAGACAGCTGGGAGAACCGGAGTGGAATGGATCGGACCGGCAGCATGAAGCTGCGAAAAGATACTTTATATGATATTAAGGTGGAGTATTATGAGAATCGCGGAGATGCCAGCATCTCTCTGAAGTGGGCGGGACCGCACCTGAAAGAAGCCGTTGTACCGCAGAATGCATTGTTCTTACCATAATGGAAGCAGAGCTTTCAGGGCAAATCACCTTAAGAAAGCGAGGACAAGGGAATGAGCATAATAAGATCAGCCCGCAAACCTTTACTTGCCACACTAAAATTTACTGCCTTGACAGTCTTGTTTCTATTGTCTGTCTCTGTATTTGGAAAGGACGGTACACGCAGCGGTGAAGTGGAGGTAGATATGTCGAAGCTTACCGCAGCCAATGATACGGGTCCTGTTATTCCCCACGGTACCTTAATCTGGAGATTTGGCCAGCATGACGGTTCAGCACGTGAATTTGCCGTCAGCGGTTCATCCGATGCCCAAAAGGTGTTTCAAGTGGCTTCTCCCGTAGTGAAGTCAACGTTGCTTAAAAGCATCCCTTCCGGTCTGGACGGGACGACAGAGCCTGAACTTAGCATTAACTACCAACTGGACAAGATCCCGGTGAACGGGGTCTTGTTTCGCGTCAGTATCCTGGATGCCTATAAATCTGTACCGCAGATGAGTGTGTTTTCCAATCGGGAGTTATCGGGTATTATCCAGATTGCCGGTGTCGCGGGAGCGGAAGATCAATACAATTTTCGCAAAACCTATGAACTGTACATCCCGAAGGAGCAGCTGCAGGTCGGGAGCAATGAGCTGAAGCTTCAGGTGACCCGAGGACTGTATTCTTCCAGTGCCGAGGATAAGTTCAACTGGTGGACTTGGGATGATCTTAGTCTGGAGTCGCTAAACGAGCCGATCAAAGAACCGATTCACGGCAGCTATACCCTTACCGGAACGATGGTGAACAATAAGCATTTTTATTTTGACGAGGGTGCAGTTGCGCATCTGCCTTATGTTATGAAGTGGCTCGGGGTGGCCTACAGCGGCAATATTATGCGTGCCAGCTGCGCCAGCGACGTTGGTCGGTCCTGCTCCAACATGGAAGAGTACTACAAGGTGCTCAAGGATTATAACATGCAGGCAGTTGCCCTCTATTTATACACCGGCGACATCAAGCTGAAGGACGATGGTTCCCTATCTGATGAGGCGGCCAAGAAATTGACGGATTATTTCCGCAAGTATAGCCCGTATTTTCAATACTATGAAGTCGACAACGAGCCGGGGCTGTTCAACCGTTCCAAGGCTGTTAACCTGGCTGTCGCCCATTGGCTGAATACCAAGGGGAAAGAGATTGCGCCGTATCTGAAGACGGTAGCCCCAGGCTGGGCCTATTGGCCGGAGTACCAGCAGAATTCCTGCGGTAATCAGAAGGGGGGCGTACGTGAGTGCGGAGACCCGGATGGGTGGGAGCGTGATCCCGAGCAGCGGCTGGAGCTGGAACAAGTAACGGATCTGACGAATGGACATTCTTATGGAGATTCTTATATTTTCAGCAACGGCGGCAGCTTTACGGAAAATTTGAAAACCTTTGGTGGGGCTGCAGACGGTCTGGCCAAAAAAATGCTGACCACCGAATTTGGCACCTCGGATAGTCATGTGGATGCCTACCAGTATGGTGCAACCGAGCGGACGGCTGCCGTATTCGACCGGATTATGCGGGCGCATATCGGTTATGCGGATATGTTCATCCAGCATGCTGCGTTTTTCAAGGATTTCAGCCTGTTCAAATACGGATTTAATCTTGAGGAGCATGACCCCGCCAAGACGGAGATTTATTATACGAAAAATAATGAGGATTCCCGGGTCAGCATCATGCGTCGCCTGAGTCTGGCCTATGCCACCCATGGGGCTCCATTGACCTATGAAGTTACGAATAAAGCAGCTCTGGCTGACAAGCTTGTCTATGTCCGTGCCGTGGATACTTCCACACTGGACCCGCTTGCCGGCAGCGGAGCGACCTCGAACAAGGTGCTGGTGAACCTGGTGAATTTCGAGAACACGGTGCAGACGGTGTCCGTGAATGTAACCATGCCGAAGGCGGAGGTCTATGAGGGAGAGCGGTTCGGCAACGGAAATACCTATGAAGAAGCACGTAGTTATGTAACGGGGAAACAAGCTTCTCCAGTGCTGTCCTTCAAGGAGACACTGGCGCCTGGGGAGGGTGTGCAATATATTTTACAGCCCTCAGCCGAGGTGAAAATGTCAGCGCCACAGAAACTGAAGGCTGCTGCGCTCAAAGGCCCGGCCGTTCAGCTGAACTGGCTGGAAGCGCCGGGTGCAAGCTATGAAGTGCTGCGGGGCGAAGGCTCTGGTGGTGCGCTTCAGGTCATCGCTTCCGGTGTTCAGAGCACACAGTATAAGGATGTTAAATTACGTGAGGGTACCCTCTATACCTATAGGGTACGTGCCACCGGCTCCACGGTAATGTCGGAACCCGTACAGATCACAGCTACCGGATTGGTGCCGCTGGATCGTAGTGGATGGCAGGCCTCCTCCAACGCAAGTGGCGAGACTTCTAATCCACGCAGCGCTTTTGACGGCGATCGCCGAACCCGCTGGGACACCGGCAAACATCAAGTCTCGGGTGAGTATTATCAGGTGGATCTGGGCGAGGCTCACAGGATTGAGAGGATGGATCTTGACAACACCTTGTCTGCCTATGATTACCCTAGAGGTTATGAAATCTATGTCTCGGAAGATGGGGTGGGCTGGAGCAGGATTGCTTCGGGGAAAGGCAGAACGGAAGCAACCACTATTACTTTTGCTCCGACCCGGGCGCGCTATGTGAAGATTTTGCAGACAGGGAGCGGCGGCAATTACTGGTCGATTCACGAGCTGCAGATTTATTCGAGAGATTAAAGCAACGTGAAATTATTCTATATAGTACGAACTTAAAAGTCTAACATCCTGGATAGGGGAAACTCTTGATATACAAGGGTGTAACTTGAGGGATTACGTTCGAGAATAAGTGGGGCTTTATTAACAGGGAAATATACCTTTAATTATTTTATTTAACCTTATTTGTAATAAACAAAGAGAATTTCTCCCGTTAAAAAGCCTCTTTTCTCCGTCATTGCATAGATAAAAGGTATTTAACGGGAGTTTTTTAGACTGTCGAGAAACACCATTCTCTACGATTGTTGGCGAGAAATAGCCTTATAAATCAGGCTCAAATTCATCATCAGTGCTTGCCAAAACCACTGCTTCAGAAGGTTGAAACTTATGCATGGGGGCTAACGGACCCTATCGTCGTTATTTGCACATCAAGCAGCTTCTGGAACATGTAACGGACTCAGGTGCCGCTATTTCCTTCCAAACCGTGGATTTTACACAGGATTTCTGCTCATAACGTCTATGGAGTCCGTTATTTTTTGGAATGGTCAGGTGTTAGGAAATAGCGTCTCTAGGGTCCGTTACCAGATGGAACAAGAAGCAAGTCCTGATTTCGAGATAGGTTCATTAATCAAGGGTTTAATTATGGATTTTCTCAAAACAACTACTTTCTCAACAGTCTGAGTTTTTCCAGTTGTTCTTAAAAAAGAAGAGGATTTAATCAATATAACAGGAATCATTCCCGCTATTCCCATGCCCTATGGAGTAAAGCGGTCTTGTCGGTGTAATTGCCACCTGAAGGAATGGAATTCTTGTAAATCAAGGGCTCATTTTATATCTTAGGATAACAGAGCGTGTTATTTAGATGCCGATGTCTATTTCCGAAATGACATTGTGTTTTTAAATGCGTTTTATATATTATTAAAAAGCCTCCACCCGTAGATTAAGCGGGTCGGAGGCTTATTCATTTCTCACCGTGCTGCATTTAGCACGGTGGAATGATTGAAGGGACAATGGGGTCGGCGACCCTTGTCCCGGATTAAATAAAGTTCAGCCCGGCCATGTAAGGCAGGGGCAGCGTAGCGTCCCCTTCCGGAGTTCCGGCCGGGGCAAGCGGGCTGGCGGGATCGAAGAGCAGCGAGATCAGCTCACGGTCATCTGTTGCGGCGGAGAGGTCAATGTTCCGGCTTGTCCGGAACGCCTCGGTCTGCCGCAGCAAGGCCTCACGGTCAGCGATGCAGACCGTGCCGCTGTTCGCGCCGCTCGTCATGGCGGCGCGGGCATCGCGCAGCAGCGACAGCAGGCTGCGCTCCTGCCATGGCACCGGCACCTGCAACGTGCTGGTGCCGGTGCAGAGGGCGGCCTTGGCCAGTAGCGCAGCTACCGCTTCCGGCCGCCCGGCCCATTCCAGCGCCGTCCCCTGGTTCGGCGCGTCACTCTCTGCCGCCGGCCGCCCAGCTCCGGCGCCATCGCCCGCCGCTGGCTGCCCAGCCCCGGCGTCATCGCCCGCCGCTGGCTGCCCAGCCCCGGCGTCATCGCCCGCCGCCGGCCGCCCGGCTCCGGCGTCATCGCCCGCCGCTGGCTGCACCGCAACGGCGGCGAAGCCCTCAATGCTGCCGTCACGTTCCGCGACGAGGGTGCGCTGGGGCAAGCCCAGCACCCCCGCGTACGCCGCGGCCCCCAGCAGCAGACCCAGCTCGGCCGGACTGTGGACATGTCCGGCCTGCCGGGACAGGAGCAGCCGGTTGACCGCGAGCAGGTCGCCCGGCTGCATCGGCCGCAGACTCCAAGCGTCTCCAGCCGCAGCGGCAAGGGCCTGTGCCGAGTTCTGGGTCAACTCGGCATGCACGGCTGCGCCGAAGGGTACGCAGCCTGCCCGTTCATACAGCGAGCGGTCGCCGGACACGAAGATCAACGACGCTCCCGCTCTGGCCGCATGGGCCTGGCACAGCTTGAGTAGCTGTCCGGCCAAGCCGACTCCC
The DNA here is from genome assembly GCF_058133325.1 of Paenibacillus sp. MAHUQ-45. Lineage (NCBI taxonomy): Bacteria > Bacillati > Bacillota > Bacilli > Caryophanales > Paenibacillaceae > Paenibacillus > Paenibacillus sp. MAHUQ-45. The sequence goes on from NZ_JBYUPV010000009.1 coordinate 43,820, forward strand.
CGATAAGCCGGGGCAGTGCACACCGCCCCGATGGAGAAGACCTCCAGCAGGATTTCCTCGGTCTGAATGACAGAGGGGACAAGTCCCATAAACGCCGCCAGTGTCCCGTCACTGGTAAAAGCACCATAAGAATGGCTGGTTCCCGGCTGGAAAATCGCCGGGAAGAGCTGCTTCATGGAGAGGTCACCTTCATTTCGAAAAATGTCGTCTGCCAGTGCAGCGGCTTGATCCAGCTCGTTATTTCTGATTAATCTTAGTTGCATTTATAGTTTGCCCCCCGGTATGAAATGAAGTAGTCGGAACAATTTTAATAATTAAAGTATAAGGACAGTGAGATTTAATATCCAGTCTTGTCCATACTACCAAGTGTCTTAGGTAGACGGGAATTCGGGTAATAATGGAAGGATACGGCCGCAGCCGTGCGGCGTTACCCCGATATAGAAAGGGTGTGAAGATCACGATGAGTCATCTGGCGGATCAAGTTATTATGTTACTGGCAGCGCTGCTGCTGGTTGGGGTGCTGTCTACCAAGTTCTCCTCCCGCTTCGGCATGCCAGCGCTGGTGCTTTTTATTGCCGCTGGAATGGTCCTGAGCCATTTCATTTATTTCAACAATGCGTCACTGACGCAGGTGGCCGGTATTTTTGCCTTGGTTGTCATACTGTTCGAGGGCGGCATGCAGACGAATCTGAAGGATATTCGGCCAGTGATCTGGCCGGCCCTGTCGTTATCCACAATTGGGGTGTTGGTGACTACCGGTGTAGTCGGCGTATTTGCCAGATTTGTCCTTGATGTTCCCTGGCCGGAAAGCCTGCTGTTCGGAGCCATTGTAGGTTCCACGGATGCAGCCGCTGTTTTTTCCGTACTTGGCGGCAAAAATATCGACAAACGTCTAACCTCTACGCTGGAAGCAGAATCAGGCAGCAATGATCCCATGGCCGTATTCCTGACGGTCACACTGATTGATTGGATTCAGCATCCGAGTGGGGCGTGGTGGAGCCTGATCTTCTCTTTTATATGGGAAATGGGGCTGGGTCTGCTGCTAGGGATTCTGCTCGGTAGGCTGGCCATCTATCTCATCAATGTGATTAACCTGGACTCCTCCGGGCTCTATCCGGTGCTGGCCATCGGCTTCGCTGTACTTACGTATGGAGTCGCGGCATTGACGCATAGCAGTGGTCTGCTGGCTGTTTATGTCATGGGTCTCACCTTGGGCAACTCCGAGCTGGTGTATCACCGGACCATTATGAATTTCAATCACGGGTTTGCCTGGATGATGCAGATCGCCATGTTTATTCTGCTGGGGTTGCTCGTATTCCCGCAGGATTTGTCGGCTATCGCCTGGCAGGGTCTCCTGCTGTCCGTCATTCTGATGCTTGTTGCCCGGCCCATCGGGGTATTCCTTAGCCTGATGTTCGCCAAGTTCTCCTTGCGGGAGAAGACGCTGATCTCCTGGGCGGGTCTTCGCGGGGCTGTCCCCATTGTGCTCGCTACCTATCCGCTGCTGGCTGGCCTTGACCATGGCCGTCAGTTTTTCAATGTCGTCTTTTTCGTTGTGCTGACCTCAGCGGTCATCCAGGGGACAACGATTTCTCCGCTGGCCTCACGGTTAAAGCTGATCGGACAGGACGATAACACACAGCCGTCGCTTATGGAACTGGTGGCCTTAGGAAGAACGGATTGCGAGTTCAATCATATTGGGATCAACCCGCTGATGCCGATTGCCGGCAAGCAGATCGCCGATATGGGGCTACCGGAGGATATTCTGTTTACGGCGATTATCCGTGACAAGAACATCGTGACTCCACATGGCAGCACGACGATCCAACCTGGAGATACGGTGTATGTGCTGAGTCCGAAGGCCAAGCGGGAGGAGATGCGGGCCCTTTTCCGGTGTGGTCCAAGAAGGGCGGCAGGGGAGCGTACGGTATAGACTGAACAAAATTGTAATATAAGGGGAACGGAATAAAGATCAAGTTTGGAACTGAAGGAGCGATAGTGACCGCAAAAAAGCAGTTCACAGGCAGGACCGTATCGGAAGCGTAAGCCCTCCGGATTTATCTGTGAATAAGCGATACAAGTTAAAGAAATCTGGAGACAATAGCTTCCGAAAGTCTAAACCTTCTCCAGAGTGACAACCTTACTAAGTAGCTTTCTCCCAGTTTACTTTGAAAATGGAAGAATTTTTCTTTAGTGTGACGCAAATAATATGCGTTGGACAGGTAGTTATGCTACGTTTGGTCTGATTGGGAGAATAGATTGCAAAAGTGTTAAAGATGTGTTAAATTAAATATAGATTTAGAACGAGTCTAAATATAATAAATGATTTTGGGAGGTTTTATTAATGAGTACACAATTGAAGAATCAAACGGAACTGCAAGCTGCGTTGAACCGTCAGACCGCCAACTGGACATTGCTCGGAGTGAAGCTGCATCATTATCATTGGTATGTGAGCGGACCACAGTTTTTTACCCTGCATGAGAAATTTGAGGAATTCTACAATGAAGCTGGCGGATATGTGGATGAATTGGCGGAACGCTTGTTGTCCATTGGTGGACAACCTGCCTCGACGATGAAGCAATACCTGGCCCTCTCCGGATTGAAAGAAGCACGTGGCGGCGAGAGTGCTCATGATATGGTAGCTGGGCTAGTCAAGGACTTTACTTCCATCGCCGAAGAGACCAAGGAAGCGATTAGCGCTGCGGAAGAACTTGGTGACCAGCCTACAGCGGACCTGCTGATTGGCATCAGAAGCAGTGTAGAGAAGCATGTCTGGATGCTGAACGCTTATCTTGGTTAAGCCTGCTAATGCTGTAATCCTATATTAACAAGTAAGCGCCCTGCGCAGGTTCATGCGCATGGGCGCCTTTTTGCTGCGTCCAGGTGAATAATATAATTGTCGATGACTACTACAATAAAGTTATAGAAGTTAATTTATTGGTAATAAACCTAATCTGGACAGGGCTTTGAGAGCCGTCGCAGTGTATTTGGTTCAGCCTATTAATGAACAGGCCCTTCATTTGTGTTACGATACCTTCATAAGTACGCAAACATACGATAAACATATTTTACTAGATGGGGTTAGCCTATTGAGTCGTACAAAATATATATGGTTTATAGTGATTGTTGTTGCGGTGTTTATTGGGCTGACAGCCCTGTCTTATCTCCAATCCACAGGTCAGCCCAAGGCCCGACAGGGCGTACTGGATTTGCGCTCAGGAAAAAGTATGAACAGTGGGAGCACCGCTCTGCTGGGGGAGTGGATGTTCTACCCTGAACAACTCCTAACCGGAGCGGAGGAAGAGACGAGTGGCTCCACAATGCGTTTCATTCAGGTGCCTGGCAACTGGAGAAATGCCATCGAACCTATTTTTCACAAGAACGCATTAGGATATGGAACATATCGCCTGCAGGTCCTACTGAAAGAGGAAGCGAATGAGATTGGCTTTCGGGTTCCACTTATTCGCACATCTCACCGTTTGTTCATAGATGGACGGGAGGTTGGCTCACAGGGCAGTGTATCTGCAGATAGCAAAGACTACAGGCCCGGAGTCAAACCATACATATCACGTACTGAATATAAGGGTGGCATTCTTGATTTGTATGTACAGGTGGCTAACTATGATTTTGCATCCAGTGGGGGAATTGTTCTACCCATTCAGATCGGGACGGTGGATTCCCTGTACAAGGGGGGGCAGCGTGACGCCGCTTTGGAATTTGGCATAGTTGTTATCTTTGGTTTTCTAAGTTTTTTCTTTGGGTTTATGCACTTTCAAGCCCCGAAGAATGGTTGGATCTATATTTCTCTGTTTTTCCTAAGCCTGATTTTCCCTGCCTTGTTCCAAGGGACAAGATGGATATTTACGATTTGGCCAGCAATTTCATTCCGCCTGATTGTGATCCTTTATTGGCTGTCTATGCTTAGCGTCACCTTTTGGATGTTTATGTTCGTGTGCAGGCAGGAGACTATGCGGACATGTAAGTGGGTTAAGCGTGGAATCATTGTTTTTAATATCATCCTTATTGGCCTCATGCTGGGCTCTCCGTTATCTATATTAACCCGGTTTACTCCGGTGTTAATTTTGGAGGGGACAGCTGTGTTTGGATATGTGCTCATTGTTCTTTTGCGCGCGATGAAGCATGGAGACCGATATAGTATTTATCAATTTTTATCGTTTTTTCTATTTGCTGCGCATTGTTTTTCTAACATGCTGATGCAGGTTGGACTTAATCATATGGGCCTCTGGTATTTCCTGCAGGTTCTCCTGTTCACGAGCTTTTTCGTACTGATGTTTATGCATCAATTTTTGGTAGCTTATCACAAGCTGAAAATGCTGACCTCTGAGATCAAACGGATGGAACGGATAAAGAATGAATTCACTGCGAGCGTATCGGAACAGATGAAGATACCGTTAAATGCGGTCATTAGTATCACAGACGCCAGATTGCATTCGGATGAGGGACTGACCCCAGAACAACGGGCAGATTTGCAGCTCGTGACATCAGTAGGGTGGACGATGCGGCGGCTGGTTGATGATCTGCTGGATTTCTCTCGCCTGCAGGAGCAGGAGATCAGACTACATCTTCGTCCAGTGGATTTGTACGCAGTTATGGATGAGGTTATTGAGCGTACCCGCTATATGATCTATAACGATTCGATTATGATGACCAATCGTATTGAGAAGACGATGTCTCCGATGATTGCGGATGAGCAGCGGCTGTATCAGATTTTGACGGGATTTCTTCAGCAGGGAATCAAGCTTATGATGGAGGGCGCCATTACCGTTGATGGGATTTCCTACGAGGATTTTACTGAAATTCGCATTCAACTGTATGGCAAAGGCATCACCACTGTACAGCAATCCTTGGTCAGGGAGATATGGAGCCAGGTGGCGGATTCCAAATTCATGCAGAGCAATGACGGACTCGGTCTGTTCCTGATCAAAAGACTCGTTGATTTGCATCAGGGGACGTCAAGGGTTGTTACGGAATTTGAACGAGAAATCTCGTTTATTGTCACGTTTCCGTCGGTGGGGAGGCATGAAGTTGATACGTTAGTCTCAGGGTTGCCTAAGCTTCATTCTAAGAACGACATCGTTTTGATGGATAGCCCCTGGGCTGTACATAAGCAGAATCGGGATAGCGATATGGATTTCTCTGAAGGCAACATTCTTGTGATCGATGATGATGTGCTGAATTTGAGAATTGTTCAGGCTATCCTTGCTCAGGATCAGCATGAGATTACCGTAATCAGAACACCCGAGCAGTTGAGGGATCGAATCCACGAGTTATCCAAGATAGATCTCGTGATCGTGAACCGCACATTGCCAGGCACCTCGGGGGCAAGGATATGCCGCGCCATTCGTGAGCAGTATACCTTGTTCGAACTGCCGATTCTCCTGCTGACTTCCCCGGGACATGCGGATCAAGCGATAGAAGCGGGTCTGGCTGGGGCCAATGATTTTTTGAAAAAACCGATTGAGGCTTCCGAGCTGCGTGTACGTGTTCGCACTCTTGTGCAGATGAAACGCTCGGTGACTGAACGAATCCGGATGGAGCTGGGCTTCCTACAGGCGCAGATCAAGCCGCATTTTCTGTTCAATACTCTAAATTCTATCGCTGCACTGAGTAAACGTAGACCAGAGCAAATGAATCAGTTGTTGGCCGAATTGGGTCATTATTTGCGGGAAAGTTTCCGGTTTGACAGTTCACAGCCGCTGACGCCTTTTGAACGGGAGCTGAAGCTTGTACAATCCTATCTTCATATTGAAAAGGTCCGTTTTGAGGATTGGCTGAATTTCGAGATCGAGCTTCTCACCTCCACCCAATTCCGGATTCCACCGTTGACGATTCAGCCGCTTGTGGAGAACGCAGTGCGGCATGGAATCATGCGCCGGGCTGAGGGCGGGACGCTCGGGATTGTGGTCAGTGGTGACACTGAGTACATTTGGATCTCCATCAAGGATGATGGGGTAGGGATGACCCCGGAAACGGTGGCGAATATACTGGACACGGCCTCCAGAGAAGGAGGCATTGGCATCCGCAACATCGATCGTAGACTCAAGCAGCTGTTCGGATACGGTCTTCTCATCCACAGCGAGCTTGATAAGGGCACAGAAATTCAAATCCGACTTCCGGTCGAAAAGGTGGGTATCCATGAGAGCCATATTGATTGATGATGAACCCCTTGCTCTGACACATTTGGCGGAGGAACTGCAGCATTTAAGTGAAATTGAGGTTATCGGAACGTTCAGAAGCCCGAAACAGGCATTAAAGCATATTCTCCAGGAACAACCTGAGGTCGTTTTTCTGGATATTGAGATGCCCGAGATGAGCGGAATTGAACTGGCCGAGCATATTTTGCAGCAGCTTCCGAATACACACATTGTTTTTGTCACGGTTTTCGATGATTATGCAGTCAAAGCCTTTGAGCTGAACTCTTTGGATTATCTCTTGAAGCCGCTCCAGACCGAGCGACTGGCCAAGACGATTTCGCGGCTGAACTCTGCCGCAACCGGTACAGTACCTGCAACAGACCCGGTATTTAAAATTCATTGCTTCGGTTGTTTGAAATTTGAACAAGCCGGGCAGCCTAAGGCGGCTGTGCGCTGGAAGACATTCAGGGCCCAGGAGCTGTTCTGTTTTTTGCTTCAAAATAGAGGTAAGCCTGTTCGAAAGGAAGTGCTGCTGGAGCGGTTGTGGCCGGGGGTCGAGTGGAAGCGCGGTGTAACCCAGCTCTATACGGCCATATATCAGATTCGCAAACAGTTGCAGGCTGAGTATATCAATATCCAGATTTCCAATCTGGAGGAAGGATATATGCTTGAGCTGAACGGCGCTGTAGTGGATATTGAGACTTGGGAAAAACAATTGGCCGTGGCGCCTGCTCTGAATGAATTCACACTGGCTACGCACTTGCAGATTGCTTCGCTGTACAAGGGAGACTACTTCGGTGAGTATGCTTTTGAATGGGCTGAGATGGAGCGGACAAGATTGCGTGTCCTCTGGGTCCGGCACATCCGTCTGCTGGCAGGTTACTATATGGATACACAGCAGAATGAGGAAGCAGTAGCCCTGTATCTTAAAGTCCAACGGGTGCTGCCGAATGAAGAGAGCATTTACTTCGAATTGATGCAGCTCTACAACGTAATGGGGGAGCGGCGTTCGGTTGAATACCAATATGAATTGCTGGCTCGGATGCTGCGCAGAGATATGGATATGGTGCCACATCCGAAGGTGCAGCGATGGTTTGAGGCGTGGAAAGAGGAAGGTCCAGGAAGTGCAGACACGAAATAGTGTATACATCAAGCTCTAGATCCGCTTGCTGGGCAAGCGGGTCTATTTGACATGATACAATTTCAGAAATCTTTCAAATCGATCACTTATAATATTCGTAATTATTAAGAAAAAAGAGGCCTAATGATGAATCATATTCACAGTTCGCACGATTATATGCTGGTGATCATTTCCTATCTGATTGCCGTGGCCGCTTCATTCAATGTCTTGGACTTGGCTGGGCGGATAAACAATACTAAGGGACGAAGGCGGTGGCTGTGGAAATTTTTCGGCTCCATTGTGATGGGGATGGGGATTTGGTCCATGCATTTTGTCGGCATGATGTCTATGAATCTACCGTTCCCTGTGTATTATGACCTGTTGGTCGTGCTTCTTTCAGTAGTAGTGGGGATTGTGGCATCGTTTGTGGCTTTGTTAGTTCTGAGCAGGCATAAGCTATCCAGGGGCCAATTGCTCGGGGGGGCCTCATTATTCGCATTCGGAATTTCAGCCATGCATTATATAGGCATGTATGCCATGCAAGTCAATATCTCTTATGACATCGGTTATGTAGCTCTGTCTATATTGATTGCGTTTGTGGCGTCCATTACTGCATTATGGCTATCCTTATATTTTGTTCAGCAGGGTACACGCAGTGGTTATATCAAGAAAATTGGCAGTGCTTTGATCATGGGGGCGGCGATTGCTGGAATGCATTATACCGGGATGTTGGCAGCCCATTTTGAGCCAGGGACCTCTACGGAACGAATGCTAGCGCCTCTAAGCCAGATCCTGGACCAGAAAAAGTTAGGCTATATCATCGCTGCCGGGACTCTGTTTACGCTAGGCTTGTCGTTGATCGGGTTGTACATCTCGAGACTCTTTTCCAAACAGGCCTTAGAGAAGCAGGAGAATGAGAAGTGGTACAGGTCGCTCTATGAGCACAATCAGGACGGCATCATTTCAATCGACCTGCATCGGCAGATTATCGGTATCAATCCTGCGGCCGCGCGGATAACCGGCATTCGGGAAAAGGAATTCAGATGCAGTCCCGTAGCATCGCTCCTGCCTTTGGTTGTCGAAGAGGAGCAGGGGCGTATGAAGGAGTTCTTTCTGCGAACGATTGATGGAGAAGCTATACGTTATGAGACCGTTCTGAGGCATGGCAGTCAGGGCAGAATTCATGTCAGTGTAGTACTGGCCCCTGTCTTTGTGGATGAGCAGGTAGTGGGCAACTACATTATTCTGCGCGATATTACTGAAGAGAAGCGGGCTGAGGAGAAGCATCGTCATCTCGCGTTCCATGATGAACTGACAGGTCTGCCTAACCGTCGTCAGTTCAATCAGACCTTATCAGAGATGATAAAAGCCCGAAGTCAGAATCAGCAACCCTTCGCCGTGATGGTTATGGACATTGACCGGTTCAAGATGATCAATGATTCACTGGGTCATATCTACGGTGATCTCTTCTTGCAGGAAGTAAGCAGCCGGATTCTTCAAATCGTGGATAGTGGGCAGGTGATGCTGGCGCGCATGGGAGGAGATGAATTCGCGGTATTGTTTTATCCGGATGCGGATGTGGAGAATGCTGCTGATTTGGCCGATGAGATCATTCAGGAGATCGGACAACCTTACTATTTGAAGGATAATGAATTTTACGTCACGGCTAGTATTGGAATTGCTATCTTCCCGGACCATGGTCAAGATGTCGTACAGCTGTTGAAGAATGCAGATACAGCGATGTATGAAGTCAAGAAGAACGGCAAAAACGGCCATCAGTTTTATTCAACCGAATTGTACGCCGTTCTACAGGAACGGATCGAACTGGAAGCCGATCTGAGAAAAGCGCTGGAGCGCAAAGAACTTGTGCTGCACTATCAGCCGCAGATTCGGACAGGTGATGTCCACATGATCGGCATAGAGGCATTGGTAAGATGGAATCATCCGGTGCGCGGGTTATTGCCACCCGATGCATTTATTTCGCTGGCTGAAGAAACGGGTTTGATTGTGGAGCTGGGGAATCAGGTGCTGTATGAAGCTTGTCGCCAAATGTATGAATGGCATCAAGCTGGTGGGCCGATGGTGCCGATCGCGGTTAACCTGTCCTCCCAGCAGTTCCATCAACCTAATCTGGTAGAACAGATCAAGCGCATTTTGTTGGATACAGGGCTTCTGCCTCAATATCTTGAACTGGAGATTACGGAGAGTATGATGATGGATGCGAAGGTATCTTTCGATATTCTTAATCAGCTGACCGAATATGGCATTCGGATCAGTCTGGATGATTTCGGTACAGGCTACAGTTCATTCAGCTATCTGAAAATGTTCCCGATTCATAAGGTGAAGATCGACCGTTCCTTCATTCAGGATTTGGCTGTGAATTCAAATGACAAAGCGATTGTCTCCACGATCATTACGATGGCTAGACAGTTAAATATGGACGTAATTGCAGAGGGGATAGAGACCAGAGCACAATTGGACATACTGACCGCACAGAATTGCAATGAAGTTCAGGGGTATTTTTACAGCCGCCCTTTGTCGGCTGACGATGTGGAGCAACAGTTTTTCGTTCCTCGCCGTGAAGGGTCTGAATTTATGGAGCAGCGCAGAGACCAACAAACCATTTTGTCTTGAGGTATGGAGGAAGAGGTTGAAGATGAGCATAGAACATCTGAAGGATCCAATCAAGGATACCAATGTAATCAAGGCGCTGGAACTTAATCTGGCGATGATTCGATTCGATCTGCAGCGCCGGGTCACGTATGTGAATGAAATTTTCGCGAAGACGATGGGATATACACCAGAAGAAATGCAAGGTATGCTACACCGGGAATTGTGCTTTCCCGAATTCACGGAAAGTCTTGCTTATGAACAATTCTGGGATAGCATCATGAGTGGTACAAGCTTTCAGGACAAGATTGAACGTAGAGATGCCAAAGGTCATCCTATATGGCTGGAGGCCACGTACATGCCAATCTATGATGATGCTGGCGAGCACATGTTGGGAGTATGCAAGATTGCGACCAATATTACGAACCGTCAAAATCATATCTCCACGGTTGTAGAGGAGCTGAAGCAGATGTCCACTAGTCTGAATGCTCGTGCCGAACAGGGGATTGAACGCAATCAGGAACTGCTAGACAGTATCTCTGTGATTGCTGGCGTATCCGCCAATAATATAGCAACACTGGCAGGTTTGCAGGCACAAGCACAATCCATACAGGGGGTGGCGCAGACGATTCGTGACATTGCCTCCCAAACACAGTTGCTGTCACTGAATGCCGCTATTGAAGCCGCACATGCCGGAGAATACGGCCGGGGCTTCGATGTAGTTGCTAAGGAAGTGAGGAAACTGTCGAATAGGGCCCACGAGTCCATCAGTGAGATCAGGGATAGTGTTGAGGGGATTGCGCGGGAAATAATAAAAATCTCCAAAGGGACGACGGAGGTACAGCACTACGTGAGCTTAAGTCAGCAGCAGATTGAGGTTGCCATGAATGAGTTTAGCAACATTCTGTCCTCTGCGCGGCAGTTGGATGCCAAGGCGGGTGATGTGACTCATATGGTCTAAAGAATCACGACCCGCTCTGCACAATTGCATATGAATTGCCCCAACTCCCTGACTACTTAATAAAGACGCCTCCGAATGGCAGGGCTTCCCGTAAAAAGCGCTTAATAATTCCGTCATCGTTGTTGTCCCGTTCGAAACGCCGGTTTTGGGTTCCAGCCTGAAATAAAACAGGGCCATGGCCCGTCATTTTCCAGTGGTAGCTCATATGTTGGCTGGCGAGATGATTGCCGTATACGGTAAGCTCCAGCTTGGCGTTCTCAGGGTAAGCAATAATGCTGCCCGCGTCTACATACAGAGGCTCGTAAGGGTGCAGCTCGACTTCGCATACCGTGCCTTCCGTGAGAATGCCGATGCTTCCTTTGCCGGAGAATTTGATCTTAACAATGTCGCGTGTAATCAACATGTTCTTCATACTGAGCACGCGAGTCTGCATAGTTATGCCTTCGCTGTAGTAGAAGAGATGTCTGAAATCGTAGAGCAGATCATTATTACCCGTAAGCTCGAGTGTCTTGACCCGGTAGCCTGGGGGCAGTGCCGCCACGAAGCGGCAGGGGCCGGACATATCGGAACGGATCAGCTTGCGCTTGCGATAGATCCCTTTTACATCCATTAGGCGGTCCGCCCGGCCTGACGAAGGCCCTTGATAAGCGATAATCTGCTGCGGATGCAGCACATGCACCATTTCATTCTCACCAACGGAGAAGGACAGGGCTTGTCCACTGGTATTGTTGCCTTCATCCTGAACGTCAATATTCATCCAGCCTGCCCCCTTTTTCTGTGTCATTATCTATATGCTCTCCATTCCTGTTTTACCGGAGGCGGTCACTTCTTCTGGAGCGACTACGCATACCTAGGCGGACTAACCGGATCAGCAGGAAATAGCCCAAGATCAGGCCTAGCCCTGTAATGATAGTAACCTTAATTCGGTTGAAGTTGTTTTCGCGCGCCTGGCGGTCATCTCTTAACTCATCGACCATCTGGCTGAGCTGGCGGTTCTGCTCCTGGAGGGCAGCATTCTGTGATACGGTATCACCCAGCTGATCCTTGGCTTTGTCGAGTTCGCTCTTGGTCCGCTCAAGCTCTTCCACCGTCTGGCGGTAGCTTTCTTGCAACTTGTTGACCTCTCCAGGAAGCTCGGAGAACTTCTGGAATCCGTTATATAGATCGCTGAAATAATTAGCCTGCGCCGAAGGAGCCGGAAGACATGCGAATATTCCGAGCAACAGCAGGGCTGAGCATAACAGTTTAAATCCTGAGTGTGTTAACTTTTTTCTCATTGTTGCATCACCACCTAAATAGGCTAGTTCTCCTTTTATTTTACCATAGCTTTACAGTGTTCGACAGCTTGTAGCAAGGGCAGGCAAAGGTGCTAAACGATAATACGCATAGTGAGGATAACCGTTTCCTGGTTATGTATCCTTCATTGAGAACGGACCGGGTTTATCGTATACTGTGGACGGGAAGAGGAGGTGCATGATGAATAAATGGGTGAAGACACTGCTATTCCTGGCCGGATCGGCCTTTTTGACACGGTTCATTCCGTTCTCGTCCTTGTTCCGTAATCTGGACACGATGATTCACGAATTCGGCCATGCGCTGGTCACGCTGCTCTTATCGGGTAAGGTGCTGCGCATTGAGCTGTATGCGGATCATAGTGGAGTAACCTATTCGGCTATCCAGGCGGGAGGCCGGGCGATTGGAGTAGCATTGGCGGGGTACCCGCTGGCGTCTTTGTTTGCGCTGCTGCTGTTCTTTCTCTATGGAAAAGGAAGGATAAGCTGGGGTCTGGGACTGACCACTAGCGTAGCGCTAATTATGCTGCTTTTGTATGTCCGGAGCAGTTTCGGAATGTTGTGGCTGGGTGGATTTATCGCCTTGAACATCGTTATGCTATTCTTCTGGGATAAGGTCAGCAAGTATTACTATCTATTATTGGCCTTTCTTACGCTGGAGGAATCTGTAACCGGGACACTCTATCTGGTCACCGCATCGGTGACGTCACCTTCCCGAGCCGGTGATGCCAGCAACTTGGCACGGCTGACGGGAGTCCCAGCGTTTTTCTGGGCGGCGTTGTTCTTTATGTTCTCCCTGTTGTGTGCGAAATGGGCCCTGGAATTTTTCTTTAAAGCCCAGCAGGTGCGAACAGGCAGAAGAGGATAGCGGCAGGATGTATATTTTTCTACATATATCGACATGTGAGAGTTAACCTTTAAGGGGCAACCTGTCTTTTTGACGGAGTTGGCTCTTTTTTTGTCGATTTTATAACGCGAACATATATTCCATGACAAGGAGTTGTCCGCCATTATTGGTACATTAATAGAAGAACCAGAAAAAGAAAGAGGTGGAAATATGCAAGCAAGTATTCAGCCGATATTTACTTGGAGTCAAGAACATATTTTTGCAGGCGGGACCCATAATATTGTTTTGCTGGTGGAGTGGAGAGGTATTGTAAAGATAGATCAACTTCGAAAACGAAGCCATAAAATAGCCGCACGTGACATCGAACTGCGAATATGGCTTGAACCCTACCTGAATCTCAGCACATGCCATGGATGCAAGGCAGAAGCAGGAGAAGGACGCTCACTGCTGCTGAACTTGGGGAATATTTTTTGCGGACAGCACAAGTATCTGGCACTTGAATTTTCCACAACCGCCATGCCGGCTGGTAGACATGATGCCCTATGGGTGCAGTGGTTTTATAAACAACCGCCAGGAGGGCGAATCCGTGAATTGCCTTTGCAAAAACTAAGCCTGGATTATAGTCGTCACACAGCTGTAGCCAGAGACACCGTCTGCTTTCATGTAGAGAAACACCTGGAATTGTTGAAATTCCCGACCGTGCTTGATGAAATCACTCTTCTAAAGGACAAGGGGCAGTTTATCGAGGCTGCAGAGCGCCTTCGCCGTCATGCCGATAATTTGCTGCTGTTGTCCGCCAGATCCGGAGACTTGTCTCTGCTCAAGGAAGCGGAAGCACTGTACAAACAGAGTGACAGAGAACTGCAGCCTAAGGAAAAAATGGTCGAGACAAGACATAGATAATGCATATACACGAAAAACAACCTATACATAAATAGCCTTAATTATCATGTTTGCAAGAACAGAAAACCGGGAATGTGATATATAATTGCGGTAAAATAGTAAAATAGTTCCATTATATTTTCCTAATCTCGGTAATTACTTCCTTGGTTTTTAGATATATACGACTAATTAATTTAAAAATAATGGGTCTATTTTACCATGAATCAAGGAGAACTGAATATGACAGACCGATTAATCCGGCTGATGCGTATTATTACGCTGGTTCAGGCCAAACCGGGCATTCTGGCCCGGGAGTTAGCCGAACGATGCGGCAACAGTGAAAGGACGATTTACCGGGATATGGATGCCCTCAGTGCTATGCATATTCCGATCACGCACTTGGGTCATGGGAAGGGATATGCCTTTATCGGGAATTTTGCGCTGTACCCCCTGGACTGGTCAGACGATGAAGCGATGGCATTTGGCCAGCTTCGCAACCTTATGGATGATATCAAACCGCTATTGCCTCCGGCCTTTGAGAGTGCCTATGAGAAAGTAATGGCGGCTGAATATAAGCATAGAACGGAAAAGGAAGAGAAGTTGGAGAGCGTTGGAAGGGAAGTGGGGGCTGCCTGGATGGAAAGAGGCGGCTTGTCGCCGGATTCGCCTGCTTTTTTGATTGAGTTGTTCGTCGCCATGCTGAAGCAGAAAAGTATACAAGCCGATTATAGTGAGAATTCGCTCGAAGAGAAGGGGATCGATATTGATCCCTATTATCTTATCCTGCTGGAAAATCGATTTTATTTAATTGGTTATTGTCATCGTTTTGGCGTAATGCGTACCTTTTATATCAATGGGCTCTCTAATGTTAAACCGCTCAAATACGGATTTACCAAAGACGATTTTGATTTGCAGGCTTTTATGAAACATAAATGGGCGCTGGACAAGGATAGCTTGCAGGTGGATTTTAAAATTAAGTTTTCCGAATGGTCCATGGAGCGGATCAAGAGAGAGGGGATGTTGCTGAAGCCCGCCAAGGTGGATCATGAAAATCGCTTTTTTCATTTCAAAGTGTCAGTGGATCAGGAATTTACGTTTGTCCGCTGGATTCTCAGTTTTGAGGAAGAAGCGGAAATCGTGGAACCTTCGTATTACCGTGAAGTTATGCGGCATCAATTGGAAAAAGGGCTGTCGCTGTATAAATAGCGCAGTCTTTTTTCTTTTTTTGCATAAGTTGTATTCTGACTAATTTTATAAGGTTAGTTTATATCATAAATTTTTTCTTGTACACCTTGGATTTATATAGTAATGTTATACATTAATTAGAATAAATAACCTCATAAGGCTCTATACTTCCACAAAGTGTTAACTACAATTACCCTAGCTTCCCAACCTCCTTAGTTTTGCACACCTTCATTTGACCTTTGTTCAATTTTTAAACAGAAGAGAGGTATTATTCTTTGTCTGAGCCCATTTTAAAAATTGAGAATCTGCATACCCACTTTTTTACCGATCGAGGTGAAATTCCGGCTGTCGACGGCGTTGATCTTTACATTAATCCTGGCGAGGTGCTGGGTGTAGTAGGGGAATCCGGCTGCGGCAAAAGCGTGACCTCGCTGTCTGTGCTGAGATTGGTACCCAATCCTCCTGGCAGGATTGTAGAAGGCCGGATCTTTCTGAAAGGCCAGGATCTGGTAACACTCAAGGAAAAAGAGATGCGCAAGATCCGCGGAGATGCGGTTTCGATGATCTTTCAGGAACCGATGACCTCGCTTAATCCACTGTTTACTGTCGGTCAGCAAATCATTGAGACTGTACGTCTGCACCGGGGAATGTCCAAGAAACAAGCACGGGATCATGCCATTGATATGCTGCGTAATGTCGGCATTCCGAGACCGGAGTCCATTATTGACGAATATCCCCATCAATTGTCGGGCGGTATGCGCCAAAGAGTCATGATCGCCATGTCAATCTCCTGCAATCCGGAGCTGTTGATTGCCGATGAGCCTACTACGGCGCTTGATGTGACGATCCAGGCCCAGATACTGGACTTGATCCGTAGGCTGAATGAAGAGCAGGGAACGGCTGTGATGATGATCACCCATGATTTGGGTGTAGTCGCAGAGATGTGCCATCGTGTGGCCGTTATGTATGCAGGTAAGGTAGTGGAGGAGGGCAGCGTGCACGATATTTTTAAACACCCGATGCACCCCTATACCCGTGGTCTGATACAATCCGTACCGAGAATGGACGAGACTCGTGAGCGTCTGTACTCCATTCCAGGAAATGTGCCTGTACTCAGCACAGATATGCAGGGCTGCCGCTTCGCACCGCGATGTCCGGAGGCCATGGAGATCTGTTTTCAGTCCCTTCCGCAGCTCACACTGCAGGAGGAACAGCATAGCTGCCGCTGTTGGCTGCATGAAAGAAGTCAGGAGGATGCGGTATGAGCGAAAATCTGCTGGAGGTCAAAGGACTGAAGAAGTATTATCCGGTGCAAAAAGGATTTCTTAATTCGACAGTGGGATTCGTGAAGGCGGTCGATGATATCTCCTTCACGATCCGCAGTGGAGAGACATTCGGACTCGTGGGGGAGAGTGGCTGCGGCAAATCGACCGCAGGCAGGTCGCTACTGCGGCTCATGGAGCCGACGGCGGGTGAGGTTCTTTTTGAAGGACGGGACATTACAAAGCTCTCTGCAGAAGAACTACGCAAGCAACGCCGCGAGATGCAGATGGTGTTCCAGGACCCCTTCTCTTCACTTGATCCTCGTCACACTGTACAGCGAATTCTGGAGGAGCCCATGATTGTGCATCGTACGGGTAATGCCCGGGAGCGCCGTGCTGCCGTGGACAGGCTTGCCGATGTGGTGGGACTTACGAAGAGCCATTTGCAGCGGTATCCGCATCAGTTCTCGGGCGGACAACGACAGCGCATCGGTATTGCTCGGGCGCTTGCCCTTCAGCCCAAGCTGATTGTGGCCGATGAGCCGGTCTCCGCGCTCGATGTATCCATACAGTCACAGGTCATTAATCTCATGCAGGATTTACAACGTGAATTTGGATTGACGTACCTCTTTATCGCCCATGACCTTAGTGTCGTCAAGCATATCTGCGACCGGGTTGCCGTAATGTATCTGGGCAGAATCATTGAAATCACGGACAAGCACTCGTTATACTCCCACCCTCAGCATCCTTACACCCAGGCTTTGTTATCTGCAGTTCCCGAACCTGATCCTGATATCCGCAAAGAGCGAATCATTCTCCAGGGCGAGGTGCCAAGCCCGGCGAATGCGCCGGTTGGCTGCTCTTTTCATACCCGTTGTCCTCATGTGATGGAGGTCTGCCGCAAGGAACGGCCACCGCTGCTAGAGACGGACACCGCCCATTTTACCGCCTGTCATTTGCATGACAGAACAACCCATTCACAGCTCGCTTAATCTGACAGCTTAGAAAGCATAGATATCGGTTTATGGCTGCGCTTTGGCACAGCTCTATATAAACGCTTTAATACTTTCACTAGCAGAAGGGAGTTTTCGATGAGATGAAAAAATGGGGTAATCTTGTACTGGTCTTAACGCTTAGCCTGGCATTCACGCTAAGCGGCTGCGGAGGCAGCAACAATGCGGGCAAGGATGGTAACACTGGAGGCAACGCAGCGGCAACCAATGCTCCGATAGAAGCAACGGACAAGCCCAAAGAGGTTCAGGATACGTTAATCCTGGGACGGGGCGGAGATTCTGCTGCGCTTGATCCGGCGATTGTCACTGATGGCGAGTCCCTGAAGATCTCCCATCAGGTATTCGACTCTTTGCTGGAATATAAGCCCGGTACTTCCGAAGTGCAGGCATCCCTTGCCGACAGTTGGGAAGTGACTCCTGATGGTTTGACCTACACATTCAAGTTGCATCCTGGGGTGAAGTTCCATGACGGCACCGACTTTAACGCCGAGGCTGTCGTGTTTAACTTCGAACGCTGGAATGATCCGAAGAGTGAATTCAAATTCGAAGGCGACTCGTTCGATTATTATGATTCTATGTTCGGTCCAGACGGTAGCCGTGTTATTAAGGAAGTCAAAGCCGTGGATGAAGGCACGGTGCAAATTATTCTGAACCAGCCGCAGGCGCCTTTCCTGCAGAACATCGCGATGACCTCCTTTGGGATTGCTAGTCCTACAGCAATCAAGGAGAAGAAGGCAAACTTCAAGAATGAGCCGGTTGGCACGGGGCCGTTCGTCTTCAAGGAATGGAAACGCAATGATTCTATCACACTGGAGAAGAATGCCGCCTATTGGAAATCGGGATTGCCGAAGCTGAACAAAGTTATCGTGCGTTCCATCCCGGACAACTCGGCCCGGTTCACAGCCTTGCAGAACGGCGAGATTGACCTGATGGAAGACCTCAGTCCGGATGACCTGTCCACACTTGAGAGCAATAGTAACCTGCAAAAAATTGAGCGTCCACCGTTTAACGTTTCTTACTTAGGCTTTAACTTCAAGAAGAAGCCGTTTGACAATGTAAAAGTTAGACAAGCGCTGAATCATGCAGTGAACAAACAAGCCATTATTGATGCATTCTTCTCTGGTCAGGCCCAGCCGGCCGTGAATCCGTTGCCGCCTTCACTGTGGGGCTACAACGACAGTGTGAAGGATTATGAATTTGATCTGGACAAAGCCAAGGCGCTTCTTGCAGAAGCTGGGTATCCAAATGGTCTGCCTGATCCTGTAACCTTGTACGCGATGCCTGTGCCTCGTCCTTATATGCCTGATGGTAAGAAGGTGGCAGAAGCCATTCAGGCTGATTGGGAGAAAATTGGTGTGAAAACTGTGATTGAATCTCCGGAATGGGCTACGTATCTGGATGATACTAAGGCGGGCGAGAAGGATGATATTTATATGCTCGGCTGGACCGGAGACAATGGCGACCCGGATAACTTTATCTACACTTTGCTCGATAAGGACGCGATTCCAAGTAATAACCGGACCTTCTATGTTAATGAAGAGCTGCATACCCTGCTAACCAGCGCTCAGAAGGAAACGGATCAGGGCAAGCGCTCTGACTTATATAAGAAGGCACAGGAAATTATTAAAGCTGATGCCCCGTGGGTTCCATTGGTACACACGAAGCCGCTTCTGGCCGGCAAAGCTAATCTGAAGGGCTTCGTACCAGGTCCGACAGGTACGGAATATTACAGCGAAGTGTACTTTGAATAGCCGTATTAAACTGTGCATGGTTTTGACTGCCTTTAGGGTACCATTACACCTTTGGAAGGTGAGCCGACTTTGAATGCCTACTTATTAAAAAGAATCATGGTTTTGATTCCTGTATTAATTGGGATGACGATTATTGTCTTCTCTATTATTCATGCCATTCCTGGTGATCCGGCCGAGACGATTCTCGGCCAAAAGGCTACAGAAGAGTCCAAGCAGGCGCTGCGCGATCAACTCGGTCTCGATAAGCCTTGGCTGCAGCAATATCTGAATTACATGGGAGATTTGGTGAAGGGGGATTTCGGTACCTCCATCCGTACTAAAATGCCGATTGCCAAGGAGATTTTGCCCTATCTTGCAGCAACACTGGAATTAACGGCAGCCAGTATGCTGTTTGCGACCTTCGTGGGCGTGAATGCGGGTATTCTTAGTGCCTGGCGACAGAACTCGTGGTTTGATTATAGCGCCATGATTATTGCGCTCATCGGGGTCTCCATGCCGATCTTCTGGCTCGGGCTCATGGAACAATTGATATTCGCCCTGAAGCTCCACTGGCTTCCCTCCATTGGGCGGATGGACCAGCGCGATCCGGTGACCAGCATCACCAATCTCTATGTGATTGATACGATCCTGGCAGGACGCTGGGATCAGCTATGGACCGTCATTAAGCATTTGATCCTGCCGAGTATGGCACTCGGAACGATTCCGATGGCGATTATTGCCCGGATGACCCGTTCCAGCATGCTCGAGGTCATGAATTCCGATTATATCCGCACAGCCAAAGCGAAGGGCTTATCGCAGTTTCTGGTAGTGTACAAGCATGCGCTGAAGAATGCGCTTATTCCTGTACTGACCGTAATCGGCTTGCAGACAGGCGCCCTGCTAGGCGGTGCGGTGCTCACCGAGACCATTTTTGCCTGGCCGGGTGTAGGGCGTTACATCTTTGAAGCTATCAGTTCACGTGACTATCCTGTGATCCAGACAGGGATTCTGGTGATTGCTTTTATTTTTGTAATCATTAATCTGTTGGTGGATCTGCTATACGCCGTTATTGATCCGCGCATTAATTACAAGTGAGGGTGAATCTATGTCACAGCCAACTATCCATGCAACGTCTCATAATAATGTTCCTGCTAAAGAGGCTTTTGGCCCCTGGCGCGATGCGTGGCGGGCCTTTCGTAAGAACAAGACGGCGATGCTGGGACTGGGTATCATCCTAATCTTCGTAATGATTGCGCTGCTGGCGCCGTGGATTGCACCCTATGACTACAAGGCGCAGGAACTGGTTAACCGTCTGAAGCCACCGTCAGCCCAGCATTGGCTCGGCACCGACGATCTTGGACGAGATCTGTTCACTCGGGTGATTTATGGAGCACGGATTTCCTTATGGGTTGGTTTTTTCTCTGTCATTGGCTCCATGATTGCCGGAACCATCCTGGGGGTGCTGGCAGGGTTCTACGGCAAATGGATCGATATGTTGATTTCCCGTATGTTTGATATTCTGCTGGCGTTTCCGAGTATTTTGCTCGCTATTGCTATTGTGGCGATTTTGGGTCCCTCTTTGCAAAATGCGTTATATGCTATTGCCATCGTTAACATCCCGACCTATGGGAGATTGGTGAGAGCCAAGGTGCTCAGCCTAAAATCGGAAGAGTATATCACCGCGGCCCGGGCGATAGGTATGAGGGACAGCCGCATCCTGATCATCCACATCTTGCCGAACAGTCTAACACCGATTATCGTGCAGGGTACACTCGGTATCGCACATGCGATTATCGAAGCCGCTGCACTTGGGTTCCTGGGCCTTGGCGCCCAGCCGCCTGATCCGGAGTGGGGGAAGATGCTTTCCGACTCTCGGCAGTTTATTCAGAAAGCGCCGTGGACGGTTATCTTCCCGGGTCTGTCCATTATGCTGACCGTGCTGGGCTTCAACTTGATAGGTGATGGCCTACGTGATGTGCTGGACCCTAGAATGAAAAAATAACCATGAAGCTAGCCCTTTCGGCGCTCAATGCCGAAAGGGCTAATTTTTTTCAAATTAAGCTTCCTATTATAATAGAAGGTTTTTTATTATCCATCAGGGATTTCGCCCAACCTGCTGCTTACCTGCTTGCTGTGTGTCAGAGAGCTTGATCAATTCGGAGACGGTGACGAACCGGTAACCCTGCTTTTCCAGCTCTGGAAGAATGATCTTAAGCGCCTGCCGAGTCTGGGATTTTCCATGGACATGGTCGTGAAAAAGCACAATATCTCCATTATGGGCATTGCGGATCACCTTGGACGAGATGGCATAAACACCAGGTCTGTTCCAGTCACGGGTATCCTGATGCCAGGACCAGAGGATGGGCTTGAGCCCCATCTGGTTAGACACATTAATCAGAGTCTCGTCGTACATGCCTCCAGGCGGACGAAACAGGTTACTCCGTTTCCCCGATATCTTGATGATTTCTTGTTCCGTTTGCTCCAATTCCTCGTGTACCTGCTTTTGGGAGATCGGCCGCTTGAAATACACGTGATTATAAGTATGGTTAGCCAGTTCATGACCCTCGGCAACCACCCGCCGGGCGATATCGGGATAAGCGGCAATTCGTTTTCCAATTACAAAAAAAGTACACTTGGCATTGTACTGCTTCAGCAAATCCAGAATCAGCTCGGTCTCTACCGGATCCGGACCGTCATCGAAGGTGAGGGCTATCACCTTTTGACTGGTATGTACCTCCCAGATCATGTCGCCCCGTTTCTCAAAATAGTAGCGGTTCTTGACTATCGGGCTGGCCAGTGTAGATGGCGTACAGCAGAGCAGCAGGGCTAATGCAGCCGAAATGACCCTATACGCTCTTTTCATGGATGCCCCCCCTTTTTCTTAGGTTCAGTTATATAGAATGCACCTTTGGCAGGAGGAAATATGCAGAGGGAGGGCATACTGGGAAAAACTGTGCGGAATCAGGAACGTCTGAACTTGCCACTGTAAAAACAACGCAGATAAATATATAGACCGGAGGCGAGAAAGAATAAGCTGCTCTCCAGCAGGAAGACCCATAGTTCAGAAAATAGCCCTTGCAAAAGCGGTCGACAACGTGATAACCCGGCAGCAGTCATGAACAAAAAGCCGATGTCACACAGCATCAAAAGCAGGGTCCGGTGAAGCCTTCCCCAGTGGATATGCAGAGCTTTCAGGTTCCAGAGTGAAGACACAAGTTCCATGGATATAATGGCAATTGCCGCTCCAGCATAGCCAAAGCCGGGAATGCCTACGAGCATATATTGAGCGAAAGTGGAGCAGGCCAGTCCTGAGAGCAGACCCCAGAAGGGAGCCTTCTTGACATCTTGTGCCCATAGAATGCTAGTGGTCAGTTCGCGGAAACCTACCAGAAGCGGGATGGATGCCAAGTATTTGATTGGTATAGTCGCTGCTGTTGTATTAAAGATGAGCATGGAAAGCTTGTCGGCATGAATAAACAGGAACAGCCCGGAGGCGATTCCCCACAACCAGGAAATCTTCAAGGCCAGACTTGCCAGGCGATTGAATTTTTCCAAAGTGCCCTGCTGCCATTCTGCTGCGATCCGTACCGTCAATGTGTGACTCAGTGCACCTGTTATGAGCGAAGGGGAATAGACGACAATAGCCGCCATCCCGTAAATAACGCCATACATGGCCGTTGCTTCGGAAGTGCTATAGCCTGCTGCGAGCAGACGACTCGGAACCAGCAGAGCGTCAATAAATTCCGAAGCCGGAATGAACATGCGCGTCACCGATATAACCAGCGAAGTTTTGAAGAATAGCGTAACGGGCAATACTTCGGAGCGGCCTTGCGGGCGCGGGGAATGGGTATCCAAAGAAAGATATATGGTTAGCAGCGAAAATGAGATAAATGCGCCAAGAAAGGTGCCATATAATCCTCCACCTACGGCCTGGCCCATGCCGAGCGGCAGTAGTTGTGCTGTGATCAGCACCATGCAGGTTACACGGAAAGCTTGCTCCGTTACTTCTGATATAGCAATTATGCCGATGCGTCCAAGTCCCTGCAGATAACCTCGCAGCAGTCCCAGCAAAGGAGCAGCAAACAGGGCAGGGGCCAGACTGTGCAGTGCATGCTCCAGACCAGGATTACCAAGTAGCGTAGAAAGGAATGGCGAGTACCGGAATACGGCCAAGCTAACGGCTCCGCCTCCAAACATCAGGAGCACAGAGATAATCTTTAGAAGCTGCCAGCCCTGTGCGGGTTTTCTGGCGGTTTCCAGAGCAAGCGCCGTGGGCAGTCCTCCAGCCAACATCAATATAAAGCCGTAGAAGGAGTAGGCAATCTGATACAGCCCGATTCCTTCTGCGCCGGCAATTCTGGTGAGGATGATCCGTCCCGCCAGCCCGAATATCTTGACCGCAACCATGGCGGCTGCCCGAATGGCAGATTGCTTGAATAGATGGGGCACAGCGCTACCTCCAGCGTAACGTATTCAATGTCGTGATCTTTAATTGTATGACATTGAAATGGCGTTATGCTGACAAGCTTAATCTCTGATATGAATCAGCTCATATTTAGTGTTTTTGTCCCACCCAAGGTCGAAAGGAACACGGTAACGGTCTGCTGTATGGGAGTTCACCAGTGGATACCCATATTCATCAAAGCCTGTAATGACCGAAAAATGATCCGTATCATTATGGTGAAGAATATAGCCGATCAGGTCGCCGGCCTGCAGTTGGGAGATAGCGCCATTGGCATATTTTCTGGAAGGGGCTACTACTTCCTTATAGGTACCCTTGGAGACCATAGTGCCATAGCCGGAGCGCAGCAGGAAATTGCGGAAGGCATCGGTCTGCACCCAGGTCTGAGTGCCACCGGTCTGATAGAAGTATCGCCAGCCCGACTTCATCGCCAGTCCGCCACCTTCCTCAGGATCACCAACCACTTGAGAGGCAAAGTTAGTGCAGTCGCCCCCCTTACCTGTGTAGTCGAGATATTTGCGGTTGTACCGATGCTGATTGCCAGCTCCCCATGCGGTTCCTGCATATTTATCGGCATAGGCTATGGCGCGTGAACGATTGTAACGACGACTTTTACCCGATACTGTTGCTGTCGGTTTAACAGAGGGGGCCAATCCGTCCGGACTGTCGGCAATCTTATCCGGATTCTCGTCCAGCGGGTCCAAGTACCATTCGCGGGCGATTTTCCAACTTCCATTGATTTTCTTCAGGGTCATAAAATGACGTGTCCCGATGCCAAAGGACTGTGGCGGAATCACTTCATTTAAATACACATAGCTGAGCTTGAGTGATTGCACAAGGGACACCTTAGCTGTGTCTTGAGTAATATTCCTGCGGATAATCCGAATGCCGCTGTTGGCTTTGACCAGCTTAACAGACCTCTTCGCAGCCCATGCATTAACATAAGCCGTTCGATTGCTCTCGTTATGAAAGGCATTCTTACTTAACGTCTGTTCCGTCAGGTAAAAGCCCTTTAGCCGCTGTGTTTGCTGGTCGATCAAGGTCTGTGCGCGATCAGCGAAGATCTGCTTTAATGCGGTATCTATCTCTTGATTTCGTTTGTTGTCTTCTGCATTCACCGTAGTAGCGGGCAACGAAAAGGATGCAAAAAGGATAAGGATGAGGGACAGAATACTGGTTTTTTTAAGCACGATCATCACTCACCTTTCTGCTTCGTAAAAACGACCAGCCGTTTCTCATGTTCTTTTTTCTTTCTGCTATATTTCCCTGTGCAGGTTATAAGGGTTAACCTGTGTTCCGTGGTATCCCCGAATATTCGTTCTAATGGAGCCTCATTGGTTGGGTATATTTCAACAGACTCAACGGTATAAGTAAGCTTGTGTACGTTATTCGAGACAACAATGCTGTCGCCCGGTTTTAATTTTTTTAAATTGAAAAAAACGGCAGGACCGGTATAGCTGTCCACATGTCCATCCAATACCACATTACCCTTTGAGCCTGGAAGGATGCCTGGATAAGAAATGCCAACCAGTTCGGTTGACTCCGGTACGCCCATTTGCCCGTTTGGCAATGCAGCTACCGGTTCTATTTCTGTGGTGACTCCAATCGCAGGAATGGAAAGTCGGGTCGGCATAAATGGTTTCTCAGGCAGCACAGGAGCGGAATGGATCGGTATCGGTTTCTGGGTAGGTTCAACTTTAGTATCAATTACGGTTGTATTCGGCTTTGATTCTGAATGGAGATTCTCTTTAGGTGCAGGTGACGGTGTTGTTGCTCCGCAACCACAGCCATAAAAGGCGATGCTGGTGAGCATTAAGGCAAGAATCCATTTTTTCATGTTTATAAGAGA
Organism: Paenibacillus sp. MAHUQ-45; assembly: GCF_058133325.1. Classification (NCBI taxonomy): domain Bacteria; kingdom Bacillati; phylum Bacillota; class Bacilli; order Caryophanales; family Paenibacillaceae; genus Paenibacillus; species Paenibacillus sp. MAHUQ-45. Next base: position 69,188 of record NZ_JBYUPV010000009.1, read on the forward strand.
AAGAGGGAGTATTCCTCCCCCTTTCGTCCTCCTTACTCAGTTTGTTCGCTCGCGCCGCCGAAGCCTGTTTTCGGCAATTTAGTGGCTTTGGCCTTGATGCTCTTGGTTTTCAGGCTCTTGGCTTTTAAAGTTTTGTGTTCCAGACTTTTGGCTTTTAGGCTCTTAGCATGTGTCCCTTTGGCATGAGCTTTATGGTGTGCTTTAGCTTTGTGCTTGGCTTGAGTGTGTACTTTCTTCTCGTGTTTCGTCGGTTCAACCGGAGCTGCACTAGCAGCTGATACAGCGGACATCAATAAGCAGGCAGAAATGGCGGCAACAGCTAATTTCTTCATAAAAGTATTTCCTCCTCAAAATGTTTTTTTCCCCTGCAAAGTAATATCTCCAATTCGCATAGTTATTAGATTGTTAAATTGTTTCCAGTTGTTAATTCCTAAATTTGAAGTCCGGAATTTCAATATATAAGACGAACTCGAAAGTAAAGGCTCCGTCGCCACTGCGGTGAATGTTTGGACTTCCGGTCGCTGTTGTCGCCAGATTTTTTTTTTTATAAACCCGCTTTTAGCGGTTGAAATCTGGCGACAAAGGCGAACGCTTCGCTCCTACAGTTCCAAACCTTCCCCTTCGTTCCTTCTCGCTTCTTGTTACTTTCTTTTGTTCGTCCTATATAGGTGAAAGTTCAGGGCAATATGTTCTATAATAAATTACTAAATAAAGATTTCAGGATAGGGTGGGGAACATGACACTGATTGGCAAAAGAGAACACCGGCAGTATCCGGAGATTACACGCCTGGAGACGTCGCGTGCTGCTTATGAACGAGATTATTCCCGCCTGATTCATTCGCCGACATTTCGCAGACTCCAAGGTAAATCTCAAGTCTTCGGCGCAGGCACGGGTGATTATTACCGCACACGCCTGACTCATTCACTGGAGGTCGCTCAGATTGCTCGCGAGGCAGCTAGAAGTCTGCTGCGATCCTATCCGGAGGTGGCGACCGGACAGGCCGACAATCCTGGTCTGGTAATTGATCCCGAGGTAGTGGAATGTGCGGCGATTGCCCATGATTTTGGCCATCCGCCCTTTGGACATAAAGGAGAAGAGGTACTGGACAGCATTCTGGAGCAGTTGATTGAGAATAAAACGAATGAAGCAGCCCGTCTGGCTGGTGCCGATCCTGCGGAGAAGCTGTTTATTCAGGATGAAATGAAGCAGCGTTATGAGCATTTTGAAGGAAATGCCCATAACTTCCGCCTGATTATGTTCCTCGAGAAGCGGGAGAACATCGACGGTTTAAATCTCTCTGATGCTGTACTGCTCGGGATCAACAAATATCCTTTTCCCGGTACAATCTTGAAGAAGGGCTTGTACTTGCATGAATGGGAATATATTTCTGAGATCCGCAGTGATTGGGGAATTCCGGCCGGCAAGAAAACGCTGGAAGCCCAGCTTATGGATCTCTGCGACGATATAGCTTACTCTGCACATGATCTGGAGGATGGCATCAAGGCTGGGAAGATCGAAGTACATGAACACTTCATGCATGATGACTATATCCAGAAGCTGATTGTCGAGAAGATCACTACGCTGGAGGATTTTTTCTGGCAGGGCTGGGAAACGGAGAAAATCCGGGCTAAAGTGGAGGAGGTCCTCAGTGCATTCCTTCGTGTCTGGAAAGAGAAGCTGCCGACCTGCGAGAATGATTATTCGAGAACCCGCCGGGAAGTGAAGGCCTACTGGGTCAGCACCTTTGTGGCCAGTCTTGGCGTGATCGACGATGGAGACTGGAAGAAGGTTACCTTCATTAAAGAGGGGCAGGAGGATACGGATATGCTGCGTACGGTCAGTGTCCTGAAAAGCTTCGCATGGGTCACTATGATTCGCGATTTACGGGTGCAGCGGCTTCAGAAAAGAAGTGAATGGATTCTTCGCCGTCTATGGGGGGCCTTTCTGGACCCGGACACCTCCAAAGCTATTATCCCTTCCGATTGGTTACAGCGCTTTGAGAAGGATCAGCGGCAGGCAAAGCCGATCTGGACCTGGGAGCATATGGTTATTGATTATATCGCTGGCATGACAGATGCCTTTGCCGAGAAAATATATAACGAACTGTACGGTCTCAAGGTCGGATCGATTTACGATCTTGATTAGGGAGAGGAAACCGAGTATTTGAAAGGAGAGGCAGCTATGGAACCACTGCGGCTTGGCGTGCTTGATTTGGCCCCGCGCTTATCTGGGATCAGCGCGGAAACAGCGCTGCAAGAAACTCTGCTGCTGGCCCGATCAGCAGAAGCCTGGGGCTATCATCGCTATTGGGTAGCAGAGCATCATGATATTCAGGGGTTGGCCTGCCCATCGCCCGAGGTGCTGCTAGGTCATATTGGTGCATTGACCTCCCGGATCCAGCTTGGCTCCGGCGCGTTGCTGCTGCCACATTATAGCCCACTTAAGGTGGTGGAATCGTTCCATCTGCTGTCAGCGTTGTGTCCGGGCAGAATTGAGCTTGGCCTCGGCCGGGCACCAGGTGGTCCGCCGCATGCATCGATGGCGCTGAGCGGAAATTTCCTGAAAGCCGTGGCTGAGCTGCCCGATACGATCAGGGCCGTCATGGAATTGCTTCAAGATGGTTATGCCTATGAAGGGCAGCCCGTCAGCGCCCGGCCGCTGCCGGCCGTACCTCCTGTGCCGTGGTTGCTCGGTACAGGTGTGCGCAGCGCGGAATATGCTGCACGGTTTGGAACGGGCTATGTCTTTGGCAGCTACATGAGTGAGAAAGAAGCTGAGCCGATTTTGGAACAGTATCGGGGGAATTTCGAACCTTCGCTACTCGTACCAGAGCCGCGTACGATGGTTGCGGTGGCCGTGATATGCGCCAGCAGTGCGGAGGAAGCTGCGCTACTGGCCGAAGAGAGCAACTGGCCAGATCGTACGGAACCGGGAGACAAGGGAACTGGCTCTGGCGAAGACAAGCCAGGGCCGCCATTGCTATGCGGAACACCGCAGCAGCTAAGGGAAGAACTACAGCGGTTAGCCCATCGGTGCAACACTGGAGACCTGCTGATTTTCACACCGCTGAAGGACTATGAGAAGCGGCGAGCTTCTTATCGCCTGCTTGCAGAAAGTGTATTACCCCAGGGCAAAATCATATAAATTAATACGCGCCACCTGCCGAAAATATAGGAAGGGGCGTTTTTTTTCGTCATTTTTGAAATGAAAAGAAAGAATTGTAAACGCAATGTAAAATGTTGAAAAAAGATGAGGGGGCTCAAGGGTATGAACAATGCTTCAGATTTCAAGGATAACATTAAAACCTCGACGCGCCGCTTGCCCGCAGGCAAACTCAAAACAGTCATATCCAGGGGCAAACGAAGCATCAGCTTTAAATTCACCTCGGCTTATGTAGCTCTGGCACTGCTGGTGGTGATTAGCGGGGTGCTTTCTCTCTTTCAAATGAACCGGATGCAGACAAACAGTAGTGAAATCATTAGGGGGCTGATCCCCGAATTAAATGAGATTCATAGCATCAATTATTATACGGAGCATATTATGTCGCTTACCTTGCAGCATATTCAAAGCTCTGACGACACAGAGATGAGCAAACTAGAGGAGGAACGTGACGTTTTCATCCGTAAAGTATCTGCTGCTATGAAGAGCTATCAGAATAGGCTGCAAGATGAGGAGCAGACCAAGCACTTTGAGTCCTTGCGCAATAAATGGACGGAGTACATGATGATCAACGATCAGGTTCTGAAACTAAGTCAGGGGAACGATGACCAGTTAGCGCTGGAAGTCTCTCGAAAGGGCATTTCCGCTTTTAATAACATGCAGAAGGATATGGACGCTCTTGTCAACCACAGCATAGAAGAAGGTAACGCCAAGGACAAGGTTTCAGTGAATATATTCCAGGTCTCCGTTATCGTGACGATCATAACCATGCTGCTTGTGCTTGTAGTGATCGGGATCATCAATCTGGTCATCAACCGGTCGATGATTGCCCCACTGAAGAAAGTAACGGTGCATCTGAAACGGATTGCTACCGGAGATTTGCTGGCCGAGGATACTCTGATTAGTAGTGAGGACGAAATCGGGATGCTGGCGAGTACAGTGAATGAAATGAATCATGCGCTACTTGAAATTGTTAAAAGAATCCGTAGTGTATCGCAGATCATTGGTGATGAAAGTGAGACACTGGTTCGTTCCATCACCGAGACAAAAGAGGGAGGCATGCAGATTGCTATTACGATGGAAGAGCTCGCGACAGCTTCCGGCAGTCAGTCTGAAGCCGTAGTGGATGCTTCCATGGCGATGGAGAACCTGAATAAGCTAATTGACGATTTTACTGGGAAAAGCCATGAATTGGGACTATATTCACTGGAAGTACAACATAAAGGCGAACGCGGCAAAGTTCTAATGGAAAGCTCTGTTACATATATGAAGCAGATCACAGAAGCAGTATTGCAGTCCATGGCCACCCTGGAAGAGCTCAATAAGAAAAATGAGGGGATTTTTAGGCTCGTGGGTTCGATCCGCGGTATCGCTGAGCAGACTCATCTACTGGCCATAAATGCAGCCATTGAAGCAGCAAGAGCTGGTGACAGCGGACGCGGCTTTGCCGTGGTAGCCACAGAGGTGCGTAAGCTGTCTGAGGAGGTACAGCGGACGGTAACGGAGATTACCGGCATTACGAAGGGGATTCAACATGACTCTAAGGAAGTAGTGAGATATTTGCAGGACGGGGTTGTGAAGACCGAGGAAGGTAATGTGCAGATTGTGGAGACTGGGGCTGCGCTGTCGGACATTACTCATTCGGTTCAGGTAATGGTTGAAACGATGGAGGAAGTAGGCAATGATCTGAAGCGGATGAAGCAGTCTAGTGAGACGATGCATGAATTCAGCCAGCACATCTCGGCATTGTCACAGGAATCGGCCGCTGCGGTGGAGGAGACTTCGGCTTCAGCCCAGCAGCAGGTAAGCGCTACAAGTGAGGTCGCTGCCGGTGTCGAATATCTGAAATCCTTATCTAGTGAATTGGAGGAGTCTGTCTCCAGATTTCAAGCGTAATTATATAAGACGAGCTTAAGATCGGACGTAAGGCTCGATCGTCACTACAGTGGAATGTTTGGACTTCCGGCCGCTGTTGTCTCCAGATTTCTTTTTATTGAACCGCTGTTTGCGGTTGAAATCCGGAGACAAAGGCGGTCGCTATCGCTCCTACAGTTCCAAACTTCCCCCTTCGATCCTCCTCGCTTTTCGTTACTTTTCTTTTGTTCGGCTTATACAGCATTATAAAAAAAGCCTCCGCACCCTTTACGAAATTTGTAAAGAGCAGTGCAGGGGCTTATTGAGGGTGTAGACTTAATATTGTTGACTATAGTCAACTAAATTGAGAGACGGTGAACCTGTAGCGATATAGGATCTCAGATTCTGAGTAATAATATCAACGAGCCGGTCGGTATAGCGATCCGTGTTTCCGGCTGAATGAGGTGTGATGATCACCTGCTCCATTCCCCATAACGGATGATCCTGCGGCAGAGGTTCGGTCTCGAATACATCCAATCCGGCACCGCGGATATGACCTGATTGTAACGCGTCGATCAAATCGCCGGTATGTGTGGTGCCTCCGCGGCCGATATTGATATAATAGGAGCCCTCCTTGAACGCTGAGAAGACGGTAGCGTTGAAAAAATGATGAGTATCGTCTGTAAGCGGTAGTGTGTTGATCACAAAATCGCCTTGGCTAACCGCGTCCTTCCATTGGCTGGTCTGGAAGACCTCATCAAACTCCGCTGCCTGTTTGCCTGTGCGGCTGACACCAATGGTCTTCATGCGGAAAGCTTTGGCGATCCGCGCCGTTTCTCCGCCGATGGCTCCGGTACCAAAGATGACAGCCGTCTTGCCGGATATTTCGGTCTCATCTCCGTAGGAATGCCACTCACGCTTGCTCTGGTTAAGCACAGCCTTGTGCAGATTTCGGGTGAAGCTCAATATAAAGCCGAAGATTACGGCTGCGATAGATTCGGCATGTACACCACTAGCGGTGGTTAGAAGGATACCCTGTTCTTGCAGGCGTTGCAGCGGCATTTTATCAATGCCGGCAGACCAGCTCTGTACCCAGCGCAGCTGTGATTCTCTCTCTAGCAGCGCCTCTCCGATTCCTTTGGCCCAGCCGATAATGATCTCTGCGCCCGCGAGCTGCTGAAGATCGGGTTCTTTGGCACTTCCCAATTCAAGCGCATACCCCGGAGCGGCTTCTCTGATTTTTGCCTGCTGGCTCGGTGTAAGGGGCTGAAGACATACAATGGATTTAGACATGTTGGTTCCCTCCCGTTATGTATGGTTGTGCGAATAGATATTTTTAAGGATAACAAATCTGCTGCGAAAGGTGAAATGACCATGAAGAATGAAAAGGAAAGTTACCATAAAGAGCGTCTGTTCGTTGCAGTTCCTGTGCCCCCAGCGATTCGTGAAGCTCTTGGAGACCTATGCCAGTCGCTGGCTGCTGAAATGTCATTTGCCAAATGGACACACCCGGAAGATTATCATGTTACGTTGCAATTTCTGGGGGATACAGCGAAGGAGGACATCCCGGCCTTGATTGCTGTTCTTAAAAAAGTGGCGGCCTCCACGGCCCCCTTTGAGCTTTCTCTGGAGGGCTTTGATACCTTTGGCCACCCGGCCTCACCTCGTGTCTTGTGGGCCGGTCTGGGCGGTGAACTGGAGAAACTTTATGCTCTGCAGAGTGCGATAACTACGGCTACACGGCCCTTAGGTTTTGTGGCAGAAGACAGACCTTATAAGCCACATTTGACGCTATCCCGGAAATATCGCGGTGACGTCCCTTATAAGGCCGAATTTGTCGAATTTTCGGAGGTTTTACGGCAAAAACGAGAACATTTGTCCTCAATTCGACACTGGACGGTAGATGGCCTTGTGTTGTATGCTACCAGAATGTGTGCCATTCCTATGTATGAAAATGTTGAAAACATGACATTTTTCTAAAAAATTCGACAAAGGACAGTTTTCAAATCTTCCATTTTCGGTTACATAGAATAGGAATGTGCCGTGATATAGGAGGAGAATTATGGTTATTTATAAACAAAATCGCTATATTGCGCTGCTTATTGGCGTGATACTGGTGAGTTTCTCAGCGATAAACTTGCTGCATTCCGAACCAACGACAGAAGGGAAGTTAACCAAAGTCCAGGGCAAGCTGAGTGCGCCCCCAGTTACCTCGGCGTTGGAGCTGGCACCAAAGACAACGGATTCTAGCCATACGAGGATACCGATACAAAGTAAGATACATCCGGTGATCAACAGTGCTGTGATTCAACCTAAGCCGGACTGGAGTCTTCAACAGAAGGCTGAGTGGTTGAACCGACAGACCATTGCCGCCGCAGACACGGTTAAAACTGCTGAGGTCAAGGTAGCCGCCGTCAAAACCAAGGCTGCAGCTATACCGGTAGTCACACCAGCGGTTCAACAGAAGCTGCCCAAAAAGGCAACAGCATCAAAGGGGAGTCAGACCGAAGTCAAAAAGGTCGCGGCAACTCAGCAACATCCCCCCATCATATTGTACTTCTCTCGGACGGAGCTATTAAGCCAGGAACAGAAAGACAAAGCAACCTGGCGCTACGCAGTTTCCGGAGAAGACCTGCTTCTGCTGCAAAAAATCGTCATGGCAGAGGCGGAAGGCGAACCGTACAAGGGCAAAGTGGCAGTTGCCAACGTTGTTCTGAACCGGCTACGGTCAGCTAATTTCCCCGACACGATGCATAATGTAATCTATCAGAAGAGACAGTTCAGTCCAGTGGCGAACGGTCGTCTTAATCGCGTGAAGCCTAATGAGGATTGTATCAAGGCTGTTAACGCCGCACTATCGGGAGTCAAGGAGGTTACAGACGACACCTATTTCTTTTTGTCGCTAAAACTTGCGCAGGATTTGACGGTACATCATACGCAGAAGTATGCCAAAACCATCGGCAATCATACTTTTTATAAATAATTTGATTTTTTGGGGAACCTCGGCTCATTATAGGGTAAGTAACCTATTATGAACATGGAGGTAGAACAGCTGTCATGAAAATCACCTATTATGGACACTCAGCCCTGCTGGTAGAGTCTGAAAGCTGCAAAGTCATCTTTGATCCCTTTCTGTCAGGGAACCCGAACTCTGGTATCGCTCCCGATGAAATTACGGTAGATGCGGTTTTGCTTACCCATGCCCATTCAGACCATTTCGGCGATGCGCTGGAAATTGCTGCGCGTAATCAATGCCCTATTTTTGCTGTATATGAACTGGCCGAGTACTGCCGTTCCAAGGGAGCAGAGGTCAAGCATATGAACATTGGCGGCAGTCATACGTATGGCGGGTTTACTGTCAAATACACACAGGCTTTTCATTCTTCCTCAATTGCAGAGGGGGATTCATGGATATACGGTGGTGAACCGGCAGGAATCCTGCTTACCACTGACGGCAAGACGCTGTTTCATTCCGGGGATACCGCACTCTTTGGTGATATGCGCCTGATTGGGGAGCGGAATGATATCAATTTGGCTGCATTGCCCATTGGAGACATGCTAACTATGGGTCCCGATGATGCGTTGCTGGCTGCTCGCTGGCTGCGGGCGGATAAGGTCATTCCGCTTCATTACAACACGTTCCCAGCCATTGCTCAGGACGGCGACGATTTCTGCAATCGACTGCGCCAGGAAGGGATCACAGGATTTCCGCTTAAACCGGGGGAGAGTGTCGAAATATAAATTCAGCTTCTGCACAGGCAACAAGAGGGTGCCGGCAGCCAATGGCTTGCCGAGCACCCTCTTGTTGTTTCTATGAATACGCGAGTCAGCTAAGTGAAGCAGACAGATGTCACTTCCGCTCAAGGCGTCAGCAGAACAGCTTCCTCGCCTCGAGACTGTGATCGCGTTCCTCGATTCTCGGACAGACCAGTTGCCGGCTTGCCTAGCATCTCCAGGACCGTGGCTGCGCAGTGGCGGGGCTGATGTCGATCAGGAGCCAGTCGGCGCTTCCGTTGCTCTTCCAGTGAGGCTCTCTCCCGAAGCAGCCTTGTGAACCATTTGTCCACGACTTTGGCGTTCAGTACCTCGGCCAATCCAAGCTCCACGAAATATTGGCAGTTCTTCTCCTCCTGACCAGGAATTGCCTTGTAGAACAGCATAGGGATACCTTTGGCTTGGCCTTCCGTGCAGGTCATGCCGCCAGGCTTGGTGATCAGCAGATCAGACGCGTCCATTAATTTGTTGATCTCCTTGCTGTAGCCGATAATCTTGATATTGGGATGACTCAGCAATGGATCGCCTTGCATTTTGGACACGAGCTTGTCATTGCTCCCCATGCAGAAGAGCAGCTGAATCTCGTTCATCCGTGAGGTGAGCGAGGCCATGACATCTTTGCCGAACATTAGACCCCAGCCGCCGCCCATGATCAATACGGTGGGGATATCGGCGAGACCTAGTTCTTTGCGAAGCAGGGTCTTGTTCGATCTCTCCCAGAACTTGGGGTGTACCGGAATGCCGGTCACGGTCACATACTCGGCAGGAATACCCCGTCCAGTAAGAATGGCCTCAACGCGGGCAGTGGACACCAGATAGCGGTCCACCTCGTCATTCACCCAGCTTCCATGTGCGTCATAATCTGTAATCAATGTATAGAGTGGCACATTAAGACCCTGTCGCTTCAGGCGGGAGATGACGGCAGCCGGAATAGGGTGGGTACAGATAATCAGGTCAGGCTTGAGCTGCTCAATGACCTGTGCAGCGTGAGTATAAAAAATCCGGTGAAGCGCTAGTTTGGTCAACCGGTTCAGTGATTTGTTGTATTGGGTCTTATACATCATGCCGACCAGTTTGGGCTGGCTGCTGACGGTTCTTCGATAAGCGGAAAGAATCCAAGGAGCGACCGTGGGGTTGAGAAACTTGCCCAGCTCGATTACCCGGCATTGTACATCCGGATTCAGCAGCTTTATTCCTTCGGCCAGAGCATAGGCTGCCCCTGTATGGCCCGTTCCGAAGCCTTCCGAAAACAGCAATACTCTTTTCTTTCGCATAAATTCACCTGCTACTTTCCTTCATGAGTAGAATTGCGGCAATCGATCTATACTATATACGTGGCAAATCCTAACTCTTTTCACATTATACAAATAAGACGTAAATAGAAAGTTAAAACACTGCAATAAATTAAAAAAATAAAAAGTTTGGCTCCAAGGTATTGCAAATATATGGGCAAAGTGCTAAAGTAGGAAATGACCAATTGACCGGATTAGTAAAGTGGTCAGAAGTTCAATGGTAACCATTATTTCTTGAGAAGGGATGTGTACGGGTGGCTGTGGTAGATCGAAGGCAGCAGGTGCTTCAGGCCGCGACCAAATCATTTTCGTTATTCGGTTATAAAGCGACCACGATGGATCAGGTGGCCAAGATAGCGAATGTCGGCAAAGGAACCATCTACACCTTTTTTACGAACAAGGAGCAGCTGTTTGATGAGATTCTGGTCGACATGATGACTGAGATGAAGGTGATTGCTGAGCGGGAGATCAGGCGCGATAAGCCCTTCTTTGATAACCTGCACCGCGTGCTGGATGCCTTGTTGGAATTTCGAAGCGAACACGAGCTATTCATCAAGCTTTCCCAGGAAAATCGCGAATTCGGAACACCGCAGGCTCAAGAAGGACTCGATAAGATCGAGAGTGTAGTACTAGAATATATTGAACGGGAGGTGGAACTCGCGATCCGACAGGGGGAGATCAAGCCCTGCGACCCGAAGATCGTATCGGTAGTAATGTTCAGGCTGTACATTGTGCTGACTGCCGAACTGAACAAAACGCACACACCTTTGGACAAAGAGCAAATCAAGGACTACTTTCGTTTGTTTCTCGCTGAAGGGCTGGCACAATAATGTTTAGGATCAGCATAGGGATAGCGTTCCTCATAATTGCTTTCCCTACCATTTACTTCTTTATACCTTAGTTTGGCCACAAATTTATAAAAAGGTTTCCTGCTTTTTTGCAAGAACACCAAGATGGTGCTTTTTTTATGGCTTTGATTGACCGAATGGGGAAAACAGTCACTTGGTGTTACAGTAATGTTTCACATGTACAGCATTTATAAAGCATAATTAAAAACACACTTAAAAAGAGCATATGATCAAAAGGAGAGAACCAGAATGAAATCATTATCCGTGTTTACCAAGGACCTTGGTGCGGCGCTTAGAAATCCTAAAGTGCTGATCCCCATCATAGTTGTCCTCTTCATTCCGGTGATGTATAGCGGATTGTTCCTGAAGGCATTCTGGGACCCGTACGGCAAGATGAATGAGTTGCCGGTCGCCGTAGTGAATCAAGACAAGGGCGCTAATTACGAGGGCAAAGAATTAACAGCTGGTAGTGATCTGGTCGAGGAGCTTAAAAAGACCGATGGCTTCAATTGGAAATTTGTCAGTCGTGAAGAGGCAGATGCCGGACTCAAGGACAGCACTTACTATATGTCCATTATCGTACCTGAGGACTTCTCCGAAAAGGCAACAACTTTGCTGGATAAGGACCCACAGCCAGCCAAAATTATTTTTGAGCCGAACGAAGGCTACAACTTCCTGGCTGGACAAATCGGGGGAACCGCTGTAAAGGAAATCAAGTCGAAAATATCGGCAAAGATTACTGAGGCCTATACCGAATCTGTATTTGATAAAATCACTGAAATCTCCAGCGGTCTTGGCGACGCAGGAGAGGGCGCAGGCAAGATTGCTGATGGCGCAGGCAAGCTGGATGACGGCGCGCTGAAGTTAAAAGAAAACCTGCTTGTGCTGACTGATGGCACAGGCAAATTGAAAGATGGCGTAGAGCCCCTAACTAAAGGTGTTACTGATCTGAACACTGGTGCAGCTGCCCTGGAATCAGGTACCAGCACATTGGCTAGTGGATTGCAGCAGTTGTCCGCTGCACAGAAGCAGCTGCAAGACGGCTTGAACCAAAGCTCGTCCGGTAGCAAGCAACTCAGCGGCGGCCTTCAGCAGGCCGTTACCGGTACAGCGAAGCTGCAAGAAGGAACAAAGGCTGCTGTAGACGGTACTAGCAAGCTGCAAGCAGGCGCACAATCCCTGGTTGACGGCAGCAGCAAGCTGCAGGCAGGATTGAACTCCTCTAAAGATGGCAGTGCGCAGTTGGAAGCCGGTCTGAAGGCTTCCGCAGAAGGTAGCGCCAAAGTAACTGAAGGCGCAAAAGCAGTATCTGACGGCCTGCAGCAGCTGGCCCAGTCGAATCCACAGCTGGCAGCAAGCCCAGCGGTGCAAAAGCTACTGGCTGCCAGCAAAGCGGTAGCTGACGGCAGCGAGCAGCTGCAGCAAAGCCAGCAGCAGCTTGCTCAAGGCGCGACAGCGCTGCATAGCGGCCAAGAACAGCTGGCCCAAGGTGCGGCACAGCTAAACGCAGGCTCGCAGCAGCTTGCAGGCGGCGTAGGCCAACTGCATGATGGTGCACAGCAGCTGAACGCAGGTAGCACACAGCTGCTGCAAGGACAGCAGAAGCTGGCGCAAGGCGCTTCTGCGCTGGCAGCAGGCGGCGACAAGCTGACCGCTGGTATGAAGCAGTTCGGCGAGAAGCTGAGTGAAGCAGCAGCAGGCGGCAGCAAGCTGGCTGATGGCGGCAAAGCGCTGGGCGCAGGTACTTCGAAGCTCCTGAACGGGGTTGGCGAGCTGGGTAACGGCATCAACGCTGTAGCAGATGGTTCCAAGAAGCTGGCAGACGGTGCCGGAGAACTTAAGAACGGGATGGCTGATCTGAAATCCGGTTCCAATGAACTGGCTACCAAACTCGATGAAGCTGCCGAGAAGACAAGTGCAGTGAACAAGACAGATGCTATGGTTCAAATGTTTGCTGAGCCTGTTGTTATCGAAGATCATGCAATCAATAAAGTACCTAACTACGGTACAGGTTTTGCACCATACTTCCTGTCGCTGGGCCTTTTCGTAGGGGCATTGATCTGCACACTGGTTATTCCTACACGTGAATCGGAGGTTGCAGAAGCTACCCGGTTCAACCGCTTTATCAGCCGCACACTGACATTCTCGATGATGAGTCTGCTTCAGTCGATGCTGGCGGCTATGATTGTCCTGTATGGTCTGGGTCTGGAAGTACAGAGTGTACCTCTGTTCTATCTGTTCACTTTCGTCACAAGTCTTGCCTACATGATGATCATCCAGGCGATTGTAACCTGGCTGGCTAACCCGGGCCGTTTCATTGTCATTGTCATTCTGATCTTCCAATTGACAACAAGCGCTGGTACCTTCCCGCTGGAATTGATTCCAGACTGGATGCAGTTCTTTAACCCGCTATTGCCAATGACTTACAGTGTCGCTGGATTAAAGGCAGTGATCTCTACCGGAGATTACAGCGCAATGTGGGGAGATATGGGAAGACTTGCTATCTATGGCGTGGTCTTCATGGTCCTTACCCTCGCTTACTTCATGACGCGCGGCCGTGATCAAGAGGCTCTTTTGAAGAACGAAAAAGCAATAACAATTTAATCGATAGGCTGTTTAGTTTGGTCTATACACCAAGAAGCGCTCCCATGTGGAGCGCTTCTTGTGTCTTTAGCAATGACAGTTTTCGTTAAAAAAGAGGTGAAGTTAGGAAAATTAATGAAACAATTTTTAGTGCAAAAAAAATAATGCAAATAATATGTATTACTCTACATGGAAATGCAAATAAATCTTTGGTTAAGTAAAGCTGTACAGCAAAAACTATAGTTAATCAACATCATAAAAAACTGTAATTTGCCCAGCATAAACCCCAGTGATACACTAGTAAAACCTAATCCGCGTTGAACAATTATTAAGGTTTTAATAGGACAAATTTTCTCGAGATTCCGCCCCAATTTATTATAGAAAGGTTGCGTAAGATGAGACACACTGAACTGCCCCGCAAACAGGGCCTGTATGATCCCCAGTTCGAAAAAGATGCTTGCGGCATGGGATTTGTTGCCCATATTAAAGGCGTACCGTCCCATGAAATCGTAAGCAATGCCTTGACCATGCTCATCAATATGGAGCACCGGGGAGGCCAGGGAAGCGAGCCGAACTCCGGTGACGGAGCCGGCATCATGCTGCAAATCCCGCATCGTTTCTTTGTAGGCGAAGCCAAGAAGCTTGGCTTTGAACTACCTGAGCAAGGCCATTATGGCGTGGGTATGATCTTTTTGTCTCATAACGAGGAGATCAGAAGCCGCCATGAGGCCCTCTTAAGTCAGATTATTGCCGAAGAAGGACAAGAGGTGCTCGGCTATCGCGACGTACCTACGTTTGACGAGATGCTGGGCAAGACGGCCAAGGCTGCTAAGCCTTATGTGCGCCAGGTCTTTATCGGACGCTCCGCAGCGGTATCCGATGAGCTGGCCTTCGAGCGGAAGTTGTATGTCATCCGCAGACGAGCCGAGCTGGCTATCCGGTACAGCGGTGCAGAAGAGGGAGAATCCTTCTATCTGCCAAGCTTATCTTGTCGCAAGATCGTTTATAAAGGAATGTTGACTACAGAGCAGGTGGGACAATTCTATCTTGATCTGCAGGATGAGAAGCTGGAATCGGCCATCGCGCTGCTTCACTCCCGCTTCAGCACCAATACGTTCCCGAGCTGGGAACGTGCTCACCCGTATCGCTTCATGATTCATAACGGCGAGATTAACACGCTGCGCGGCAATGTGAACTGGATGCATGCCCGCCAATCGCTGTTCAAGAGTGAAGTGTTCGGCGAATCCCTCGACAAGATCAAGCCGGTTATCAATCCGGATGGTTCCGATACAGGGATGTTCGATAACACCTTCGAATTCCTGTACCTGAGCGGACGCTCCCTGCCGCAGGTAGCCATGATGATGGTACCTGAGCCTTGGAGCAATCATGACAGCATGGATGAGGAGAAGAAAGCATTCTATCAATACCATAGCACCCTGATGGAGCCTTGGGACGGACCGGCAGCAATGGGCTTCACTGACGGTGTGCAGATCGGTGCCATGCTTGACCGTAATGGATTGCGTCCTGCGCGTTACTACGTTACAAAAGACGATAAGATCATCCTGTCTTCTGAAGCGGGTGTACTGGATATCCCAGCAGAGAACGTGCTATACAAGGACCGTTTGAAGCCAGGCCGCATGCTGCTCGTGGATACGAAGGAAGGCCGCATCATTTCCGATGAGGAAGTGAAAGCAGCCATCGTCTCCGAACGCCCTTATCGTGCATGGCTGGATGAGCATCTGATTAGCCTTGATGAGCTTCCGGATGCGCCTGAGCTGCCTAATCCGAAGCATGACAATGTACAGCAATTGCAGCAGTCGTTCGGTTATACGTTTGAGGATCTTCGTAAGGTGCTTGAGCCAATGGCGTCCACCGGCGCAGAAGCTGTTACGTCTATGGGCTACGATGCTCCGCTTGCGGTGTTATCCGATCGTCCACAGCGTCTGTACAATTACTTCAAGCAGATGTTTGCCCAGGTAACGAATCCGCCGATTGATGCGATTCGCGAAGAATTAGTCACTTCCACGACGACAACCATCGGTCCTGAGCGCAACTTGCTGAAGCCTGAACCGGAAAGCTGTCGGCAAATCTCCTTGGAGACGCCGATTCTGTCCAATGAAGACTTCGCCAAGCTCCGCCATGTCCGTCGAGCCGGTTTCAAGTCGATGACCATTCCTACCTTGTTCCCGGCTGAGCTGGGTGCTGAAGGGATGCGTGTCGCCCTGGACCGTTTGTCCGAGGCAGCTGACCGGGTCATTGCCAAAGGCCATAACATTCTTATTCTGTCTGACCGCGGCGTAGACCGTGAAAACGCGGCTATTCCGGCCCTCTTGGCCGTGTCCAGTCTGCACCACCATCTGATCCGCCAAGGCACTCGGACCAAGGTTAGCATCCTGCTGGAATCCGGCGAACCGCGCGAAGTGCACCATTATGCACTGCTGCTCGGTTATGGCGTCAGTGCGGTGAACCCTTATCTGGCATTCGAGAGTCTGGATGATATGATCAGCCAAGGCTTGCTACGCGGCATCTCGCATGCCAAAGCCGTGAAGAACTATATCAAAGCTGCGACGAAGAGCGTAGTTAAAATACTATCCAAGATGGGGATTTCGACCATTCAATCCTATCGCGGCGCACAAATCTTTGAAGCTGTCGGTCTGAATTCTGACTTCGTGGATCGTTACTTCACCTGGACGCCTTCCCGCATTGGTGGGATCGGTCTTGAGGAAGTGGCAGCGGAAGCGCTGGCCCATCATAACCGTGCCTTCACCGAGAAGGACGGCAATGACAAAGTGCTGGATTCTGGCGGCGACTACCAATGGCGCAGTGACGGAGAAGAGCATTTGTTCAACCCGCAGACCATTCACCTTCTTCAGCACTCAGTGCGTAGTGGCGACTATAACATGTACAAGAAATATGCCGCGCTTGTTCAAGGCGAGAGTGAGAAGCATTTGACCCTCCGGTCACTGCTGGAATTCAAATCTCCTTATGAACCGGTTCCGCTGGAAGAGGTCGAATCTGTAGAATCGATCATGAAACGCTTCAAGACCGGTGCGATGTCCTTCGGTTCGATCAGTAAGGAAGCGCATGAGACTTTGGCGATCGCGATGAACCGCATTGGTGGTAAGAGCAACACCGGTGAGGGCGGTGAAGACCCGGCACGTTTCATTCCTGACAGCAACGGCGATTCCCGCCGCAGTGCGATTAAGCAGGTCGCGTCAGGACGGTTCGGGGTTACTTCTAACTATCTGGTGAATGCCGATGAGATTCAGATCAAGATGGCGCAAGGCGCGAAGCCGGGCGAAGGCGGACAGCTTCCGGGACGCAAGGTATATCCTTGGGTTGCTGAGGTTCGTGGTTCCACAGCAGGCGTAGGCTTGATCTCACCGCCGCCTCACCATGACATATACTCCATTGAGGATTTGGCAGAGCTGATCTACGATCTGAAGAATGCCAATCCACGTGCAAGTATTAACGTGAAGCTGGTGTCCGAAGTAGGCGTAGGGACGATTGCGGCCGGAGTAGCCAAGGGCCGTGCCGATATCATTCTGGTCAGCGGTTATGATGGCGGAACAGGCGCATCGCCGATGAACTCAATCCGTCATGCCGGTCTCCCATGGGAGCTGGGTCTTGCGGAAACGCACCAAACGCTGATTCTCAACAATCTGCGAGACCGTGTAGTGCTGGAGACGGACGGCAAAATGCTTAGCGGACGTGACCTTGCTGTAGCGGTATTGCTCGGTGCAGAAGAGTATGGCTTCTCGACAGCACCTCTGGTGGCTGTTGGCTGTATCATGATGCGTGTATGCCAAATGGACACTTGTCCGGTGGGTGTAGCCACCCAGAACCCTGATCTGCGCAAGAATTTCACAGGAGACCCACATCATGTGGTTAACTTCATGAATTTCGTGGCCCAGGATCTACGTGAAATCATGGCTGAGCTCGGCTTCCGTACCATTGAAGAGATGGTCGGACGCACCGATTGTCTCGATGCTGTGAAGGCTTCGTACCACTGGAAGAAGAAGGGCGTTGACCTGAGCAGTCTGCTGCATTCGCCAGAGCTTCCGGAAGGCAGCACCCGCTACCGCAGTCAGTATCAGAACCATGGCCTGGATGAGACGCTCGACGTCTCCAAGCTGCTTGAACTGGCAGCTCCAGCGCTGGAGAATGGTACCGTGGTAGAAGCATCCCTGCCAATTACGAACGTTAACCGTGCGGTAGGTACGATCCTGGGTAGTGAGCTGACCCGTAAGTACGGAGCAGCAGGTCTGCCAGACGATACGATTTCTCTACACTTCACCGGTTCCGCTGGTCAAAGTTTGGGAGCATTCGTGCCGAAGGGGATCACGATCACTGTTGAAGGGGACTCCAATGACTATGTCGGCAAAGGATTGTCCGGTGGTAAGCTGATCATTAAGCCGTCACCGCAGGCTACCTTTGCAGCCGAGGATAATATTATCATCGGGAATACAGCATTATACGGTGCAACTAGCGGAGAAGCCTATATCAACGGAATCGCCGGTGAACGCTTCGCGGTACGTAACTCCGGAGCGAATGTTGTTGTAGAAGGTGTAGGCGACCATGGCTGTGAATACATGACCGGAGGGCGCGTAGTTGTTCTCGGTGAGACGGGACGCAACTTCGCGGCTGGAATGTCGGGCGGTATCGCCTATGTCTACGATCCAGACAATAGCTTCATCCAGCGCTGCAACCTGGAAATGGTTCTGCTTGAACGGGTAGAAGAGGCCGAGGAAGCTGAAGAACTGTTCAGTCTGATCTCCCGTCATAAAGAACTGACAGGTAGTGCGATTGGTACGCGAGTTCTTGAGCAGTGGAATGATAGTCTGCCGAAGTTTGTCCGTGTCATTCCTAAGGATTACAAACGGATGATGCAGCAGATTCGCAAGGTGGAGCAGACCGGCTTGTCCGGGGAAGCTGCCTTGATGGCCGCTTTTGAAGCCAACATGCGTGAGCTTGCCCGTGTAGGCGGTTAAGTGGAACGCAGGTCACTGCAATGATGGAATAAACAATAGAGGGATTTGGTCCTGCTTTGCAATGCAGAGGAGGGGCCGAATCCCTTTTTTCATAATTCTCTATCGCATTACATTTTTTAGAAAAAATGAGTTATGTGGTACACTAGACGGGTTAAATAAAAAGAATAGTTGTTTCAACACAAGAGAGGACGTGAGACTATGCTGACGACGGAACTTGCCGAACCGGTTGCCAGGCTACAGGGTGTGACTAAAAAAATCGGCTCCAAGACGCTGGTAAGCGATTTGACACTGGATATCCCGGCAGGCCAAATCTTCGGTTTTCTGGGGCCAAACGGTGCAGGTAAGACCACTACAATCCGGATGATGGTAGGCTTAATCTCTATCAGTCGGGGCGATATTTTGATCTGCGGCCGGAGTATTAAAGATCAGTTTGAAGAAGCCGTGGCCCATGTTGGTGCAATCGTTGAGAATCCAGAGATGTACAAATTCCTGACTGGATATCAGAATCTGCGTCAATACGCGAGAATGGTAAGCGGCGTAACGAAGCAGCGGATTGATGAGGTAATAAAGCTGGTAGGATTGGATAATCGAATCCATGATAAGGTGAAAACCTATTCCTTGGGAATGCGGCAACGGTTGGGTGTGGCCCAGGCCCTGCTGCATCGGCCCAAGCTGCTAATTTTGGACGAGCCGACCAATGGACTAGATCCTCAGGGCATTCGCGAGCTGCGGGATTATCTGCGTCGGTTATGTCAGCAAGAGGGGACGACGGTGTTCGTATCCAGTCACTTGCTCTCCGAGATGGAATTGATGTGTGACAGTGTAGCCATTATTCAAAACGGTCGGTTGGTGGATGTCAGACAGCTGAAGAACACAGGCGACACAGTGGTAGCAGCTGTGGAAACCTTGTTCGAGGTGGATCATGCAGAAACTGCTATGGCTTTGCTTGATCGGGGGATTCTGAAGGATGGGGGGCTTGTACTGGAAGTGACCCGCGAGGAAATTCCGGCCTTGAACGAGCTGTTGGTCAACGGTGGGGTTAAGGTGTACGGGATCAGAGCCTTGTCCCGTTCGCTGGAGGATCAATTTTTGGAAATGACTGGAGGTGAAGGCATTGGGTAAATTCTCGGGACTCATACATAATGAGAATATCAAAATCTATAGCAGGGTGCGTACCTGGGTGATGCTGTTGATTTTGGCGATCATGAGTGCACTGATGCCAGTGTTGTTCTACTTCTCAACCGGTGACAAGAACCATCTCATGGGACTTTGGGAGACCTTCCAGATGACAGTGAGTGTGGCCTTTTTCCTGAATACCATATTTACAGTTGTTGTGGCCTCTGACTCCATAGCGGGCGAATTTTCCTGGGGGACAATCAAGCTGCTATTGATTCGCCCGTGGAGTCGTTCCAAAATACTGCTATCCAAATATATTTCCATGATATTATTCAGCCTGCTAAGTACAGGGGTGTTAATTGCGTTTGGTCTGGGCTCTGCGTACTTGTTCTCTTCTCAGACGGGAGACGTTATGCTTTCCCTGACCGGTTGGAGTCCGGGAGCCTATTCCTTTATGGATTTGCTGTTCCGTTATATTGAGCTGTTCTTGACCGCGACGCTGGCCTTTATGGTATCCAGTGTATTCCGGGCTAGCGGTCTGGCTATCGGATTATCGCTGTTTATTATATTTGCCAAAAATCTGATTGTGATCATCTTCAACCCGGACAGATATCAGTGGGCGAAATATCTGCTGTTCACCCATATGGACCTGCGGGTATACCTGTCATCGAATGTTGGTCCAGGAGGAGCCACACTGGGCTTCTCAGTAGCCGTACTGGCTGCGTATTATATGCTGTTCCTGCTGATTGCTTGGATTGTGTTCCGCAAGCGGGATGTAGCGGCCTAGGAACCAATGATTATCCGGCTTCACGTGCATTCTGCGCTTTGGCAGCGCGTGCTGCGGCCTTGTCCGGTTTTGCCTTCTGTTCTTGCCCGCCCGCTGACTTCGGGGCGGGCTGTTTCATGTCTACCGAACCATTCAAGAAGCTGCCCTCCATAATGTTAAGCGTGGCGGCTGAAATATTGCCGTGCAGCTGGCCGCTGCCCGTCATGATGAGCCTGCGGTTCGCGGTAACATCACCGTATACTTTTCCGGCAATGATAATCTCTTCCGCGGTAATACTGGAACGGACAGTTCCTTGTTCCCCTATGGTGACTGTTCCGCTGCACTCAATCTCCCCGCTGAAGGTTCCTTCAATTCGTAAATTAGTGTCGCAATGTACCTTTCCCTCCAGGGTTCCTCCATGTCCGATTAATGAATCTGTGGACTTGAAAGGTGTGCCTTTTCCTCGTTTCTTCCACATTTTATTTCCTCCTGTTCCATATGGACTAAGTACATAGTTTTAAGGCTTTACATATGTCAGCGGATTCACCGGGTTGTTCTGTTTGACCACTTGAAAGTGAAGATGGGGGCCTGTGCTGCGCCCTGTACTGCCCACCAGACCAATTTTTTGTCCTTTGATTACTTTTTCTCCAGGAGAAACATTCATTCCACTAAGATGCATGTACCATGTCTCCAGTCCGTTCGGGTGTTTGACGACAATATATTTGCCTCTGGCGCTTTGCTGGTCGACAGCGACGACTTCGCCGGAGAGGGCGGCAAAGACAGGATCTCCAGTTTTTGCTGCGATGTCGATGCCGGCATGGAAAGCAGACACACTTTTAAACGGATCAGAGCGGTAGCCGAAATTCGAGGAAATGACTTTGGAAAGCGTCGGCCACGTTACCCCAGAATCCAGTTTTTGCTTTTGGGCTTCCACTTGTTTGGCCTGCTTCTGGGCAGCTTGGGTGCTAGCTTCTTTAGCTTGATGAATGGTGTTGGAGATCCGGCTCAGCATTTCATCCAGAATACTGTGAATTTCCTCAAAATCGTCCTTAGTATCCTCAATTAGCTGAAAAGGATCGTTCTGATGCACGGCGATATATTCACCGCCTACCTGTGGAGTTACGGTATCACCAATGATGCCCCTCATGGCTCCGATCCGGAAGCGGATAGCGGGGGAAGCGGGCGATGCAGCAGGCTCCGGTACGAAAATTACCGAGGATGCCTTAGTAGTGGATGAATCCTCTTGACTACTGGTAGCTGCCGTACTGACTGTACTGGCAGTCGTTTTGGATGCAGATGCGGAGGTGGGAGCAATTGCAGCTGAGACAGAACCTTTCTGGCCCGCAGTAGAGGAAGATTTCAGCGTGGAAGCAGCAGAGTTTTCCTTATCCGTTCCGGAACGACTTCCCGAGGTCGTAGCGGGCGTTGCGCCAGTTGGTGTTGTTTTCTCTTTGTTCAAAAGGGATTGCAGTTGCTTCTCAAGCTCACTTACATTCTTCAACCGGTCCCTGATATTCTCGGCCTCCTCCGACAAATCCGTGACCTGACTGCGCAGGTGGAGCAATGTCTGGTCCTTGTCCGCGACCTGCATTTCCATACGAAGATTGGTCAAAGATAGCGCAGCAGCTTCTGCTTCCAGTTCAGCAATGGTCTTCGATGCATGAAAATGCATGGAGGTGACCAGACTGGAGATAGATAGAGCGGCTGCAGCCGGCAGGGCCAACGCCATCGGCCTGGATAGCTGCAGCTGTCGGACCGGACGCCCAGCATCCCGGACAACGAGCAGTGTGATGCCGCTACGATCTGGCTGGCTTTTCATAGCGTCTCCTTCCTGCGGCTTTAGGCAGCCGCTCCTGTATTGCTGCGGGCAGGCAGTGGATCGTTCCGCAGTTCTATCCGATTTGTCCTATTACTCTATGTATTCGATATCTTTCGGGAACATGACAATGGTTTGTTGAAAAAAAGAAGAGAAGAGCCTTGGGCCACGATGGCTGCGCTCTGATTACTGAGGGGGAGTCGGCTGTATGAAGGTGCTTGCCATAATTCTAGTTCTCTTTATTGTTCAGCTGGCTGTAATTCTGCTGCTTGAATTTAGGCGCCCGCAGCGGGCGGTAGCCTGGATGTTCCTTACTTTCTGCTGTCCCCCGCTGGGGCTGCTTTTCTATTATGCATTAGGTCGTGATTTCCGGAGAAAATGCTCAGTGAGCCAAAAGTGCATTACCCGTCAGCCTGAAATTCACGCTCATGTCTCTGGCAAAAGTCGTGTGGTCAACAAGCTGGAGGAGTGCGGAAATCCGCAGTTCGCTCAGCAAAGAGAGCTGCTGTCCCTGCTGGCTGGGCTGTCGAAAAGTCCAATTACCGGCTGTAATACCACCAGGCTGCTCTCCAGTACAGAGGAGGCATACAACTCTATGCTGGAAGCAATGGAAGGCGCCCGTGAGCATATTCATCTGGAATTCTATATCTTTCGTGATGATGAGATCGGGGATCGATTCCAGGATGTAATGATTCGTAAAGCCCGGCAAGGGGTTAAGGTACGCCTGCTGTGCGATGGGATGGGCAGTCATGCCCTGAGCCGCAGATATATCCGGACGCTGCGTAGAGCCGGTGTCGAGGTGCATTTCTTTTTGCCGCCACTGCTTTCGCTGCTGGAAGGACGCTTCAATTATCGGAACCACCGTAAACTTTTGATCGTAGATGGACTAGTGGGTTTTACTGGTGGGATGAATGTGGGGGACGAGTATCTCGGCCGTAATCCCAAAATAGGCTATTGGCGCGACACACAACTGCGTCTGGAGGGAGACGCCGTTTATTTTATACAATACGTCTTCCTAAAGGACTGGAAGCTGGCCTCCGGAGAAGGGGTAAGTCACCCCCGTCTATTCCCTGCTCATTCTTGCGTGGGAAAGGAGTCGGTGAAAATTGTGCCAAGCGGGCCGGATGGGCAGATGGATGCGTCACAAGAGATGTATTTTGGAGCCCTGTGCGCTGCGAAGAGTCGAATCTGGATCTCCTCGCCGTACTTCATTCCTGATCCCGCGATTTGCCGGGCGTTGAAGAATGCAGTGCTCAAAGGGGTTGATGTCAGGATAGTTATCCCAGCGAAGCCAGACAACTGGGTCGTCTATTATGCATCCTTGTCTTATCTGGAGAATTTGCAGGATGCAGGTGTGAAATTCTACCGCTATACCAAAGGATTCATGCATGCCAAAATCATGGTGGCCGACGATTTGCTCGCGGCCGTGGGCAGCGCAAACCTTGATATGCGTAGCTTTTACTCTAATTTTGAGCTGACAGCATTGCTGCTAGACCTTAAAGCTATCTCAGCGGTGGCGGATGGATTTCAGCGGGATTTGAAGCACAGTGAGTTTATAAATCCAGAGCAATTTAGAGAGAGAAGCAGATTTGTCAAGCTGGGCGAGGGCATTTGTCAGCTGTTATCACCGCTCCTATGACAGGAAAAGTGACAAACAACAAAATTCTTGAACGTTTTTTACATGAACCATTCATTATGAAACGTTTATTTATGATATAATAAAGTGTACAAAACAGAAATGTAAGCCATGAACCTCATATCTTATGTTTCAAAATTATACTGTAATTGTAGGGGGAGTTCTATGAATGTGAGTCACGAACTGTTGACGAAAGAAGGCAAAACGCAAAAGTCCGGAGCGATCAAAACGGCGAAGCTTGCACAACGAGTTGTTATGCTGGCTATAGGAGCAGCGATGATGTCGGTTGCACTGGAGATATTCCTTGTACCGAATCAGATGATTGACGGTGGTATTACAGGGATCTCGATCATGCTGTCGCATATTTTTGATATTCCCCTCGGTATTCTGTTGACGCTGCTTAACCTTCCATTCCTGTTGATCGGCTATAAGCAAATCGGTAAAACGTTCGCTTTATCCACTTTATTTGCGGTAGTTCTGATGTCCATTGGAACTCAGTTGCTGCATCCGGTTAAGCCGTTTACCTCCGATCCACTGCTGGCTGCCGTATTTGGCGGTATCATTCTAGGGGTTGGCGTCGGGCTGGTTGTCCGTTATGGCGGATCGCTAGATGGTACGGAAATTGTGGCGATTCTGGTTGCCAAGAGACTACCGTTTTCTGTAGGCGAAGTTGTAATGTTCTTTAACCTGTTTATTCTATCGGGTGCAGGCTTTGTGTTCGGCTGGAATAATGCAATGTTCTCACTTATTGCCTATTATATAGCATTCAAATTGATTGATATTACACTTGAAGGTCTGGATCAGTCGAAGTCGGTATGGATTATCAGCGAGAAATTCCGGGATATCGGAGAAGCGCTGACAGAGCGCCTTGGGCGCGGTGTTACGTATCTGGATGGAGAAGGCGGATTCTCCGGCGAGAACAAGAAGGTTATCTTTGTGGTCATTACTCGTCTGGAAGAAGCTAAGCTGAAGGCTATTGTAGAGGATTGGGATTCTGACGCATTTGTTGCGATTGGTAATATCCATGATGTCAAGGGTGGACGCTTCAAGAAAAAATCCATCCACTAGCAAAGCTCGAGTACGGGCTTTAACTCACTGAAAGAAGGTATATTTACGAACGATCGGTCAATAAATACGGCAGAACCCTCTTTATGTGCCGTATTCTTATATAGAATACCTTCTGCATTTTTTATTAAAGGCATACAAAAAAGCGCAAGCTGAAAGGATACCGCATCCTGGGGCTTGCGCTTTTTGCATTGTTAAAATGTTGTTATAGCGGTTGTACCGATTTCAATGTAATTTGTTGTTCTTCGGAAAAGGACTTCTGGGTTCCGATGCCATCGGCATCTGCTCTAAAGCGAATAAGGTAATCCCCTACAGCCGGAATTCGTTTATTATACAGCTCGAAGGCGACGTCCTGCTTAAAGCCTGATATGTTCTTAATAGTCAGGGTATGCCCCCCATTGCTTATTTCCTCCGCTGTTATATTCCTCCACCCGCCTACAGCTATATAGTCATTAGTGGTGAACGTCAGTCCTTCCATTGTAACTTCCAAGATTCCATTCGAAAAAGTTTCCCCCGTAAAATAGTCAAGGCGTATTACGGATTGAAGAGATCCGGTTTGATATAACTTGGAGTGTATGAAATCCGTTCCAATATTGAAACCATAATTAATTGCAGGCAATGTTGGTACAGCCGGACGAACTCCTTTTTGCAGAGTGAACGTAAACGCATGTTCCGCATCGCGCGGAGACTCGTTGTCGTTATCATTCGTGGAGGTAAGGATATAGCTATATACCCCTGCATCCAGATCGCCGATATTGGCAGCAGGGAGTGATCCGTCCGACTGACTTAAGCCAAGATTAATCGGACTTCCCAAGCGGTCTTCTTCATCCACGATGCCGTTCTCGTTAAGATCCTCCCAGCGATAAGCCTTTACTACAGTGTCCGGTTCACTAACCGCGCCAGCCAAGCCTCTGATTTGATCCTGTTCACTATTGTAATTGTCAATAACTTCAAATTTTGTGATATCGACTGTTGGCACATTTGATTTGATAATCTGATTCAGTGTTTTGGTAGCGGTGGTTCCTGTTTTGGTTCCTGTTTTGGCTATTGGTGTAACCTTAAGTGTAATGTAGCTTCCAAGATCTTCGTCAGTCAATCGATAATATTGATTAGTGGCTCCAGAGATGGCTGTCTTGTCGGAAGCCTCCAGGGATTCAGAACGATACCATTGATAATTCAAGGAATCAACCTCATCGTTCTCTGCGTCAATATAGTCAAAATCAGCAAGGAGTTGATCTCCCACAGTAGGCTCATCTCGTGAAATAATCTGTAAATCCTGAATGGTTGGAGCTTCGTTTACGCCAGATAGATTTGATCCGCGATACTCCGCTTTGTTAAATGCATGGGATGCATCTTCTCCCCCAATGTAAAGAACAGCATTCGGTCCCGTCACATCTGAGACAATTTTAAAGCTAAATAAATCAACGACCGCTGCCTTGGCGTTCACATGACCTTCGGTCAAAGCCGTATTTAAGGCGCGCACAAAATCTCTCATGTCCTCATAGTTTTGATCCGCTGTGATCGTTGCTGTATTTACACCGTCGCTAACGGTAAATGTCTTTGGCTGTTCCGTGAAGTTACTATTGTAAATTCTTTTACTAAGTGCAAACGCAGATGATGTCTCGTAAACCGGTGTTGGTGTTGGTTCCGGTGTTGGTACCGGTGTCGGTATTGGTGTCGAAGATGGCTCCGGAGTCGGAGTTGGTGTCGATGATGGTACCGGAGTCGGAGTTGGTGTCGATGATGGTTCTGGCGTCGGAGTTGGTGTCGACGATGGTACCGGCGTCGGTGTTGGCTCAGGTGTTGGTGTCAGGTTAGAGCCCCCTGCAATTGGTGTGGATTGTGGAATAACGACCCCTTGTACAGGTTCCGGTGTGGCTGGCTGACTTGGGTTCTCTATATCTTGTTTTGATTTTTCGCCGAGGAATTTAGAAGCAACCAGAGCAACTTCCTGACGAAGCGCACTTTTCTTCGGTCCGAAGGAGCCGTCAGAATTACCTCTCATTAAGTTCAATTCCAAGGCAGCGGCGACAGAATCTTTGGCCCAATCTGAGATGGAGGAGGCGTCGCTGAAGGTTAGATTCTGGCCTTTTCCGGTGATATCAACAGCTAATGCATTCATAAAAATAACAGCCATTTGTTCACGAGTCAGCGTATTCGCTGCTCCAAAGTTTCCTCCGCCCAGTCCTTTCACGAGTCCTGCCTTCACAGCTGCCTCCACGGCATTAAAGGCGTAGGAATTACTTGGGACATCGCTAAACGTAGCTAACGCTGGCGGAGAAGTTAAATCAAGATTCAGTGTCTTAGCCAGAATGATCGCAAAGTCTTGTCTGGAGATGATCCCGGTCGGATTGAATTTGCCATCCCCAGTTTCATTGATAATCCCTTTGTTCGTTAGTTCCAATATCGCATCTTTGGCGTAAGAGTTAGAGATGTCCGTATACGATGACGAGGCGAATGCGTGAGGTACTAAAGTACCAAGCAGCACCGTGGTAGATAATATAGTTACAGATTTCTTTTTTAACGATTGTTTCTTGCCCATAGACTACTTTCCCCCTTGGAAATATTGCATATGACATATCTCTCAAAACATCGACATTATCTGCACAACTGATTGTACATTTTGATACTGAACCGATTCTGGACAGTGGCTGATAGGAGAGCTATTGCTGAAATAATAATGGCACGACAAAAAGAAGCCCTCCTTATAAGAAGGACTTCACTGGATGCTGTTCTTTTTAGGAAAGCTGCTGCACAATCGCTTCTATCGGCTGTGGGGGGACGCTGGCAATCAGGTCGCCCATTTGGCGCAGCCGTTCCTCGATATTAAGCAGATGATAATCGGTAATCGAGACGTCTCGTTCAACTTCTTCCCAGGTAAGAGGTGTCGAGACGGTTGCGAGCGGGCGAGCTCGGGGGGTGTAAGGGGCCGCAAGAGTTTTGCCGCCGTAATGTTGAAGATAGTCAAAGTAAATTTTATCCCCGCGGTGCTTCTTCAGCCGTTCCAAGGTGAACAGCTCCGGGTGCTTCTCGGTCACAAAACGTCCGACAAAATGGCCTACCGTTCGAAGGTCGTCAAAGGTTACACCCGGGGTAATCGGGACGATAATTTGAACGCCTGTTGCTCCGGAAGTTTTGGGAACTGAGGTGAGACCAAGGGATTGCAGCACCTTACCTACTATTGAGGCTGCTTCCATAATGCGAGGCTCCTCCTCGCGGGAAGGGTCCAGATCAATCATCCATTCACAGGGTAGCACGCTTCCGGCGTAGTGCAGGGAAGGATGAAATTCGAGCGCGGCAAGATTGCCTAGCCAGATCAGTTCGGGCAAACCCTGTAAAGTAATATAGGAGATGTTGTCCTGATTATAAGTGTGAACGAAGTCCGGAAGTGGCTCGGGCGCATTTTTCTGATAAAAAGACATACCGGATACCCCATGGGGATAGCGAATGACAGTCAGCAGCCGGTCCCGGCAGTAACGTAGCAGATAGGGTGAGAGCGCGGCAAGTTTTTGCAGATACATTTTCTTCGTAATGCCGACTTCTGGCCATAGGGGCTTATCGGGATTCGTGATGGCGATTTCTTGACCCTCTATTGTGATGGAACCTTTGACTGCAGTGGGCATGCTGGACTCCTCCTCAGGCTTTATCTCCCGTTAGCAATATTGTGTACATCCCGCCATATTTTCAGCACGGTTCATCATAATCAATCCATAATCATGTGAAAAGCGTCCTTCCGGCAGCTCCGGAAGAACGCTTATTTTTTCTGTTTAAGTCAACGCGGCTGCACTCCGCTGACTTAACAGGCAGTCCTGTGGTGGAATATCCACCTGGGCCTGAATGACAGGCTGGCGGAGTGTTCCAGATGTATTCCACTCCAGAAAGTGGATCTTAAAGCAGAGCTGCGGCATGATCCAGAAGGCTGCTTTGCTCCGCTGGGGCAGCGTAGCAAAAGGCATACTTGGAGCTGGCGCTTCATGTGCGTACCGGGTAAGCTCCTGCCAATCCTGCACGGTCAACTTGCCCGCACCTGCATGGCCAATATAATGCAGCTCGCCTTCATCGTCATACAGACCAAGTAGCAGCGCGTTGACCATTCCGTCACGGAAGGTGACTCCTCCGGCAACCGCAACAAGATCCTGAATGATTTTGCGCTTCTGCCAGCGCTTGTCCTTGCCACTCAGGGCGTAGGTACTGTTGATGTCCTTACAGACTATGCCTTCGAGCCCGCCCTTTTGAGCGGCATTGAACAGTTCTGCCGGATCGGTATAACTTGGAACACTCTGCACATGAGGATAAGGCAGCAGCATTTCAGTCAGAAGCTGCTGCCTCTTATGCAGCGGCTGGTCGAGCAGCCATAAGCCATTGCAGTACAGGATGTCAAAGACCATATACATGATCGGCACCTGCTGCTTTACAAATTGGATCGTGCCTTCTGTCCTCAGACTATCCCGCCGCATAACTTCGTGAAAAGAAGGCTTGCCGCCGCTGAGGGCGATAATTTCGCCATCCAGAATGACGGAGCTTGCTTTGCAATAAGCAGTGGCATCCGCAAGCTCGGGATACTGGAGCGTGCGGCGGTTACCACGTCTGTTAACCAGTTCGGTGCTGCTTCCGTCGTAATAGGACAGCATGCGAACGCCATCCCACTTGATCTGGGCGATCCATTGGTCACCCAGTGGAAGCTGTTTGGCTAGTATGGGCTCGAAGGGAATCACCGGCTTCAGCTTCATCAGTCGGTCCCCTAAGAAATCGTTTCTTTGGACTTGGCGCTGCGGCGCTTAGTCTTAGTCGGTGCAATGACCGGAATGGGGCCAACCTTGGGAGCTCCTTCAGTAGCAGGTGCTACGGCAGGAGAAGTTCCTACAGATGGTACGGTACCGGCCGGAGGCGTAACCATAGGGGAAGCCACAACAGGTGTTGCAGATCCTGCAAGTGGCGTGACCGCAGGTTCCGCCGCAGAGGTCTTTGCCGTTTTTCTTTTCCCCGTACCGGCAGCCTTTGATTTCTTGGCGCCGGACATAGAAGGTCCGGGATCTGTCGGCACATGCTGGACGGCTTCGATGCTGGCCTGCAGTGCGGCCATCAGGTCGATCACATTGCTCTCCTGCTTGGTAGGTGCGATATGGAACTCCTCGCCCGCGATCTTATGTGAGATGAGATCCAGCATCCGCTGGCGGTAATCATCTGTATATTTAGACGGGTCGAACGGCGTGGACAGCTGAGAGATCAGCAGCTTGGCCATTTCCAGTTCCTTGTCGTTCACGGCGCCAGCACCTGGCAGATTGGGTACCTGGGAAGCCGGACGCACCTCGTCCGGGTAGAAAATCGTTTCAATGGCAATGCATTCCTCCAGCACCCGGATAGCTGCCAGGCTGCTCTTGGAGCGGATGGAGATTTTGGCGATGCCGATTTTGCCCGTCTGGCGCATGGCCTCCATCAATAGCCGGTAGGCATTACCTCCGGCCTGATCGGGGGAGAGATAGTATGTTTTTTGAAAATAAATGGGGTCAATCTCCGTCAAATCGACGAAATCGAGGATCGTAATATTCTTGCTGCTTTCTTCGTTCAGTTGGTCCAGCTCTTCCTTATCGAAGGTGACAAACTTGCCTTTCTCGTACTCGTAACCCTTGCCAATCTCTTCCCAGGCGACTTCCTTGTCGCAGACTGGGCATTTGCGCACATACGATAGCGGGCTGCCGCATTCTTTATGGATGTAACGCAGCGAGATGTCCTTGTCCTCCGTAGCGGAGAACATTTTGACCGGAACGTGTACAAGCCCGAAGCTGATGGCTCCTTTCCAAACGGTATGCATGATATCGCCTCCTGAACGGTTATCTTGTTGCTTTTAGTGTTATAAGCGCATAAGGGCATGGATTTGCTTTGGCTTAGTATTGGGCTGGATACGTTTTTCTAGCCGGATGCATTTTTTGAGAACGATGGGAAAAAATAAGGCCAGGCAAGATATTGGAATTCAGCAATCAGCGTGGTGATATGAAGTGAACGGCGGAGGGGAAATGGTGGACAAATCGTGGAACGAGTGGAGCGACGCCTTGAGTGAGCAGGACATTCCTGCAGAGGTAGTTGATTGGAATGCCGTCACGACGAGCACGCCAGAGCATGAAGAGAGTGTGGAAGCAGACAAGCTGGATGCAGAGCAGACTATTGGCGAAGTTCCGGCTGTTATCAAGCAAAAGAATAAAACATAATACGATCTAATTTTTCCCACAAGTGAGGAGGATATAACATGGATGTAAGGCGGGCACAGGATATTTATGCTTCCAAGGAAATGATCTCGGTTCTGCTGGACGGTGAGCCGGTCTGGATTGAGCACGTGGATGCCGAGAACGGCATGGCTACCGTGCAGGTGGGATCACGTCCGACCAATACACATACTGTAGGCGTGGAACGGCTGGAAGAGAAGCGCTAAGCGGGCTATACAAGGAAAAGCGTCAAAAGAATGGTGTAATAAAGTTAGGTGTAAAGAACTGTGTGTACAGAACTGCGTGTAATGAGCTACGTGTAAAGAACTGCGTAGTAACGAACTGCGTAGTAACGAACTGCGTAGTAACGAACTGTGTAGTAAAGAACGAGATAATAAAAAATAGTATAATGCTGTCTTAACAGCATCATCTGCGGCAGGCCTGTTGCTCATTTTGTGGGCAAGGGGCCTTTTTGTAAATATATGAATTTATATGTTTTACGCTATAAATTATCCTTATATTTCTCGCTGCAACGGATACCGTCCCTCAAAGGACGGCAAAACCGTTTCTACTTGCGAATCTCAAAAATGACACCGTTGTTGCGGTAAAACAATCATACCGATATAATTAATTGTATTGTACTTCGACAGATTTCTTGTGTAATCTGACGATTACGGACTTATTCAAAGGTGGTATTGAAGTTGGACAATAATGTCGAATCGGTGCTCAAATACCATTCCAACAGCCTGGAGGATACAGAGAGGCTTGCGGCTGCTCTGGCGGCTGCATCGGTACCTGGTACCGTAATCGGACTGGACGGCGATCTGGGAGCAGGAAAGACAGCTTTTTCCCAACGCTTTGCCCGTCATCTGGGTGTAGAGGGCATCGTCAACAGCCCTACATTTACAATTATCAAGGAGTATGCGGGTCGTCTGCCACTGTACCACATGGATGTATACCGGATATCGGTTCAGGAAGCAGACGAGCTGGGTCTGGATGAATATTTCTACGGGCAAGGGGTTTGCCTGGTGGAGTGGAGTAGTATCATCACTGAGCTGATGCCTCCGCGACATTTGCATATATGCATGGAGACGGTTGGCCCGAACGAACGTATCATCACGGTAACGGGGACCGGTGAGCCTTATGATGAATGGTGCCGGACTCTGGAACAGAACGGGGTTAAGAAGAATGACGAATGAAAATATAGAGCCGCGCAAGCGGTTTTTGGCGCTTGATACATCGACGGCTACACTGGGGGTTGCCGTCACAGAAGGAGGCGCTGTGCTGCATGAGATCAATGCATCTGGCGAACGGAATCATTCCGTTCACCTGCTTCCGATCATTCAGCAGGCAATGGAGGCATCGAGAACGGACTTTGCCAGCCTGTCCGGTATATCGGTCGGCGTTGGGCCGGGTTCTTATACCGGAACACGTATTGCCGTGACTGCAGCCAAGACACTGGCCTGGGCTTGGAAATTGCCCGTGGCCGGTGTATCCAGCCTGCATGCCTTGGCATGGGGCGGCTGGCAGGCCGGTCTCGCCGGAGAGGCTGCGGCGAACCGGCAGGATGACGCCGCCAGCGATGCTGTTGCCGGCGTTCCGGCTGAGTCCGGGGCCGGTACCTATGGCCCGGACTGGATTATCCCGCTGCTGGATGCCCGCCGCGGGCAAGCCTATACTGCGCTGTTCGCAGCTGCTGACAGCGGTGCGCCGGTGCGCCTGGAACCGGACGCCATCCGCCTGATGGCGGACTGGGTGCTGCGGCTCGGCGAGCGGCTGGAACAAGCTGCCGCCTCAGGCACCAAACCGCGCAGGCTCTGGTTTGTCGGTGAGACGGCGCTGCATGCCAGCGAAGATTCACTGCGGCCGCTGCAAGAGGCCGCATCTGCACGCTTAGAAGCAGTTCCTTATGAATTGGAGGGACGCTGGGCCGGGCTGCTCGGCGAAGCAAGGCTGGAGCAAGGAGACAGTGATGACCTGCACAGCATTATACCTAACTATACCCAGCTTTCGGAAGCGGAAGCCAATCTGCAGTTAAGCAGAGAAGGGAGCATAAATAAACGATGACGGAAGCGGAGTCAGTAAGAGGGCAGGGAGAGGGTCTTGTTTTTCGCCTGATGAAGGTGGAGGATATCCCCGATATTCTAGTGATTGAACGGGAAGCCTTCACAATGCCGTGGACGGAGGAAGCCTTCCGGAACGAGCTGACACACAATCATTTTGCCAAATATATGGTGATGGAGCTGGCTGGTCATATTATCGGCTATGCTGGAATGTGGGCGATCGTGGATGAGGCCCATGTGACCAACATTGCCTTGCTGGAGGCCTACCGGGGCCGCAAATGGGGGGAGCGCCTGCTGGACGAGCTGATGAGAACGGCAGCTTTTTTGGGCATGCAGGCCATTACGCTGGAGGTCAGGGTAACCAACGAAATTGCCCAAAATTTATACCGCAAAAAAGGCTTCCGCTCGGCGGGTACCCGCAAAGGTTATTACTCCGATAACCGTGAAGATGCGCTCATTATGTGGGCCGAACTTCCGGCATACGAGGAGCCAAGCATTTTGGAAGGAAGCGTGGACCATAAATGAAGACTGAAACGGGTGCACTTCAGCCTGTGATTATATTAGCAATCGAGACAAGCTGCGACGAGACTTCGGTGGCTGTCGTTAAGGATGGCTGTGAGGTGTTATCCAACATCATCTCTAGCCAGATCGAGACTCACCGGGCCTTCGGCGGGGTCGTGCCTGAAGTTGCTTCGCGTAAGCATGTGGAAGTAATGACGCTGGTCATCGAAGAGGCGATGTCGGCCGCAAACGTAACACCTGAGGACTTGACGGCCATTGCTGTCACGCAGGGTCCGGGTCTGGTGGGGGCGCTTCTGGTAGGTGTGGTAGCTGCCAAAAGTCTGGCGCTTGCCTGGAACAAGCCGTTGATCGGCACACATCATATCGCCGGGCATATCTATGCCAATCGCCTCGTTGCTGAATTGCAGTATCCCTGCATGACACTGGTGGTTTCTGGCGGACATACAGAGCTGGTCCATATGGAGCAGGAAGGCCGTTTTAACATTATTGGCCGTACTCGCGACGATGCGGTGGGTGAAGCCTATGATAAGGTAGCGCGTGCGTTGGGGTTCCCGTATCCAGGAGGTCCTCATGTGGATCGTTTGGCTCGGGAAGCCGAAGAAGTCGTGCCGCTGCCTAGAGTGTGGCTGGAGCCGGATTCTTATGATTTCAGCTTCAGCGGATTGAAATCTGCCGTGCTGAATGTAGTCAACCAGAGCAAGATGAAAGGTCTGACGCCGGATGTGGCCGGAATTGCTCGGGGCTTTCAGGAGTCGGTTGTAGAGGTATTGGTTGAAAAATCCGTTCGGGCCGTTCGGGCTAACGGTGCCAAACAATTGCTGCTCTGTGGCGGTGTGGCTGCGAACAAGGGCTTGCGCGAAGCGCTGACGGCCCGCTGTGAGCAAGAAGGCATCGAGCTGATCGTTCCTCCTCCGGTTTATTGCACTGACAATGCGGCGATGATCGGTGCGGCTGCCTATGTAAAATGGAAGCATGAGGGTGGCATTCCTCTCGATATGGTGGCTGACCCTGGATTTTCGCTGGAAAAATGGTCCGTTCCCGCCTATTGACTTCAGTTCGTCGTCTGGGTATAATCAGTTCAATTATAAATTGACGCAAACGCAATGAATGGAAGCAGTAAGGAAACTCCGGGTTAAGAGAGCTGCGGGATGGTGCAACGCAGTCGAAGGAGACCTGAACTCGTCCGGGAGCGGAGCGGTGGAAGCAAAGGATGCCCTAATATGGGTCTTGTCTGGCAGTGCACGCCGGGTCCTTGTGTACATCGTTACGGTTAACCTCCGTGAGAGGGTGGTCAAGCAAAGTGATGGACATCATGTCCAGTTGGCTTGTTTGGCTGTTAAGTGGATATTTCAGTATCGGTGTAGATAAGCCGATATCAGGAGTATCAACAAGAGTGGTACCGCGAAGGTGAACAGCCTGTCGTCTCTTGAATGAGATGGCAGGCTTTTTTGTATGGTTTTTTCTAAAAAATATACGCTGTGAACGGGAGTAGTAAAAGACGATGGTGTTCAGAGAGCTGCGGTAAGGTGCGACGCAGTCACCAGAATCTTTGAAGCTCGCCCGGGAGCGGAGCGGCTGAACAACAGTAGGCCGCTACGGTTCGTCCCCGTTACCGGACCTTCCCGCAGGATGACGATGAACATCAGCATTCTGCCGGGAAGAGGAGCTGGGTGCAATTCAGCGAGCGGATGATATGATTCTGTTCGACTGTGCGCCAACAAGAGTGGTACCGCGGAGGGGAAACCCGCCGTCTCTTATATGAGACGGCGGGTTTTTGCGTTCCTACGGACCGGATGGGGCATGTAGCTGCATCCAGGTCCGCAGGGCACAGAGAGTAGGAGTTCCGCGTAAACAGCGGAATTCCTACTGTCATCTAGCTGCCGGCAGCAGTGGGTGGGAATAGCATAGCCGCAAGTCGACATGCGGCTGTGTGCAATGAACATAACGAAGGCACACAAAGGATGTACAGTGAGTAAACAGTAGGTACACCAGCAGTGCAGAGTAGGTCCAAAGTAAGACTATAGTGGATACACATTGCACAAAGCGGCTTTCATAGTTGGATACGAAGCGAGTGCAAAGTAAGTTTAGTGGGTACACAGAGAGCTCACAGAGGGTACACAGAAGGGCGAAAGAGAGTGTGGAGCAAGTGAAGAGCGCATACAGAGGAGTGCGCAGAGGGTGTACAGAAGGGCGAAAGAGAGTGTGGAGCAAGTACAGAGCAAGTACAGAGCAAGTACAGAGCAAGTACAGAGCAAGTACAGAGTAAGTGCCGTAGCCACACCACTAAAATTAACAGGATATCCTCCTGCTAATTAGCTGTAAACGCTAAGTTTGTGGAAATAACAGGATAATCTTAGGCTATTGAGAAACGCCATTCTCTACGATTGTTGATGAGAAGTAGCCTTATAAATTAGGCTCAACATCATCATCAGTGCTTGCCAAAACCACTGCTTCAGAAGGTTGACACGCATGCATGGGGGCTAACGGACCCTATCGTCGTTATTTGCCCGTCAAGTCGCTTCTGGAACATGTAACGGACTCAGGGGGCGCTATTTTCTCCCAAACCATTGATTTTACACAGAATTTCTGCTCATAGCGTCTCTGGTGTCCGTTATTTTCTGGAACGTTTGGTGGTGAGGAAATAACGTCTCTGGTGTCTGTTAGCAGAGGGAACAAGAAGCAACCCAAGACAAATCTAAAACGAACCAAAGAACGAACCAAAGAACAAATCGAAGAACGAACCAAAGAACGAACCAAAGAACGAGCCAAAGAACGAACCAAAGAACGAACCAAAGAACGAACCAAAGAACGAACCCCAAGAACGAACCCAAAACAAACCCGAATCAAACACATAAATCAGGAGGGATTTACCATGATTATTCCAGTCAAGAAACGAATTCAGATTTTTGATACTACGCTGCGTGACGGTGAGCAGGCGCCTGGTGCAAGCCTGACGCCAGAGCAAAAGATACTGCTGGCTTACAAGCTCGCCGAACTGGGTGTAGATGTGATGGAGCCGGGATTCCCTGTGTCCAGCCCTGGTGATTTTAACGCGGTAGAGACCATTTCGCGCAAGATTCGAAACGTGGAAATTTGCGGATTTGCTCGTGCGGTCAAAGGTGACATTGATGCCGCTGTAAAAGCAACCCGTGATGCTGAGCGGCGGCGGATTCACTTATTTATCTCCTCCTCGGACATCCATTTGCAGCATCAGCTGCGGATGAGCAGACCCGAGGTGGTGGCAAAAGCTCGTGAGATGACGGCATACGCCCGTCAATTCACAGATGTTGTGGAGTTCACGGCGATGGACGCCGCGCGAACGAACATTGATGACCTGATTGAGATGGTGGAGGCTGTCATTGAAGAAGGCGCATCTATTATTAACCTGCCGGATACGGTGGGCTATGCACTGCCGCATGAATATGGCGAAATGTTCCGGCGGGTGCGGCTGGGGGCAAGAGGCGGAGATAAAGTTATCTACAGTGCCCACTGTCATAATGATCTGGGGCTTGCTGTGGCTAACAGTCTGGCGGCCATTGAGGGAGGCGCGACACAGATCGAGGTGACCGTCAACGGTGTCGGTGAGCGAACAGGCAACTGTGCACTGGAGGAACTGGTGATGGCGCTGGAGACCCGTGGCGATGTGCTGGGTGCAGAGACGGGGATTGCCCTGGATCAACTGTATGAGTCTTCACGACTGATCAGCAGCGCAATGCATTTTCCCATTGCTTACAATAAGCCGGTCGTCGGTAGAAATGCATTTCAACATGAGTCAGGCATTCACCAGGATGGCTTGCTGAAGGATCGCAGCACCTATGAAATCATGGACCCGGAACGCCTTGGTATTCCACGCAGTATGATTATCCTGGGCAAGCACTCCGGACGTCATGCACTGAAGGACAGAGCTGCAAAATACGGCATTACACTGGAACCGGCGGAGCTGGATGCCCTGTACGAGTCGTTCAAAGAGACTGCTGACCGGCAAAAGGTTGTCAGCGACGAACAGCTTCTGCAGATGGTGAGCAGCACCACTGGACAGCAGGCTCAGGTCTATGAACTGGGCGAGGTACAGGTGCTCGCTGGAAGCGCAGAGCGGCGTGTAGCCGCCGTGACCGTGCGCCACTTGCAAAGCGGCAGTGAGACCTCCCATACCAGCACCGGCGATGGCCCTCTCGGAGCAATTATTGCCGCAATCGGGCAGGGAATTGCGGAAGATATTGATTTTGCCGGGCTGGAGCTGCATTCGCTGGGCAGCGGTGAGAATGCTCAGGCCGAGGCCGCTGTGATGGTGGAATGGGGCGGCGTCAAATTCAGGGGTACGGCGATTCACCAAGATATTGTAATGGCCGCCGGATTGGCCTACATTGCAGCCTGCAACGCGGCGCTTCTCTCTGCACGGAGTGTGGAAGCGGAATAGCTAAAGATTTGCGCTGGCCAACCTGTTCGGCAGATCGCCGCTAGAAATCGGCTTTACGATCGCGCCGGGGGCCGTTTTATCCGCGATTCTCAGCTCCATAGTTCTTCAGGATTCGGTTGAAGGGCGGGTATCGCCCATACTTAACTGTCTTATATTGACTAGACCCGCTGTCTGATCGAGAGATAGCGGGTTCTTTTTTGCCATAAAATCACGGGAAATATTAAGGGGAAATCCCTTTGTCAAGGTGTGGACAACGTTATCCACATATTCCGGCCGAATTGTGTAAAAAGTGCGTAAAATCAGCAATACCAGCTCTTTTTTTAATGGATTTGATCAGGCTGGAAAGAGGGGGAACATTCTGTGGAAATTGTGGATAATGTGTATAATTCAGTGGATAATATTTCCTTGACAACAGAAAGGGCGATTTAATCCATAAAAAAAGCCCCGAAGGGCTGATTTTAACAAAGAGTTATGCACGAAAACTGGGGATAGAGTTGTGGATAAGTATATTTGAACAAATTGGGAACTGTTAAAATATATTTTTGAAGTCGATTTACATTATTCGTCAGCAAGGATTTCCCATTCGCTAAAAAATTGACTCAATCGTTCCTTCTTGTCCTTCAGTTCTTCTTCATGCTGCTGAAGTGCCATATAATCCTGGTAAACTTCCGGCTTGGTCATCTCATTCTCTATGACAGCAATCTCTTCTTCCAATGTTGCGATGCTCTCTTCCAGATCAGCGATGCGCCGCTGGCGGTTACGTTCCTCGCGCTTGGCCTGTTTGTCCGCTTCAAAGGAAGAGGCCGTGCCTTTCTCGGCGGGAGGTGGCTCTTTGTCGATATTTTTGGTGGCAGACTTGAGCGCAGCCTGTTCAGCGGCCTCCTGGGCGATATCCTCCAGCTCCCGCTTTTTCTCAATATAATCGTCGTAGTTGCCGAGATACGGGTCAATGCCATCCGGGTGCAGCTCGAGCACACGCTCTGCCATTTTATTGAGGAAATAACGGTCATGGGAAATGAACAGCAGTGTGCCTTCAAAATCAATCAGGGCTGACTCCAGCACTTCCCGGCTGACGAGATCCAGATGGTTGGTCGGCTCATCCAGGATGAGCATGTTAGCGCCGCGCAGCATAAGCTTGGAGAGCGCTACCCGCGCTTTTTCCCCACCGCTCAGTGCAGAGACTTTCTTCAGGACATCTTCACCGCTAAATAGGAAGTTGCCGAGGATTGTACGAATTCTGGCTTCCTCCAGCATCGGGTATTCACTCCACAGCTCTTCCAGTACCGTATTTCGCGGATTTAGGCGTGTCTGCTCCTGATCGTAGTACCCGATTTTAACTTTGGTGCCCCAGTTTACCGTTCCAGCCGAAGGCTCGCGTGTGTCCATCAGGCATTGCAGCATCGTCGACTTGCCGATCCCGTTCGGTCCAATTAGCGCAGCGGTCTCGCCCCGGCGTAGTTCAAAGGAGGCATTGCGGAATAGCGGCGGCTGATCTTCACCGAAGGCAACCGACACATCCCGCACCTGTAGAACTTCTTTTCCTGACATGAAGTCTGGCTCAAAAGCGAAGTTGGCCTTTTTCAGGTCGCCTAGCGGTTTGTCGATTCGGTCCATTTTCTCCAGCGCCTTGCGTCGGCTCTGAGCCCGCTTGGTTGTGGAGGCCCGGACGATGTTGCGTTGTACGAACTCCTCCATCTTGGCGATCTCGCCTTGTTGTTTCTCATATTGCTTGAGCCTAGCTTCATATTCGGCGGCCTTGATATCTACATAACGGCTGTAATTGCCCGTGTACCGCCGGGACTGGTGCCGCTCAATCTCTACAATCGTGGTCACCAGCCGGTCGAGGAAATACCGGTCATGGGAAACCACGAGAATGCCGCCCGAATACCCACGAAGATAATCCTCCAGCCAGGTCAATGTCTCGATGTCCAGATGGTTGGTAGGCTCATCGAGCATCAGCAGGTCCGGGGCCTGAAGCAGAATCCGGGCTAATGCAAGACGAGTCTTCTGCCCGCCGCTCAAGGTGGAGATACGAGTATCCGGTGCGAAGTCGCCGAAACCCATACCGTGTAGAACGCTGCGAATCCGGGTATTCATCTCGTAGCCGCCATGGTCCTTGAACCAGTCGGACAGACGGGAATAACGTTCCAGCAGATCCTCGTACCGTTTGGGGTCCTCTGCGAGCGCAGGATCCGCGATCTGTTCCTCCAGCCGCCGCAGTTCAGATTCAGCTTCTATTAATGGAGCGAAGACCGCCAGCATTTCTTCCTCTATGGTCTTGTCCGATTGCAGTCCGCTATTCTGGGCCAGATAGCCAATTGTCGTTTCTTTGGATTTATGAATTTGCCCGCTGTCAAAAGAAAGTTCACCCGCCAGAATTTGCAGAAAAGTGGACTTCCCGGCTCCGTTGACCCCGACCAGTCCCACCCGTTCTTTTTCGTTAACCTGAAGGTTGATGCCGTCCAGCACGCTTTGTATTCCATATAATTTCGTAATTCCTGTTGCTTGAAGAAGCATAATGATGAAACCTCCACCCTTGCATATTACGCCTTGGCGCTGTCGCCTCAGCCGCTATAATCACGTATTCCTCTTAGTTTACATGA
This sequence comes from Paenibacillus sp. MAHUQ-45, assembly GCF_058133325.1. Taxonomy (NCBI): domain Bacteria; kingdom Bacillati; phylum Bacillota; class Bacilli; order Caryophanales; family Paenibacillaceae; genus Paenibacillus; species Paenibacillus sp. MAHUQ-45. Next base: position 109,894 of record NZ_JBYUPV010000009.1, read on the forward strand.
AAAGCGTTTCCGGTGCGAGAGCCTGTCAGAAGGAAAGAAGACCCGAACGTTTCACGAACTGGGCCCGGGACACGGGGAACGCCCGTACGCAAAACCATGTCTTCGGGCTATCTTGGCGAACCGGGGAGAAGAGTGGTAAACTAATCTTACAAACTAGGAGAAACGACGGACAGAAGAGGGAGGCGGAAGCTTATGACGGGCTTGCATGAAGAGCTCGCGCGAAGAAAGCGCGAGCTGCGGGTGCAGCAGGCTACCGCCCGGGACAGTCTGTCCCCAGGGCAGCGCAGTGAGCTGTCCGCTAGGGTCTGCCGCCATGCCTGGGCATGGGGCGAGTCTGAGACGCTGTCTTCAATTATGGCCTATGTATCCTTCCGTTCAGAGCTGAACACCAGGCCGCTACTTACACGCGCTTGGGAAGCAGGGTGCGAGGTAATGTTGCCCCGGGTTGTTCCCAGTAGCGGAACCATGACACTGCACCAGGTCACTTCCTGGGAGGAGCTGTCCGTCGGTACGTATGGTATCATGGAGCCGATAGCGGCCGGAGAAGATGCGGAGACTATGGTCTCCCGCAAACTCCCGGCCGCAGTATTCGTACCGGGACTGGCATTTGATACCCGGGGCGGACGCCTCGGATATGGACGGGGTTACTATGACCGTCTGCGTTCATCCTGGGAGGCCGGCGATCTCTATAAAGGAATGAGCACCCCGTTGTGGATCGGGCTAGCCTATGGCATGCAGATCGTGGAAGAAGTACCGATGGATGATCATGATGCTGTTATGGACATGCTGATTACGGAGCATGGCGTGCTGGATTGCCATAGTGGAGAATTTTTCAAGGGATAACCCCTGACAGCAAGAAGTGCAGAAGCTCTAGAAGCGCGCTGCACTGCATAACGATACATAGCATATAAGAGAGGGAGGGCGAACCTATGGCGTGGAAAACAGCAATCCTGACGGCCAGCGATAAAGGGGCCAGGGGCGAACGGGAAGACACGAGCGCCCAGGTGATCCGGGAGCTGGTAGAGGAAGAGCTTGGAGGGGAGATTGTTGAATATCGAATTGTCCCTGACGAGCAGGATGAGATTATTGCTGCTTTAATAGAATTGACTGATTATTTTCAGGCGGACCTGGTGCTTACCACTGGGGGGACGGATCTTGCCATCCGCGATGTAACGCCAGAAGCCACACGGCGTGTCATTGAGCGGGAGGTACCAGGACTTTCGGAGGCGATGCGTAGCACGGTTATGCAGAAGAACCGCGCAGTGATGCTGTTCCGCGGCATTTGCGGCATACGCGGGCGTACGCTGATTGTGAATCTGCCGGGTACGCCGAAGGGTGTGCATGAGAATCTGGCGGCCATTATGGACCAGCTTCCTGAGGCATTATTGATGGTGACTGGACAGTATCGCCAGTAATGTTGTTTTTCCGGGTCATTGTCTTGTCATATCACCCTATCACTCGAAGAAAATCGATGGATGTGTGATATAAGTTATGGTATTATTAAATCGACGTAAACGATATCATGAACGGACAGAATGACAAGGAGGATGAACAATGTTTAGTGGAATTGGTACTCCGGGAATTATTTTGCTGGTGATACTGGCGCTGTTGCTCTTTGGTCCGAATAAGCTTCCCGAACTGGGTAGGGCAGTTGGACGAACCTTCCGCGAGTTCAAGGAAGGTGCACGTGATATCGTCGGTGATTCTGAGCCGGCTAAGAAGAGCGAAGCGCAAGCGCCGGAAGCCCCGCAGAATGCAGCGACCAATGTTCCGCAGGACAGACGTCTGCCGGAATAATAGAACAATTAAGGCGGGGGTTTTCTCTTAAGTCGACTTGTGACTTTGGAGAGCGCCCCCTTTTTGTAAATTAGTATCAGAAAACCCCACAAAGTATGGTGACAGAGCAGCGAGCTCCATGCTTTGTGGGGTTATTTTGTGTCATGGGTGGTGTCTGTCATGTCTGTGAAGGGTGATGAGATGTCGTTGGTAGATCATCTCACCGAATTGCGCAAACGGATTATTTATGTGCTAATTGTTTTTGTTCTGGGTTTGGTGGGCGGATTGTTCTGCGGCAAGCCGATCTACGAATATCTGATCCGTTCCGATCTGGCACAAGGCTTCGTGTTGCATGCCTTCTCCTTCTGGGATGGGATCGGGATGTACATGAAGATTGCCATGGCCGTATCACTGGCCATATCCGTCCCTTTTATCATCTATCAGCTATGGGCATTCGTCAGCCCAGGGCTGCGTGAGGTGGAGCGGAAAGCGGCACTGCGTTATGTGCCTTACGTATTTATTCTTTTTATTCTTGGGGTATTATTCGCTTATTTTATTGTGTTTCCAATGGCACTTTCGTTTACGATCTCCATCACAAGAGATATGGGACTGGAAGAAACCTATGGTATTGCTCAATATTTCGAGTTTATGTTCAGCCTCGTTTTACCGATGGCACTGCTGTTTGAGCTACCGCTGGTAGTGATGTTCCTGACGAAAATCAGAATTCTGAATCCTTTGCGCCTGCGTAAACTGCGGCGTTACGCGTATTTCGTCCTTGTCTTTATCGGGATCGTGATTACTCCGCCGGATTTCATCTCTGACTTTCTGGTAGCGATTCCGCTGCTGATTCTGTATGAATTCAGCGTGTTCCTCTCTGCCTTTGTCTACCGTAAGCAACTGGCTGCGGATAAGGAGCTGGAGGAGCGATATGTTAAGCAACAGGAGGATTAGCGGGAGTGCTTGTCGAGCGATTCTTCCCTGAAGCAGCAGCATCGCGTAACAAGCTTGACTGAATCCTCCCCATGATCAGGGTAAACAGGCCAATCAGCACGAACAGGGCAGTGCCGTTCCAGAGATCCAGGATAATGCCGCCCAACAGTGGGCCAAGCGCCCTGGAGACTTGAGGACCCATGCCATAGATGGCGAAGGCATAACCTCTCTGTTCTGCTGGAGCCATCTCAGCGATGGCTTTCTGTGCATGAGGTCCATGTAGCATCTCGCCGACAGAGAAGATAAACTCTGCGGTCAGAAGCAGGACAAGTGTGGGGGCGAAGCCGTAGCCCAGTGCGACTGCAGTGAAGAGCAGGTAGGCGATGCTGAGCATACGGCGTGCGGTGAAGCGTGCCGTCACTTTGGCGACCAACAACTGGAGCAGGATGACCGTCACACCGTTGAAGGTTAGCATCGTAGCAAGTACGGCTTTATAGTTATCGAAATGAGTCTGCAGGTGAAAAGGTAATGTAGAGTCCACCTGGGCATACAGAAAGCCGACAGGCAGATAGCAGAGTGTCAGCCAGAGGATCATCCGGTTCTCTGGCTGTTTGGCTGCTGTCAGCCAAGGCACGGTTGGCCCAGTCGAATGTCCGCTTCCCCGCAGCCTGGACGGTGCCGATTCCTTCAGGCGAAGCCAGAGTAGCCCTGAATAGGCGGCCAGCAGCAATGCGGCGCTCCAGAAGACGATATGCACGTTCCAGGAGAACAGCATGAGTCCAAGAGCGGGACCGAAGGCAGCGCCGAAATTTAGCGCCATGTGCAGCAGCGCGTAGACCTCTGCCCGCTTTTCCGGCTGGACAATGTCGGAGATCTGGGCGCTGGCCGCTGGCTGGAACAGGGCGGAGCCGATCCCATTCAGGATGGAGGCGGCTGCGAACAAGAGAATTCCGTCCGCCAGGGCGTAGCCCGCGAAGGATAGAGTCTGCAGCAGCAGTGAAGCAACCATGACCGGCTTGCGTCCGTATCGGTCACTGAGGCTCCCGCCGCCGATTCCGACGAAGATGCCAAATACGGGCTGTAGGCCGACAATCAGGATCGGCAGCAGCACAGAGCCGTTCATTTGGTCATGCAGGTATAAGACCAGAAAGGGCCGGATCATGAACATTGTTAATGAACTGAGAATAGTGCCTGTGAACTGAAGCCAAACTGCTCCGTCATAGGACTGAAAGAATGATAATCGGTTGATTTTTTTGGCTGACATATGGTGTTTCCCCGCTTTCTTTCACTCGGCTAGTGCATTTCCTGATCTGCACAACTGGAGTATACATGCCGCTATTTTGTTAGTAAAATTAAGGTTGATGATGTTGATATTAGTTTTTACTAATGGCTGGTTTGGGCATGATGTTCAGATGTACTATAGAGGGGAGGATTCTTCTGTCGGCTTCCGGCAGGGATGAAGATGACCATACTTCAGTTGCAAGTATTTGCGGCCGCAGCAGAAGCGAAGAGCTTCACCCGGGCTGCCGAAGATCTTGGCTTTACCCAATCCGCCGTATCGCAGATGATTCAGAGTCTTGAGAAAGAATTGGGCATTCTGCTGTTTCACCGCAGCCGTCAAGGCATTGTCCTGACCGGGAACGGGGAGGCGATGTTGAAGCATGCCCGTCTTATTTTGCATACAACCCAGGTCATGAAGGAAGAAGCGGCTCTCGCCGCGCAAATGCAGGCCGGTTCGCTGCGGATTGGTGCTACGCCGGATATTGCCTGCCGGTTCGTGCCAGAATTGTCCGAGGCGTTCAAGCAGTCTTTTCCTGGCGCAGAGGTTGTGGTTTTCGAGGGAGAATCCGAGGAGATCAACGAATGGATCGCAAGTGACATTATTGATATTGGGATAACGATGTTCCCGGACCCGCAGTGGCATAGTGTGCCCCTGATCCGTGATGAGATGGTCGTGCTTTTGCCGGAGAATCATCCGTTAGGGCAGGAACCCTTTCTGGATTTCGAGCAAATCAAAGAGCAATGCTTCCTTATGCCGAAGGACGAGGATCTGCGCAAGCTGCTGCTATCTCGTCATCCCGGCTTCAATGTTGTGATGGAAGTGAAGGATTTCAATACGATTCAGGCGATGGTACAAGAAGGCTTGGGCTTGTCCATACTGCCTCGGTTCTATATTTCCAGACTCGGTGCCAAGCTACCGGCTGTTTCTTTTGCGCCTGTACTCATGCAGGAAGTGGTGATGGCGGTCAAGAATGACCTCGATATCCCGCCGCTGGCTGCCGAATTCATACGACTAAGCCTCGATTATATCCGAAAGCACAGACAAGATGCTGTTACGGGTGGGTGAGAGCGGGGGAAGGCATATTTTTCCGATGGCTGGATAGAATGTAAAGGGGTATGTGTCGGACAACCGTATAAAACCATTTTTTCCCGAAAACAAAATACGAATTTGTGTAAAAGGACTTGAAATCCGCTCTCAAGTTGAGTATCATAAAAATTGTTGTTAGCACTGCGGAGTGTCGAGTGCTAATGCTGCTGAAAAATATGGAATGACGAGCATTCTCTATGCCAGATTCATATTTTTCAAAATATCGCAGTCTCTAGACTGTAGCGATATTCCTAATCTCTGTTTTCAAGATCAATCACATAATTTTAAAGGAGGCTATTTTTCATGATCAAACCTTTAGGTGAACGCGTATTGGTAGAACCGAGCGAGCAGGAGGAAACTACTTCTTTCGGAATCGTGCTTCCGGACTCTTCTAAGGAAAAGCCACAAGAAGGCAAGGTTATCGCAGTAGGCAGCGGCGCATTGAAAGATGGCGTGCGTGTGGCACTAGAAGTTAAAGAAGGCGACCGTGTAATCTTCTCAAAATATGCCGGAACTGAAATCAAATACGAAGGCAAAGAATATTTGATTATGAAAGAAAGCGACATTCACGCGATTCTTGACTAAGAGTCGTCTATAAGCTTGAACTCAATTACTTATGAATAGTGCACGAAGAATTATATTCACAAAACTAGGTTGATGCTTTCGAAGCCAGTTTTGACGATGAAGATCGAAGAAGTATATTCACAAAACTAAGTCGATGCTTTCGAAGCCAGTTTTGACGGAGAATATCTAAGTAGTGTATGCTAACAAAACTTTTAGGAGGTATATTACACAATGGCAAAAGAAATCAAGTTCAGTGAAGATGCTCGTCGCGCTATGCTGCGCGGTGTTGATGCTTTGGCAAACGCGGTAAAAGTAACACTTGGACCGAAAGGCCGCAACGTGGTACTGGAGAAGAAATTCGGCAGCCCGCTGATCACTAACGACGGTGTAACCATCGCCAAAGAAATCGAACTCGAAGATGCATTCGAGAACATGGGTGCTCAACTGGTTAAAGAAGTAGCTACCAAAACTAACGATGTTGCTGGTGACGGTACTACAACTGCAACTGTTCTGGCTCAAGCTATGATCCGTGAAGGTCTGAAGAACGTAACTGCAGGCGCTAACCCTATGGTTATCCGCAAAGGGATCGACAAAGCAGTTCGTGCAGCAGTAGAAGAATTGCAAAAGATCGCTAAGCCAATCGAAGGTCAACAATCCATCGCTCAAGTAGCGGCAATCTCTGCTGCTGACGACGAAGTAGGCCAACTGATTGCTGAAGCTATGGAAAAAGTGGGCAAAGACGGCGTTATCACCGTTGAAGAATCCCGCGGATTCCTGACTGAGCTTGAAGTGGTTGAAGGTATGCAGTTCGACCGTGGTTACATTTCTCCGTACATGATCACTGACACGGACAAAATGGAAGCCGTTCTGGACAACCCGTACATCCTGATCACAGATAAGAAAATCAGCAGCACGCAAGAAATCTTGCCATTGCTTGAAAAAATCGTTCAACAAGCTAGACCGCTTGTCATCATCGCTGAAGATATCGAAGGCGAAGCACAAGCTATGTTGATCGTGAACAAACTGCGCGGAACTTTCAACGCTGTTGCTGTTAAAGCTCCTGGCTTTGGCGACCGCCGTGAAGCTATGCTGCAAGATATCGCTGCCCTGACTGGCGGCCAAGTGATCACTGAGAAGCTCGGTCTGGACCTGAAGAGCACTTCCATCGAGCAATTGGGTAACGCACGTCAAGTGCGCGTAACCAAAGAAAACACTACAATCGTTGACGGAAGCGGCGACAAAGCGGACATCACTGCTCGCGTAAACCAAATCCGTGCTCAACTGGAAGAAACCACTTCCGAGTTCGACAAAGAGAAATTGCAAGAGCGTCTGGCTAAATTGGCTGGCGGCGTAGCCGTTGTCAAAGTTGGCGCTGCAACTGAAACTGAATTGAAAGAGCGTAAACTGCGTATCGAAGACGCCCTGAACGCAACCCGCGCTGCGGTTGAAGAAGGTATCGTATCCGGTGGGGGTACAGCTCTTGTGAACGTATATAACGCTGTTGCCGCAGTAACTGTATCCGGCGATGAGCAAACGGGTGTAAACATCGTGCTTCGCGCGTTGGAAGAGCCAGTTCGCACAATCGCAGCGAACGCTGGTCAAGAAGGTTCCGTTATCGTGGACCGCTTGAAAAAAGAAGCTATCGGCATCGGCTACAACGCTGCAACTGGCGAGTGGGTGAACATGTTCGACGCAGGTATTGTTGACCCTGCGAAAGTAACTCGTTCCGCACTGCAAAACGCTGCTTCCGTAGCGTCCATGTTCCTGACAACCGAAGCTGTTATTGCTGACAAGCCAGAACCAGCAGGCGCTGCTGGCGTTCCTGACATGGGCGGCATGGGTGGAATGGGTGGCATGATGTAATAAAGCCAAAGCCCCTTGCTGGAACAAGGGTCTAGGTGATTAATAGGTTCATTTGTTAACAGCTAACCGTTTTTTTTAGAGGCTCTCATTAGTTCGCTGAACTTTTGAGAAGCCTCTTTTCTTTTTAGTTATATGAAGGTATATCTTACGCGTAATCTCGTCGTTTGCATGTCCGAGTCTCTGCAAGAGTTGTTCAAGTGACACTCCTGCTTCGGCGAGCAGTGATGTGTGAGTGCTAAGAGATCTTCGAATCCCGCAATTATCTGATGATCAACCTCTATGTCACGAACTGATGTTGCGGTTTTAGGTGTATTGAGTTTTCCTTGTTTACTAAGCCCGTAAAAAATGTACTAGTGGATTTAGTTTACAGATCATACCAGTGTCCAGTAAAATAAATGCAACGGAAGCAATGTGCCCTGCCAGTAATGGTGGGGCATTTTGCATAAGGAGTGTTGTTGTGAGAAAAGTTTTTAAAGATCTTGGTGTCCACTTCTGTGTGGCAACTATTCTTATAGTGTTTTCGTTATTAATCAAAGATCATGATGATAGGAATAGGGAACAGCTATCCTTGATGATCGTACTGATGTCTGGAGCACTAATATCTATCGGGGGATATCGCTATCTGCGAAACAGAAAAGGTATGGAAATGATAATTGGCGGAGTTATTGTTTTAGGAGTAGCTTTGTTCTACTTGTCTTTTGAGGTGTGATCAATTGGGGAAGAAGAGGCTTCCTGGGTAGGTTAAAATATTGGATTTATTACAAGGAAAAAGGGACCCTCATGATCCCTTTTTAGTTCGCAATAAGTAAAGCATTCACTCAAGCTCCGCCTTGAGGGGGACGGCTGGAAGGCTATGCAGAGGGATTCTTTTTCCGCCTAAAAAGATAAACAGCATTTTCATCCGACGGGGGCAGAATGAGAGAAGAAAGTCGCTCGTCCAACTCCATAGTAAACTTATCAGCGTTATAATAGGCGTCAAAATCTCCGGTAAATGCGGGATTCTTTGTTCCGATAACGATATATAGGTCAACTGAGGGTGCCTTGAATACATGTTTTTCATATGAGTTTTTAGGTACAGGCCAAGAACATAGCACTACCTGGGGAGTGTATTTAAGCAGGGCCGTTTTGGCGTCCGCTTTTTCCACAAAGGAGGGGTAGGTTATGTAATGGCTCCAACTATAGTCATCGGTAGCTTGGCAGTTTACATGCTCATTCTGCAAAAATTTAGCCAAGGTGCCATCACCGGCAGCGATTTCAAGACAGGATTGGTTTCCGATCAGAGTTGAAAGCTCTTTAATGAACGCTCGCGAATAGAAACAATAGATTCCTTTTTTATTGACTAGAGGCATTAATATCTTCTTTTGAATGACAAACCTCCACCAAAACTTGAACAGTCCCAGTGAGACGGGTTTCCTCTCAAGACCCTTTCTGAATAAAAGCTTCTGCAATATAATGCCATCCCAAAAATTGAACTTTACATTATTCTCCGGGGTTTTGGATGAAACGGCGATGTTAAGCTGCTCTAGCAGATAAATAGCAAATCGGGCCTTGATTACATCGGGCAAAAATGCATTTATTGTTGTTTCATTGAACCTGCTTTTTTGAATTTTAGTATGAGCAATCTTTGCGCTTACAGTATATTTATCAAGGATGGCAGTAATAAGCTTAGACTCTCTGCCGTTTCTTAGTACACTAATTTCGTGGAGGACCTCTTCTTGATACTCTGGATATTGCTGTAACAATACTTCCATGCTGATTTCATTGGCCAATATTTTCTTGGCGGTGCTGTTCGTAAAATTTCTCATATTATTCTCCAATAATCATTTAGTAATAATTACTAATAAAATTAATATTAATCCATATTATACTTTAAAATTCCTAATAAAGAGTTTATAGGAAAATGTGAAAAATAATAATGAAAAATGATATAGACTACTGGTATTATTGGGGAATTGAACTTAAGATATATGACTGTACTAAGGAGAGGGGTTCATCAATGAATATGACATGGGATCTGGATAGCCTGTATCCTTCTTTTGAGTCCGAGAAGCTGAAGGAAGATCGCAATCGTCTGGATCAATATATAGAGGGTTTAAAAGAATGGGCTGCGGCAAATTTGCATACTGCGGGACCAACCCCTGCTGCAACCGAGGCTTTTTTAAGAAAGCATAATCAATATAAAAGTGTGTATGTTTGTCTGATGGCTTACGCAGAGCTGGTACTCAGCGCCGACGGCAGTAGTCAGGAGGCAATAAGCCTGCTGGATGATATTGAACATGCGAATGCAGAAATTGTCGGCATAATCGCTGGTTTTAAACGCTGGTGTGCTGATTGCGAGAATCTGGATGAGCTTGTTGGAAGCTCGGCCTATCTGTTGGAGCATCGTTTCTATTTAAGTGAAGTGTTGTCTCAATCCAGGTTTGTTTTAAATGAAGAAGTGGAGGCTACTATTACCAAAATGCAGAGCACCGGGTCCAAGGCTTGGGAGAGACTCTACATGGAGACAGCTTCGAGTGTGCTTGCGGAACTTGAGAGTCAAGAAGAGGTGCGTAAAGTAACTCTGGCAGAGCTGAGAAGCATGGCCTATGATCATAGTCCGATGGTAAGAAAAGAAGCTTATGAGGCAGAAGCCCAAGCTTGTAAATCGATTGCCCAAATTTGTGCGGCCTGCATCAATGGAATTAGCGGTGAGGCGCTAACAGTATACGGAATGCGGGGCTACGCTTCACCTTTGGACAAGGTGCTGACAGCTTCAAGAATGGACCGTGAGACATTGAACGCCATGCTCTCGGCACTTCAAGAAAGCTTGCCAAGCTTCCACAATTTTTATGAGAAAAAGGCGGTATTGCTCGGACATTCATCTAAGCTACCGTTCTATGATCTTTTTGCGCCAATAAGTGATGAAAAGAGTGAAATTTCCTATGAAGTTGCACAGAACACCATAGTATCCAGTTTCGGAACCTTTAGTGGGGAGCTGGCGGATTTTGCCCGGAAGGTATTTGAGAAGTGTTGGATTGATGCGCAGCCGAGAGCTGGAAAAGGCGGCTATGGGATGTGTATTGATATTTTTCCGATTGGGGAAAGCAGAATCATGACGCAGTTTACAGGTAATTCTATGGATGTTGCTGTGCTTGCTCATGAGATCGGTCATGCCTATCATAGCTCATGTTTGGTGGGAGAGACGATGCTGAATACAGATTATCCGATCCCAATTGCGGAGACGGCTTCGATTTTTTGTGAGACTTTGGTCAACCAGACATTGATCGCTGGCGCAGCAGAGAAAGAGATTGTGTCGATCCTGGAGAGAAGTATTTCCGACGCTGGCTATTATCTTGTGGATTTTTATGCCCGCTATTTATTTGAGACACGCTTGTATGAGCGTAGGGCATCGGGAACGTTATCTGTTGTGGAGCTTAATGAGTTAATGCTTACATGTATGTCGGAAGCTTATGGGGAGAGCATTGACCCGGACACGATTCATTCGTATATGTGGCTGAGCAAGGCGGGATATTTTATGGCCGGGAATGAATTTTTGAACTTTCCATATTCATTCGGCTTGCTGTTCTCCAAGGGGCTTTATGCGGAGTATTTAAAAAGAGGAGAAGATTTTGCAGCTCAGTATCGTCTGTTTCTAAGCGCCACAAGCAAGCATAACATCGTTGATGTGGCCGCCCAAATGGGCATCAATGTTCACTCTGTAGAGTTCTGGAGAGGGGCGTTGGGGCTGATCGAGGAAGATATCGCAGCGTTCATCCGCAGATCTTAATTTGAATAAGCGAAGCGTTCATTAGTGCGCTTTTTACTATTGGTACCTTCATCTATATTAGCCTCTGATTATATGCTGTACGTATGAACAAATGTCTGCACTCGCTCGCTTTAGCCCACGTTTGAGCTTGAGCAGGATTTTGATATCAGGAAAATATACCGTTAATTCGCTCCGTTCCCCTTATTTAATCAAAATAACGGGAATTTCTCCCGTTAAAAACCTCTTTTCTCCGTAAATGCGGCAGACACGAGGTGATTAACGGGATTTTTTCCAGCTATTTTCGTAAAAAGAGTAGATATGATTAAAATAACAGGAGTTATTCCTGTTATTTTCCACGCCCTATCGAGTGGATTTGAGCTGTGTCATTTGTCCGAGGGAAGTTCTTGCGAACGAAGGGGTCATTTGTACTTTAGGCTACAGGAAGTTCATTATTGAGACATCGAGTTCATTTTCGGAATGATGTTGTGTGTTTATAGATTTGCACAGTTATTCATCAGTTCCCACAATTACTCGCCAGTTCCCGTCACAAGTTGCCTCAATATGCCCCTTTTGCTCAATATAATGGGTCACAATCTCCGATATATCGATGAGAATCTCTTTGATGATTGGTTTTCCTGGATACATCTCATAGTCGCCCCCGCCGACTGCGCGGTAGTTGTTCATAACGACATCATAATCCCCGTCATTGTCTAGCGGTTTGCCATGATAGTTCAGCAGGGTCACCCGCTCGCCGACAGGCCGCGCGATATCGAGAATGTATTCAATCCCTTCCCACATATCGTAATTGTAATGCTGCGGCTTAGGCTCGATATAGGCTGGGTTGATCTCAAGCTGGCCGTCTTCACCGATCTGAAAGTAATTGGCGGTCTGCTCCAGGGCTTGTCGAATATCTCTTCCTTTCAGCCGCAGTACGGTCAATGTGTTCGGATAGATGAAGTTTGCGAGAATATCCCTGCGTGTTATGGTCTGATCGAAACCTCTACACTCGTTGCGAAGCAGTGGTGCTGTAGAAATGTCCACACCGGCCGCTTCCATCTGCACCTTGTTCATAAATTCAATGAACGGATGATCGGCCAAGCGGCATTCGGCAGCGCTAGTGATGGAGAGGTCCCCCTGAACCTGCCCCACGGTATAATCGAGCCAGACCTGTGTTTTAGCTTCAACAGCACTTGTCAGCTCAATAATACGCTCATCCACAGCAATACTGGAGTCTACAGAGAGTAATTCGGCCTGCTTGTCCTGAAGTCTCCATTTCCCGTTTTCTTCGGTGAAGGTAGCGGTAATCTTGCCAAGTGCCTGCCCATTGAAGCTAGGCTGAATCACAGTTACTCCATTGATTTCACTGGTGATGGAACGGTGCTGGTGACCGGTAATCAGCACATCCAGTCCCTCAATCTCCATACACATCGCATAGCCTTGGTTCTCCCCGGTCTGTCTTTCCGTAGGTTCCCCGGTCTGCAGATCCCGCTCGAATCCTCCATGATACGCAACGACCAGGAGGTCGGGCTGTTCGTCAGTTCGAATGTCCGCACACCATCTTTTTACGGATTCAAGGGCGTCATGGAATTCCAATCCCTGAAGATGAAGAGAGTTCTCCCAATTGGGGATATAGTGTGTAGTTACGCCAAGAACCACAACTTTGATCTTCTGGTCAATCCATTTGACAATATAAGGCTTGCCGAAGGCCGGTTCGCCGGTATCCTTATCGGTAATTCCCGCTGAGAGCCATGGAAAGCTAGAGTCCTGCACAGCTTTATCAAGCACATCCATTCCGAAATTGAATTCATGATTACCAAAAACGGCTGCATCATAGCGCAGCTCATTCAGGGCAGAAATTGCCGGATGTTGATCTTCTTTGCCTTGGGTGGCTGAATAATATGCCAGCGGTGTGCCTTGAATAAGATCACCGTTGTCGATCAGCAGCAGTTCAGGTGTATGAAGTCGTTCCTTGTGAATGAGGGTGGCGATTCGGGCCAAGCCCTGATGACTCATCTCGCGGGTTCGGTAATCGACAGGCTGGATATGGCCGTGCAGATCACTCGTGACGAGAATTTCACAGGTGATAGTATCGTTTTTTTTCATTAGTAATAGGCCTCCCCAAGATCATTTCGCTATCATTCTAACAGAAATAAAAGTGGATTTAAGAGGTTGGGTGAAGATTTTACGGAGAATTGACAATCAGCCTCCTTACTTTTAACAGAATCCCTTTATAGTTTAGAAGTACAAAAAATAGACAAATCTGGAGGTCTTAAGGTTGAAAAAAATCAGTAAATTCGTTTTGCCGCTAATGATGTCCTTTGCATTTCTTAGTGGTTGTGGTACTAACAACACGAACCAGGCCAACTCCGCAGACCAAGGATCGGCTGCTACCAACGCACCACAGGAAACGACGGCTCCAGTAGCGGAAGGCTATGTTCCCGAGAAGCTGACTGTACAATTTGTACCGTCCCAGAATGCGGATACGCTCGAAGCCAAAGCCAAGCCGCTTGAGAAATTGCTGAGCGACAGACTTGGAATTCCTGTCCAAGTTAGCATCTCCACTGACTACAACACCGTTATCGAAGCGATGGCTTCCAAAAAAGTAGACGTAGGCTTCTTGCCGCCAACCGCTTATGTATTGGCTAAGGAAAAAGGCGCTGCTGAAGTTATCCTGCAAGCACAACGCTTCGGTGTGAATGATGATACTGGCGCACCTACCGACCAACTGGTGGATTTCTATAAATCGATGATCATTGTTAAAAAAGATTCTCCGATCCAAACTGTTGCTGATCTGAAAGGGAAGAAGATTGCTTACCAGAACGTAACTTCTTCTGCAGGCTTTGTATGGCCGGCTGCTACACTGATGGACGCAGGCCTTGATCCACTGAAGGATGTTCAGGCGATCACAGTTAAAGGGCATGACCAAGGCGTGCTGGCCGTGCTGAACGGTGACGTTGATGCTGCTGCAATTTTCCAAGATGCCCGCAACATTGTCTTGAAAGACTATCCGAAAGTCTTTGAAGACACACGGGTATTGGCCTTTACGGATAAGATTCCTAACGACACCATTTCGGTTCGCTCTGACATGAACAAAGAGTGGGTGGAGAAAATCCAGAACGCCTTCATCGATATTGTGGCTGACAAAGAAGGTCACGAGATCATCAAGGATATTTATTCCCACGAAGGTTATGTAAAATCCGATGATAGCAAATTCGATATCGTTCGCGAATACAACCAAAAGGTTAAAACAGAGTAGGTCGGGTCTTTCACAACAATCTTACCGATAAGACATGAGGATAGCCGGTCCGGGCGCTTGCCCCGGTCTGGCTATCTCTTTTATTCGATATAACACAAAGGAATGATTCCATTGATAGAGCTTCAGAATGTATCTAAAACCTACCCGAACGGCACCAAGGGCCTGAACGGGATTAATCTGACCATTGCTAATGGAGAATTTGTTGTGATTGTGGGGCTATCCGGTGCGGGGAAGTCGACGCTGCTGCGTTCGATCAACCGGCTTCATGATATTACAGAGGGTGACATCCGCATCGGCGGTCAATCCATTACGAAGGCCAAGGGCAGCCGACTGCGGATGATCCGCAGGGACATCGGGATGATCTTTCAAAGCTTTAACCTGGTGAAACGAACCACCGTGCTGCGTAACGTGTTGGCCGGAAGAGTCGGTTATCACTCTACATTGCGCACGATCCTTGGCCGTTTCCCGAAAAGCGACATCGAGCTGGCATTTCAGGCGTTGGATCGGGTGAATATTGCTGAGAAGGCCTATTCGCGTGCAGACCAGCTTTCGGGCGGACAACAGCAGCGGGTGGCGATAGCCCGGGTGCTGGCACAGGAGGCACGGGTAATTCTCGCCGATGAGCCTGTGGCTTCACTGGACCCGCTCACCACGAAGCAGGTTATGGATGATCTGAAGAAAATCAATGTAGAGTTAGGCATAACGACGATTGTGAACCTGCATTTTATTGATTTGGCGAGACAATATGCCACCCGAATCATCGGGCTACGTGCCGGAGAGGTCGTATTTGACGGGCCGGTGTCTGAAGCAACAGATGAGAAGTTCGCAGAAATCTATGGACGTCCCATCCAGAAGGACGAACTGCTTGGTGAGTCTGCGCTTGAGGTGCCCGTGTCATGAGTACCAATACGGAGAAACTTCGGCCGAAAGCACCGAGAAGGCTAAAGCATTATTTTACGGCGGCGATCTTGATTGTTCTGCTGTGGAGAAGCGCTGTTGTGACAAATTCCAGCTTGGGGGAACTGATATCCGGTCTGCCGAACATGCTGGACCTGCTGAAGGAGATGTTCCCGCCGAAGTGGTCCTACTTTAACAAAATCGTGGATGCAATGCTGGAGACGATCCGGATGGCGCTGGTCGGCACTACGCTGGGCGCTATTCTGGCTGTACCGGTGGCGCTGCTTAGTGCAAGCAATATCACCGTTAGCCGCTGGTTGCATCATCCAGTCCGCTTTTTATTAAACTTGATTCGTACGATCCCGGATTTGCTGCTGGCGTCCATCTTTGTAGCGATTTTCGGGTTAGGGCCACTGCCGGGGATATTCGCCTTGACGGTCTTCTCGCTAGGGCTGATTGCCAAGCTTACCTATGAGGCGTTAGAGACCATTGATCAGGGACCGCTGGAAGCCATGACTTCCGTGGGGGCGAACAAAATTCAGCGCATTGTATTTGGTGTAATTCCACAGGTACAAGCGCATTTCATGTCGTATGTGCTGTATGCCTTTGAGATCAATGTCCGTGCAGCGGCCGTGCTTGGTCTAGTAGGAGCAGGGGGTATCGGTCACTACTATGAGGTTACGCTGGGCTTTCTGGAGTACGACAAGACCTGCACCATCATTCTGTTCACGCTGGCAGTGGTGCTGATTATTGATTATGCAAGTACAAAGCTGCGGGAGAAATTATTATGAGTAAACCATGGAGTGAGCTTGTTCCCAAACCACGGAAGAACCGTTTCCGCTGGCTGATTTATGTGGCGCTGGCCGCCATTTATATTTGGGCGTTTTCAGGTGTTCCGTTTAACGGTTTCAAAGAGACGGCCGGGGTGATTACGAAGGCAATCTTTAGCGGAATCTTCTCCCCAGACTGGGGATTCGTCTATTTGCCGGACGGCGAGGATTTGCTACACGGATTGTTGGAGACACTGGCAATTTCAGTGTTAGGTACGTTTATTTCTACATTTGTTTGTATCCCGTTTGCTTTCTGGGCAGCGGTGAATATGAGCCGGGGAAAAGTAATCTCGGGTTCTGGTAAGCTGGTCTTGAGCTTTGTGCGCACCTTTCCTGAGATTGTTATGGCCTTGCTGTTCATCAAGGCTGTAGGCCCGGGTTCTTTTGCTGGTGTGCTGGCGCTGGGATTGCATTCGATAGGGATGCTGGGAAAACTGTTCGCAGACGAAATCGAGAATATCGACCGTGGGCCGCTGGAAGCACTGATTTCCTCTGGGGCTACCCGCATGCAGGTGTTGTGGTTCGCGGTGTTGCCTCAGGTGCTGCCCGGGTTCCTCTCCTATACACTTTACCGGTTCGAGATCAATGTCCGTTCGGCTACGATACTTGGTGTCATTGGTGCCGGAGGGATTGGTACGCCGCTAATCTTCGCGCTTGGAGCGCGAAATTGGGACCGTGTAGGAATCATTCTGCTCGGGATTATTGTGATGATTACGGTGATAGATATCATTTCAGGGACGATTCGGAAGCGTTTGGTGTAAACACAAATAGCTACAAAACATAACTCACACAAGTTAGCTCTGTGTGGGTTTTGTTTATATTGAAGCAATAATTATCGTATTTGCGGTACTATAATAGGGTAAGGGGAGAATGTAAGTTTAAGAAGGAGAAGTGGTAGATTTGGTTATTCGTATTTTAAACGCTAACGATGCTGAAGTTTATCAGAAGCTTCGGCTAAGAGCATTGAAAGATCATCCTGAAGCCTTTCTAAGCAGTTATGAAGATGAAAAGGATATGCCGCTGGGGATGGTTGAAACAAGACTGCAGCCGGATCAGGACAAATTCACTCTCGGAGCTTTTAATGATAATGGTGAGCTTGTAGGTATGGTGACTTTTATCCGGGAGAACCGGGAGAAGGTCAAGCACAAAGGGCTCGTAGTAGCGGTCTATGTGAGCCCGGAAGCCCGCAAGCTTCGTCTCGGCTTTGCTTTAATGCAGGAACTGATCGCCAGAGCGGCGCAGCTTGAGGGTGTAGAGATTCTGAACCTGGCTGTGATGTCTGGTAATGAAGCGGCGGTAAAGCTGTATGAGTCGCTGGGTTTCACTAGCTATGGCAAGGAGAAAAAAGCTGTTAAGATCGGTGATACTTACTACGACGATGAACATATGAGCCTGGATTTAAATGAACGGAGAACGGTTTGAATTCGATGAGATATCAATAATAGTAATAATATCCCTGTCTAGAGCATATGCTGGTCTATCCGACTTGTCCCAAAGGAGTTGAAGACTTGGCTAATGCGCTTCTAGGCAGTTTTTTATCAGCAATGGCGACTGTGCTCGGCGTAATTCCTATACTGTTCGTGAAGAGACTATCGGAGAAATGGAAGGATGTGCTGGTTGCATTCGCCGCCGGAATCATGGTATCTGCTGCCACCTTTGGGTTAATGCCGCAGGCAATCCAGGAGTCGGGGATCATATCTTTGACCCTTGGACTGATCACTGGGGTTCTGCTACTGGATTTGATTGAGAGTCATATTCCCCATATAGATGTAGAGAACAAGCCTGGATACACCAATATGGATTCCAAGGCATTGCTCGTCATCATTGCGCTCTTTATCCATAACATCCCTGAAGGACTCAGCACCGGGTTCAGCTATGCCAGCCAGCAGGCCAGCCTTGGACCCACGGTTGCGCTGGCTATCGGTGCACAAAACATCCCGGAAGGGCTGATTCTGGCTGTATTTATGATGAACTCCCGGACAAGCCGGTGGAAGGCATTAGGGATCGCCGCATTGACCGGACTCATGGAGATGGTATCAGCAGTGATCGGTTATTTTACAGCCAGTTCGATGCAGAATGTAGTCGGCTATGGTCTTGCTTTTGCTGCAGGGGCGATGCTCTTTATCGTCTACAAGGAACTGATTCCGGAGAGTCACGGCCATGGTTATGAGCGTTCATCGACCTATTCGTTCATTATCGGGCTTCTAATCATGGTGTATATCACACAGATTTTTCAATAGGATGGATAAAGGATTTTTGGTAAAGTCTGTCGAACAAGAACAATTATGATGACCACATATGAAACGAAAAGGTTGCCCTTTTACACGTTGCTGTTATTTATAATTGTCGGAATGCTTGGAGCGGGTTTTTTTGAGCCTCGTTCCTTTTTGACGTTAGCTGTGGTCCTTTATGCTGTAACCGCGATAGATCTGGTAAGGGTTAAAAGGTTTACGCTGCTACCGGTGCATATCTTTCTACTGATAATAATGACTTTATATTGGCTGGCAGTAGGACATGCCGCTAATCCTGAACAAGCCGTGCTGGAGGCGGCCAAAGTATCGCTGCTGCTACCGGTCGCGCTGCTCTTTACTGGCTTATCCGGTCATCAGCGTGATCAACTTTGGGCGGCATGGGCCTGGAGTGGTGCAGGACTCACACTTTGGGGGTTCTTCTTCGGCCTCTTCCGCGAGGGCAGACTGGAATCCACGTTGGGCTATGCCAATGTGTACGCTGTCGTGATGGCAGCTGGCTTGGCCGCAGGCTGGCACGCCTACAGGCGGTCCAGTCAGCAGAGATATTGGCTGTTAATGGCCATTCAGCTGTGCGGGCTATTGATGTCAGGTTCAAGAGCAGTATTAATTCTTAGCGCTGTCGGAACGGTCTTTTATTTGCTTTTGAATAGAAGAAGCAAGGGGGCTGTATGGGGAGCAATTATCATCCTTACGCTTCTTCTAACCGCGGTTGGTGTTGGTGCGCTCCATGGCGGCGCTGGAAGCATTCGAAGCATTGGCTGGGACGCCTCGGAGTTCTCTCTGCGTCGTATCTATTGGAGTGATGGCTTGCGGCTGTGGAAGGCGCATTGGCTGATTGGTACCGGCGGGGGAGGCTGGGCGGTGTTGTATCCCTCTGTCTTTGTAAAATATGTGCATCAGCAGTATTTGCAAATGGCGCTGGATACAGGCATTGTCGGGGCCTTGGCGTTTATCGCCATGATCCTGGCTGCACTTCGGGCCAGCTGGCGCCGGGGGCGGGAAGGCTTAAGCAGCATGCTGGCCGTGCTATTTTTCTGTGCCCACCTTGCTTTTGACATCGACCTGGCTTATCCGCTGGTCTTCGGTTTGTTTGTAATGCTTCTCTCTGAAATGGAGCTAGCGGGATACAAGGGAAAAGAGATCATGCTCACTGGCCTACGGCCTACTGGCGTCGTACTGCCTTGTCTTATCGCTATTTGCGCTTTTGCCTGGATGACGGCAGGGTATATGTTGATCTCTAAGGGAGAAGCGGCAAATGCCACGAGAGAGTGGAGCAACGCGCTGCAAAGCCTGCAATCGGCGGAGAAAATGCTGCCTTGGTCGGATGAAGTACACTACCAAATGGCTGCTGCTTATTCCGGTTTGGCCCAAGCGCAAGGGGATGAGAATACGATGAAAAAGGCCGTTAACGAGATTAGGATCGCTGCTTCGAAGGTTCCCGCTAACAAGAAGTATCAGGAGATGTTGAAAAAGGTGCAGAAAAGTAAGAAATAGGAATATATCTATAGCAAATATATATTGTTATTTGTTGGAATTCATCTTATTATGGGGAAAGATTTCCAATACATACATATCTATTTTTAGGAGGAATTATTCTGCACAAGATCATACGAAAAATCAGCGTTTCCCTGGCAGTTGTCATGCTGCTGGTCCTGAGCGCTCCGGTATTGACATATGCGGCTAGCATTCTCAAATTAAAGTATGATGCGTCCACCGGAGAAATCTCGGGGATTATCTATTCCGATCAGAGGGATATTTCCCTGAGTCTTGATCTCGGAGGACAAGAGGTTCCCGTCTCTTCGGACGTGGTGGGAGCAGTGTATCATTCCTCTTCATCCAATATTTTCTGGGCAAATGTGAACGGGCAGATCGGAACGGGACTGGCTCCCTGGAACATTAAGGTCAGAGCGGGAGATGAGAATCTGATACCGGCCAGCGTAACGGGAAGCACCTATGAATTCAATTTCTCCCCACTGTTTGGTGCTCCCGACATCTATCGAAATTTTCAATATGATTACTATAATGACGGCACTCATCTTTTTCTAAATTGGTCACCTGTAGACCGTGGAGGAATATTTGGCTTTTCCCACTACAACGTGTATGACAATAACGAGCTGATTTTCTCAACCCGTGACAACTCTATGTTTCCGATTACAGAACGATATGACCGGCTTCCTGTATTTTCATATCATTCCTTTCACCAATTTCAGGTAAGCGCAGTGGACTGGCTGGGCCATGAGACGGGAAGGTCGGCACCGTATATGATGAGAGCCCCAGGTTTGATGAAGGAGGCAAAAGCAGAATATGCGGGGGCCAAACCAGGAACGAAACTCCAGCCACTTGATAGCATTGTATCCTTCACGCCAAGCTGGGAGCAGCTTACAGATACTTTTACAGATGCATTCTATCTGGATTTGAAATTCACGGATGCGCTTGATTACGACTACAATGCCGCGCCATATACACTCAACTATAATGCTATTCAGGCAAGTGATTTCGAGCTGGTAAAATCGGACGGGACGGTGATCCCCGTGAGAGGATTAACGCCCAAGAATAAGACTATTAGCCTTTCTTTCCAGCAGGCATTAGATAGCAAAGCAACTTATACGCTCCGACTATCCAAACAGGCTTCTGGTGATGAGATTGCCCTACCCAAGGTGAACACAAGAAGCGCTGGTATTGATCTTTATCTGCAAACCCTGCCTGAACATGCCGTTAGCTATAGGTTCGAAGCATTTGTAGATGCGTTTATCGGTACATTTCCAGATCCCCCTACAGGTCTGAAAGCTACTTCAGGAGACGGGACACTGAGCTTGACCTGGAACAGTAATACGGAGGCGGATCTGGATGGATATCTGGTATGGCTGGACGGCAAGCTGCTGACGCAATCTCCGATTCAGAAGACCAGCTTCTTCATTGATGGATTGACCAACGGAAAGACGTATCATGTCAACGTAGCTGCTGTGAACAAGGACGGTGGCCGTTCGCTGCAAGCCTTCATTTTCCCTATACCTAAGGTACCGGATGGAAGTGGTAATACGGAAGGACCAGGTGGTTCAGGCCTAGGAAATGGAAGTGGTGGTAGCGGTGGCGGCGTAACTGCCACGGGTCCTGCAACTGTGGGACTGGCTCCTGCAGGCCCAGCTCTATTAGCAACTCTAGTGGACAAGGATGGAACCTCCAAGACCCTGGGTGTTGCGTTAAGAAGCGACAACGGCAAGGTCAAAGTGTCGGTTGCCGAGGATATCAAGCAGCTTCTGCTGCCAGCAGCCGGAGAATTGCTAAATAAGGACAACACGCTGGTGATTGAAAAAGATGATCTATCGCTGGCTATCCCTGGACAGGTGCTTGAGCAGCTAAAAAGCTTGGTTCCTGTAGCACAGCTGGTCAATTCAAGAATTTCCGTAGGGTTCACCCCGATCGGCATTACCGAGCTTGCCGAAGATACAGCCAGAGCAGCTTCGCAATCTGCTAATACAGTCATCACGCCAGGTGGTGCAGCCTTCAATATTACGCTGTCACTTATCAAGGAAGATGGTAAGGAAAGCAAGCTAAGCTCGTTCAGCTACCCAGTAACGTTAAAACTCAAAGTTGTAGAAAGCAGCCAACCTAATCTCACGGGGATTTATAATCTGAACGAATTGGGTGGGATGCAATATTTGGGAGGAAGGTTAAGTGACGGATATTTGTCGGTAGATGTCAGTCATTTCAGTAAATATGCGGTGCTGCAATATGACAAGTCGTTCACGGACGTGTCTGCCGGACATTGGGCTTTGCCTGCGATCAAATCGATGGTAGCTCAGCATGTCGCGACAGGAACAAGTGATACC
The DNA here is from genome assembly GCF_058133325.1 of Paenibacillus sp. MAHUQ-45. Lineage (NCBI taxonomy): Bacteria > Bacillati > Bacillota > Bacilli > Caryophanales > Paenibacillaceae > Paenibacillus > Paenibacillus sp. MAHUQ-45. The sequence continues at coordinate 132,205 of NZ_JBYUPV010000009.1, forward strand.
CGCTTCTCGCCCAATCAGCAGGTGACACGCGCGGAATTTGCTACCTTTATTGCCCGTAAGTTGAACTTAAAGGCTTACGGTACATCTGACTTTACGGATGTACCTTCTAGCAAATGGTATAGCGAGTCCGTAGCCGCGGTAGTGGAGACGGGGATTGCCAGCGGACAGTCCGAAACGGTGTTTGCGCCGGAGCGCCCGATCTCACGTCAGGAGATGGTCGTTATGGTGATGAAGGCGTATGCCTATAAGTATATGTTGCCTTTTAATGTAGGCGATGAAGGAATACCGTTCGCCGATCAGGCGCAAATATCGGCCTGGGCCAAGCCATACGCAGCCGCTGCCCATAAGCTTGAATTGGTTCAAGGCAGCAGTGATAATAAGCTTGATCCTAATAAGAAAGCTACTCGCGCTGAAGCCGTTATGGTGATCTCTAAGCTATAGCTTATGGCTCATGCTGAGGCGAGAATGAATTGAATTATGCTATAACTCAAGAGGATGTCCCCAAAGCTATAGCTTTAAGGACATCCTCTTTGGTATGACTTGACCCAATAAGATGGGTGATGGCGGTTGGTGGCTTGTGGGTTCGAACGCTGGCCGCTCGAACGCTGGCCGCTGGTCCGCTGGCCGCTCAGCCGCTGACGCTCGGTCGCTAATTGCTCGTCCGCTACCCTCCCGAACGCCATACCCTCTGTGCTCCATAGCTCTGTTGCTGCCCGCTCGTGGCACCGAAGTTTGGTCGCTCCGAAATAGTGGCAATTCTGCACCTTATTTAAAGATAAAACCATTGAATTTGGCAAATAGATGCAATAATGCACTCTATTTTCACAGGAGAAGCCTCTTTTCGGGCTAAGCCGAAGAATTAGTATACACTTTTGCTCTTAATTCCCTTTTTATCGTGTATAAATACAAATTAAGGTGCAGATTTGCCTCTATTTCTCAAAACCTCCGACTTTCCAGACCTGGGGCAATTGATCAATGAGAGCAAGGGAACAAGAGAGCAAGGGAGCGAGAGAGCGAGAGAACAAGGCAGAATGTCCCCAAAGCAATATAATAGCCCCTTATCAGCCAGCCCCTTTGTTACGCAAGTCTCAAAGTAAAAACGGCAACCTAAAGTCGGTGCAGCGTATAGCTGTCCGGCTCCAGTTGCCGTTTTTGAGATACTTGTATGGAATTATCCGCGTAAAATGGACTCGATTTGCTCCAGCTCTTCCGCACTAAGCTCAGGTGCGTTCAAGGAAGCTACGGCATCCTCGATTTGGCTCACCTTGCTGGCACCAATCAGGGCAGAGGTTACTCTTCCGCCGCGAAGAACCCAAGACAGGGCGAGCTGTGACATCTTCTGACCACGTGCTGCAGCCAGCTCGTTCAGCTCCCGTACTTTGCCAAGGACTTCTTCCGTAAGTTCATTCTCGGAGAGGAACACGCTTGGTCCGGCTGCCCGGGAATCAGCGGCAATTCCGTTCAGATAGCGATCGGTCAGAATGCCCTTTTGCAGTGGCGAGAACGCGATGGTGCCGATGCCTTCTTCGGACAGCACATCCTGCAGTCCATCTTCAATCCAGCGCGACAACATGGAGTAGTTCGGCTGATGAATCAGACATGGAGTCCCCAGCTGACGCAAAATTTGCGAAGCTTTGCGGGTATCTTCCGCATCGTAGTTACTGATTCCCACGTAGAGCGCCTTGCCCTGACGGACAAGCAGATCCAGTGCGGCCATTGTTTCTTCCAGCGGGGTGTTAGGGTCTGGACGGTGATGATAGAAAATATCTACATAATCCAGGCCCATCCGTTTGAGGCTTTGATCGAGACTGGAGACGAGATATTTCTTGGAACCCCATTCGCCATAAGGACCTGGCCACATATAATAGCCTGCTTTTGTGGAAATAATCAGCTCATCACGGTAAGCACCAAAATCTTTGGCCAGTATCTGGCCGAAGCTCTCTTCCGCAGAACCTGCAGGCGGTCCGTAGTTGTTAGCGAGATCGAAATGGGTGATACCGAGATCGAAAGCGCGTCTAACCATGGCTCTACCGTTCTCAAAGGTATCAATTCCACCAAAATTATGCCAAAGGCCGAGTGAGATGGCTGGAAGGCGGAGACCGCTATTGCCTGTCCGGTTATATGTCATGCTGTCGTATCGGGTAGGGCTGGCATTGTACATGAATGTTCCTCCTAAATGTTTTAGTGAAGCTCAATCACTTGAGATCCTTCAAAATAAAACTGACTCCGAAAAGCATTGGTTATCGTGCGATTAGACGCAGGATTTCACAGGGAATCTGCACTCTTTTCGGGTGTGTGTTACGTTCTTATTGTAGCGAAAGAAGACGCCTAAACGTATGTCAGAAAGGAAGGGAATTATAGTACAATGTCCGTTTTGGCATGACTGAGCCGGAAATCCTTCGGGGAGCAGCCCTTCACCTTCTTGAACATGCGAGAGAAGAGCAGCGGATCCTGGTAGCCGACCGACCTTGAGATTTCACCTATGCTGCAGGGTGTTTCTGTTAACAGCTCACAGGCTTTGGCGATGCGAAAATGAAGCAGATATTGTTGCGGCGGCAGCCCAACGGTGCGCTTGAACAGCGCCGATAAATATTTGCGATCCAGCTTCAAGGAGGAGGACATCATCTCCACTGTAATCGTCTCACAGTAATGCGAATGAAGAAAATGCAGACATTGCTCCACATAGGCGCTTTTCTGCCGTGGTACGGGCAAGCTGATCGGAGACGCCGGGACGGTTCGCAGCAGCAGAGAAAAGAACTCATACATAATCGCTTTTAAGGATAGATCCAGGCAATCTGCTGCTTCCGCTGTTGAGGTCAATCTCGCATACAGATTCGGCATCAACTGATCATCCATCGGAAATACAGGGCAGCCTGGCGACAAAGAAGTTTTGGACAAAATAGAATCCATCTGTTCACCGGTAAAACCGATCCAGGAATAGGACCAGGGATCATTTTGATCAGCAGCATAGTAAGTAACAATATGAGGATACGTAAGGAAGGCCTGTCCGGCGCCAAGGGTGTGACTACATCCGCCAACCTCAACTACACCGGTGCCTCCATGGATAAAATGAATTTTGTAATGATCGCGCACACCGGGGCCGACCGTATGCCCGGGAACGCATTGTTCCCGCCCCCAATAGTGCAGGTGCAGATCGGGATTACTCCGAAAGGGACGCTCCGGATTATAGTTATAGATAGCCATGGCTGCTTTAGCCTCGTTTCTCCGAAAAAATAGTTCTGATTCTATATAAGTTGAACTAAAGAAAAACGAATAGGGGAGAAGGAGTGGAGGGGAAGATTGGAACTGAAGGAGCGAAAGCGATCGCCTTTGTCTCCAGATTTCAACCGCTACAAGCGGTTAAATAGAGGAAATCTGGAGACAACAGCGACCGTAAGTCCAAGCTTCACCGGAGTGACGCCGATCCTTATGTTAGTATCTTAAGTTCAATATATAGAACAGCACCCTCATTATACCCCAATTCCTGAGTAGATGGTCTGTATATACCCGTGGTGAAATGGACCAGCATTCGTTTATCTGCTGAAAGTTTGGTTAATTAAGCTATGAAGCAGGGTAAACTAACGAGGACTAACAACAGGAGGGTATCGTTATGGATAAAAGAATTGTGGGTGTCTTTACAGTCGAACATGAGGCTTCCGGAGCGATTGAGGAATTAAAACAGCATGGTTTTCGGACAGATGATATCTCCGTCATTGCCCGTAATCCAGAGGATGCCCATACGATTTTTGAAGGGACAGGAACCAGGGCGTCAGTAGGTATGGCTTCAGGTGCTGCGACCGGAGGTGTGCTTGGAGGAGTGACGGGACTACTGGTTGGTATCGGGGCGCTGGCTATTCCCGGCATTGGGCCGATTATTGCAGCTGGACCCATCGCGGCAACTTTAGCAGGAGCAGCTGTGGGTGCCGGAACTGGCGGTCTGGTTGGAGGGCTGATCGGACTTGGTGTTCCGGAGGATGAAGCCGAGAGTTATGACCGGTATGTAGGTTCGGGACATATCCTGGTGATGGTGGATGCGGAAGGCGAGCAGGAGCAGGAAGTCCACCGTATTTTCGGACGGCATCGCGCAGTGAATGCCAATTACTCGGATAGAGAGGTCGCGGAGGCATTGCCTGAAGCCCGGGCGTTGGATATCCGGGAAGCTGCGGATGATTCCGTACAACATACTGTCGACGCCGCTTTCAATGGTTCTGGTCTGGAGGATAAGCATGATACAGGGTTGGACACTAGAAACGGTTCTTCCTCAGATAAGCTCCCACAGGACCGGGCAGCGCAAGACATAAAGCGGGCAGGAATGACTGGTTCCGTAGAAGAATCGGATGCACTTGCAGCGGCCGACCAGAAGGACGCCAGATCCTTGGCCTTTTCAACAGGTACGATGGATGCTATGGATACGCTCCCGAGCGAACACGGAGGTAAAGGCACTGTAGGCGAACAGATCCGTGAGGAGCGCCGGCGGGAGGCAGAGGACTTCGGTAAAAACGAAGGCTGACTGTAGTCCATGGGCCCTCACCCCTACAGCAATCTAACTCAAGCATCAACAATAAAAAGGCGACCTGTAACCAGATCCAATATCCTGCATGCAGGTATTTGATCCGCGACAGATCGCCTTCGTTTGCTCTCACAATATCTTGCTTGAATTAAGAACTAGAATAAGCTCAATGACACTTTGCGGTCTCTGTTGCTGAGTGTCATATTGATCTTTGTTGCGGCGCTGAATTCCCGTAAGGGAATCATCAACTCGTTGCCTTTCATTCTAGGTACAGAACCGGAAAAAGGCAGCGGAATATCGTTGACCATGAGTAGCCCCTTCGTCTCAGCATTCTCCGACTCTTTGCCTCCACGTTTCATTCTGGCAATCAAACGCTCCGGTGTGTCTCCTGCTCTGGAAGCGTCCAAGCGGTAGCCAATTTGGTCGAATTTAGTATTGATGCCTTTACCGATCGTGAAGAACAGGTTGATGCCCTGTGCCTTTGCCACTTCGAGGGCGGTTAGGCTGTATTTTCCGTAAGGGAAGCACAGAATGTTGCGAGTGTTGCCGAGCTCGGTCTGCAGGCGGTTATCCGCGTGCCGTAAATCAGCATCGATTCTGTTTCGGTATTCCTGCACTGTTTCTACCCGATTTTCTTTGGGCAGATATTGCAAATGCGGCAGCGCAGGCTTCTGATCGCCTTCACTGTCAACAGTAATCATATGATGCGCATCGTAGGTATGGTTGTAAAAGCTCATGCCAGACTTTTTCATCTCCCGCATTTGATCCCACGTTAGTTTTGGCATGCCTGGTACATGGCCGTCAACCGCGCCGACGATGACAAAGTTGGTCGCCGTATCCCCAAATTCTTTCAGAATCGGATAGGCATATGTGTAAAAGGATTCGTATCCGTCGTCAAACGTCAACAGTACCGCGTTATCCGGTACCTTGTCGCCCTTGAGTATGAAATCAGCATACTGATCCATAGTAATGATGTGAAAATTATTTTTCTTTAACAATTCAAGCTGGGTTCTGAATTCGGCTGTCGATATGGATGAGGCCCCCTGCTGCACCTCTGGAGAAATGGCATGGTACATTAGCGTAAGCACCTTATCGCGGTAATAGATCCCTTTACCGGTTGGAGTTGATTCTTGCGGCAATGGGTCCCATGAGATTTTCAAACCCAAACTACTCTCCAGAAAGGAAGCGGGAACGAATAACTCGCCGTGGCTAAGCTGGAATTTGGGTGACGGTGTTTCCTTACCCTCTACTTCAACACTGTACTGTATCGGAAAAAACATGCGGTACAAGAAGACAAGCAGGACGGCGCTGATTACGGTGAGTGTCACAAGCTTCATTTTACTCAATTTCATAGATGAATCCTCCTTGGCAACAAACAAATAGTAGAAAATTTCTGATTCCGTCCAAACGTTCTGACCGTATTCAGCGAAAAAAAGGATGGCCTCTGCCGTTCCCGGCATCTGGACCATCCCCAATTTATCATATCTCGCTTAAAATTCTGTGAAAAAAAAGTCATTTTTCTGAAAATGTAAGCTATATTTTTTTTGGCACCGCTGGTAGAACCTTGGATTTGAAAATCATCTGCTTCAGGGTTTTTCCATTAATAAGAATGATTCCCACGATAATGGTTATTATGCCGAGAAGAGTCACCCAGTTGATCGTTTCATTGTAAAAGAGGACCCCCACGCCTACAGCAATAGGTGGTGAAACGTACAGCCAGGTCGATGGGAAAACCGGATTGGTCTTGGCGACGAGCCAGTAGAACAGCGTCTGACCGACCATGGACCCAATCACAATAAGATACAGTACTGATCCGGCTACAGGGAAGGAGAACAGCCAATCCGTCTGTACATCCTCTGTAAAGAACGAGAGAATAAAGATGAATGCTCCGCCATACATCATCTGGACGGCATTCTGGGCAATGGGCGAGACTTCCGCCATGCTGGTGGTCACTTTTTTGGAATAAAGCGCTCCTGCTGCATAGCAGAGCTCTCCGATCAGAATGGCAACACAGCTTATGATCCATAAGGGAGAGACATCTACAGTAAGTTTAGGTAGAACGAGCAACAGAACACCGGTGAATCCGATGAGAGAGCCGAACAGGGAAAGTGTCGGGGTCTTTTGCCGCAGAACGACGGTTTGCAAGAGTAGCATCATAATCGGGCCGGTTGCTGACAACACCGCAGCCAATCCTGAAGATACATATTGTTCAGCCCAGTAGAGGGCAGCGAAGGTTCCGAAGGTCAGTGCGGCTCCGGTTATCAGCATTTCCTTGCGTAATAGCAGGGAGAAGCTGGCTTTGCGTTTCCAGACCATCCACAGGAACAGAATAACACCGGCCAGGAAAAAACGCAGTCCTGCGGAGAAGAACGGCGGTGCTCCGGCATCCACGCCGATTTTGATTGCCAGGAAGGTCGTGCCGAAGATTAGACAAACAAGTGCATAAGCCAAAAGAATCATGTTCAGTTCCCCTTTGGAAATGTTGTAGAGTCATACTTGAAGTATTCGTTAATCATATAAGGAAGAGAACAGAACAGATTGATTATTACAGAACAGATGGTGGCGAGATAATGTACAATAAGATATAAGGAAGTATGCTAAGTGCGGAAAGAATAGAGAGTAAGGAAAGAATGGAAAGGAGGCTTGTGCCTAATGAAAAAAGGGAAGGTAAGCGAGCAGGCACATCCCTTGTTCCGTCAAGTCTATGAGTACGCCCTGAATCGTATGGAGCGGGGGGAATGGAAAAGTCATGACAAGCTGCCTTCCATCCGATTGTTGGCCGAGGAATTGGGTGTACACCGACTGACCGTGTTCAAGGCTTACCGCCAATTGACCGAGGACGGCAAGGTGTATGTCAAGGATAAGTCGGGTTATTATGTCTCGCAGGGCAGCAGTCAAATTATAGTTCCCGATTTTAATTTTGGCGAAGGAAGCGGGGGTTCTTCTTATCTGAGCGCCAATCCCTTGTATGACATCCAGCGTGTGCCGGCGAAATACCAGTTCTCCGTGGCCCTCATTGATCCGGCGCTGCTGCCCAATCTTTTCTTATCTGACTATGTGAAAAGAGTATTCGACATGTATCCCAAGGTGATGGGGACTTATGCCAGTGTACAGGGCGACGAGGAATTGCGGGAGACGCTCAGCGGGCATTTTCGGAAGCAGCGACGTTTGCAGCTGTCTTCGAGCGAACTGCTGATAACCTCCGGTGCCCAGCAAGCGCTCAACCTGATTGCCCGGATGATGCTGGGACCAATGGATACTGTGCTGATAGAACGACCTACGTATAGCGTAGCCATGGATATTTTTCGACGGGCAGGTGCACGACAGGTCCCTGTGGAGATTACTCCGGACGGGTATGATCTGGACGAGCTCGAGGCCTTGATGGCCAAGCATAAGCCTCGCATGTTTTACATGAATCCGACGCATCACAATCCCACAGGTTATACAGTGCCTGTACGGCAGCGCAAGCTGCTGGTGGAGCTCGCGGAACGTTACCGCTGCCTGCTGGTAGAGGATGATGCATTTCGGGATATGTATTTTGAGGAAGAGCCGCCACCACCTATTTTTGCCTACGATACGGAGGGGTGGGTCGTCTATATCGGTAGCTTCAGCAAATATGTGGCGCCTGGACTCAGGATCTGCGCTGTCGCTTGTCGATATCCGATGATGGAGCGGCTGATCATGTTCAAATCGCTTGAAGACAATGGCGCACCGCTGTTGAACCAGAAAATATTCCTGCACTACTATACCTCTCTCCGGCTGCAGCAGCATCTCGGCAAGCTGCGGATCGCGCTTCAGGTGCAAAAGGAAATTATGGAGGAGGAGTTGTCCCAAAGCGGCTGGAAGTGGAAGACTCCCCGAGGCGGGCTGACCCTGTGGGTGCAGCTGCCAGATGGGACGCCGATAGATGTTCTTCTTCGCCAAAGTCTGGAGCATTCCATATCTTTTGTACCCGGATCGATTTGCGATCCGCTTGGCGAGATGAAATCATGGCTGCGGCTCTGCTACTCCTTTTTAAGTGAACCTCTGCTGCGTGAGGGCATACAGAAGCTGACGGCCTTGGCGCGAAAATTATAATGAGCGGTAACCGCACTTTTGCGCTTTGCTAGAATAACTCCTGCTATTTTAGCGATATCACGATCAGTTGTAGAAATAGAAGGAAAACCTCCTGCTAAAATGCGCTTACGGCCCTATATGGGGCTGTGTAGGTAGCATTAGCGGGAGGTTTTCCAGTTTACGATTAAACCATCATTTTCTTAAGACTGTGAATATAGCGTGATTTCACGATGAGGAAGAATACACTTTGCAGCACGAGATAGGCGGCGAAAGTGACCAGGACAGGCTCAACGACATTTACGATCCCCATTTGCCCGAGAATGGGACTGATCACGACCAGGCTTTGAATGGCTGAGATGAAGATAGGAATATAGAACAAGATAGCGATCTGCTTGGTTGCAACTGCAGCCATCTCTCCAGTACTTAGTCCAATTTTAGATAGCGCACGGTACATGCGGATATCCGCAGCTAACTCGCTGTGCAGTTTGAAGTACAGGAAACTGGCGGATGCAACCGAGAAGATCAGCGCGACAAAGATGCTGACGAAGCTGATCATAGCTGTGCTTTGCTTCAGTAATAAGTAACTTTCTGCACGAGAGTTTAGGTAGGAAGTCAACCTTCCACTGTTATTGTCCCGATTTGCGGCTTCAATCTGGTAAAGCTTCGCCCCAATTATAGCATCCTGACTGTTTGCTGTAGGCAGAGACTCCTTATCCCAAGCTGGTACCTTGTAGAGATACTCTATATAGGGTTTGATTGTCTTTCCAGTCTTGGCTGATTTTGCGGCCTGAATCGTTTCTAGCCTAGATTCTGGGATAATAATGATAGGAATACCTTTATTAAGGAAATCCGCTTGGTCTGAAATAATGATCTTTTTAACGGCAAGCGTCTCTGTCGGATGTTCTTCCATAGTGATTCCGCCCTCGCGGATATAATTTGAGGCGATGTTATCCTTACTGGCGATCAGAGCAGCCTCATTGGGCCCCAGGTTATCTATTGCGGGGAATCCAAGTACCTTCACAAGCTCCTTATATTGCGACAAACCCAGCAAATAAAGTGTTTTGGGCCTACCTCCATCCCCGCGAGAATTGGCCAACGTGGCATATAGTGTATCGATTCTCGTCTCTGTATAAGCTACGCCTGCGGCCTTTAGCTCACGATGAATCTCACTCCGGTCAGGTTCGGCGGAAGAAGTCTCGTAGAAGGTCTTGGTCACGGCAAAAGGATTGCCGAAATACATATCTCTTCCAGCCTGGTTGATCGACAGAACGACGCCTGCACCCATGCTGGCGAGTGCAGTAACCACAGTAATCAGGAAGAGCATCCGCGAATTATCGCGCAGTTTGTAGCTCATCTCTGAAACCCAGAGTAGCCGCGTGCCGCGCCAGGTTGACTTCCGGCTGCGCTGGAGCAGGCGCATGAACAGTACGGACAGCTGTGAGTAGAAAAAATACGTTCCAGCGATTCCCGTCACGGCGGCAAGAATAATGGTCACAGGGTTCAGTTCTATGCGCAGCGCGAAAAATCCGGTCGTGAGCAGTGCGGCGCCAAACAGAGACAATAGAATAGAGGCTTTAGGCGGTTTCTTAGGTTTCGCGTTGCCTTGCAACAGCTCCAACACTCTGTTTTTGCGGATAAACAGCAGAGTGAAGATCGAGATCACCAAGAACAAAGTGATAAAGGAAGCCGCTGTGATCAGCATAGGCTTGAGAGGCAGGTAGAACGGAAGCCCATCAATGCCGATGATCTTGGTGCTGAGCAGCAGAAAGAACTTGGAGAGCAGCATGCCGCCTCCAATTCCCGTGACAATCGCGAGCAGGCCAATCAGCATATTTTCCAGAAAAACCAGCTTGTTGATCTGCCCCGGACGTGCACCGAGAATACTTAAAAGCCCGAATTCCATATTCCGCGATTTAAGGAATGTTCCAATGGAGTACATGACGAAGAAAAAGGCGAACACATATACAATAGACGCGGCCACCTTCATACTGATTGCTGCACTCGGTCCCATGGAATTATTGGCTACATCGGGATGATAAATGAAGACGGTATATGCAAAAAAGACCATGACCATAAAGGCGCTGCTTAGAAAATAAGCGATGTATGCCCTGGAGTTGCGCCGGACATTATTAAACGCGAATTGAGGAAAGTTCATGGCTATTCCCTCCCCAGAATGAAAGTGTGTCAATGATCTTCTGGAAGAACGCCTGCCGGTTGTCTCCCCGGTGAATCTCGGCTGCAAGCTTCCCGTCCTTAATGAAGACGATCCGGTTGCAATAGCTTGCTGCCAGCGGATCATGGGTCACGAGCATCAGGGTGGCACCGTCCTTGCGGTTGATCTCTTCCAGGGATTCCATCACAATGCGGGAGGAATTGGAATCCAGCGCCCCGGTTGGCTCGTCGGCCAGGATAATCGCGGGTGAGGTGATGATGGCGCGGGCGATGGCAGTCCGTTGTCGCTGTCCGCCTGAGATTTCATAGGTGCGCTTGTTCAGAATACCCGTAATATTAAGCTGTCCAGCCACCTTGCGCAGCAAGGATTCCATTTCACTGAGCTTACGGTTATCCAGGGTTAGCGGCAGCACGATATTCTCCGCTACGGTCAACGTTTCCAGCAGATTAAAGTCCTGAAAGACGAAGCCGAGCTGTCTACGGCGAAAATGGGCGAGCTCCTTCTTATTCATCCGATAAGGATTGCTGCCATTGATGTTCACTTCGCCCGAAGTGGGCTGGTCAATGGTGGAGACCATATTCAGCAAGGTGGTTTTACCACTGCCGGACGGGCCCATGATACCAACAAATTCACCGCTTTCGATGCTGAGATGGATATCGGTCAGCGCCTGGGTGAGCACTTTGCCGGGATATACTTTATTAAGAGCTTTAACTTCCAATACGTTCATGACGTTTCATTCCTTTCCTGTCTGAAGCGTTATTGTCGCCCTTGCCGTTTAAAGGGGCAAAAGGTATGACTTCCTGCTATCAATGTACAGGATGGGGCGAGCGTGCGCTATGGAATTACCTTAACATAACCTTACAGATCCTTTAAGGTTATGTTCGTGTCGCTAACAGGGCCTTCTATGGTGGGCGAGCTCGATGTGCTGCTGTATTATTCCCTGCTCCAGATTCCTTATTCTGGATTTGGGTCTGTATATGGGGCACTTGAACTTTGTATCGAGTGTTATAAAAAAGAGGTCATTCGTAAAAACCGCAAATGGCTTTTACGAATGACCCTTAGGGGCTTACTGTCTTTGGGCAGTGCCACTGAAAATGATCTGTACGGTGGTTCCTTCTTGGGGTCTGGACTCCAGCTTCACCTGGTGTCCCAGCCGGGCGCAGATCTCGCGGACGAGATACAGACCCATACCAGTGGATTCATGGTATTGGCGTCCCCGTTCACCCGTGAAGTAAGGATTGAATACCCGTTTCAGGTCTTCCGGGGATATGCCGATACCCTGGTCCGAGATCTTCAGGACCGTATTCAGGCCCTGACGCTCCGCCGTGATCGTCACCGTTTTACCGGAGCCGGCGGTGTAATTAACGGCATTGGTCAGTAACTGACTCAGCATGAACATCAACCATTTGGCATCGCTGTACACCGAGAGATCCGGGTCTACCCGAATCTCGGCATGAATGCCCCGCCGAATGAAGAGCCGGCGGTTCTCGGATACCGCCGCGCTCACCGTCTGGCGCAGAAGCAGAGCTTCGACCTGAAAATCTTCTTCGAAACGGTCCAGCCTAGAACTGTAGATGACCATCTCCAGCCCTTTGCGGAGCCGTTCCACCTCTTCCTGGATACTGGCAGCGGCATCGTCCTCCAGGTCCTGGAGCGTGAGCTGGATCACGGATAGGGGCGTCTTCATCTGGTGAACCCAGCGGTTCATGAATACGATATGCTGATCCATTCGCGTGACATGACTGTTCAACTGCTCCTGATATTGGCGATCGATTCCCTGCATCAGTTCATGCACCGCCTCCGGCAGCGGAGAGTCGCCAAGCGGTTCAAGATAATCCTTAGGTGAAGGCTCCTGCTGCAGACTCAGTATGGCATATAGCCGGCGGTGCTGGACATAACGGTAGCACAGATAGAGCAGGAGGATGACACTGCTAATCAGTATCCCGTACAGCACAATCGAGAACGGCCTGTTCTCCCCGGATATCCAGTACAGCACAGGGACTAGCAGCATTTGGAGCAGATAGAACAGCAGCAAGGGGAGTTGATTCTTCCAGAACAGCTTCATAGGCTGCCGCCCACAAGACTGAGGCGGTAGCCCGCGCCCCGCACAGTTTCCACGATTGTCTCCAGCCCCAGCTCCTTGAGCTTTTTCCGGACCCGGGTAATATATACGTTCAGGGTGTTGTCATCAATGAAATGCTGGTCCTCCCACATGAGATCCAGCAGGCGTTCCCGACTGACGACACGTCCTTCCTTAAGCATGAGTGCTTCTAGAAGCACAGCTTCCTTCTGAGTCAGTTCGGCGGTTCCCCCGGCATACTGCACGACATAACGCTCTGGATAAAGGATCAGTCCTCCCGACCGCAGTGTACGCTCCTCCTGGATCTGCGCATAGGAGCCATAGGCCCTGCGCAGGTGGCTGCGGATTTTGGCCAGGACCACCTCGTAGTGAAAGGGCTTCGTAATATAATCGTCACCGCCGTTCTCCAGCGCCATGACCTGATCCATTCCACTGTCTCGGGCGGAGATGAAGAGAATGGGGCAGAGAGAGGACTTGCGGATTTGGCGGCACCAGTAGAACCCGTCATATCGCGGCAGATTGACGTCCAGGAGCACGAGATCAGCAGCGCTTTGCTTAAAATCCTCCAGAACACTATTGAAATCGTCTACGATAACGGTCCGGAATTCATATTTGGTAAGATAGGCACTCAGCAGGCTCGCTAGCTTGGCGTCATCCTCAACAATGAAAATTGTCTCCACATTCAAGTCTCCTTTGGTTCAGAGTATAGGCAGCAGTGCAAATTATTGATATTTGACGATCAGGGCATTGCTGATCTGGCGTCCTGGCGAGGTTAAATACTTTCCGTTGTAGAATAGTCCGCTGGAGGCCCCGCCATCCAGATTCATGGCCTGGTAGGCGCCAGCCTGCTTCATAATCTCTGCCATTTGCGGAATGGTAGCGCCGCCTGTGGTCACAAGAATCAGCTTATGATCGCGTGTCAGGCCCAGTGCGCTGCGCGCCCCGCCGCCAGTCAGAATCTTGGGATCGCGGAAGCCCTCAGCCGCCACATTCAGGGATACCTTGCCGTCAACGAGCAGACGCGGGCCAGCCTGAACAGCACCCTCAACTTGTCCGGTGTCGAAGAGAGGTTTGAAATCCAGACCTGCCACAAGTCCGGCCAAGTGGTTCTTATCGTAAGTGAAGACGACTCTGCGGTCGGCCGGGCTGTTTTTAAGTAGCTTGCCATTGCTCACGATATAGCCATAAGGAGCCTTGTATGCTCCTTTGGTATAAGCATCAAAGAAAGTTCCGTTGACAGCAGCAATGGCGCCACTGCGCTTGGCAATACTGTTCAGATCTTCTACTTTCCCGATTGTATTTCCAGCCAGGACCATATCTAATCTGACCTTGGGATGCAGTAGAGAAACGGTAACCGTCTGGATTTGGAAGCTGCGGCTTCCGACCTTAACGCTTTTGGCAGCCGCGACTACCCCCTGGCTCCCCGCAGGAATCAGCGCACCGCTAAGTACAGGCAGGGTGGAAGCTGCATCCCCGCTAGTCACTGTAATGGAAGAGGATGGAGCATCCCATTTCAGCCCCAGTCCCAATGATTTGCTAACCACAGATAGAGGGACATACAATGTTCCGTTATCTGTAAAAGCGCGTTCCGTAGTCGTTGTAGGATTGCCATTTAAGGAGGCTCCGACTTGTCCAGGTACTAATGTGAGGACATTGTCGTCCTTTGTAATTTCAATTTTGTCCCCGGCAGCGCTCCATCCAGCCTTAATTCCATCAAAGCCATTCAGGAAGCGGAGGGGAATGTAAGAATGGTTGCCCTTGTCAACATATACCAGGGTCTTGGGTGCGGGGGTCGCACCGGCGGAATAAGGCACCGAGGTAAGAGCTGGAAGAAGAAGGGCGGCGGTTAAAATCAGTGAACTGCATGTTTTTCTCATGTTCATAATCAGTATGAATCTCCTTTTGTCAGTTGCAGCATCTCATGCCGTCAATTAGGATAATATGGCCCAATTTGCATAATCTTGGGCGCTCTTATCATATAACTGGTCCTCGCAGCCGTCAATTCATACCGCCCCGAACGCAGGTGCAAACGCCTGTATTTTCAGCTTATATAAGACGAAACTAAGATCCGAACGTAAGGCTCTATCGTCACTACGGTGGAATGTTTGGACTTCCGGTCGTTGTTGTCCCCAGATTTCTTCTTTATAACCGCTCCTTGCGGTTGAAATCTGGCGACAAAGACGAGCGCTTCGCTCCTACAGTTCCAAACTTCCCCCTTCGTTCCTCTTCGCTTTTCGTTACTTTCTTTTGTTAGGCTTATATTGAAGAACCGCTTAGAGGGACCGCCATGTGCAACCGCAGCCATCATAGTTTATACTTTAAGTAATCATGGAATATATAAAGCATAAAGGCAGGTAATGCAATGACGACCACAATTGGCTTGATACGGCACGGGAGCACGTTCTGGAATAAGGAAGGCCGGGTCCAGGGCATTACAGATAACCCACTCGATGCGGAGGGGCTGGAGCAAGCAGAAGCGATTGCTGAACGACTCAGTGGAGAGACTTGGGATTATCTCTACTCTAGCGATCTGCTTCGGGCACGACAGACGGCAGAGACCATCAGCCGAAGATTGGGCATGGAAATTGCCGGTCTGGTACCGGGCATGCGCGAGATGGACGGGGGACTTATCGAAGGCACGAATGAACAGGAGCGGGTGGAGCGCTGGGGCAAAGACTGGAAAGCGCTTGATCTCGGACTGGAAAGCCCCGATTTGGCTGAGCAAAGAGGCCGGCAGGCGATCGAAGAACTGGCGGAGAGACACCCAGGCAAGAATGTGCTGATAGTCAGCCACGGCGCCTTGCTGCGCAACACGCTCAGAGGGCTGGTTCCCAGTCTGGATGTTCATGAACTACTTAAGAACACTTCCATTACCCGGGTGGTCAAGAACGATGGCATCTGGAGTTGCGAGCTGTACAACTGTATCGAGCATCTGAGTGACTAGAGTAGCTGTTCACACATTAAGGGGAATTCCTTTGTAAAATCATAAAAATGGCGGTCCGTATATCAATCGCGGACTGCCATTTTTTAATAGGACAACAGCGACCAGAGTCCAAACAACATTCGTCGTAGTGACGACCGATCCTTAAGTTTGTCTTATACAGATACTGTTGCATAAGGTTATCCGTGGTATTCTCATGGCTCAGGTTCACCTGTGTAGCCTCTTTGAAAGGCTTGTTCAGAAAATGTTGAGATAGATTATGTTATACTTAAATATTATTATTCGAAATTTAACATGCAGAATCAATATGCAAAAAAGGTTGTGTGGAGGCAACATGGAAGAAACCCGACAATTTGTACTGGTTGTGTGCTCTATCCTCATTGCTGTGTCGGCCGCCTATGCGTCACTGCGATTGTTTCAAGGTTATGCGGGCAAGTCCCAGAGAGTTCGGGCTATGTATACCGGCATATTCATTATTATCAACGGCTGCGGAATATGGGGGATGCATATCCTGGGACGGGTGCGCAATCCAAATATTAACGAGACTGGACAGGATCTTATCATCTCCTTAGCAGTTTATGTCCTAACTATTGCTTTTCTAATGTTCCTGGGCTCCAGAATTATGCTTGTTATGGTAGAAAGAGACCAGCTCAAGGAGCTGGCCTATAAAGATGCGTTGACAGGACTACTGAACAAGAATGGTATGGACCATTTTTGGGACCACTGCAAGGAAAATGAACAGATTGCGGTGTTGTATATGGATCTGAACCGTTTCAAGTCGATTAATGATAAGCTCGGTCACCATGTAGGTGATTTATTGCTGGAAGCTGTCGGCAGCAAGCTAGCCCAGTTCTCTAGCAAGGGGCGGAGGCATATTTTTCGGATCGGTGGAGATGAGTTCGTCATCATTGCCAAACGTTACAGCCAGAAGGAAGCGGAGCAACTCGCTGTCCGTATTCTGGAGAAGATCGCCAAAAAATATAGCCTGGAGCAGCATAATTTGTTCGTATCAGCCAGTATAGGTATTGCCATGAGTCACGGCAAGGTTAACCACTACCGCCTTCTTAGAGAGGCTGACATCGCCATGTATAATGCGAAGCAACTTGGGACCGGACGTTACTCCGTATATAAACCGACAAGCGACATATCTCATGCTAAGTAGGATAATATCTTATTAGATCATTTATTGTGATACCTCGTTACAAGCTGGTCAGACACCGGGGGTTTGGTAGGAACTGGATGTATCCCTGCGTTCTTTGATCAGCATCAGACAGAGCAGAGCCACCGCCATACTCAAGGCTGCACAGTAGAACAGAACGGAATATCCTAGCAGATCAATTAATAGACCGAGAATTGGTGGAGATCCGACGGCGGCAAGGGAAGATACCAGATAATACATTCCCGTCCGTGTGCCGATGCTTTCCTCTGTTCCTGTAGCAACGAGATAAGGATAAGAGTTGATGTTGATGCAGGCCCAGAAGATGCCCCCCAGCAGTAGCAGTCCCCGCAATATAAGCAGATTCTCTGCCAAACCTACAAGCGCAAACACAGTCATCAGACCGCATACGCCGGTTATGATGACTTTTTTCTTGCCGAAGACACTGCCCAGCCAGCCGCTGGGAATGGCGAAGAGCACAAAAGCCAGCGAGAAGAAGGTGAGCGAGAAGGACGCTGCCTTTTCACTAAGGCCAAGATGATGTTTGCCATACAGCGTAAATAACGTTTCAACCCCCTGATAAGCGACAAACCAGAAGAAAATGGCAGCCAGCAGAAATAGGGTGGTCCGGTCCAATTGACTTTTGAACGAGATCCTGGAGAGCTTGGAGGGGAGCGCTGCAGAGTTGGGCAAGGAGGGCGTAGCTTCAGCGGATAGTGGTGCTGGCTCATTCACCCGGTCCCGTTGCTCATTAATAAAGCGTGACACGATTAGCAGACATAACAGTGTGATAAGTCCGGCAGCGATGAAGGGAAGTACAGGGCTGGAGTCATAAAGAACAGAGCCCACGCCAAAAGCCAGGATGGAGCCGATTCCGCCCATGAAGTTGATTAGTCCGTTCGCCCTTGTCCGCTGGCTATCAGGCGTAATATCGGGCATCAGCGCCACAGTGGGCGAACGGAACAGGCTCATCGCCAGATTCATGAGCATCATGAAGAGTAGCAAGGTGAATAGTCCGGTGTGGAACGGAATCAGCATCGTCAGTACAGCGGCCAGGGGCATACCGATCAGAAGATAAGGCATTCTGCGCCCATAACGGGTCACTGTCCGGTCGCTGCGATTGCCGATCCACGGCTGCAGGAACAGTGCAAAGTAATTATCAATGGTCATCATAAAGCTGATCAGGGCAACACTGTGCACATACTTTTCCAGGAAAAATGGAACAAACGCATTATACAAGCTCCATGTAATGCTGATGCTGAAAAAGCCGAAGCCGAGCAGCCAGACCTTTTTCACCGTGTCACACTCCTTTGGCAGCCAGCAGCTCGGCCAGAATGTCAGGATGGTCTGTAATAATGCCTGCTACACCTGCATCGATCAGGTACTTCATCCGCTCGGGATCATTAACGGTGAATGGATGGTAGACGACACCACGTGCCGCAGCTTCCGATACGAATTCTGGAAGTAACGCGTAGTGGTAGGCGTGCAGAGCAGTAGCACCAAGGCTGGCGGCATAATCCCACGGACGGTACAGGCCCTCCATGTATAGAATGCCCGTGCGGATCTCCGGTGCCAAGGAATGGAAATAAGCAAGAGAGTAATGATTAAAGCTGGAAATGACAACCTGATCGCTCATGCCCCATTCACGGACAGCGGCTATAACTTTCTCCTCTAAGCCAGGGTACAGGCACTCTCCGTTCTTAAGCTCAATATTGAGAATGATATCGGTCTCGTGGAGCAGTTCCAGAAGGTCTTCCAGCAGCGGCAGAGGCTCCCCTGCAAAGTCTGTGCCGAACCAGGAGCCAGCATCGAGGCTGAGCAACTCGCGCAGTGTATGATCCTTCACGGCACCGGTGCCGTTCGTGGTACGATCCAGCGTTTCATCATGAATCAGAATCAGTGCGCCATCCTTGGACATTTGAACGTCTGTTTCGATTCCGGTCGCTCCGAGCTCCAGACTCTTGCGGAAGGCCGCCATGGTGTTCTCCGGGCAGACGGCGGATGCGCCGCGGTGGGCAAAGTTGATAATTGAAGTCATCGGTATGCTGTCCCTCCAATGGTTTATTTAATGTGCCTGATCAGTCAGGCTATCCTCATTCTATTTCCACATGCAGCAAAGAAACCCTGTCCGAAAAATTCGGCAGGGTTCCAATATCGCAAATTTAACGCAGGCATTACATTCCCTTGTTGTTTTTCAGCCATTTCAGCAGAGTAGCCACACTTTCTTCGGGGGATTGCTCTGCCGTGTGCAAGGTTAGCTCCGGATGTTCCGGGACCTCATAGGGATCAGTGATGCCTGTGAACAAGGGGATATCGCCACGGCGCGCCTTGGCGTATAGTCCCTTGACATCCCGTTCCTCGCATACCTGTAAAGGACAGTCTACATAGATCTCGGCGAAGCCTGACAGGGTCTGCCGGGCGTATTCCCGCATCTCGCGGTAAGGGCTGATCACAGATACGATTGTGATTACGCCATGACGGTTAAGCAGTCCTGCAAGATAGGCGGCGCGGCGGATATTCTCGAATCGATCTTCGCGGCTGAAGCCCAGACCCTTGCAGACATGCTGCCGGAGGTCATCGCCATCCAGCCATTCTACAGGTCGACCCAGTTCTGCTAAAGCTGCTGTCAGTCCGGAGGCAATCGTTGATTTGCCAGCGCCGGACAAGCCAGTCAGCCACACCGTAAATCCGGTATTCTTATTCTCATTCATAGTCTCATATCTCCGTAAGGGATTCGCTCCAATAGCCCGGAGCCATAGATTTCCTGCAGCTCCAGATGGGGCATATGGATATAGCCGATATAGCAGTCGCAAACGTTCATTCGGCAAGCCCGCTTGGCCGAGAGACCTTCCAGTCCGTCCCGGTACAGGTTGCCGATTACACCCCGGTCTTTGTAGCAGCGTTTCACCAGCCCGGCTCCCTGAACGTAGAAGACGGTGCTGCCAGCGCTGCAGAATTTACCGAGGCTTTCATAATCTGTTGCATTAATTTCGAAGTGTGGATCTAGCGATCGCAAATAGGCTAGGTCTTCCACCGTGTAATAATTCGGGCGATCTTTGTAGGCATTGATCCACAGGTATACATCCTCAGGCAGTGAGGTGCGAAGCGAAGCTATAGCGGCAAAGGCGCTGCGGACGCCCACGCTTCCCACACTGAACGGAATCCCGCTTCGGTACAAGGTCATGCACTGCGCAAGAAAGCGCTCCTCCTCTACCTGTCCGGGATGGTAGGTCGCCCAGAACGCAACTTTGGCCGGATCCAGCGCGGCGGTGAAATCCAGTCTGGCTGACAGGTTGGTCTGAATCGCCACTTTATCGACATGTTCCATGCCCGCAAGGGTTGTGATGGCGTCCTTATACCAGCGGTGAGTCAGGCCTTCTCCGTACGGGTTGAAGAAGATGGAAAGCCGGTGACCGGCCGCTCCCTGATCGCCCACCCATTGTACGAACCGTTCGACGCCCTCGCGGTCTTTGGCGAGTGTAGCGGCGCTATCTCGTGTTTTGCCGAAGGGGCAGTAA
The DNA here is from genome assembly GCF_058133325.1 of Paenibacillus sp. MAHUQ-45. Taxonomy (NCBI): domain Bacteria; kingdom Bacillati; phylum Bacillota; class Bacilli; order Caryophanales; family Paenibacillaceae; genus Paenibacillus; species Paenibacillus sp. MAHUQ-45. The sequence continues at coordinate 152,639 of NZ_JBYUPV010000009.1, forward strand.
GGGCAGTCATAGTTACAGGAGGTGAGGGTCCCGCGGTAATAGAGCACTGCCTTCATGGGAGGACGAACCTTTCCATACGCTCCCGAATACTGGATGAAATAAACCAGTCGCCGATAGAGTCGGAGTAGCCAAGGGCTTCACCGGTCAGGCGCAGCACATCGTTCTCTACGAGGCCGAAGCCGGAGTCGGTAAGCAGGGCTAGCTCAGGAAAGTCACTCCACAACAGGGTGCCGAAACGTTCTGCATAATGGGACAGCTTCAATCCCTCGCTATGCAGGATGGCTTTCAGGATAAAGCGGCGCTTCTGTTCCTCCGGCTCCAGCACAATCCCGTAATCGGCGGTATCATAACGCTCTGCCGCCACATAATCGGCAATGATGCTCTCCGTAGCCTTGCGGCTGACCCCGTAACGGGAGGCATAGTGTACGCCCCGGGTATAGGAGCGCGCTCCGCAGCCCAGTCCCACCATCCCTTCCTCCTGGCAGCTGTAGTCAATGAGCGGCTTGTGGCTTCCGGCTGTCTCCTTGGCGAAGCGGCGCATGGAATACTGGCGGTACCCATGACGCTCAAGCAATTCCCGGGCGGCGTTATAGCACTGAAGTCGGATATCCTCCTGCCGCTCCAGATCGCCGGGCTTCACAATCGTATGCTCGCGGGTGTAGAGGGGGTAGATGAAGATCTCACCTGGATTATAAGACAGGGCTTGGTTCAGCGAATACAGCCAAGTCTCTACCGTCTGACCTGGAAGTCCATAGATCAGATCGAGATTCAGAATTGGAAAATCATATTGTCCCAGTAGTTCCAACGCCCGATAGACCACATCAGGGTCCTGCGGCCGGTAAATCGCTGCTGACTCTGACGCGACGAAGCTTTGAATGCCCATGCTGACCCGGTCTACGGTTGCTTCTTTCAGAATCTCCAGTTTTTCTACGGTAAGGGTCTCTGGCGAAGTTTCTACCGAGATCGAGACCTTGTCTGTTGCGAGCCCCATGACGTCCGTAGCAATGCCGAACAGGCGACGGAGCTGATCCGGGGCCAGCAAGGTTGGGGTGCCGCCGCCAATCGCAAACCGGGCATACGGTTTATGGGCGGTGAACGTTGCCCACTGCCGGGCTTGTCGCTCCAGAGCATCCACATAGCGGGCGTGCACATCGGCCCGCTTGTCGGGTAATGTGAACAGATTGCAGAACCCGCAGCGGGCACCGCAGAACGGGATATGCATGTACAGAAAGAATGATTCCGCAGGTTCGTCACGCCATAATTCATTCAATGGCAGTGGCGGCTCCAGATCGCGGTAAGCCGTTTTATGCGGATAGGAATATAGATACGAACGATAAGGATTTGCGGCAATGCCGCTTTTCCATTGCAGAAGCTCCTCCGAAGAGGGGGACGAGTTAACGTCGCCATGGAGCAACCGGGGATGATACGATGACGCCATAGACTGTTCTCCATCCTTTCGGAATCTGTTTAGTATTATAAAATAAATTCGCGGTATGGAACATTCCATACCGTCTCATGCGCGAGCCGGTGGCCCTGGTAGCCGTCTTCGCCATAGGCTGTACCATGATCGGAGAAGGCCAGGCAGAATACCGGATTACCGCGTTCGCGGAAGCCCTGGAACAAACGGCCGAGTTCTCCATCGACGTAGCGGAGTGCAGCGCGCTGGCTGTCGACAGAGTCTTTTTTGGCTCCAGGCAGGAAATAATGGTTCGGCCCGTGGATCGCGGATACGTTCATGAAGAGAAATAACCGCTGTGACCGATCTACTGTGTCCATAATTTTAAGGGCATGATTCACCTGATGCTCCGTGGAGCGTGGGTTGGTCACACCGAAGTTCATGCGCCAGTAGCTTTGTTGAAAATAGCCGGGAAGCACCCGGGCGAGCGGGTTCTTCTTGGTGAAAAAAATAACGCCCCCGATGCAAACCGTGCGGTACCCCTCAGCGGCCAGTCCGGAGACGATATCCGGTGTATCGAACAGCCAGGTGTGGGGATGGGTCTTCATCCCGGTGTTCTTGGAATGGAACATACGGATATGTTCCGATTTGTCCGTTGTTGCAGGTGTTGGCAGGAAGCCGCCGAAAAATGCGTGATGAGCCGCATAAGTAAAGCTTCCCGGCGTATGTCGCTTCTCCCATGACCCGGTTCCGCACAGGTTGGGACAATTCTCTTCCTCCAGAACGGCAACATCATAACGAAGGGTGTCGAGTGTAATCATTAGGATGTCATGGGTGCCAACAATGGTGTTCATATCTATCATGATGATCCGTCCTTTATAAGCGGTGTTTGGAAAAGGGGAAACTGGCCTTTGTCAGCCAGCCTCTTCATTTCCCATTCATAGGTGCCGTAGCCTTGGTACTCCACATCATACAACAGATCGCCAAACGGATTAACGTCTGCAATATACGTGCGCTGCGGGCTGCCTGATACGAGCACATCCATCCCTGCGATCCCGGAGTTAGGAAAAGCAGCAAGTGCCTGCCTAGCAGTCTCTCGTACTTGCTCCAGCATCTCTCCAGATAGTCCGGCTTCTGCTGGCGTCATCCGCTGGCTGCGCAGATGCAGATTCGTGATCGGCGTTGTGCTGCAGCGGGCCACGGCATGGCAGGCCTCTCCGAAGACGACAAGCTGGCGGATATCGAAGGATCGTCCGCCGTGATTAGCCTTGGGCACCCACTGTTCGGCATAGGCACCGTGCCGATAGAGCCAATTGATAATGGCTTCGATGGTCTTCCGGTCGGTATAGCGACGCAGCTTCCCGGAATTATAATAAATCGGAGGACGAGTGATGAAAGACTCTACCCCAACGGTTGTTATCGCCAGCTCGGCCCCTGTGGAAGGGTTCACCTGATAGGCGATTACGCCGGAAGCCGCAGAGCCGCAGGCCAGCTTGATGAACACACGGTGCATTCGCTCTGCGCTCATCTTCTCACGGAGTGTGGCATAGTCCACAGGGGGCTGGGCGCCACCGAGCGGGCGCGGCACAGGAACTCCCGCTGCCGCGAGAATTCGCTGTGTCTCCCGCTTGTCGGTCATGGCGACGATCTCCGCTGGATCATTAAGCCATTCCGCGCCGGTCCAGGCCTCCGCCGCCTCGCGCTTCAACCTTCCCAGCAGCCGGCAGTAGCCGCGGAACCACTGGGAAGGATGGTGCAGCACGCCTGGCATATCCTGTAGCCGGAGTGCTGCTTTGACGCTGAGCGGCAGCGGGCCAAGCAGTCGCCGCTCAGTGCTCTGTGGCAGCGGGCCAAGCGGCCGCCGCTCATCGCTCTGCGGCAGCGAGCCGAGTTGTCGCTGCTCAGTGTTCTGTGGCAGCGAGCCGTGCTGCTGCCGCTCCGTGCCCGGATACAGCACATCGCTGGTATCCGGGGCGTCCGGCGCGCCCAGGGCAATCAGGGCGCGCTCGCTCTCGAAGCTGCCGCCCGGCGAGTCCAGCCGCAGCAGCGGGGAAACGCTGCCCCTGGCAGCAGCGTCAGCCATTCCTGGCTGCTGCTCTGCCAGCAGCTCAGCTATATGCCGGCCCTGAAGCAGTCCGGCATAGGGCAGAATGATGGCAGGCGGGAGGCCAATCCTCTCCCTGGCCTGCCGGATGCCATCTGTCCGCCGGTCGCCAGGATGGCCGATGACGATCAGCGGCTGCATCTCTGCGTTACTCCGTGATGGACGGATAACGCCAGTCCTCGTCATCATCGCTTTGCTGCTGGTCGCTGACATCGACAGGCAGTCCGCTCTGCTGCCAGCGGGCTACCATTTCATTAGACATATAATGATAGCTAAGATTCAGCGCTTTTAATTTCTTGATTTCTTCACTGGCGAGCAGTGCTTCAGCACCGGTATCGCTTAAAGTGCCAAGGGAGAGATCGAGTGTGTCGAGCTGATCCAGAATTGGAGCATCTGCGATCGCTGCTGCGATCTCGTCCTGAATCTCGCTATTTTTCAGCCCTAGATAGTTGAGTTTGGGAAATTTGCCGGGTTCAATCAGTGGGAGAATATCCTCCAGACTGCCGTCAAATCCGTATTCATCTACACCGAGGTACAGCTCCAGCTTGCGTAGATTCGGCAGACTGCTGCCGGCAATTTGCGCAAGAACATCTTTGCCTAGGCCGCCACAGATGATTCTCAGTTCCTCCAGCTTGTCATGCTTCAGATGGCTCAGGCTGAGATCATTCGAGCCTTGAATAGTGAAGGATTGCAGCTCCGGAAAGGCAGTGAGCAGCGGAGACAGATCACTTTGGGTAATCCACGAAATCTCGCATTCCTCAGAGTCCATCTCGCCGATGAACAGCTTACGAAGCAGCGGGAAGCTTGCACTGTGCTGGACCAGGGCTTCTACCACCTCTTCCGAGCTGTTCTCATAGGTCTGTCCCCAGTCGCCAATAATTAGGCTGCTCAGTGCTGCACTTTCAGCGCTCTGACTGAGCTTTTCAATCTCTTCACCAATCCGCTTACCCTCTTCGAATTCGTCGTAGCCAATCGTAAGCTTCACTTCAGTCATGATGTTCCCTCCCGGAAAAAGTTTTACTTCGAAACTACCCTATCATTTGGTGAAAGGGGAGTCAAATGACCAAAGACCCAGCTATGCGGCCTGCGGATCATCCGTTTTATCTTCATGAATAAGCGGCAAGCCCCAATTCCCGGAGCTTGCCGCTTATTCAAAAAGTAATGCTTCGTTATTGCTTTTTGTAGTACAACACAGTGGTGTGCAGTTGTCCATCCCCGGAGCGGGCAAAATACGGGATTCGGCCCGCCTCGATAAAACCGCGCGACTGATAGAGCAGATTGGAAGGATCCCCCTCACGGGTATCCAGTGTCAATAGCTCGCGGCCTTCTGCAGCAGCTGCAGCCTCGGCCGTATCCATGAGCCGCCCGGCGATGCCTTTTCTGCGATGATCCGGATGCACCATTAGTTTAGCGATCTCCGCCCGGTGGAGCGCATTGGCTTTTCTGGCTAGCTGCAACTGAATCGTGCCCGTAATGGCGTCTCCTTCCCAAGCAATCCAGAGCAAGACACCAGGACCCGGAACGCTCCTCCAGTAGTCCAAGGCTTCGGCTTTGTCTAATGGCGGGAGGAAGCCGATGGAGGCTCCGTCATCCACAACACGGATTAGCATTTCACTTAACCCAAGTTCCATTTCCGGAGTTAATGAATCCACTAGTGTAATTACAGGTTCGGTGCTCATGTGCGACCATCCTTTCAATATTACGATGATGAAGTATACCTATTGTTATTATACTTATGTTAACTATATTTACAAATGAAAATCAAAAGTAGAGTTTATGATGTTATATTTATGTAATATATAAACTTTTAAGAAGGTTGTTCACCTAATTAAGTCCTTATTTGTAGGGGAATTGTAAATTTCCTGTGGAACGCAGTACAATGAATGTAGATTAACGTCACTTATAGAGAAATGAATAAAGCCATATAAGAGGTTTTCATCAAGAAGACATGGTTAGGGGGAAGAGTGACTATGCTATTGGAAGTGATTGCGACAACTTTAGGGGATGCTGTGACAGCCGAGCGTCATGGTGCTGACCGCATTGAATTGATTGCAGGCATCGCTGAAGGCGGATTAACGCCAAGTCTTGGCCTAATTGAGCAGGTGCGGGCGGCTGTGAATATCCCGGTCCGGGTGATGATTCGTCCGCATGCCCGCTCTTTTGTATATGATGAATCCGAGCTAAGAGTAATGCGCAGGGATATCCGTCATATATCATCGCTTGGAGGGCTGTCTCTGGTGTTGGGGGTGTTATGTCCGGATGGTACTATTGATGAGCGGGCGCTGGTTTCGCTTCTGGAGGAAGCTCCTGGCGTGCCAGTTACCTTCCACCGGGCGTTTGATGAAGTGGCTGACCAGTTGGAGGCCCTGGAGGTGCTGCTCAGATATCCGCAGATTACGGATATTCTGACATCTGGCGGCCGCCGGACGGCCCCGGAAGGGGCAGAGCGGTTGGCCGTTCTGGAGCGGCTGACCGCCGGGAAGCCACTGCGTATTCTGGCTGGCAGCGGCTTGACTGCAAGTGGCCTAAGCGATTTTGTGCGCGACACGGGCGTGCGTCGCTTGCATTTTGGCTCCGCCGTTCGGAAGAACGGTGACCCGCTGCGCCCTGTGGAAGCGGCGCGGGTCACTGAGATCCGCAGGATTCTCGGGTCATTGAAGTAATCGTCCTACTGGAGCAGGAGTTGGTTCTTGCAACAGCTTGGGGAGCCATGTCAGCAGCCTCTCCCGGGTCAGGGCATCGCCGGCGTTCCACTTAGCCCCGTCCAGCAAGTAGACGAGACCGTTTTGCACAGCCGGCAGGCTTGCCCACTCGGAACTGCGCAGTAGCTCCTCCATGGCCACTCGGGAATCCTCGTGTTCGGGGATGAGCATGAAGATGCGGTCGCCTGTGTAGGCAGCAAGGTCGACGGCTTCAATCTCGCCGAAGCCGAGATCCTGGTCCAGAATCTCTTCTCTGATTCTATCCACAGGCATAAAGCCCCCTAGCGCATAGAGCGCCGGGGCTAAACCGGAGCGTCCCATGGCAAACAGGCGGTTTCCATGGGCGTGAATCAGAACAGACGCCGTTTCACCCGGCATTACTAGTTCTTCAGCATGCAGGCGCTGCCATAAGGCAGCGTTTTTTGTGCTGAAGCTATCCAACCAGGCTGCGGCTTCGCTTTCTTTACCTAGCCAGCTCCCCAGCAGATGAAGCCGCTCCTCCAATGGGGCGAATGTATCGAAGGCCAGCGTCGGCGCAATGGCGGAGATGCGGCTGTACTCTTGATCATTGGCATTAGCTAGAATGATCAGATCGGGACTAAGGGAGTCGGCGGCTTCGGCATCCATTGGAAAGCCAACATTGACCAGCTTTTTCAGCCGGTGCTTGTAGACCCGGTTCCAGGAGAAGGCCTCTTCTCCGCCGATAGGCTTAATGCCCAGCGCCAGTAGATCGCCGATCGTCTCGCCGTGATAAATGATGCGTCTCGGTTTGTCGGGAATTTCTACTTCATGTCCAGTCCAGTCCGTTACCCGGCGGGTTGGGCGATGGGAATGAGCGTACTGACCTGGTGCGATTCCTGTTCTTTGCCGGAAGCGGCGATTGAAATAATACTCATCGGCGTAGCCGACCTGGCGGGCAATTTCTCGCAGCGGTTCACCTGAATGGAGCAGCAAGTGCTTGGAATGGTGAATCCGCAGATCCGTGAGATATTCTAATGGCTTACTGCCAGTGAGATTCTGGAAGATAGGGGTGTACTGCCAGATGGACATGCCGGCAATCTCGGACAGCTGCTTCACTGTAATGTTCTCCATATAGCGATCCTGCAAGTAACGTATCGTACGTTCAACAGATTGGGTAGGGCTTTCAATGTCTTCAGAACGGAAATTGTACTCGAACAAGAACAGTAGCAGTCCCTGAAGTTTAAGATTCTGCTTCATACGACTGATCTCATCGGTATACGTACGTTCTGAGTATAATTCCTCCACAAGCCGGATCAGCTTGGAGAATGGATAGGCGACCAGTTCCCGTCGACCTGTCAGTATCCGGCGGGAATAGGCCATAGGTGGCTTGCTTTCACTGGTATAGATGGATGTGAAGCTAACCTCGTAGTAATAGAGCGTAGTCTCGTTGTCGCAGATATGAAGAGACTCCCCAGGGGAGAGTAGTACGCATGCTTCTGTTCTTAGCATCACAGTCTCGCCGCCTGCATGCAGCTCTCCTGTACCGCTGGTAAAGACGAGCAGAGTATACTGCTTAGCAGGTGGTGGCTGGGAGGATGTACCGGCATTTTGCATTCTTAGCTCAACATCCGACAGTTGAAACAGCAAGGAATGCAGCGGGACGGTAGGGGGTGTGGGGTGAAGCATAGGTAGTATCCTCCTTGGTTCAGTGATAATCATTATCAATTATAACTATTGTATATAAAACAAAGAAGCCGATCAACAGATGTTGATCGGCTTCGAATCATTTGCTGCAGCGGCAACTCCGTTTTACTTTTCGGAAATCAGGTTCGGAATCTGCTGGAGGAGCCATTCTCTGGTGGAAGCGTCAGCAGATGTTTGCTCGATATCCTGGAAGTATACATGTCCGTTTTGGACAGCAGGAAGGTTCTTCCACAGCTGGCTGTTAATCAGTTGTTCCGTGGATTTTTTGGCTTCGTCCGCTACCGGATTCAGGATGAAGATACGATCACCAGCGTATTCCTTAAGCAGCTCCATGGATATTTCCTCGAAGCCTTTCTTCTCATCCAGCACCTTCTGGATTAATGGAGTCGGCTTAAAGCCATTCTCTTCATACAACACTTGTGAAAGTCCTGTAGTAGCCATAACGAACAGACGGTCGCCGGGATAATATGTGAAGACCGATGCGGTCTCACCTGGCTTCATCCCGGAAGCCTTAAGCTGTTCCCACATCGCAGCTTCCTTAACCTTGTACTGGGCGACCCAGGCTTCGGCTTCCTTCGTTTTGCCCAGGATTGTTCCGAGCTCCAGCATCCGTTCCTTCAGCGGTGCAAAGGTATCGAAGATGACGGTAGGGGCGATTTTGGACAACGCTTCAAAATCTGCTTCATCCGTAACGGAGTAAATGATCAAGTCGGGCTGCAGATCAAGTGTCTTCTCCAAGCTGATGGGTAAGCCAACATCCTCTACGCCTTGAACCTTATCCTCATAAATTTGGTTCTCATACAATACTTTGGCCGCGCCAATGGCTTGTACACCCAGAGTCAGCAGGTCGCCGTAAGTCTCCCCGAAGAAGACAATTTTCTGCGGGTGATCTGGAATTTCTACCGTATGCCCTCTGTAATCTGTATACGAATGGGTACCGCTAGCTTTAGTGTCAGTATCAGTAGCAGCCTCCGGTGATGAAGCTGGTGTTGTTGCAGTAGTGTTGGTGCTGTTTCCTTTATTATTGCTGGCTTGTGGTTCGTTCTTACTGCTGCAGGCCAACAGCAGCGTGCCCATTAGTACGATCATGCATAATACGGCTATGGATTGCCTAACTGACTTCATTATATTTTTTCCCCCCATATAGATATAAGACCATCACCAATAATGATAATCATTCTCGATAAAAATCATCATAAAGGAATGTGCTTCATGACTCAATGGACAAACCTAAAGCGGACAATTGATTTTGTGCAAAAACAGTGAACATGAACAACGTAAAAATGTTAATAACATATTGATAATAACAAAAGCGCGTGATAATATAATGTTAATAACAAATAATTAATAACAAAATATTTATAACAGGAGGTTTTGTCTATGTTCGGATTCAAATTTGTGAAATTCCAACCCAGTGAATATGTGTTGAAGGTGAAGAACGGCAAAGTCGTCCGAGAAGGAATCGGCCTTTCTTTTCACTATTACGCTCCAACTACCTCAGTTATTGTAGTGCCGGTATCGTCGATAGATGTTCCATTCATGTTCGAGGAAATTACGCATGATTACCAGACCGTAACGGTTCAGGGACAGCTAACCTACCGGATCGTGGACTACAGCAAGACTACACAGATACTCAACTACACCTATAATCTGAAAAAAAATACGTACCTCTCTGACGACCCCGGCAAACTAGCCCAGCGGGTCATCAACATCGCCAAGGTCTTGACGAAGAAGCAGATGGAGCAGCTTCCGCTTAAGGAAGCGATCCAGTCGAGTGAACTTATGGCCCGCAGCATTACACAGGAAATCGCCAGAAATGAAGAGATTGAGAAGTTAGGTATTGAGCTGATGGGGTTGTCGATTCTGGCCATCGTACCGAACAAGGAGACACTGCGGGCGCTGGAAGCGCAGGCCAGAGAAGAAATTCTGCGTGACGCCGACAATGCGCTATACGAGCGGCGCAATGCCTCGATTGACCAGGAGCGACGGGTTAAGGAGAATGAGCTAAGCACCGAGATCGCTGTAGAAACGAAGAAGAAGCAGATCCGGGAGACGCAGCTGGATGCTGAACGTGCGGTGAAGCAGAAACAAAATCAGATGAAGGAAGAACAACTTAGCTTTGATACAGCACTGGAAGAGAAGAAGCAGGAACTGATTGAACTGGCCATCGCGAATAAAAAAGCAGAAGCAGACGCTCGTGCCTACGAACTGTCGGCCATCATGAACTCGCTGCAAAATGTGGCGCCGAATGTGCTGCAGGCCTTGACCCAGGTCGGCATGAATCCGGAGAAGCTGATCGCCGTCGCGTTCCAGGATCTGGCCGGCAACGCTGCCAAGATCGGGCAGCTTAATATTACGCCTGATTTGCTGCAAGGACTGATCGCGAAGCCTGATCGCGTCGCTGCGGCGGCGGGCAGAGGGGCGGGCGGCCGATGAGTGGAGCCAGAGCGGAGAACAAGATTGTTCTGGTTAAGCGCAAGACCCGACTGGAGGAATTGGTCGTCCGCTATAATACGATTCAGCAAGCCCAGTTCTATATCGAGCGGCTGGGGGCAGACTTCAGCGACTATGTGTCAGAAGATTTCAATTATCGGGCAGCCGTAGAACAAGCTGTAATGGAGCTTGGTGCACTGGGGCGGGTGCAGGTGCTGGATCGCCAGCATGTCCCGAATTTTATCTTTGGCGAAGCGGATACAGTGGTGGCCGTCGGGCAGGATGGACTAGTCGCCAATATTCTTAAATATTTGAACGGCCAGCCACTGATCGGGGTCAATCCCGACCCGGGCCGCTGGGACGGGGTGCTCCTGCCTTTTACGGTCAAAGATCTGAGATTGATCATTCCCGACGTATTTCGTGGTAAGCGCCAACTGACAGAGATAACCCTAGCCAAGGTGCAGCTTAACGATGGGCAAAGTCTCTATGGCGTCAACGATCTGTTCATTGGCCGGAATACACACGTGTCCGCCCGTTACCAATTGCAGGTTAACGGAAGAACAGAGCAGCAATCTTCCAGCGGAATCATCGTTTCGACTGGACTTGGCTCGACTGGCTGGCTCAAAAGCGTACTGGCCGGAGCTGCCGGTATAACGAAGAAGGCCGCACAGCTGAAGGGAATGCCTTGGTCGGAAGAAACGGATAGCAGTAGAGTAACTTCAGCCTCAGGAACTCAGAAGCTGCCGGAGGTCCGGCTGCCCTGGGATCATGCCAAGCTGTACTTCACAGTAAGAGAGCCTTTTCCCAGCAGAGCTACTTCTGCTGAGCTGGTCTTTGGACAAATTGCCGAGGAGGAGTCGCTACGCATTACTTCGCAGATGCCAGAGAACGGAGTAATCTTCAGTGACGGTGTAGAGAGTGACTTTCTGGAGTTCAACTCGGGCGTGGAGGCAACGATTAGTCTGGCCGAGAAGAGAGGTCGACTGGTTGTATAGTAGAAGGCGAGATAAAGATCGTTTGGTCAGCAGCTGAAAAAAGGCGGACGGAGACCCGTTCGCCCTTTTTTACAACGTATGCTGTTTATTGATAGCTTCTGTTGTTGTTCTGCATGGAATGGTTCTGCATGGAATTACTCTGCATGGAATGGTTCATGCCGGAACCTGCGTTGTACCCGGGAAGACTCGAATAACCTGAGTTGTTCCCCATGCTGCTGCTTGAATGCATCGGGGAATGCTGTGCTGAATGCATAGGTTGCTGCTGGTTAAACGACGGATTGTAGGACGGGTTGAAGGCTGGATTGAAGTTTGGCATTGAAGTGTTGTAATTGCTAGTCTGTGCACTGTTCTCGAGCTGTCTACAGATCTGGGAGATCTGTTGCATTTGCTGGATGGCTGTTTGATGGCCTTGCAGTGTACTTTGAATCATTTGTGCAGCTTTATGTTCACGCTGGGCAATTTCTTCGAGTCTCACTGCATTTTGTTGCTCCTGCTGAAGCAACTGCTGATAGTTTTGGCTCGCTTGTTGCGTTTGGTTCACAAGTTGCTGAATAATTTGCTCACATTGGTTGATTTGGCTGGAAAGATTTGAATTCAAATGGGTAGCCTCCTTGGCGGTTTCGGTTTATAATGCGCTTTTATTATGACTTGCAGGAATTTGGATTATTCTGTAGTCCTATTATTTACCAGTGGCATGGTGATGGAGTGCTGGGTGGTCATGTTATCGTATTTGGTTCGAGAAAGAAACAGTAGATCCAAGTCGTGGACAGGGATAACGAAATAGGTACAGGTAGGGGTGCAACAATTGCGGCTGATTTTCGTATGTAAATAAAAGTGTTTCACCAGGGAACACTCAAAGACTTGTCGGAGGTGCGTACATGAATTTTTGTTTGACGGAAGGCCGGTTGCGGCTTTCCTTGCAGCGGACCCTTGGGCTTATGCTTGTGCTCGGGCTGCTGTTCACAGCCTGCATAGGGGGCGTGGCGGAAGCATCTGCCAGCTCGGATCTGCTGATTGTGAACAAGAAAACCAACAAGCTGGCGTATTTCAGCGGTGGGAAGCTGGAGAAGACTTTCCCGGTAGCTACAGGCAAGACCAAAGCTTTAACCCCGGAAGGCAGCTTCAAGATTGTTGTCAAAATCCAGAACAGACCCTATTATAAAGATAAGATTCCTGGAGGAGATCCTTCAAATCCGCTGGGTGATCGCTGGCTAGGGCTGGAAGTGAACGGGACGAAAGGCACTACTTATGCGATTCATGGCAATAATAACGAATCATCTATCGGAAAATACGTAAGCGCCGGATGCATCCGCATGCATAATGAAGATATTCGCTGGTTGTATCCACGGATCTCCAAGAATACGACGGTTGTTATTATTTCAACTTCTGCCGATATGGAGAGCATTGCGGTCAATCATGGATACGCTGTGGGGAAAAGCATTGTTCCCGGAACATTCATCGTGGGCGGGGTTTCCACGAAATTGCAAGAACCGTTTGTTGTTGAACAATCCCGGGTCTACGTTCCGTTAAAAGAATTGGTGACTCTGAGCGGAGGGACTATGAATCGTAACGCCGGAACGGGTGAGCTGACTATAGCGATCGGGAACCGCTCGGTAACTCATAAACCATTGTCTGATAGGGCTGTAGTTAATGGTACGACTGTTACCATACTTCCCTCCCGGAATGTGAATGACCGTCTGTTGATTCCATTAAGTAGCGTGCCTGCACTGTTTGGGATAGATGTGAAATGGAACCCGCAACAGCAGTCGGTAACGCTATTGAAATAATAACGAACTCATTTTTTATTATAAATTTACTACTTTGAAAGCAGGATCAATTGACGATGAAGATTATTCCTTATGAAGCACAAGCACATGAACAACTGGTGGAAATTTGGCTGCAGGCCGTCCGCGCCACACACCATTTTTTGACAGAGGAGGACATTCAGTTCTTCCATGGGATGGTGCGTGATGAAGCGTTAACTAGCGTGGAAGTGTGGATGGCAGTAGACGAGGCGGGGCAACCGACAGGCTTTATCGGTCTGGATGGAGCCAAGGTGGAGATGCTGTTCGTGGACCCTAAGGTTCATGGTCAGGGGATTGGCAAGGGATTGTTAAATCAGGCGATCAGCCTGAAGGGTGACAAGCTTGAGGTAGACGTTAATGAGCAGAATCCCGGTGCCTGTGCCTTTTACATTAAATTCGGATTTGTGCAGCAGGGACGTTCAGAGCTGGATCCTTCCGGTAAACCGTTCCCGATTCTCCATTTGAGCCTGTAAAGTACTGACCATACGTTTTATAAAACAAAAAGCCGGGAGCCTTCGTTTACACGAGGACTTGCCGGCTTTTTTTGGCTTCTTTGACGCATATTACACAATTGGCAGGACCTTATATACATGTTTATACACGGTGTCCTTGAAGTGATTAAATTCATCTTCATCTATAGGACGGCCATGACTCATAATCTTCAAAGGTAGGTCATCCTGACCCTCTCGGAGTGGTGGCTGCATATAGTCATACGTATTTAGACAAAAGCCCAAACGTTCATAAAAACCGATTCTTCTACGGGACCATTCATCTGCAGGTGGTTCTACCTCCAGCAGAACTGGTGTTTCCGACTCTGCGATGTAGGCGCGCATGAGCTTGTCCCCTGCACCTTTGCCCCGAGCAGCCGGATCGACGGCAATATGCTCCACAAAGCGGAATTCGGGAAATTCCCACACAGCCATAAAGGCTATAACGTTCCCCTCGTCGTTCTTGTCTGTAATGAGGCGGTAACGTGGATGATTCAGTAGCGCCTCCTGTGCTTCACGCGTTCTGAATTCTGAGATGGGAAATGAAGCCTCCATAATGGTAAAGACCTCTTGGAATGAATGCTGCAAACTACTCAAATTCTCACTCTCCTATGTCTAAGCTGGTTATGAATTCGCAAAATCTTATAGGATTCCATTGTTTTTTGCTCCAGCTGCTGTTATCTAAAAAGCTTAATCCATATATAAGCAATATTAATCCTATGGTACCCATACACACTAGAGGGAGTCAAGAATCGAACGGGATAAGCCTATTTGGAACAGTAACCTGTAAGGAGTGATCGCTTTGAACAAAAGTGACCTTCTTACGGGTTATTTGCTTTTGATTAGGTCAACTTGCTTTTGCTATGAAAATAATCATAAATATTCGCGTTTATAGGTCGAATTCGTGAAGGAATTCCAGTTTTTTTGTCGAAATATAGGATTGATTTAACAAAGTCTAGTTTGTTTTGATTTTCATTCAAGAGAGGAAGGAGTAAACGGCTTCTTTACTAATTATATTTTATTGAAAAAAATATTGGGGGTTACCTTATGGGAGAAGGCTTCACGGCATCAAGGTTGGCGAAAATAGGCCTGTTGTTATTCAGCATATTCATTCTTTTCAGCATTCATCCCTCCGGTTCATTCGCAGCAGGTGCTGCGCCAGACACCTTTATTACCAAGAGCAAATCAGATTTACCTAGTTCCGCGATGACCAATATTGCTTACGGCAATAATCTGTATATTGCAGTTGGCTACTATGGTGCAATTATCAAATCGACGGACGCCGAAAATTGGAGTAACGTAAAAACGCAGGCGGATGTTAATTACACCGGCGTGGGCAATCCCAGCTCTTTTGTCTTTTATGGAGCAGCTTACGGAAGTGGTAAATTCGTTGTTACCGGAAATGATGGTGTGATACTGACCTCAACGGATGGTACGAACTGGACACAACAGACTTCAGGTGTGACCAAAACAATCACGAATGTGAAGTATCTGGATCATAATGGAGTCTCTGCATTTTATGCACTAACGGAAGGCAAGCTGCTGAAGTCCGCTGATGGGATCACATGGACCGCAGTTGTGCCAACTGGTTTGAATGCTACGACAGCGCTAACACAAATCACCGTGGGCAATAATGGTACACGCCTTGCAGTTGGTGATACTTCAGGATTCATTTATTCTACAACGAATGGTACGACATGGACGTCAGCACGTCCGCTGAATCCAGAGGGCAACCCCTCTATCGGTACCAATATGCTGGTTTGGATGAAAGACCGGTATTACATCTCTGACCCTTGGGCCTATGTGTGGACGTCTACAGATTTGTCTACATTTACACTGGCGGGTGCTCCGTTTAAACAAAACTCCTCACAAGTAAATAATCAAATGTTCAATGGATTCTACGATGGCAGTAAATACTATTTGTTTGGCTTTCAGGCCCCTTATGGATATGGGGCGGTTTACACGTCTACAAACGGTACCTCTTGGACTATGCAGCCCTATAGCAATTTTTTCGTGACACAAAGCTCAGCCTTCCTTAACGGGAAGTATTTCCGTCTTGGTAACGAAGGACTTATGGTTTCTTCCAATGGCTCCGATTGGAGCTACAAGTGGGGCGGAACCTATAATGAAATCATTCATGACGGCTCGAAGTATATCGCAGTGGGTAAACAAGGAAGCGACGGGGGCATATGGACCTCTAATGATCTGACTTCCTGGAACCCGGCAAGCGTGTCGGCAAGAGCTAACAGTTTTAATGCCGTAGCTTACGGTAATGGTAAATACGTTGCTGTAGGCGACTGGAACCAGGATAAAACCACTGTTGCAACTTCTGCGAACGGTTCCGCCTGGACAGTACAGACGAGTGTTACGGACTCTACTCTTTTTTCAGATATCGCTTTTGGAAATGGCAAGTTCGTAGCGGTAGGCACGAAGGGGTATTCTAGTCCTTCTCTTAAAACGTCAGCAGACGGTGTCACATGGAGTGATCCTGTTCTGCCAAATCAGAACATTCAGGCGTTGTTCTCTGTGACCTTTACCAATCAACAATTTATTGCGCTGGGTTACTCCTACGATAACTCCGCTAATGTGAATGGATTGAGCATTTGGACATCCCCGGACGGCATCAACTGGGCCAATCGCTCCAGTGGCTATCCGAACCAGACGGATGCAATCAGTGATATTCTCTATGATGGCACTAAATATATTCTGTTAGGCTATGATCCCTCATATAAAATGTTCTCTCGTACCAGCACGGATCTGGCCACCTGGTCTGCGCCAACGGTAATAGGGAATGATTCATTATTCGGTTTGACACCGGTATTGGGGGCAAAAGGGAATAATATCTATGCACTTGGTGCAGTTTCCGGTACCTATACACCGGTAGTCTATTATTCCAATGATCAGGGTACGACTTGGCAGAATGCCAACGTTGATTTAACAGATGCACAAGCGTATTCTTTGATGTCTGTGAATGGTCAGGTGATCATCTCAGGTAATTCACAGCTCGTGATGACCACGACCTCACCTGTATCATCAACAATCAGCCCGGACACTGCCAGCTTTGATAAGAACGTTGCGGTACAAGCGGATGTAACAACTGCGCTGACGTTGAATGGTAACACGTTGACTAGCATCAAGAACGGCGCAGCAGCATTAGTGGATGGAACGGACTATACGGTTACAGGCAACACTGTGACGATTAAAAAATCATATTTGGCAAATCAGCCAGTAGGGATAACCAGCTTGGAGTTTACATTCAGCGCAGGGAACCCGCAGACACTGGCAATCACGGTGAGCGATAGCACGCCGAAGAACAGCGTGATTACGCCGACAACCGGAAGCTTTGATAAGAAAGTTTCCGCGCAAGCGGATGTGACGACAGTTCTGACGTTGGATGGCAACACGTTATCCAGTATTAAGAACGGTGCAGCAACACTGGTGGCAGGCACGGATTACACGGTAACAGGCACCACGGTAGCGATTAAGAAATTGTACTTAGCTGGACAAGCGGTAGGCACGACAACGCTAACCTTCGAGTTTAGCGCAGGAAACCCACAGACGCTGACTATCACAGTGAGCGACAGCACGCCGAAGAACAGCGTGATTACACCGACAACTGGAAGCTTCGATAAGAAGACTTCAGCGCAAGCGGATGTAACGACAGTTCTGACGTTGGATGGCAACACGCTGTCCAGCATTAAGAATGGCGCGGCAACATTGGTGGCTGGAACAGATTACGATGTGAATGGAACCACAGTAGCGATCAAGAAATCGTATCTGGCGGCGCAAGCGGTAGGGGTAACGAACCTGGAGTTCACGTTTAGCGCAGGAAACCCGCAGACACTGGCAATCACAGTGAACGACAGCACGCCGAAGAACAGCGTGATTACGCCGACAACCGGAAGCTTCGATAAGAAAGCATCAGCACAAGCAGATGTAACAACTGTTCTGACGTTGGATGGCAACACGTTGTCCAGTATTAAGAACGGCGCAGCAACATTGGTGGCTGGAACGGATTACACAGTTACAGGCAACACGGTAGCAATTCAGAAATCGTACTTAGCTGGGCAAGCGGTAGGCACGACAACGCTAACCTTTGAGTTCAGCGCAGGAAACCCGCAGACGCTGACTATCACAGTGAGCGACAGCACACCGAAGAACAGCGTAATTACGCCGACAACCGGAAGCTTCGATAAGAAGACTTCAGCGCAAGCGGATGTAACAACTGTTCTGGCGTTGGATGGAAACACGTTGTCCAGCATCAAGAACGG
Organism: Paenibacillus sp. MAHUQ-45; assembly: GCF_058133325.1. Taxonomy (NCBI): domain Bacteria; kingdom Bacillati; phylum Bacillota; class Bacilli; order Caryophanales; family Paenibacillaceae; genus Paenibacillus; species Paenibacillus sp. MAHUQ-45. The sequence goes on from NZ_JBYUPV010000009.1 coordinate 170,498, forward strand.
AACAGCAACGCTGGTAGCTGGAACGGATTACACGGTTACAGGTACCACAGTAGCGATTAAGAAATCGTACTTGGCGCTTCAGCCAGTGGGAGTAACTAACCTGGAATTTACGTTTAGCGGAGGTAACCCACAGACCCTGACAATTACAGTGAGCGACAGCACGCCGAAGAACAGCGTGATTACGCCGACAACCGGAAGCTTCGATAAGAAGACTTCAGCGCAAGCGGACGTAACAACAGTTCTGACGTTGGATGGCAACACGCTGTCCAGCATTAAGAACGGCGCGGCAACATTGGTGGCTGGAACGGATTACGATGTGAATGGAACCATAGTGACGATCAAGAAATCGTACCTGGCGCTTCAGCCAGTAGGAGTAACGAGCCTGGAGTTCACGTTCAGCGCAGGAAACCCGCAAACACTGGTCATCACCGTGAGCGACAGCACGCCGAAGAACAGCGTAATTACACCGACAACCGGAAGCTTCGATAAGAAGACTTCAGCGCAAGCGGATGTAACAACCGTACTGACGTTGGACGGTAACACGTTGTCTAGCATTAAGGACGGTGCAGTAACACTGGTGGCTGGAACGGATTACACGGTTACAGGCACCACGGTAGCGATTAAGAAATCGTACTTAGCTGGGCAAGCGGTAGGTACGACAACGCTAACCTTCGAGTTTAGCGCAGGAAACCCGCAAACACTGGTCATCACCGTGAGCGACAGCACGCCGAAGAACAGCGTAATTACACCGACAACCGGAAGCTTTGATAAAAAAGTTTCAGCGCAAGGAGATGTAACAACAGTTCTGACGTTGGATGGCAACACGTTGTCCAGCATTAAGAACGGAACAGCAACACTGGTAGCTGGAACGGATTATACAGTTACAGGAGCGACAGTAGCGATCAAGAAATCATACCTGGCGCTTCAGCCAGTGGGAGTAACGAGTCTGGAGTTCACGTTCAGCGGAGGAAACCCGCAGACGCTGGCCATTACAGTGAGCGACAGCACGCCGAAGAACAGCGTGATCACACCGACGACCGGGAACTTTGATAAAAAAGTTTCAGCGCAAGCGGATGTAACAACCATTCTGACGTTGGATGGCAACACGTTGTCCAGTATTAAGAACGGAACAGCAACACTAGTGGCTGGAACGGATTACACAGTTACAGGCAACACAGTAGCGATTAAGAAATCGTACTTAGCTGGGCAAGCGGTAGGCACGACAACGTTAACCTTTGAGTTTAGTGCAGGTGCAACGCAGACACTAACGATTACCGTCACCGACAGCACACCAAACAATAGTGGCATCGGCCCGACAAGCGCGAACTTTGATAAGAAGACTTCAGCGCAAGGCGATATAACGGTCACCTTGACGCTGAACGGCAACACGTTCACAGGCATTAAGAACGGTGACAACGTACTGACTGAAGGTACGGATTACACTTTGAGTGGCAGCACAGTTTCGATTAAAAAAGAGTACCTGGCCATTCAGCCAGTCGGTACAACCAACTTGGCATTCCAATTCAGCGCAGGCTCGCCACAAGTATTGGCGGTTACAATTACTGATTCCACGCCAATCGTAGAGGGTCCACCGGTGCTGCAATCCGCGATTGCAGGCAATGCGGAGGTTAACCTCATATGGACGCCTGTAAAAGGCGCTAACGGTTATAAAATCTACTATAGTCTCGTTTCAGGCAATTTCGGAACTGAGGCGGCGACTGTCAGCAGCTCCGTATACAGCTATGATGTAAAAGGTCTGATTAATGGCGCAACTTATTATTTTGCAGTACGGTCCAGTCTTCTGGATGGAGAAGGCTCATTATCCAATGAACTTAGTGCAACGCCGAAAGGTGCACCGGGAGCACCAACGAATGTAACTGCAAGCGCAGGGGACGGTCAAGTAACAGTGTTCTTTAATTCTCCAGTCGACAATGGGGGAAGTGAGATTACGAGGTATGACGTTCTGGATGCAGCGGGTAAAATCGTTGGCACTGGAACTGCCAGCCCGATCACAATTACAGGTCTGAGCAACGGAACAACGTACAGCTTCACAGTAAAAGCGGTCAACAGCGAGGGTAGCAGCGTAGCTTCGGCAAGCTCTAACACCGTAACGCCAAGCGCACCTGCGACTGGCGGGGGAGACAATCCAACTCCTACACCAACGCCAACACCAACACCAACCCCGGGCACACCAAGCACTCCGAGCACCCCTAATCCGGGCAGCACAGGTGTGGATATTATTGTTAACGGTAAGGTTGAGAAGATTGGTACGGCTGAAACCACGCAAGTGAACAACCAGACGGTTACCACAATTTCAGTTGATCAGCCCAAGCTGGAAGAGAAATTGGCTGGTGAGCGACAAGGGGTTGTGATTACGATCCCTGTGGTCACAAATACGGATGTGGCCATTGGTCAATTGACAGGTCAAATGATCAAGGACATGGAACAAAAACAGGCGGTGCTGGAGCTTAAAACTGGGCAAGCGACGTACACACTGCCAGCACAGCAAATTAATATCAACTCCATCTCGAGTCAATTCGGATCAGCGGTATCTCTCCAGGATATTAAGGTTCAAATTGAAGTCGATAAATCTACGCCAGAAACGTTAAAAATTGTGGAGAATTCAGCGGCGAAAGGGCAGTTTACTTTAGTTGCACCCCCGCTTGAATTTAAGGTTGTAGCTATTCATGGCGACAAAACGATCGAAATCTCCAAGTTCAACGCCTATGTAGAACGTACGATTGCCATCCCAGATGGTGTAGACCCTAACAAAATCACTACCGGAATCGTTGTCGATCCGGATGGTACTGTCCGTCATGTGCCAACCAAAATTGTTGAGATTAATGGTAGGTATTTTGCCAAGGTGAACAGTCTGACCAACAGCACTTATTCTATTGTATGGCATCCGAAAGAGTTCAAAGATGTTGCGAATCATTGGTCTAAAAATGCAGTGAACAACATGGGCTCCCGGATGGTTATTGACGGTGTCGGTAACGGCTTGTTCAACCCGGGACAAGACATTACCCGCGCTGAGTTTGCGGCGATTGTGGTTAGAGGCTTGGGCTTGAAACTGGAGAACGGCGGAACTGCGTTCACGGATGTACAGGATTCGGCTTGGTATAGCAGTGCGGTGCAAACCGCTGTCTCTTACAACCTGATCAACGGTTTCGAAGACGGTACCTTCCGTCCGACAGACAAGATCACGCGCGAACAGGCGATGAACATCATTGCCAAGGCTATGAAAATTACCGGTCTGAAAGACAAGCTGGCAACGCAAGCGGCAGCAGCTCAGACGAGCAGCTTTACAGATGCTGTGCAAGCATCAGATTGGGCGAAAGATGCCATTGCAGACAGCCTGCAAGCAGGTATTGTCTCCGGTAGAAGCAGCACAGAGTTAGCTCCAAAAGCAAGTATCACCCGTGCAGAGGTAGCTGTGATTATCGAGCGACTTTTGCAGAAATCAGATTTGATCTAAAAAAAGAATGAAGCAGGCCTTACGCCTCTATATTTGCTGATTGCAGCAGATGTAGAGGCTTTTTTTGCATGAAGAGAGGGGATAAGGAAGCCACATGCCTATTTTCTCTGGAGTGAGGCGAGGTCAGCCTGATATAATGAGGCCATTAAAGTGAACGTGAGAAGGAAGGTTCCTGGATGCGGCTTGAATTGAATGACAATGAATATAAAGTGACTGCCGAAGGACTTACAGTGGAGCTGCTGCCTAAAGAATTCGCACTTCTGCGGTTTCTTTATCTGAACAAGGGACGCACCTTCAGCCGGGAACAACTGCTAGATAAGGTATGGCCGCTGGAATATCCGGTGGAACGGACGGTGGATGATCATATTTACCGATTGCGTAAAAAGCTAGGGGGCTTTCACGGGCTGACGATTCGAACGGTACGTGGTCTCGGCTACAGTCTGGCGGTACAAGATACCGCCAGCACACTCACCCCTCCATCTATCCAAGATACCGCGCTGCATGAGACCATGCGCGAGGTTTTCGTGAAATATCATCAATATGGACAGGGGAGATCCATGCAGACCCTGGCGCGGCAGCAGGATGTGCTCGGTTATGAATTAGATCCTTTTTATGCTGTCTATGTTCATTTTGTGCAAGGTGATCTGGAATGGTTGCTGCACACAACGGAAGCCCCGCTGAGGGATCGGCTGTACTCCTTGATGCTGTTCTTCATGTTCACTGGCGACCCTGCAGATCGATTGGCTAGCTGTGAGTTATTACTTGAACGAGAGATTTTGCCGCAGTTTCAGCATCAGGAACTGAAAATCCTGAATATACTTGACCTTTATGCAGTGGCTGGGAAGACGGACATAGCACTGGAACGCTTAAAACTCACCTATACAGTCATCCAGGAACCGGAGTACGAAAATTTTGAACTACCAGTAGCCATAAGCGAGATGTTTGTTCACCTGGCGGCCGGAACGCCTGACGTACAAGTGGCAGCGATGCTAGGAGACATAGAAGAGCGTCTGAGCGCAAGACCTTTTCTGCGTGAGAGCGGTAGTTACAATATCACCAAGGGATTATGGAAGCTGCGGCAAAAGAATTGGCGTGACGGTGAAGCGCTTCTGGATGAGGGGCTGCAGATTCTGGAGACTTCAGGGTTTGTTCCCTTACTAATGCAGGCACTACATCGAATCGTGTACTGTGGAGCGATTTTTTCATTTCCCCAGGCTTTACAGGCTAAATACAAAAAAATGTTCGAAGCGGAGCAAGCGGCTCGGGGACTGGACCAATGGTTAAAGCCGCTTGAGGCCGTTATTCGTGGGGCAATCCATCCCCTCTGATCTTTCTCTGACATTCCTCTGTTACTTTGACATCAGGATCAACTTGATCCATTCAAGCCACTGGAGGAATGTCTTATGCAAGTTACTGCTCAATCAGCACCAAGCCTATTACGCAATAAAGTCTACATGCGCGTCTACACCGCCTACGCGACTTCGACCTTCGGTGACTGGTTCGATGCACTCGCGATTCAGGTGCTTGTGGGCTATCGCTGGCAGGCCAGTCCGCTAATGCTGGCGCTGATCCCGGTCTCGCTCGCGCTGCCCGGCATTGTGCTGGGCTCTGTGGCAGGCGTGGCTGCTGACCGTCTGAACCAGCTCAAGCTGATGCGCATCTGTGATCTGCTTACCGCCATCCTGACCGTTCTGGTGCTGCTCGCTCCGAACATGTGGTGGCTGCTCCCCTTGCTGATGCTGCGCGCGGGACTCTCAACATTAAATGTTCCTGCCCAGCAATCCCTGACACGTAGCATTGTCCGGGAGGACCAGCTTTTACAGGCGACCTCTCTGAATGGGATTGTGAATCAAAGCTCCAAGATTGCCGGTCCGCTGCTTGGCGGGTTGGCGTTGTCGGTACTCTCGCCTCAATGGTGTATTTTACTCAATGCTTGCTTGCGAGCCGGCTCTTATTTGCTGTTGCTTACAGTCAAAAATGACGGGGTTGTTGCAGAGAAGACGCATTCGGAGACTTCAGAGGAACAGATTCCGTTACGTCAGATGTGGAGCGAAGGCTGGAGCTTTATTCTCCGCAGTCGCTTGCTGTTGAGCACCCTGATATTTGGTCTCATTGGATCACTGGCGATCCAGATGATAGATTTTCAGTTTACGAGCTTATTCCGGGCCATTGCGCCAGAGCAGGAGGCGATGCTGGGCTGGATGGTGGCAGCTTCGGGTGTGGGAGCTGTGCTAATGATTATGGTGATGAACAAGATGAACGCTAGTGCTGGATACGGCTGGAAGATTGGCTGTGGATATGCGCTGATCGGCATGTCGTTCTCCGGTTTGGGATTGCTGCCGCCGGGAGCCTCCGTGATCCTGGTGCTGCTACTGGGGATTTTATTGGGACTTGGGAACGGAATGGCGATGATCACCTTCAATTATTGCCTGCAAAAAGAGACGCCATCGCACATGACAGGGCGGATATTCGGCATCCAAAGTACAATTCTCAGTGCCGTTATGATTGTAGCCCCAATGCTGGGGGGAGTCTTGGTAGAACGTGCTGGCCCTGGCGTCATTTTTATAATTTTCGGTAGTGTCCTTGCGGCAATAGGACTGCTAGGTTTTCTGCTGCAGCGGGTGCTGTGGCATGTTGAAAAAGAGGGAAATGCCAGATCTCATGTGGAGCAGCTTGCCGGGGAATAGTTGAGATTAACATAAGTCTTTATACTCTTTTCGGCCATTAGATTGCTATGCCATACTTTAAAGGGGGATAATCCCTGATATGGAAGGTAATTGGACATGAGCTGTACGAAAATGCAAAGTCCGATAAAGAACCGGAATAAATACCAACATGAGGTGTAGTAATGGCAGACCCTGATTTCAGTTTATTTCAAGAAGTGTTTATGGAGCATTGCAGAAAGACGCTAGAGGACTTTTCCAAAACCGAGGGAAATCAAGATGTATATGCTGTTGTTTTGGATGCAGAGTCCACTTACGGACGGGTACTGTTGCGGTGGAATACTCTAGCAGCCTTGCAAAAAACGGTAGAGTCGTACTACAGTTCTTACACTCCAGATCGGGTGAACGGACGCAGCGGCTTGAAGTTTAATTCGGGTGATTTTTCCTATGAAGATCCGGCTCAGCCGGAAGCAATGGATGAGTTCGCATACCTGCTGGAGTGCAGGCTGACCGAATTGTATGACAAGGAGGATGAGGACGCGAATGCACCCGAAATCCAGGAAGCCAATGATCTGCGTGCAAAATTCATAGAAATGCTGATTGAGATGGTAGATGAGCTTCAGGATGTGATGCAGCTCTTGAACAAGACGGATGATTTCATGGCTTTTGTGGTGGATCATGGTGGAGGTTATTATCAATACCTTGATCGTACGGTGAGTCAAGAGGCCTATTACAGGGCATTTCCTGAAATGAAAAGATTTGCTGTGCATAAGGAGAGAATAAAACAACTGCCCATAACTGCGCAGGTTGAGTATTGGACCAATAGTTATCTGGACCTCGCTCTCGACAAAGATACGGATGAAGCATCCAAGCTGAAGGGAATGTACCTCAATCAATACAATATGGAGGATGAAATCCGACTTCTCGGTGCTCCGGCCACTGACTGGCTTGTTACTCTCTTCGAAATGTTGTCTGGCTATCGCCCAATGCCTGATGGCACAACCGTTGTTGCAGATTCCCTGATCCGCTTCAGCGTTCTGGACATGTTAATGAAGATTGGTCTTGCCGAAGAGGACACAACCCGCCGTTTGCTGCAGATTTTGTTCAGGAAATATGAGCAAGACGGGGAACTCCAGGAGTGTATTAATATCGCTAGAACGCTGCATGCGTTGAACCCGGTACGTTACCCGGAGGAAGAGCATGATGAAGGCAGAACGAAATTGACGAATATTGAAAGTTATCAAAAGCTTGCCTAGAACCGATGGTGAGATGCTGGGACAATCCATATTCATCCCCTGCGATAATGTGTGCTATGAGAAAAAAAGAAGGGCGTTGCCGCCAAGCGGTCAACGCCCTTTTTAAATATAAGAATTTATATGTTTTACGCTATGAATCATTCTTATATTTCCTGCTGAAACGGATACCGTCCCTTTAGAGGACGACAAAGTCGTTTCTACTGGTCCGGAGCCACACGGCCTCGCGTTACAATCCATAGAACCGCACGGTGTTGGCGGTTAAAATTTCCTTCGCCCGGCTCTCTGAATGGCCGTGCAATGCTCCCCATGCGGCGGCCACATCATGGATCATGGCCGGGTGGGTGGTCCGGCCTGCGAATGGCCCTTCAAAGGGCCACGGGCCGTCCGTCTCCGCCATCACCAGCTCCTGAGGGTAGCGGCGGGCCAGATCCTGGATCTCCTGTTCATACAGGAGATCCGGCGTGAAAGAGATATAATCGCCGCGCTGGATCATTCGCGCGATGGCCTCTTCCGGGCCCTTGAACCAGTGGAAATGGGCCCGGGTAATGCCGTGCTTGTCCAGCAGATCGCAAGCGATCATCGCGTCCTCGTACACGGCATGCAGCACGACCGGCTTGCGAAGGCGCGCCGCCAGCCCCAAGAACTTATCGAGCAGCGCAATGTACGGCGCCATCTCGAAAGACTCGCCGCGCTCCAGCGCTTCCGCCCGCGTATAATAGGGCAGCCCAATCTCGCCTATGGCGGTCAGTCTGTCTGCCCGGGCTTCAATCCATTCCAGCAGCCTGGCGATCTCCTCCGGCGAAGGCGCCGGCTGCTCCGGGTGGAAGCCGTAAGCCGGCCGGACGAGACCGGGATACTGGGCGGCCAGCTTTTCGGTGCGAAGGCAGGATTCATAATTCATGGAGACAGCCAGGAGCGCTTGAACGTCCAGACCATGCAACTCACGCAGTGTGCTGGCGATAAATTCCGGTTCATATTGTTCAAGATGAATATGAGCATCAATCATTCTGGTTGTCCTCCCAAGTGTGCAGTTAATGTGATAAGAACTGTTGCAGCTCTATTTCTATTTTAACCCATAGGTAGCCTTAGGTGTGAACGGGCCTGTTCCCTTTAATACATGGTCAAAGAAATTAAGAATAATTTGGTTTTCTGTTTCAATACAGTAATGCGAATCAATATCTGCTTTTCCACCCTGTAGCATATTGGCGAGTAGAGGAGAAAACAACGGTAAGTCCGTCAGGCTTAAATGTTTTGCACCTTGAAAATGAACGGTATACATCTCTGAGAAGTTTCTATCAGCTACTTTATTTGCAGCATAGACAGATGGCTGGTTATCGAGCTGTTTCCAGACATCGTCAGAATAAATATTAAGAACGGGTGTTGTGTAGGGTTTGCCACTGGCGACGAGATCATCAGTCTTTTTATCATAATTCAACTCACTGAACATGGGGGCATCAATATTGACAACGGCATGCACATCATCACGCTCTCTGCCAAGCCCAATACTTGCAGCACCGCCCATGGAGTGTCCGAACACACCTATTTTATCCGTATTAATTTGTTTATAAAGCGGGTTAGGATCACTCTTTGATTTTTGCAGGATCATATCGATTACAAAATTCATGTCGTCTGTTCGCAGCTTCATCCATTTTTGAATGAGTCCATAGACTTGCTCTATCGTGTAAATACCATCTTTGTTGGCATTACTGACTTCCTGATAATATTCTTTATTGATCGTAACAGTCGTCCCATCCTTTGAAGTCGTATAGAAGGAATGATACGGATGATCAATCGAAACTACGATATAACCATGGCTTGCGAGTTCAGTAAAGGTAGAGGCATTGCTTGACTTAATTCCGTATGCGCCATGCGAGAATACCAAAAGTGGGAAGGAGCCATTCCCATGCACGGGATACCAAAATTCCACATTAACAAATCTGTTTTTCCCCGTGTCATTAAATTCCTCAATCCGGTTGTTGTCAACGTAGGTGTAAGTAGCGGTTGCGACTTTATATTCGCCTGTTACTTTCAGTGGTTTATATTGGGGGAAAACAAGTGCAGGTGCAAGGGCCAGCATTAACGTGAATATCATCACAATTGCTTTTCTGACAATACGCGTGCCTTTGTAGGCTTGGGTAGTTGTTTTGTTGCGGAGAAGAGAAACCGCACCAATTACCGCGGGTAGGAACAGCAGTATAGCAAGCAACACCCAGCGGAAGCTCCACATGATGATTGAGGTCAAGGTAAGTGTGATAAAGACAGCAAAGATAGCCATTCTAACCCAATTTCTTAATTTCTGATGGTTGTGCTTCGTTATCAAGCAATATATTGCCAAGACCATCTCTATAATCAGAGCAATACTTAGAACCAACATTCCCATCGCTGTTACTCCCTTCGTGTTCGTATTCATTTTTTATGAGATCATCATAAAAAACGGCTAGAAGGAAGTATATAGAAAAACAATAAGCTGTAGCTACGGGGGAATAAGTTGCAAAAAAAGAGCGATAAGCTATCCGCTCACCGCATCATTTTTAATTTTTCGTTGATTTTTTGGGCTTCTTTTTTATCATTTTGCCATGATAGTAGACGAATTATAACGTAGATTACCGCAATTTCTAATGCCATAATGAATACCTGCAAGACGTTATTTACAATCCCAAGGACAGCAGCAAGGGAAAGCAAGATCAACTCCAAAGCCCCAAAATGGACTATAATTCTTGCACGCATCTGCTGCTCACTTAAATCATGTGAAGAATACAAAATAATGTTCATTAATGACGCCAAAAGTGAAAAGGCCATTATGATATAAATAGATTTCAAGTCAAAGGCAAGATCGGGATAAAAAATGGTTCGCAATACCGTAATGATGAGGATGATTAATGCGAAGATCATCAAGAAACTTTGTATAATATTTTTTGCAAATTCGGAAAGCTTCATAGGTATCCCTCCCTCTTACAATCCCAGCATATTTTTAAGCACAGGCACATACTGCCTTGATATCACCACGCGTTCCCCGTTATCAAGCACCGCTTGGAATCGGCCGCTAAGGGTCGGATGAATAACTGAAATCTTAGCTATGTTCAAAATCGTTGATTTCGAGGACCGAAAACAGTTCTTTTCTTTGCACAATTCCTCCAATTCATAAAGCTTTTGCTTTACCTCAAAAACGTCATCTTTGCTGTAAAGAAACACCTTCCCATCCACGGCTTCGAAATAATAGACATCACTAAGTTTGATGCGGTGGACCTTGTCATTATGATGTCCCAGCAAAGTGAGGTTGTCTGTCTGTAGTTTATTTACGATTTCATTTATTTCGTCATCTACCTCATGGCACCGGATGAGAATTTCCTCTTCCTGATCACGGCTTATTTCTTCAATTGAGACTTTCATATGTTCACTCGCTTTATCAAATAATTAGTAACTCCGATCACTGAATTGAATTATAATATAAATAATGGAAATCTAGGAGTCTATACAGAACTAAAAGAAAGATTTGTGGTGAAGAGAAGAAATCGATAGAGACAGAAAGGTGGCTCCTTTTGACTATGAAAAGAATAATGATGTTCCTCACGTTAGCGCTAATCCTTAGTTTCTCGATGTCGTTGGCAGATAGGGCGTCCGCTAGAATCGCAACAGTCCATTCCCCAGTCCTTTTACAAATCAATCAATATTACGTGACCTACACTGCACCACAATCCCCCTACCTCGATCAGAACAATCGTCTGATGGTTCCTTTGCGAAGTCTATCCGATTTATTAGCTGCGGAAGTAACTTATGATGCAGTGAATAAAAGTGCTGTGATCTCCAGAAAAAACTACCTAAATGAAACAGAGAAAAACTATAGTTTAAAGATGAACGTTGGGGTAAAAGACATTGAAATTAATGGTGTAGCATCCCGAATGGATACGATACCGGTCTTGATTCAAGGAAGTATGTACATTCCGCTCAGCGTAGTTGCCAAAGCCTTTCATTTGGATACAAAGTGGGATTCGAGTCACAAAATCACCCGTCTTTACGAAGATCCTGGGTATCTTCCTTCTGGTGTCGTAAGTGATGAGGAGCATGTTCTGGGACAGCATTCTGATTCTTTTGTTCGACCCATACAATCTGTCATTCAAACGATAGACAAGAAAGGTGAAGTTCCTCTGATCAAAATGCAGCTGACTTCGCAAAATACAGGAGAGTCGACAGTAGGCGATAATCATTATTTGCGTTTTTATGTTCAGGATTCGAACTTTAGTCATTTTGACATTTACAATCAAGCTCAAACTAAACCTGGCGCCACATTCACTGCGGAGACCACCAATACCATTCTAGCGAAACCGCTTCGGTACATTCTGGTGGATGCCTGCGTCGATTAGCATCGTATAGATCTTCTCACGAGAACAAAAAAAGAACCGGGCGTAATTCGCCTGGTTCTTCCGCTGAATAAATGGATTGCGTCCATTTAAGCATTATGATATAGTTAAATCATTACTCATTTTTATGTAAAATGTTATAAATATTGCATCTTATTTATATCTTAATCTTATCATGGGGATTCAGGGTTTGTCAAATGTCTTTTTTCATCCTTCAAACGCGTATGACAAGGAGTGTGTTCAGAAGATGATTAACGGTAAGGATTGGCAGGAAGAACAGGAACGGCTGGATGCCGTTACGGAAGAATTACAGTTGAGAATCGCTGAAGTGGAGCCGGAAGTGAGCGGACTTCGTGATCAGGTGGTCGGCATTCGCAAGCAGTTTTGGGAGGAAGTTACGGTCAATACGAGTACGGACGAAGATTTCGAAGAGACCTTCTACAGCATCAAGCAGCAAGAGGCGTTGTTGAACGAGCGCGAACGTAGTCACAAATTACGGCTGCAGCGTTATAAAAGTATGAAACGTCTGCTGCCGTCACCGTACTTCGGGCGGATTGATTTTCATGAGGACGGCTTGAAATTTAGCGAGAAAGTGTATATTGGTGTGTCCTCTTTTGTAGATGAAGATGGGTTAAACTTTCTGGTCTATGACTGGCGGACACCTATTGCAAGTATGTATTACGATCACTCGCCAGGAGCTGCTGAGTATGACACACCGGGCGGACAAATCACGGGGAATATGACCTTAAAGCGGCAATATCAGATTCGGGACGGTAAGCTGCAGAATGTGTTCGACACGAGCGTAACGATCGGGGATGAATTGCTTCAGCAGGTGCTCGGTAAGGGCGCAGATAATCAAATGAAGAGCATCGTGGCGACGATTCAGAGGGAACAGAATGTTATCATCCGCGATGATAAGAGCCATATGCTAATTGTGCAAGGGGCGGCGGGCAGCGGCAAAACATCCGCAGCATTGCAGCGGGTAGCTTACCTATTGTATAAGCACCGGGAGCGGCTCAGCGCGGACCAGATCGTGCTTTTTTCGCCGAATCCGATGTTCAACAGTTATGTATCGACCGTTCTGCCTGAGCTTGGCGAAGAGAATATGCAGCAAACGACGTTTCAGGAATACCTCGCGTATTGGCTTGGCGGCACGATGACCTTGGAAGATCCGTTCGAGCAGATTGAATATGTGCTGACAGCGGCGGGCTCAGAGGAAGCAGAAGCGCGGCTGATTGGTATGAAGTATAAAGCTTCCGAAGCTTTTCTGCACGCTCTCCAGAACTATGCGCTTTGGCTAGGAAAGGAAGGCATGCTGTTCCATAGTATTTATTTCCAGGATCGTGAGTTGATTACCGCTGAACAAATGAAAGCTCAATTCTACAGCTACGACAGTTCCATCCGATTGATGAATCGTGTGTTACTGCTGCAAGAATGGCTGCTGAAAGAGCTGGCGTCGCTTGCGGGGCAGGAGCTGGAAGCGGAGTGGGTTCAGGATGAACTGGATTACCTCGATTCGGATCACTATACGGAAGCCTATAGCATGCTCCGTAAGAAGTACGAGCGGGAACAGGCCGTGTTTGATTTTACGCAGCAATATGTGGATCTCTATGGCGATCGTCCGGAGAAGGAGCAGGGTGAAGAGGAAATCTTCGATTCTGCCCTGCAGCAAGAAGAGATACTGTGCCGGATAATTGTGAAGGCACACTTCAAGCCGCTGCGGCGGGAGGTGAAGCGACTCCGGTTCATCGATGTGATTGGACTGTACAGCCAGCTGTTCGGCGAGGAAGCATCGTATCTGCATATGACGGGTGAGGCCAAAGTGCCTCAGCAGTGGGCGGAAATTTGCATACAAACGAAGGAGAAACTGAGTAGGCACGAACTTTTCTACGAGGATGCAACACCGTTTCTATATTTAAAAGAACTGCTCGAAGGCACGCGGACGAACACCGTGGTGCGGCACATTTTCGTTGACGAAGGCCAGGATTACTCCCCGTTTCAATATGTGTTTCTCAAACGTTTGTTTCCCCGCGCCCGCATGACCGTGCTTGGTGACTTTGGGCAAGCGATTTTTCCCCAGTCAACACAACTAGATGAGGCGAATTCATCATTGATCGGTCTGTACGGCCCGGAGGAAACGAGTCTGATCCGGCTTGTTCGGAGCTATCGTTCTACTCGGCAGATCGTGGAGTTTACGAAGTCGCTGCTTCCTGGTGAAGAGATCGTACCTTTTAATAGAAATGGCGAGAAGCCGTCGCTAGTTGTTGCAGATACTGTGGAAGATCGCGCAATCCGCATTCTGCAGGATCTTGCTGCGCTTCAAGCGGAAGGCTTTGACTCCATCGCAATCATTACCAAGACTGCTGCCGAGAGCCGGGAGGCTTATGAAGCATTGACGGCGCAGGGGGCGACTGAATTGCGGCTCATCACCAAGGAGACTCAGCGCTTTGAGAAGGGGGCATCGGTGCTTCCTGTATATTTGGCAAAAGGCGTTGAGTTCGACGCCGTACTGATCTATGATGCATCCCCGCAAACGTATCAGCGAGAGAGCGAACGGAAGCATTTTTACACGGCATGTACTCGTGCAATGCACCGGCTGTTGCTATATACGACTGAAGATTGGACATCGTTCGTTCAGGCGGTGGATTCGGCATTGGTTGAGGTAGTGCGGTAAGAGGGGATGAGTGAGGACAACTTGGGTCTGAAGAATCTTGGTCTGTCTTAATGATGAGAAGCAAGTAATTCGACGTTGAACCGTAATGACCTAAGTGATGGAATTAGTGAAGAAATTCTAAAAAGCGAAAGCACTTCGATTAGTAGGAGTGCTTTCGCTTTTTATATTGATTTAAAAAATGACTCATAGCAACAAATACTGTTAACGCGAAAAAGACAATATTCACCCCGATTTCTCAATATGCTTTGCGTCTAATATGGTCTTCCAAGTTGCGAATATTTATGGTGAACATGAGATTGTTGAACAGTACGGAATTTGTAATTATGGCTAATAATTAATATGGATTTTTATAACATTTATTGGTATAATTCCTCCTGAACACTCCGGTTTGATGAGAACAGTTGAGAAGAGGAAAGGTGAGCCGAGATGAGTAGAGCAGAGGTTAAATTAGATTTGAGTCGGATTGTTTTTATTGGAAGAACATTTGATGAGTACATGTTGATGTTTGGTCTATCTGAAGAGGAGTTACAAGAACGAAAAATCCTTGATTGTCCGGCGGGGGCATGTTCTTTCACTACAATTGCCAACCAACTAGGGGCAGACGTTACTGCCACTGATATTGCTTATGATCATCCTTTTGAACAGCTTGCTGCAAAAGGTGCCGAAGATATTGCGCATGCTATGCTTAATATGGAAAAAGCACAGTCCAATTACAGCTGGGATTATTTTAAGTCTGTAGAAGGCTTAAGAGCCCACAGGCTACAAGCGTTAACTGATTGTGCCAATGATATGAAAAAGTCACCTGATCGTTATGTCCCTGCCGTTTTACCGGTGTTGCCATTTGTAGATAAGGAATTTGATTTAACATTATCTGCCCATTTCTTATTTATGTATTCTGATCGGTTGGACTATGACTTCCACTTGCAAGCTATACAGGAGTTAATGCGTGTTACCAAGGAAGAAATACGCATTTTCCCTTTGGTTGACCTATCCTGCAATCGATATGAACATCTAGATAAGTTAATTGATTTTATACAAAGCCAAGGTTATATTACGGAAGAAATCAAAGTTGGTTATGAGTTTCAAAAGGGTGCCAACAGTATGTTAAGGATTAAGAAACCTTAATACTATTCGAAAATAACGAAACCACTCCCATATTAGCGGGAGTGGTTTTGTTATTTTATATATGGCTATTCTCGATTCAATATCCTATTCGATGCGTTCACAAGGTCGGCTATGGTGGCGCAGAAGCTATACAAGGCCGGCGAGACTGATCGAATGATAACGGTAAATAATTTCTTGACAAAATGTTCTTATGAAATTACACTAAGTTACATAAATAAAGTTAATGAATAATAGTTATATGGGAGGTTGTTTATAATGAATATTGCATTATGGATCGCACAAGGCTTACTTGCAGTCATGTTTTTACTGCCTGGCTTAATGAAGCTGTTTACAAAACCGAAGCCGGAGCAAAACTTGTCCGTGGGGCTAGTGAAATTTATTGGTATTGCGGAGGTACTTGGTGCTATCGGTTTGATTTTGCCAGGTGCACTTAACATCGCACCATATCTTACAGGTGTTGCTGCGATTGGAACCGGAATTATCATGTTACTTGCAATAATATATCATTTGAGACGCAAGGAAACATCAGGGGCTGTAACCTGTCTAGTACTGCTTTTGATTAGTTTGTTTGTAGTTATCGGACGTTTTGGCATCCAGCCTTTCTAATGAAATAAGTCCACTTAGCCCGCTAAAAAAGCGATTGGCTTGTGTGCTTAGACAAGAAACAGACCGCATCCTGTTGAAGGAATGCGGTCTGTTTCTATTTTGAGGCCTACATAAACCGCAGCGAAGAACTGTCTACTACGGGCTTAAATTCAGTTTATTGGCAGCTGAGATATTGAATTCGGGTTAGAAAAGGTAAAAGAATTCCCGAGCATACGCTCGACGATTCGATTGAATGCCAATTTCTTTTGGTCCAATGAATTTTCCTGCCACAAGAATATCCCTGTATCGAACATAATGTTAACCCCAACGAGTATGAACTCAGCGGTTTCCTGCAGGTCTTGAATTTGAAAGGTTCCCTCAGCTATTCCTTGCTCCAGAATTTGTATCACATAAGGGACGCTTTCCTGGACGATTTGTACGAGGACTTTCTGGTGAATCGATGCATTATATTCGTGGTGAAGAAATTCTATAATGCTCTCATCATCGTAGGATTGTCTCCACAAGATGGCATAGAGTTTGGCCTCCGCACTCATTTCTTCGGTTTCAGCTAGCGCTTTGATCTTGGTGATTTTTTCATCGACCAAGCGCTCCACAATGGCGATCATAATATCTTTTTTAGTTTTGAAATGATAAAAAAACGTACCTTGAGCGATGCTTAGTTTTTTGACGATATCGCTTACAGCAGTTTGATCGTAACCCTTCGCTCTGAATAGTTCCATTGAGGTCTCTATGATTTCATTACGTCGAATCTCTGGTTTTTTGTTTACTCTCTTCATGGTATTCGTGCCCCCTTTGCAATTTTAATTTTATTGACTTGTAGTCAGTTAGTCAATATAATGAACTGGACATCAAGAAACTGACCAATAGTCAGTTAATGCGAAAAGGAGAAAGTTGTTATGAATTTACGCCTTATTTTATATCTCGTTGGCTTCAGTGCCTTTACAGGATCTCTAGGACAAAACTTATATACACCTTTGTTGTCCGACATGCAAAATGAACTGAATACAACAAGTTATTTAATGAGCTTGACGGTCTCATTATTTTTGGTTGCTTTAGCTGTTATGCAAATCGTGTTCGGACCACTGGCAGATACCAAAGGAAGACGAAAAGTGCTTATACCTGCGCTTGTTTTATATTGTGTAGCATCTTTAGGTTGCGCATTCTCTCATTCCATTGGTTTGTTCCTGGTGTTTCGTGTCTTGCAGGGTATAGGTTCAGCAGCCGTTCCTGTTATAGGGGCAGCCGTAATCGGAGATTTGTTCCGTGGAAAAGAGCTGGCAAAGGGAATGGCCACTTATCAGCTTATGCTTTTACTAGCACCTGCTTTAGGTCCACTTCTGGGTGGAGTGATTGGAGAGAAGTTCGGTTACCAAGGTGTGTTTATCTTTTTAACACTCATCATACTGCTGCTTCTGCTCGCTAACATGAAGTTCTTACCTGAGACCAAGTCACAGACAGTATCTACGCAGGGCTTTAGTCTAAAATCGCTCACGATTATTTTTCGCAATCATCTTGGCGCTGTCGTCGTATTGTATGGATCCATCCAGTTTGTAATTTATTTGGTATACATTGTGTTCGTGCCCCAAATTCTAAGTACGTTTTACAGCATGTCTTCGGGAAAAGTCGGTACTGTTCTCCTCCTGATGTCCGTCTGTACGATTGTGAGTATTAGAATGGGAAGTTGGATGCGTAATGTAATGGGAAGCGGCAGAGGCTTACTATATGCCTTTCTCTTTCAAGCATTTAGTGTCGTTCTGTTTGCGCTAACCGCCCATCTATCGTTGCCGATCTTGATTGTGGATGTGTGTCTATTCGGCTTTACGATGGGATTAACTACGTCCATGCCAACGACGATTCTGGCGGAGCAATTTCCAGAGGAACGCGCTACGGTTATCGGCGTGTATAACTTAGTCCGGTATATCGGCAGTGCGCTTGGCCCGATGATTGGCTCACTCCTCTATGTTGAGAGTAACTTGAAGCCTTTGTTCTTAACCTGTGGCGTAGTTTACGTGGTTACTGTCTTGGTTGGCGGCTGGTGGATGCGTTCGAAGCGCGTGAAGGTTGTTACATCTTGAGGAGTTGTAAAAAATAGGGGACGCTTTGATGTACAACTCGAATCAAGTATGCAAAAATTACCGGTGTTATGATCATAACGAAAGGAGGGAGGACTTCCATGTACGAATGGAATGAAATGGTCCAGCTAATGGTAGACTGGGTGGAGAGCAATATTACGGAGAGCACATCGCTTATTCAGATGTCAGAACAGCTAGGCTATTCACCCTATTATTGTTCTAGACAGTTCAATCAATTAACCGGGATGACCTTACGGGATTACATCTGGACTCGAAGGATCAGCCGCGCCGCCCTGGAGCTCCGCGATAGTGATCAGCGGGTTCTAGATGTTGCCGTAAAGTATGGATTCTCATCACAAGAAGCGTTTACACGAGCATTCAACAAGGCTTTTCGGCTCACCCCTGCAGCATACCAAAAAGCTCCCCGGCCTATTCCATTGGCTATTCGTCAGGAGGTATTCTCACCTTATCATTATTTGATCAAGGAGCGGGATAAGATGAGTAAAGTACATTTGCAACCAGCGGAGATCAAAGTCGAGTTCATACCAGCGCACAAATTTATCGGGATCTGGGACATTTCTGTAACAAACTATGGGGACTTCTGGGGAAACGGACACTCTTGTGATGAGATTAGTGGTACGTTGGAGAGTATGTCTAATCATGCCCTTCCTGGACAACTTGGTCAGACGGCAGGATGGTTTTACCGGAATGGGCAAAAGGGGTACTTGTATGGAATCCCCGTTTCTCTGGGGTATGATGGTCCTATTCCGGAAGGGATGGAATGCAAGGAGATCCCGGAATCTGAATATTTGGTCTTTTTCCACCCGATTTTCGATTACCTTAAGGATAATGGCGCTGTTATGAACACAGTGGAAGAAGTAGCTTGGAACTTCGACCCCAAAGGTATGGGATACGAATGGGATGAAGAAACCAAACAGGACTACCAACGGCATTTCCCAGAGGGATATGGTTATGCAGTGTTGCGACCAGTAAAAAAGATATAGCTGTTTAAGGAATGGCCTGAGCACAGACAATACTTGTAATAGCGAAAAGGGGCTGTCCCAAAAGTAGTTTTTTTAACGACAGGAGACAGCTTTTTTCATTCTAACGACAAAAAAAGAACGCAGAACAGCGATTTTCTCGTTATTGGAGAATCGTTGCTCTGCGTTTTTGGTCTACTGCGCTTGCTTCAACACGTTATGGGTAAGCGAAAGTCATCCAACCGGGGGCGTTACTTTCTCTATGCCGCGAAGCAGAAACCGCAGGAAACCCCGGTTGTTCTTCAGTTGTCCAACACACTCTCCGGTTCCGTCATTGATATATAGAGAGGATGAGGATTCATTGCATCAGAAATTATATGAGCCGACATGGTCACGACTTGGCTTTACTTCCCCACCTGAAGAGGATGCAGGTAAAGATATTGGTATTGTAATAATTGATACGATAAGACCTCATCATACAATTCGTCATTTGGGTTCACGAATTAAATATGTTTCAGTTCATAACGATTTATCCGTAGAGTGTCGAGAAATTGCCTTTGAAGAGCCTAACGATTCCGATGGTGATAAAGGTGAGCATGGACTAATGGCTGTACTAGCACTGTCTCATGAGCCTTTTGAATTTAAAGGAATAAAATATACAAGTTTATCACCTGCTTCAAATTTTATAGTTCTCGATCATCTAGCTTTTAAAGAGGGTGAAGGTGAACGGTTAAAACGTGGTATAGATTATATTCTCGAACGAAGTCAAGAGTGGAACATAAAAATAATTCTAAGTATGGGTTGGCACGCATTGGATAATTCAGTTTTGTTAAAAAACACAAGTGAGAACTCTACAGTTCAGGCACTGGCTTCAGCTGTTAAGAGTGGAATCCTTGTAATTTGTGCTAACGGTAATACAAGGTTAGATAATATAATGCCCCCCACAGAATATTTAGCAGTTGGCGGCTATAATGATCATGGCTCTGCAAACATAGATGTTCATTCAGTTTATCCAGATGAGCCTTGGGGAAGAAATGGCGACGGACATAGTAGACCAGATGTTTTAGCGCCAAGACTGTACTTGCCAATTCCTTATTGCGAGGCACTAGAGAAACCTAATGAAATATCGTATTTTTTAGGGACTTCTGGGGCATCTACACTTGTGACAGGGGTATGCGCATATTTACTTTCTAAATACCCGAATCTCCAGATAGATACATTACGAAATGCGTTAGTTGATTTTGGAATTCCTTTAGTCGGCTATGATAACCTGGCACCGAGGATTAATGTTTCGAATGTCATTAAAGCACTTAACGATGGTTACTCAAAAAGCGGTGTTCCGAACCGTCCGTCCCCAATTGCTATTACAAATCCATTCATTTCAATTGTTTCGAGTGATCCCATAGAGAAAGGATTAGCTTTCTCGATCTTGGTTAGACAAGAACAATGCAGTCGAGATGAGTTATGGAGATTTGCGTGTGATGATTCACCTGTGGTAAGAAAAATCGCTATCTGGGCTTTGCAAAAACCGAAAGATGCTGATGAGCGTGACATCTATTGGCGGAATTTAAAGCAAGAGAAAGAAGGTGGGGTGCGTGGTTGGTATACGTATGGCTTATTACAAGATGCAACGAAAAATGAGATAGATTTCTGGCTCCCCTGGGCTACAGATTTAAATTGGACTGTCCGTTGGTGCGTTAATGGATATTTAAATAGGTTTTCAGAATTTCCTAAATTAGAAAAAACTCATGACCCTGATTCAATACTTAACAAAGCGTTGCCGATTTATGAATGGTATGAAAAATATAAGCTGCACTTAACCTAATTGAATGGGGAATGAATTAAGGTATATCGGAAAAATTGAAAGTAGTAGTTGAAGCTGAGGAACCTCTCAAAAGCATTAGGCATAAGCTGAGTTATATCGATGTTGAGAGGATGTTTTAGCATGTATCCTTATTACCCGCAGGTTCCTCAATTTTCCTATCCCAATTACCGTTTAATGCCTTCAGGCTTCTATTACTCCCCCTATCCTGCAAGCGGATGGTTTGGGCAATATGATGCCCGTGAAACATTTGAAAGTCACCGGTTGCCTCCGGAGCAAAAACTGACCTTTGTACTTGTACATGGCTCTTGGGCCGATGCCCACTTCTGGGACGGCATAGCAGCGGAGCTGCGCAAGAGAGGGCATGTCGTTTATACGCCAGAATATGCTGGGCACGGTAAAGACCCGAACAAAGCAGTTACGCATGAGATGATTACGAAGTCTGTCGTCGACTATGTAACAAGAATGAACCTGCAAGACATCGTTCTCGTCGGGCATAGCTTCGGTGGCTCGGTCATCCAGAAGGTTGCGGAACAGATACCGGATCGCATTAGGCGGCTCGTCTTTTGGGATGCGTTTGTATTAAAAGACGACGAGGCTATAGTTGACGAGTTACCGTCTCAAACGGCGCAAGGGTTCGCACAGCTCAGAGCCGCTTCGAATGACGATACAATTATGCTTCCGTTTCCGCTGTTTCGGGCCCTTTTCGTTAATACAGCGACTTTGGAGCAGGCCAAGTGGATATACGCAGGCGTCACTCCGGAACCGGCAAAACCACTCTTTGAGAAGTTGGATCTCAAAAAATTCTATACACTCACCACGCCTAGCAGCTATTTGTTTTTTTACCAGGACAACGTTTTTACAGGAGCAGAGGGCCTTGGCTGGTATCCGCATATGGCATCGCGGCTTGGGATGTTCCGCCTGATCGTCGGTGACGGAGACCATATGACGGATGCATTCGTAAAGCCGGCCTATGTAGCGCAGAAGCTGTACGAGGCGGGTCGAGACTGATTGACTGAGCAAATTTGTACACCTCCGGATGGAGCTTATGATCAGCAATAATGTACTATATGTCACTCATTATAAGATGTAGGATGTGAGAACCGCTTGAAAGGAACCTTCTCATGGACACTACATCTTTTTTGATTTACTGCGTGATCGCTACATTTACACCGGGGCCTACGAATATTGTCATCTTGTCCACTGTTAATCATTTTGGGGCAAAAAAAGCAATGAAATATTCGTATGGAGCCACGGTTGGTTTTGGCTTATTACTTGTTGTTTCCGCCGTCTTGAATAATTTACTACTAACCATTCTACCGAAAGTATTAATGATCATGCAGGTCATCGGGAGCCTTTATATGCTCTATCTGGCGTATCTGATATGTAAAAAGAGTTCGTCAGATAAAACCGAAAACCAAGCGGCCACGTTTTGGTCTGGCTTTATGATGCAGTTATTAAATCCTAAATCCGTTCTTTTCACATTGACTGTAATTCCAACATTTGTTCTGCCCTATTACAGTGGAGCCCCTGCTATAATGCTAAGTGTTATGGAGATAACATTGGTCGGTTTTTTAGCGTTTATTACATGGGTTCTCTTTGGCACGATCTTTAAAGAGTTCTTACAGAAGCACGATAAGATTGTTAGTGTTATGATGGCCATTTTTTTAGTTTACGCTGGTATCATGATCTGGATTTAGATAAGTTCATATAGAGGTGCTATAATGGAGAAATTTCTCTATAAAAAATCGGCAGGTATTACTGCATTGTCGGCAAGTATGACCGAATTCAAGTATAAAAAGCATGCTCACAAGGAGTATGCAATCGGTGTAACCTTACGCGGGATTCAACATTATCACATAGATGGCAGCTTGCAATTATCTCATCAAAATGGCGTGATGTTCTTCAATCCAGAACAAGTACATGACGGTATGGCACATGATGAGTCAGGTCTAGATTATGTGATGTTATATATTGATACGACGCAAATGTTTCTAGAGGGTATTGGAAAAAAGGATATTGTGCGCTTTTCAACGCCTATTGTGTACGATGATAGACTTGGACAACGAGTTGTAAGCCTGTCTCAAGCAATACTAAGCGAAAAAGATGAAGCGTTATGCAGTGAGTTATTTCTATCTCTGACAGATAGTCTTGTGCAGACCAAGCTTTCTTTGGACGACAAGAAGGATAGCTCGATCATAAGAAAAGCAAAGGATATGATTTATGGAAACCTGGAGCATGTCCTCAAGCTTGATGAGATCTGTACAGAGCTTAATTTATCGAAATATCAATTTATCCGTATATTTAAGGCTCACACTGGAATTTCACCCTACCAGTACTTCCTTAATTGCAAAGTAGAACGGGCAAAGCAGTTGATTGAGAAAAATAGAGATATCTATTCAGCGGTAGCTGCATGCGGTTTCTTTGATTTAACCCACTTAAATAAACACTTTAAAAGCGTATATGGAACAACCGCCCTTGAATATATTTCACATTTTTAGTCGATAGATCAATTAAGCCTGAAAAAATTAGAATAATTAACGCAAATGTAAGGATGATCCCCACATGAAAATTTTATTAGTCGAAGATGATAAGACGATCGCCTCAGGTCTGGAATATTCGCTGCAGCAAGATCATTACTCAACGGTTCTATGCCATGATGTCGCCTCAGCCAAAAAGGTACTCGAAGAAGATATCGATCAGTTCGCTTTGTGCCTGTTCGATTTACAGCTTCCGGACGGAAGCGGCTATGAATTGTGCAGGATGGTGAAGGAGCGGCGGGATATTCCGGTTATCTTCTTAACGGTGATCGACGATGAGGTCAATGTTGTGATGGGGCTTGATATGGGAGCTGACGATTATATCACCAAACCGTTTCGGGTTCGTGAGCTTCTCTCCCGTATCAAGACTGTCTTGCGAAGATACCAGAAGTCGTCCCACACGGGAGCGATCGTAGATATCGATAATGTCCGTATCCATACGCTGGAAGGAAAAGTGTATAAAAACGGCGCCGAGGTTTCGCTGACCGCCTTGGAATATCGCTTATTGCTGATCTTCGGCAACCACCTTGGACAGGTTCTTACAAGAAATCAGCTCTTAGAGCAAATCTGGGACATGGCTGGCGAGTTCGTGAACGACAATACCTTAACGGTTTATATTAAAAGGCTGAGGGAAAAACTGGAGGATGATCCAGGGCAACCGGCTTTGATCAAAACCGTACGTGGTTTAGGCTATAAGGTTGGTGATTAGATGCTGCGTAATAGGGAAATTCAATTGTTATTGTTCATCATGGGCTCCATTAGCGTAACGGCAATCATTGTGGCTGCGTTCATTTCGTTTGTCACAGCAGCGTTTGTTTGTATTCTATCCATTCTGCTTATTGCCAGCAGTTTGTTATTCACGAGATGGAGATACCGCGAGCTAGAGAAGCTGTCCATCTATTTACGGGAGATTAGCAACGGTAACGATACGCTTGACGTTCGGGATAATCAGGAAGGCGAGCTTAGCATTTTAAAAAATGATATTTACAAAGTGACACTCATGTTGTCGGAGCATCGGTCGCTTCTGCAACGGGACAAGCTTCAGCTGACGGATGCCATATCTGATATTTCACATCAGCTCAAGACGCCGCTCACTTCCATGACGGTCATGGCCGATTTGTTAAGCGCCCCTGACTTACCTCCCGCCAAAAGAACAGAGTTCACCCACCATATCCGCATTCAGCTTGAACGCATCGATTGGCTTGTTTCCTCTTTATTAAAATTATCGAAAATGGACGCGAAAACCATCCCATTCAAAAAAGATGTAATTCCCATGAACAAGCTTATTCAAAAGGCATTAGAGCCGGTGATGATTCCGATGGATATTAAGGGACAAAATCTTTCCATTACGGGAGATGACGAAGTCACTTTTATCGGCGATTTCAATTGGACTGTCGAAGCAGTCATCAATATTTTGAAAAACGGTGTAGAGCACACGCAGGAAGGCGGAGCCATTTCGATCGTATTTTCCGAGAATGCTTTATTTACGGAAATCATTATTGCCGACAATGGAAAAGGCATTGCAAAAGAAGATTTGCCTTATATATTCAAACGTTTTTACAAAGGGAAAAATGCCAGCGAAGGTAGTATCGGTATAGGGCTTGCGATGGCTCACAGCATTATTGCCAGCCAGAACGGAGTGATCGATGTGACGAGCGATAGCGGGCAAGGCACGCAGTTTCGGATTAAATTTTATAAGCAAGTCATTTAGGACACTCGGTAAGTGACTGAATTGTCACCTTTATCGTCACCGGAAAGTCATGTTAGACAGATAGAATAATATCCATCAGATAAGCGATGGAGGTACCACAATGCAATTGAAACAACAACGTAAGATTCTTTTGTTCCTGACCATATCCTACTCTATTGTAATTCTTTATTTTTTGTTTTTCGCTTTCGGTAGAGCAGGTAAGGCAGGGTACGCTACTGAGCACACCTTTATTTTTTTACCAGACAGTTTTTTCAAGATGCCAAGTCTACCTGATTTTCTGCACCCAACGTTGATGGATTTTGTGGGTATTGGAAACTTCATAGCCTTCGCCCCTTTTGGAATCTTCATTCCGTTGTTATACCGGACTAGCTTTGTTCGATTTATTACATTGTTCATCTTGTCCATATTCGTACTGGAGACCATTCAGGGAATAACGATGCTTGGCAGCTTCGATACGAACGATGTCATTCAGAACGCAATAGGCGCAGCCGTTGGATTCGGGGCGTATAAGCTTGGATTTCGTACAACAAACGTCTGGAGAAATATAGCGGCTACAGGTATTTCCATAGTTGTCCTTATGAGCGGGATCTGGGGGTGCTTTGTAGTGGTTGATAAAGTGTTCACCAAAGAAATGGGTCCTTTTATAGCTATAGATGAATTGAAAGACAGCGCTGGCAATCTATCAACGGGAACGAAACAATCCAGTCTCATCATTGGCGGTCATACTGTGAAACCCCATTATAATGTGTATAGCACCGCAGGAAAAATGAAGGAAACGTATACGTACACGTTAGGCATTGAGGAGGAGATGTATCTCTTCATAAATTATGGCATATCTGACCAAAAGGGTAATTATGGAAGTATCAGTGTTTCCGTCGATGGGAATGAGTACCTTAGCATATCTGCAGGAGATCAAGGCCATGAGATAGGTGAGTCTGAAATGTATCTCCCGCAGGCAAATGAGCTTAGGATCACCATTGAGGGAGAAGGAACGCTATGGGATGTTGGATATAGCAAGATGAAGTATTTCTGGGAATGAGTATCGAGGAAAGGAGGGATACCTTTGGAGATTTTAAGAATAGAGCATCTCTCTAAAATGTACGGCACAGGTGAATCTGTGGTAAAGGCGCTTGACGATGTTTCTTTCTCTGTTCAAAAAGGCGAATTCGTCGCGATCATCGGCCCGTCCGGCTCGGGGAAATCGACGCTTCTCCATATGCTGGGCGGTGTGGATCGGCCGACTAGCGGTAAAGTTTTTGTCGAGGATACGGACCTGTATGCCTTGAATGAAACACAGCTGGCCATCTTTCGGCGCAGGCAAATCGGCTTGATCTACCAGTTCTTCAACCTGATTCCTGTCCTGACGGTGGAGGAGAATATTACGCTGCCGCTCCTGCTGGATAAGCAGAAGGTAGATAAAAAGCATCTGGATAGTCTTGTCAGTACGCTGAATTTGCAGCATCGGCTTAACCATCTGCCGAATCAATTATCTGGTGGACAGCAGCAACGGGTCTCGATTGGCAGAGCAATTATTGGCAATCCTGCGATCATGCTGGCAGACGAGCCGACGGGCAATTTGGATAGCAAGAATAGCAGCGAGATCGTCGAACTTTTGAAAATGCTGAATAAAACCTATCATCAAACGCTGATCGTTATTACGCATGACGAACAAATCGCCTTGCAGGCCGATCGGATCATTTCGATTGAAGACGGAAGGATTGCCAAAGACGAGGTGATCCGGCGATGAATATTGTCAATACACTCACCATCCGGCATTTGAAACAAAACAAACGGCGGACACTCGTAACCATCATCGGTGTAATCATTTCGGTTGCTATGGTGACCGCTGTTGCTACATTTGTTTTTTCTTTTTCCGATTTAATGATCAGGCAGACCATTGCGGATAGAGGGGAGTGGCATGTTCAATATCAGAATGTAAACAAAGAACAACTCGCGGCGATACGCGCCGATGATGCAACCAAAACGGTTGCGGTCACAAAAGATCTTGGGTATGCCTTATTAGAAACCGGGCAGGATCCCAATAAGCCGTATTTGATCATCAAGGAATATGATGCACAAGCTTTCACGCAACTTCCAATTGGATTAAGCAAGGGGCGGCTTCCGCAAAGTGATAAGGAAGTCGTTATTTCCGAAGCTGTTGCAACGAATGCTAAAGTGAAATACGAAATTGGCGATCACTTAACCCTTCGCGTTGGCGAACGATTTCAGCAAGGGGGCGATCATCCCCTAAATGAAAGAGATCCGCTCCGTAGGGTAAACGACATTTTGATTGAAACGCTACAGCATATGAAGACAAAGGATTATACGGTGGTGGGGTTCATCAAGCGTCCCGTATGGGAAACGAATTGGGCTCCAGGATATACGGCTATTACTTATCTCGATGATAAGCTTATCGGGGCAAATGATGGAGTCAATGCGGCCGTAGTCCTTCAGAGTATTAATCCCAACTTGTTCACGCATGCGGAGAACTTGGTTGAAAGAAACCACATCAAGAGGGTCGAATTTAATAACGATTTACTTCATTATTATGGCTTGTCCAAAAATAAAGCCTCATACAGCACCATATACTCCTTATCGGTGATCTTGATAGCCGTTATTATGATCGGCTCGGTTTCACTCATCTATAATGCTTTCGCGATATCCGTTTCGGAACGTTCCCGCCATTTAGGGATGCTCGCGAGCGTGGGGGCTACGAAAAGGCAGAAGAGAAACGCTGTACTTTTTGAAGGGGGCGTCATTGGTGCGATCAGCATTCCCCTTGGAATTTTATGTGGTCTTGCCGGGATGGGAATTATCTTTTGGTTCCTGAATGCCATGATTCAAGGCGCGTTATGGACCACTGAAAAGCTGACGCTCATCGTCACACCGTTAACGCTTTTGATCATCTGTGTTGTCTCGATGCTGACGATTTTCATTTCGACGTATTTCCCGGCGGTCAGAGCATCTAAAGTATCCGCCATGGACGCCATTCGCCAAACGAGTGATTTAAAGCTCACGGTCAAAGCCGTGAAAACATCGAAATTCATTCGCAAGCTCTTCGGCATCGAGGCGGAAATCGGATTGAAAAATCTAAAACGGAACAAACGAAGATATCATGCTATCGTATTTTCGCTCGTGATCAGCATTGTTTTGTTTCTGACAGTATCCTTTTTTACTGCCGGGGTGAAACAATCTCTGAATATGTCGCAAGAAGGTGTCAATTTCGATATTGGAGTATCGTATAGCAATGGACAAAGAATCGACGATTCATTGGTACAAGCAATTGCATCCCTGAATGGAGTAACAGAATACAACGTGATGCATGATTTGTATAAGAACGCTTGGATTGATGAAGCATTCATCGCCGATGAACTGCAAGAGAAGGTTAAGAAAGATAAGAGTTTGCTGCAAGAGGGAAAATATCCTTACGATATTAAGATCCATGCCTTGAATGATTTCAGTCTGCAAGCCTATGCCAAAGCGGTCGGCGTAGATTATGAACGGCTCATAGACCCGGAGCATCCTGCCGCGATCGTGAGGGATACGATCCATTACAATGATATGGACACAGGAAAATACGTGCAGACGAAGGCCGTATATGCGAAGGTCGGTCAAGTCATCGAATTAACGAATATCTATGAAGAAAATGTGAGAGAAACGAAGCTAAACAAAGTGATCATTGCCGCATTGACGGATCAAGCTCCTATGGGGATGAACGCAATAGGTATAGGCGGGGTAGATATTATCGTTTCGGAACGGATCTTGAATACATTGACAGTCGACGAGGACCTAATTAACGTTCACACCTCCCTCCATTTGAAAAGTACGGAACCGATGAAGACGCAACAGGAAATCGAAGAGATGCATGAGACTAATCTGAATGTCAGTAATTTATATCAATCCAGAAAAAGTGAAGAGCAACAGATTCTTTTGCTGTCCGTCTTTTCTTATGGTTTTATCGTATTGATCTCAGCGATTTCCATTGCGAATATTTTTAATACGATCTCCACGGGTATATTCCTTAGAAAACGAGAGTTTGCGATGCTTAAATCCGTTGGCATGACGCCAAAAAGCTTTGCGAAAATGATGAACTATGAAAGTATATTTTATGGGGTCAAGTCGCTGCTCTTCGGGCTACCCGTCAGTTTCGTCGTGATGTATGTGATCTATAGGGCATTTGCGAATAGATTTAGCTACGGGTTCACCATACCGTGGATAAGCATTGTGTCTGTCGTTGTCGCCGTATTTGTCATTGTCGGTTCGGCCATGCTATATTCCAGCGCAAAAGTAAAAAAGGAAAACATTATGGATGCATTAAAGCAAGAGAATATATGATAGGCCACGTAGATGGGGTGGAAAATCCGATTGATTTTGGCGTGTCTGGAGGCTACTCTATGAAACAAACTAAATTAATCCTCTTGGAAGGTCTTCCGTCTACAGGGAAATCAACAAATTCAGGATTTCTTTTGTAGCATAAAAATGCTCCCCATACAGTAGACAGGTGAATTAATAATACCTGTTGCTGTATGGGGAGCATCAGTCGTAGAAAAGCTACTTTTGGGATAGCTTCTTCTTGTATGATTCCTTAAATGATAGCTGAATAATTAGAACTGATAGATGTAATTACTACTTGATTAGCTTCAATACCTTGGTCACCATTGTGGAGAATTCTGCTCTAGTGATGTCATTGGCAGGTCTGAATGTGCCGTCTGTATAACCCGTGATGATCTGGTTAGCTGTTAGTGCTGCAATATAGTTGTATGACCAGGAGTTTGCTGGAATGTCTGGGAACGAAACGGTAGTGCCGTCACTCAGTTTGAATGCTCTTACCAGCAAAGCGGCCATTTCTTCACGGCTTATCGGAGCATCTGCTTTAAACGTACCGTTCGTGTATCCAGTCATAAGGCCAGCATGTTGTGCGGCTCCGATGAATCCAGCAGCCCAGTGGCTGGAGGTAACATCTGTAAAACTGTTCGCCTGCGGTGTCAATCCGAGTTCGGTAGTCAGTACCTTCACGGCTTCTGCACGGGTGATGCCCAGATTAGGTCTGAAGCTGCCATCTGGATAGCCGTTGATCAGTCCTTTTTGAATCAGGAAGTCAATGCTTTCTTTTGCCCAATGTCCATTTGTATCAGTGAATGAAATGGTTACTGGTGGTTTTTCTGTCTGTGCGCCATCTTTTCCAGTGGAGCCTTTTGGAGGCTCAGTTGGTCCAGCAGGTCCGGTTGTTCCAGTAGGGCCAGGAGTAGGAGTGGGTCCAGTGGGTCCGGTAGGTCCGTTAGGTCCAGGGCCAGTAGGGCCAGTAGGGCCAGTAGGACTAGTAGGCTCAGTAGGCCCAGGTTCAGCTGGTTCAGTAGGTTTGGCTGGTTCAGTAGGTTTGGTTTCTGGTTCGCCCGATCCACCCTGAGGATCAGTTGTCTCGTTCGACAGGTAAGTTAGCTTAGGTGCAAAGCTTGTGAGAACGCGAGCTTTTGTCTGTTGCTCTAGCGCGTAGCCCATGCCGAGAATGTTGGCATCATCCCAAGCCTTGCCCACCAGTTGCATAGACAATGAGTAACCATTTGGACTAGTGCCTACAGGTACCACAACGGTTGGTAGACCAACGTTGGATGTCAAGACACCAGTGGCTCTATCTGAGCTCAGCTGACTAGCTGCACTGTCATTGTTGTATACGTCACTGATGAATCCAGGATACACCACGCTGTCAACACCGCTTTGATCCATCCAATTTGCAATTATACTCTTATAATTGGTTCTGTAATTAATATAGGCTTGTACTTGAGCTTCAGTCATACGTGGGCGAACTTGTAGGTTTCTTTGGTTGTACAGCAGTACAAGTGGTGAAGCGAGTAGATGATCACCGGTCTCATAAGGGAAATCCTTGTGCAGCTCGATGTAACGTGCCCAACCTTCGCTACCCACGTTGCCCCCTGGATTTGATCCGCCGCTAGGTGGAGAACTCATTTCGACCATTGTGGCGCCTGCTGCAATCAGATCAGCAAAATGCGCTTTAACCGCCTCGCCTGTACCATCATCTGCGTACGAAGAAACAAATGACGAAGGGATATAGCCGATACGCTTGCCTTGTAGGGAATTAGCATTCAGCGCCTTAGTCCAATCCTCCGGTTTTAATCGATCCGCATCCTTGGTTAGGATATCTTCTGGATCAGTTCCTGTTGTAGCATTAAGCAATATAGCTAGGTCGGTCACGGTGCGAGCAATTGGGCCTGCATAATCCTGACCCCATGTCAGTGGCATAACGCCGCGTGTGCTGGACATGCCGTCTGTACCGCGGAAGGTAGTTAAGCTTGCGCCTACGGAAGGGGCGTACAGAGAAACGCCTGTTTGTGTACCCATAGCTGCTGCGGCGAAGTCTGCTGCTATAGATACTGCTGAACCGCCACTTGAACCAAACGATGTTTTGGACGGGTTAATTGCATTCCATGTCTGCATCCAACCGCTTTCGCTCATGCTGCCGCTATTGGCAAATTCCGATGTATTTGTCTTACCAATGATGATAGCGCCTGCTTCTCTTAGCTTCTGTATTTGATAAGCGTCTGATCCAGGCTGCCAGCCTTCAAGCGCTTTGGACCCGCCTGTCGTTGGCATGTCCTTCGTGTCATAGATATCCTTGACTGCAATTGGAATACCTAGCAATGGTCCTGTCTGACCATTCGCTCGAGCTGCATCTGCTGCCTTAGCCTGCTCGAGGGCTGTTTCTCCAACATGCAGGAAAGAGTGGAAGCCAAGCTGACCCAAGTCATAGGCATTAATACGATCTAGATAGGCTTGTGTGATAGCTGCTGAGGTAGTAATACCATTCTCCATATCAGCTTGCATTTCTGCAATGGTCTTGTTCACTACATCATATTTGGAGGTTGTAACCATTGGTGGTACTGCTGGAGCTGGTGGAATAGGTAAGGTGGTAACTGTGGAGCAAGCACTAGGGTCATAGCCTGGTAGTTTAGTTAGATCCCAGTTGCTTATTGTGCACACCTGTTCTGCTGTTAGGTGGGTGAAATCGGGTTCAAGCACTAATTGATTCATCGAATCGGCAGCTGTGGTCAACTTATTAGCGTCCGTATCGCCTACTACTACATATCTAGCAAGTGACTTGGTTTGATTAGGCTTGAGGGATAGGCTATGAATGAAGCCGTAAAAGTTGGAATCATTGCCCGAAGCGGCCATTGGCGTTGTGAATGGATTTTTTTGTTGGTTACCAGTCCCCTTAAGAGCACCTTCGAAGGGACCTGGGGTACCAAGAACAATACCAATCGGTCGGTCTGCAGGTCTGGCGTTATCTACTAGCACCCATGAGTCTTCATTGTTGATGATGGTGTCACCACTGGACGTCTGTTGAATGGAGGCGTGGTATGGACCTGTTCCATAGCCTAGTGATCCACCAAATGATACATCAACTGTCACCGGCGAAGAGGTTGTGTTGGTGAACGTATCGAAGAAACGAGTTCTGTTATTTGTGCTATCAAAGTAGACATCTCGTGTAACGTGTACATCGCCGAGATTAACGGAGCGAGTGCTAACAAATGTATCTGTGCCATCGTATACAAGTCCAAAGTCACGCATCATTTGGCCATTCATGCGAGGTTCTGGCTGGGTTGATACTTGTACGAAAATATTACCGAAGCCTTGCATCGGTGTAGAAGTCGCACTGCGAACACTACCTGTATCAAGGTTTGGTGCGAAGGAATCGTGGAAATCCCATTTTGTGCCGTTATCCGCTGTAAGTCTCGTTAGTGCATGCGCGCTATTAATAGGTAGCAGGCCGGTGATAGCGATGGATAGTGAAAGTGAAGCTGCAAAAATAGATTTCTTACTTAAACGGTGGCTTGCTGTTGGGGAGGCTTTGATGTGGTCTCTGTGTGCTTGATTTCTTGTCTCTCTCTGTTTGTTCTTGGATTTAATCAATATGTCTCAACTCCCTTATGTAATCTAGTGGAATTCTAGCATCGTGTAAAATATTAAGTCAAGTATAATGTCATGTTAAGTTATATAAAATAACGCTATTAATCGCATATTCAAAGGTTTTTCTTTGTTTTTTATAGCTAAAAAACCCTTGTTAAATGAATTTACGGGGTATTTTTCGTATTATTTAGCTTTCAGGCAATAAAATCTCATTTTATTGATGGATTAATAGAGTATATGTTATATAATCTAACATTAATTTATGGAATCACTCTTAACTAAGCGTTCATTTGGTTAATGACAAGTAAGTTGATGTCACCTTTTCGAATGAAATAAAACATAAATAGGCTAAGATAGATCAGTGATGATCATTATCTTAGCCTGTTTATATGGGTTCACCGTTTAATTTCTAAGGGTAGGAATTAGGCGATGGTGATTGATTAACAAGTTTAATCCGTCGATTATATCTGTCACGGTTATATCGCTAGACATTAACGTTACCGTTGCGCAGCCTTCTTTTCCAATGACTGCAATGGAGAGATCTGCTTCTCGAAACATTAGCTCATCATTCACACCGTTGCCCATAACAGCAACACCTTGATCGAGCTGGCTAATAAACTTTCGCTTTTCTTCCCGCTGATTATCTTTACCTATAACTTGCAGTTCTACAGGTAAATCTTCGCATTCTCTAGCCGCGCTACCATTACTATCAGCAGTTAATACATGGATTTTAATTAATGATTGTAGTTCTACAAGCTTCTCTTTAACATTCGGTAGAATCAGCCCGTGGTGTTAATTGTAGCACCAAAAGAATATTGAATACTATCTATAACCCACGCGACGCCATATCATAATTGGATTGATTAGGTTAGGGTTCCCGCTGAACACTTACTACTTTTGGTTGATCTGAGTACAAGTTAGTGAAGGTGATGATATAGGAGTGGTAGGGCGGGTTATGCGCTCCCTCAAAGGTCGTAACTTTTAAAGTTGCTTCCCAGTAATACTGGCCTTGCTCTAATCTTTTAACCTCAACCACTTGATCAACCACGAACTGTCTTTCATCGTTGTATTGGGCAAGGACGGCGCCGATTGGTTTGAATAAAGTAGAGACGAACGCGTCCTTCACAACATCGCAAGGCAACTGAGCACTTTCTTGAGGTCTATTTATTGATCCTGATGCAAGCACGTCTGTCGGAATGAATGCAGTAAGGAAGAAAACGAGAAGAACAGTTACCCATCTTTTCTGTAGCATGTTATACCTCCTTTTACAGAGTTACTCTGCTCTCGTGCTCTTAGGATTATCCAAATCTGCTGGGCATGATATTTTTGCGCATGAACTGAAACTGTAGTGTTAAAGAATTGATTGCCACGAATTAATAAATATTGTAAATTGCTTGGGTGAGGTACAAGTAATGAAATGGGGGAGTCAAAATATGAGTATTGAATTCAAGAAAGTTAGTGATTTTAATCGAGGAATACTCTTTGAATTATTGACAGATGCGTATTCTTTTGATGGCAGATATAAACAGAGTTCTAATTCTGATTGGCGAGATTTTGAAAACTTTTTCTTTGACAATTTGGAAATTGCAGATAAGTATGGGTTTATCACAACATTAAACGATGAGGCCATCGGATTTGTTTTTTTGGATCCAAGAAACATGCCTGAGTATGCGGAAATTGGCCATAACTGCATTTCTTCAAAATACAAAAGCAAGGGGTATGGCAAAATACAGCTTCAAGAAGCGGTCGATAGAATCACTCAAAATGAGGTGAGGAAAATCATTGTATCCACAAATGATGACCTGATCCCTGCGCAAAGAATGTATGAGAGTGTTGGGTTTACGATATATCAAAAAAGGAAGAATCAAACCATTGCAGATGGTGTTGGTGAACGTATCGATTATGTATATCATACTAAAAGCATGAGAACAGCAAGATGATACATTACGGCGTGAAGAGAAGCAACTAACGGTTTCATAGGAGAGCGTAGAACATGGAAATGAAAAGTGAAAAAGGAGATGTGCTGGCAATCATAAATATCGACTCCTTTCAGGAGGAGCATGATGTTGATAACGTTATTCGGTCATTAAAACCTGGCATGGGTAAGGGGATATATATAGCTAATGAGAAGAAGATCACTCAGTAAACAAATTATGAAGTTGTACAATTGCTTAAAAGTCTCAATGAATTAAAGGCAAAAGTGCCTTTATTGGAGCCTGTATTTCCTAGAAATGCAGAGTTTATGGATATTCATGTCTACTAAGAAATACGTGTTTAAGGTTGCAGGAGATGATCCAACGCTATATTCTTCGCAGGAGGAAGAATGATTTAAACGCTTTTAAAAAATAACTTACCATTTTCCGAACCATCCCGCCATAATCGACACTATTGAGATGAAAGGCAGGTGAAGCGCGATGCTAGATATGAACGCCACGTCCATTCAACGTGATTACTTGGAGAAACTCTACTATTTCGCGCTGAAGAAGACAGGAAGCAAACACGAAGCGGAAGATTTGGCACAGGACATTGCATCACAGGCGCTACTTAGCCTCGCGAATGGAAGTTGTCCAGACGACCTAAGCCGGTGGATTTGGACGATTGCGCGAAATCGCTATGCGCATTGGGCTAAAGATAAGAAACGGCGAAGCGGTACGGTCTTAAGCGAAGTGCAGATTGCCATTTTGCCTGACGGGCAAGCGACAGCGGAAGATCAGCTGTTGCTCCGAGAGAATCTTGCCTTATTGCGCCGTGAGTTATCACTTCTGGCATCCGGCTACCGCGAAATGGTTGTGGCCTATTACTTCGAAGGTGTACGTCTCGCAGACATTGCCAAGAGGCTAAGCCTACCTGAAGGGACGGTTAAACGCAAGCTTCACGAATGCCGAAAGAACATGCGGGAGGGAATCGAAATGGCAAGGGAAGTCGGTTTACGAAGCTTTAAGGCAGAGGACATAAGCTTTAGCAAGAGCGGTTTGGACGGTAAGGACGGTTTACCTTGGCAACTAATTCAGCGGCTCATTCCGAAGAACATTCTGCTAGCGTCTTACCGGAATCCGCTGAACTTGGAGGAACTCTGCCTCGAGCTCGGGATCTCAATGCCATACATGGAGGAAGAGGTCAAACTACTCGTGGACGGCACGCTGCTAAAGGAAGTCAAGAAGGATCATTTCGAAACGGATTTTATTATTGTGGATAGGGAGATGCAGCGTGATATTTTCCTTAGGATGGAAGAGACATCAGTGAGATTCGCGCCACTGTTGATTGAACTGCTGGATGCTGCGCTACCGGAGTTGGAGAAGGTACTAGGAAAGCGTTGGGAGCGCAGCTTTATTATGTGGACACTCATCCCTATGGCGGTAGACTTTTTGGCGCGGGATGTACTGAGGGGGAACGCCGTTCCCAACGAGTATACGAAGCGCCCGCACGACGGCCAGTGGGATATCGTTGGGTGTGAAGTTTATGACTACCCGTACAGTATTAGGCAAGGACAAAACGGTACGGGGAACGAACGAGACTCAATGTGTTTCTATAAGATTGGCATGCATGACCTGTGGGATCGGGCAGGTGAGATGTCTTCCTATGAGTTCAGTGTCCTGGCATCCGTGATTCGGGCTAACCGGAAGTTGTCTGAACTTGGCTCGGTCGAACAGGAAGTTATGCGCAAACTTGAAATTCGTTGCTTTGTAGATCTTCAAGAAGAAGTTTTTGTGCCGAACTTTCCCGTGTTCAAGCAAGAACAATTCACACAGTTCAGTCACCTTGTCAGCTTACCACTTTACACACAGTTGCAAGTGGCCATGGATGTCTTCTACAAGTCCGTTTACGCCGTAATCGGACACGACGTGCCAGCCAGACTGAACGAGCAACTGAAGTTCGTATCTGGCGAATTCCTTTTCAACATGCGCATGATGAGCCTACGGCATGCTCTAGATCAGGGGCACATCAATTTGCCGGAGGATCCGAAGAAGAGCACGATTGCCATGTATATGATGCTCGACTAGAACAAGAAAGGTTCTTGGCGTTCTTTCAGACGTAAGAACCTTTTTCCGCTTTATTGGGTTTCGAAGAAGAGCTATCTCGCAAAGGATAGCCCTAAAACTTGTGCTGAAGGAAAAACAAGTACCTCTTCTAAATTGGCTACTAGACACGGGGCTTATCACATCCCCGAAATCAATGCTTGGTGGAAAGAGCGACCTAATCCTGATTATAAAGAATGGTGGTTTGAACGACAGGTGGACCGATGGAGAATAGCCTTGGAAAACAGGTATAACCATTAGCATCACGCAAGGCATGCTGTCCAACCAGCTTTGTGAGCTGGAGCAGGACGGACTCATTGTCCGCCGGGTGTATCAGGAAATCCCGCCCAAAGTGGAATACACCATTTCTGAGCACGGAAAAACACTTCATTCGGTGCTCAATGATATGTGTGATTGGGGATTTTATCATATCGAACATAGCAAGAACGTAAAGGAGCAGAACGAGATCTCAGGTCCTGATGATGCACAGATGAAAGTCCAGCGGGGCTGATAGCCATATTTCTAATTTCGACAGTTAGTGGTTGTTCAACGGATGCAATTAAGGAAATTCGTATTTATGAGATGAATAGTTTTGCGGAGACGAATCAGGATTCATTGAAAGTAATTACCGACTCCGCTAAAGAAATCAATCAAGTGATTGGTAAGCTATATGCGGAGAATCAGGCATACTGAAGGTTCTTATTTCTTTTTAAGCTTTGATCGCACAATTACCTGAATGAACATGGCAATGATGACAAGAATAATATTGTAATAGAACGGAGCTGTAATATTGATTTTTTCAATAAGTACACCAGCGATAAGTGGCGAGATAATGGCCCCCAATTCTGATAAAGAAGCCAAATTCCCCATAAATACGCTTCGTTGTCTTTCTGGAATAACGTCTCCAATATGTGAAAAAAATGAATCGAGATAACTCGCTCCACCCACTCCGCCGATAAGCATTCCTAAATAAACGACCCATTTTTCGTTAAAGAATAAAAAGAAGATAATTTCTACGATGATTAACAATAGTCCTATAATACATAGCAGTAATCTGTCTTTAAGAATGTCGGATAGCTTACCGATGAGGGGAGCAGATAAGAACGTAGCTATTCCGACGATGGCAAAGGCAAGACTAATGTCAAAGGTGTCCCAACCCAACTTATACTTTGCGTATACGGAGAAATAGGTTAAAAAAATCGCGTATGCACTCATCTCAATGAAATGAACACTCGAATATAAAAAGAGCTGTCCGGTTAATTTTTTCGCTGGCTCTTCTCCTTCTGTACCTTCGTTGTGTAGGTGAGTGTAGTCTTTAGGGAAAACGATTCTAGATACAGCGATTAGAGAAATGAAAGCGAGGAATGCCACTACATAGAATGGAACCGAGAGCGAGAAATACAAAACAATGACACCACTCATAACAGGGCCTAGGATCATTCCTGCCCCTTCACTACTGCTCATGTAGCCATTCAAGATCCCGCGGTTTTCACTAGTACTTAGATTGTTTATGGTAATTCTCACGAATACACTAAGCCCAATGGCTACCAAACCTTGGATAAGTCGCAGCACGGCAAGGAGCCAGAAACTCGTAGCTAATGGGAAGATAACCATACATATGATTTCTGCACACAGTAACCCTATCCCTATACGTTTAGCTCCAATTTGACTATAGAGCTTTCCCGTAATGCCTCCACCAAGAAATCTTCCTACATAAAAAAGCGAGAACAACACACTCACACTAAAAGCCGTAATTCCATACTGCTCTACATAAATTGCGAAGAGCGGAAGTATCATACTTCCGCTCATGTTAGCAATTAGACTTATAACAATCATACAAAGGATATTATGGCTCAACTGATGTTTCATTTAGAAGACACACTCCTCCCAAAAGATATTGAGCATCGGTTATAAGCCCCTTCACAAGCATAATATATCGTCCACCGAGCAAATATGCTTCTGATGATTCACGAGAACTGCTGGCGGTATTTCCGAGGCGACATTCCTTCGATTTTGGCAAAGCTGGAGCTGAAATACGGAACATGATTGAAGCCAACCTCTTCGGCGATGCGGGCCACCGGATAATCGGTCTGCATCAGGAGCAGCTTACTCTGTTGAATCCGGTAATGTAGCAAGTATTCCATCGGCGAGCAGCCGTATTCCTTACCCATGCAGCGTGCGATGTAGACGGGATGGAAATTCAGATGCTCTCCGAGCCGCTTCGCGGTAATGTCCTCACGGTAATGGGTGCGCAGATAGGAGGCAGTCTGTTCGGCGCATGATCTGGAGGGCGTGCTTCGCTCATTATTCAGGGAATCTGTCAGATGCTGAATGACCTCCTGGAACAAAAGCTGCTGCCGTAGCGGTGTAGCGCTCAGATGAGCACTGGGGCCGAGCTGAATGAGCTGGTCCAGCAGGCTTTGAACGGTCTGCGGTTGCCGCAGCGCAGCGTACTGGGGCAGGCTAAGCGTGAACGGACGGACCTCGAATAGCTGTGAATTCTGGAGCTCACTGCCCATGGGGCTACCACCCGGCAGAGGTGAGTACTCATCTGATACACTCCAGCATCCTGCCGTATGAAAGTGTAGCCAATAATACGTAGTCCGTTCTGTACAATCCATTGTGCCGAAATGATGGTTGCCCGGTCGAAGAATCAACATCTCCCCCGCCTTAACCTCAAAGCGCAACTCCTCTTCCCCCATGTACAGACAGCCGCTTTTCACGACTAATAGATCGAATGCACCAATGTGGTGGCGCCCGATATGGCGGTGGCCCGCTTCGAAATAATGCAGCCCGCTTACAATATAATGCAGCATCGGAGGGACGGTGAAATGTAGTATAGCCACCCGGACAACTCCTTTCGTTCAAGTTGGAATATTGAAAGTTTTGGTTGATTATTTGTACTTTAATCTGTTCGTTTTCCTCTATAATCATATACTAGTCACGGAGATAAATCATGTCAATGTAGACAGAACATCAGGGTTGGTATACTTGCAAGGAGGGTTTGTTTTGTGAAAAAGGATACTGGAGGATTTGGGCTGTGGATGCTAGCCTGGCCTATATTCCTGGAGATTTTTCTCCAGACTTTGCTGGGGACGGTGGATACGCTGATGGTCAGCCGGATCTCGGATGATGCGGTCGCGGTTGTCGGGATCTCGAACCAATTATTCAACGCATTAACTACATTATTTACGACATTTGCCGGAGGCGCGGGTATTCTGATCGCCCAGCGGATGGGTTCGAAAAAGATCAAAGAGGCGCGTACGCTGGCGATTATGGGCGTATCAGCGAGCTTGGTTATCGGTATAGTCGTTAGCATCCTGCTATTCTTCTTCGCTGCTCCGATTGGCGGGATATTGAATATTTCGGATAATCTTCGTCCGCTCTCTAATGTTTATATTGCGCATGTCGGCGGCGGTTTGTTCATGGTTGGCCTGATCGCTTCACTCGGAACGGCGATCCGCAATACTGGTAATACACGGGGACCGATGTATACCGGGATTATGGTCAATGTTGTTCATATTATTCTGAATTATCTGTTTATTTTCGGTGTGATGGGCATGCCGAAGCTAGGACTTGCGGGAGTGGCGATCTCCACGATCATAAGCCGGGCAATCGGGCTGCTTATGCTGTCCATGATGTTTAGACGCGCATTTGAAATTAGAATTAAGCTGAAGGATTTCCTCATTTTTGACCGGCGGCTGTTCAGAGAAATTCTGAAGATCGGTTGGCCGCTTGGTGTCAATTCATCTTGCTGGGTCTTCTCACAGCTGATCGTCTACTCGTTCCTGGCTGTGCTTGGCTCAGAAGCTTTGGCTGCGCGCACCTACCTGAACACACTGGAATCTTACTGCTTCACCTTGGGGTACGCTGTCGCCTTGGCCGGACAGATTCAAATTGCCCATTTATACGGAGGAGGGAAGACGCGGGAAGCCTACAAACTGGCTTATCGCACTCTGTTCATCGGGCTTGCAGTTGTGATGGGGAACATGCTGCTGCTCTTCTTGTTCGGACGGAAGATACTGGGGCTGTTTACCACAGATCCGGGAATCCTCGCACTTGGTGTGTCGCTGCTGGCCATTAATCTGATTCTGCAGCCGTCCAAAATGCTCAACATGGGCATGGGCAACGCCCTAAGTGCCATCGGTGATACCCGGTATATGATGTATACGTCCATTGCTTCTATGTCGCTGATCGGCGTTGGTTGCTCCTACGTCTTCGGGATTTGGGCCGGATGGGGGTTAATTGGAATTTACTGCTGCATGATTGCTGATGAATTAGTTAGAGGACTGTGCGTCCTGCTGCGCTGGCGCGGTCAGAAAGTGCTGCGGAAGGCCGAAGCCGACAGGCTTGAACCAGCCAGCGCTCCGCTGCCGGGGAAAGGTGCAACAACCTCATTTTCCACCTAAACAAGTAAAGGAGAGGGTCCGGTACGTGGACGCTCTCTTTTTTTATAAAAGCCCTTCATTGTACGATTCAAGTGGGGATTATCCCTGCTAGTTATTGTCGTCATTGAACCTTCGTCCGATTGGTATAAAAGGATTTTCTAGCACGTTCATGGAATAAATAGAGATCAATATTGCTAAGGGGTAAGATCAATGGAACATTACTTATTCAGCCAATCAGCTTATATACGAGCACAACTATTAAAGAGCGTGGAAGGACTGGACGAGAAAACGGCGTTACGTATTCCGCAGGGGTTCCGCAATCACATTCACTGGCATTTGGGACATGTATACACTTTGAACGAGCGCTTTGCTTTCAAAAGTATCGGGCTACCACTGCATTTACCTGAAGGATTTCCAGAGCTGTTCGAGAACGGCACATCGCCGCTTACCGCTCCTGCTTCTCTAGTGCTTCCGAGTCTCGAAGAACTGAAGATCCTTCTGCGGGAGCAGCCGCAGCGCATTCAGCGTAGTTTGGCAGATCGCCTTGAAGAACCTATCGTGCCGCCGTATACTACGTCGGGCGGAATGAAGCTAGGATCAGTAGAGGAATTCCTCAGCCTCAATCTATACCATGAAGGCCAGCATTTGACTGCTGTTAAAATGTACAAGACGCTGCTGGCGGCAACACCTTTTTAAGGCCCGTTACACGAAAGGAGTGAGAACAATGTAGTTCATAATCAGAAATATAGATCCTCGTGCAAGATCTCCACCTCTTTTTGCGAGGAACGGGAGATTTTCAATTTACTTTAGGAGGGTTTATATGATTAGCAACATTTGGACTGGCGATAAAGTTAGATTACGAGCGATTGTACCTACCGACTGGGACAAGTTCCACAATAATGATTTCGATTCTGAAAGTGCCAGACTTTGCGATATGATCTATTTTCCAAGATCAGAAGAAGGTACGAAGAGTTGGGCTGAGCATCAAGCGTCAAAAGGGCCAGAGGGTGATAGCATCATGCTAGCGATTGAAACGCTCGACGGCAATCTTGTAGGCAGTATTAATACGCATGGCTGTGATACGCGGCATGGGACTTTTAAGTATGGTGTAGCCGTTTTTCGAGAACACTGGCGTAAGGGTTATGCTTCTGAAGCAGTTACGATCCTGTTACGCTATTATTTCGAGGAGTTACGTTATCAGAAAGTGACCGCACATGTCTATGCTTTTAACGAAGGTTCGATTGCCCTCCAGGAGCGTCTTGGATTCGTACAAGAGGGCAGACTACGGAATATGATTTATTCCAAAGGACAACACTTCGATGAATATGTCTTTGGCTTAACGAAGGGCGAATTCGAAAGCTAAAAAGGTTAAGGGAACAGAGTGGCTGCCGATTTAATGGTAGCCATTTGTTCCTCTTTTTTGTGGGTATGAACGGGGATTTAATTCTATCATCCAAAGGAGTGAATAAATCTCTCTTCCACTTCTTGTAAATGAGCCGTCAATCCGTTATGCTATCAATAGAACGATCGTTCAAAAGGGATGAGAACAATGAAGCGGCATTATGATAGTGATCAGACAAGGAAGATCATTGCGGAGAAAGCGGCGCAACTTTTTTCGCAAAAGGGCTTTGCAGGAACATCAATTTCGGATATTTCCAAGGAATCGGGTTTTAGCAAAGGGCATGTATATTACCATTTTGAGAATAAGGAAAAGCTGTTCATTACTATAGCTCAAGATGCTATGCGGGTGTGGGGTGACAAATGGGACGCTCTCTCGCCAAACTATCCGACGGCAACAGAAAAATTGTATGCAGTAGCCATCTTTGTGCTAGATAATTACAAAACCCCGCTGCTCAAGGTCCATCAGGAATTAATGGGGAATCCGGCTTCATCGCCGGAAATGGCCAAGCAACTATACGATCTGGTATCAACACCTATGCGCGCGTACGAGGCTATTTTCCAATATGGAGTCGAAAGCAATGAATTTGTTATCGAGGATGTACAGACTGCAACATTTCTGTTCGGGAATTGGTTAGGCGCATTATGCCAGCATATCTATACGATGGACTATGACATGTTGCGGGGGATGTTTCAACAAAGCGTCACCATCTTTCTAAAGGGGATTCTGAAATCATAAGAATTCTCTCTGTTAAGAATAGAACGATTGTACTAATGTTTTTAACTACATTCATTAGGAGTGTGATGGTCGTGAACGCTTTGAACCAAGTAGCGATTGTAACGGGTGGTGCTTCGGGTATTGGGAAGGCGATTGCTAATCAATTAGCGAGTAACCATGTATTCGTCGTCATTGCTGATATTGATGAGCAGGGCGGTAAACAGGTGGTTAGTGGGATTGAACAAGAGGGTGGTCATGCACAATTTTTAAAATTGGATGTTACGGATGCCAATCAGATTGAGGCGATGGTGCACAGTGTATATGGGGAACATGGGAGACTGGATTATATGTTTAATAATGCGGGGATCGCAATGTATGGGGAACTGTACGATATGTCACGAGAGCATTGGGAGAGAATCGTAAACGTTAATCTCTGGAGCGTGATCCATGGCACTCAAGCAGCGTATTCCCTAATGAAAAAGCAAGGCTTCGATCACATCGCCAATACCGCCTCTGTGGCAGGACTAGGACCTTCGCCAACGGCTGCGGCTTATGCGACAACCAAGCATGCTATCGTAGGCTTGACGACATCTCTCCACTATGAGGCGGAAACGTTCGGTGTAAAGGTAAGCACATTATGTCCAACATTCGTAAATACGTCCATTTTTTCAACGGCTGAAGGAATCAACATCGACAAAGTGAAAATGAATGAGCAAATGAAGAAAAGAAAAATGATGAGTCCCGAGCAATTTGCACGTATCGCTTTAAGAGGACTTGAACGAAATGAGCCTTTAATCTGTCCAATGCCTTTTCGGCGGATGAGCGATATTTTCTTTATTCTTTTTCCGGGCATTCACCGCAAGCTCATTCGTTTCTTCTGTAATGAAGCTCGTAAAGCAAACATACACACAATCCATTAATCTAAGCGTATGTTGGAAAAAATGACGAAAAGCCGCGCCGGAAGAAATCCCGATGTGGCTTTTGGACATAGTACCTTATGGGGTGAA
Organism: Paenibacillus sp. MAHUQ-45; assembly: GCF_058133325.1. Classification (NCBI taxonomy): domain Bacteria; kingdom Bacillati; phylum Bacillota; class Bacilli; order Caryophanales; family Paenibacillaceae; genus Paenibacillus; species Paenibacillus sp. MAHUQ-45. Next base: position 215,230 of record NZ_JBYUPV010000009.1, read on the forward strand.
CCACACGCATGTAGCTGCCTATGGCTTGCTTGTAGAGTTACAAGAATGGGTGCGGATGCCACGCCAACCGCTTACATCGCATTGGCCAAATTCATTATCACCCACAGCAACCATCGTGCCGTCTGATTTAAGCCCAAGGGTATGAGCGCAACCTGCCGCAATCGCCACAATATCGCACCAACTGCTTACATCACATTGGCCATATTGATTAGCACCGACAGCCGACACCGTACCGTCTGATTTAAGCCCAATGGTATGATAACTACCCGCCGCTATCGCCACAATACCATGCCAGTCGCTTACATTGCATTGGCCATGCTTGTTCAATCCCACAGCAGCCACCGTGCCGTCCGATTTAAGCCCGAGGGTATGAAGGTAACCCGCAGCTGTCGCCACTATGTCATGCCATCCGCTTACATTGCATTGGTCATACCGATTATTACCGACAGCTGTCACCGTACCGTCTGATTTAAGCCCGACAGTATGCCAGTCACCCGCTGCAACCGCAACAATATCATACCAGCCACTAACATTGCATTGACCTTCATGATTTCGACCTACAGCGACCACCGTGCCATCCGATTTAAGTCCGACGGAACGACGCCAACCTGCTGCAACCGCTACAATATCGTGCCAGTCACTTACATTGCATTGGTCATGCTTATTCCAACCCACAGCAACCACTGTGCCGTGTGCAATAAGACCGATTGTATGAGCATTACCCGTGTTCGTCGCCATATGGACATTACCCGCCGCAACCGCCACAATATCGCGCCAGCCGCTCACATTGCATTGACCATATTTATTATCACCGACAGCAATCGCCGTACCGTCCGACCTAAGTCCAACGGAATGACGGCGACCCGCCGCAATTACAACGTTCATCCATTTCACTCCATTTCCTTTTCGCATGCGCGATCATCTGGCGAGGGAATTCACCCCATGAGACAATGGCTATTGTTCCATTCGGCTGAGCCAATTGTAACGGAACATCGCTAACATGTAAAAAGAAAACCGCCTTCGTAACAGGCGAAATATTGAGGTATCGAATGCATTTGTTATTCGACAGGTATTAAAAGCTCGACCTTCTCCTCATCTGTTTCTTCGATATAAAAAATCTCAATAGAACAAGCTTCGCTTAGCTGCTTATGCCCACTCTTTTGCATCCAATCAAATACATAACCGTACCCATCTTGGATTGTTTTATTGGTACAAGTAACCTTTGCATAAGTATGACCAGGAAGTTTAAAGCTCACCATGTCTTCTGGAATATCATTACCTTCAGGCACTTCATAACAAGCAAAATATGTAGCACTAATGTATTTCTGGCGTGTATGTAAAGTTTATTTAAGATGTTCACGACCTATATCCCAGGCATTTCCAATGCTATGATTTCATTATCAGATGCGCAGCTGATGGCCTAATAAATAGAGTACGAGAGGGGAAATTATAAGATGAGTAAAGATAATATTATTAAGTCGATACTTTCGGAAAAAGTAAGCATGACACCAGCCGGGTTCATTGCCGATCAATTAAGTCCGGAGCAGTTCGCAGAACATTATGAGTTGTTTTTTGACAAGATTTTCGATATTAGCTCATCCGATATTTCAAGCGTAGAGGGCTATGGGGAATTCGACGAGGAATGCAAAGTGGCCTACGGAACCTGCAGAGATTTCCTGATCGATAACTTTGCAGATGACCGTGAGGGGTATTGGCTGAATTGGAAAGAGTTGTTCGAAACGACTGTGTTAGAACGAGAATTTTTTGACAAGTACTTCAAAGAAATGGAGAAGCGGATTTCTTATTGTGAAGGCCAGCGGTTTTTGGTCAATAATAATACGTTTTTTGAAAATATGATTACAGATGGGCAGACCACGGTGGGATTTCCTGACTGGAGCTACTCCGGCATTTGCGATTTCCTTTTGGATTTTGCCATTATGGATTTGAATAAGCCATACTTAAGAATTCCAGAATTGTTGGCCGAGTATAGTAAGAAAAGAGGAATCGTTATCCCGAATTACAAGGAAAGATTCCTGTGTATGGCGTATTATAAAGGAATCGATGTCTTGCGCTGGCATGCATCTATTGATGACACGGGATCCTGCAGCTCAATTGTGAAGTCGATCAGTGAATTGAAAGACCGAATGGATGCTATATCTATATAGATGGTGATGAGATGAAATATGAGAATGCCGGTGATATCCTGCCAGCGGAACTACTCAAAGAATTGCAGAAATATGCGGCAGGCAAGCTGCTATATATTCCCTCCGGAGAGGAAAAAAGAGCATGGGGCGAAACGTCAGGTTACCGGGGGACCTTGCAGAAGCGCAATCGCATGATTCGCAATAAGTATGGTCATGGAGTGACAGTGTCTGAGCTTGCGGATGAATACTTTTTATCCTTGGATTCTATCAAGAAAATCATCTATTCTAAGAAAAATGATGGGCATATCACATACGCTCCCACATTGGAATCAGCAGTACAATATACGAATGTCGGGATGCTGGAAGAATGGATTCACTGTTATCTGCTGCTCACCCAAAAAGTAGCTCTAAGTCTGGATGATATCATGAAGGAAGAGCGTTTGTATTACGGTGTTGTGAAGTTTCCGCTGCGGCTTATTCAGGAGGAAGGATCAGTGCGTGGGGGAGAGGACCAAACCATCGATGATATAGCCGCTCACCCCCCTTTGCTAATTCGGTATGAAGCCGGTAAATTTTATTGCCTTACATCAAACGAGTTGTTGGCGATATTAAAGCAGCGCAAAGTAAATGCTCATCCTGCCATCATTGTGTTAAGCGGGAATGCTGATTATAAACGATTTATGAAGCACTATGGGACGGTATTGATATTTTGTAAATAAAAAAGAGCGACACGAAGTGGGACACTCGTGTTGCTCTTTTTTTTCTAAGAAACAGGTCTCTTAACGACTGGAATCCAAATTTCCATTTCATACATGTTGTTTCCACGATCGTACGTCATTTCAAACTCGGGGGCATTTGTATTTTCTCTCACCCGTGAGTTCCTGCTGTATTTCAAGCAGCATATATTCGGCAAATTCCGAAAGCCGGGCTGGAGCTATATTTATATTTACGCTTCCCCTTGTATACTCCTCTAAATAGCATTGAACCAGGTCATGGTATTTACTTGGCAAATTCTCAGTTCCCCAAATTCCCCCTTCTTTTTTGGAGGAGATTGCACCCTTTCTAATAAAGTAAAGCACTCTACATAGATTTAACGTTACATACATTGGTTTATCCAAAATCTCATCGGATGCACATTCGATGTCGTACAGGATGGAGGCAAGATAGTATTGCCTTTCAATCGGTGGATAACACTCTGCAAGTGGACTGCCATATAAAGCCCTACCCCTGTGGTAGGCTACGGCTATTTGAGAGGCTAAGTCTTTATCCTCATACCCTCCGCACAAGTAATGCTCGTTAGTCCGATACTGCTCCCGATGAAAATCCGAGAAATGATACTCACAGGGTGTTGGATACACAAACTCAGTTAAAAATTTCTCCAGGATGATGCTGCATTCAATGCTATTCTCGATATCGTCATGGAGTAACAGAAGTCTTTGTGAGATCTGTTGTGTAGCTAAGACGGATAATGTTTCTTTTACCACAATCAATACATCAATATCACTCTTTGCAGGATTAAAACAATCCATAGCCAAAGAACCGTGCAGATAGACTCCAACTAAATTGTTGTCACCTAGCTCTTCTACAAATAATGCTCGTATTCTGTCTAAAATCACTTGCACCTGTACAGCCTCCCCGCATTCTAACCATTAGTACAATTGTAGAAGATAAGTTTAAGTTGAAGCGGGTAAAGATTAAACATAATTAATGTTGGTACAATAAAACCCACTATAAGGAGGTGCAACGGAGCCCTTTTTTAATCTCGTTTACGAGCAAATTTTTCTCCTTTTCCGATATTCCATCAGCGGAAAGTTTGCGTGCTGCTACAGGTATAATCCAAGGCTCGATATCCGCATAACTGATGCCGGAGAGCCGCTCGTATTCGTCCATAAATATGGTAATGATATTTTCTCGCGTGGCGTTTAGAGCGGTACTTGCTTCTGATGGGAGATGATCGGGCAATATCGCATATCCAATCATAATGATATATTCGGCCAAGTCCGCTTCCGGATTTCCGATCGAAGCATTGTTCCAATCAATAATCACTGCTTCATTATTCCGGAACAATATATTGTTTGGGTTTGGATCGCCATGACACAGCTGATGCTTTAACGGTAACTGATTTAATTGGTTGATTACTGCTGTTTTATCAGTCTCGGACAAATAATGAGCACGGCGAATATCATACTTGAGATTGTCTCTTTGACTCGGCATATTGGACATGGAATGCGTGTGGATTTGATACAAGAGCTGAGCTGTAGCTAGAACGTCATTATAATCATCGTATACAGTAAGTGGTTGCTGCGGGCTGGAGGGCTGTAGTATGCCGTTGATAAAACGTTCCATGATTGACTCTCCATAAATCCTTTCAAACACGATACCGGATCGGCCTCCTATATGTACCAGTTCATATGGCTGAGGAACAGGCAACCCGCATTCCCTGGCGATTCGGGAATGATGCAATTCTGCTTGCAAGGCAGCGAGACTGGTGTTAGGCTTTGCCAGTTTGACAATCTTTCCTGCGCCGTCCCATTCGAATACTTCCGAACATCCGCCTTCTCCTATTTTTTTGCCCAGTTTACTGATCATGCCGCGCGCTCCTTTTTAGGATTTTTATAAGTGAGGGTTAATTGTGTAAGCCTTCTTTTATTGTTAACGTTGTGTACATTTCTTCGAGCATTTCTGTAGCCTCGTGAATATCGAGCTCGGACATATTGGTGTTGATCATCGTTCCAATTCCAAGCCAATACAAGGAAAGCTTATAAAAGATTTTCTCGATCTTACTCTTTTCCAGCATACTTAAGCGGTTATCGATTTGTAGAAAGGCGGTATACATCTCCTCTTGGAGTCTATCTTTATTCCGTTTGAAATAGTCACCACCATAATCAGAAAGGAACAGAACTCTGAATAGATGTTTCTCATTTTGAGCGAAGAGCAGGCACCCGATCGCAAAATTCATAGCAGGTGCGTTGCTGTTATTGTCGTATTGTTTCATGCTGGTCAGTGCAAAAGTTGCAACTTGATTAAAGACATCATCTTTTAACTCTTCCATGTTTCCATACACGCTGTAAATAGGCTGGGTCGAGCACTTTAGTTTTTGCGAAATACTTCTGGCTGTCAGAACATCAAGTCCTTGCTCTCGAACCATTTCAAATGCTGCCTCTAAAACTTTTTCTTTGGTTATTTCTGCTTTTGGGGGCATTGTATCATCTCCACAGTAGATTGATTCATAAATAACTATCGTTATATAACGTATGTTATATGTATATAAATGGAATGTCAAGTCGTTGTTTACGACAATCATTCACAACAAAACGAGTACCCGAGACATGTTGGATCCACTCACTTTTCGTAGGTTGTTCTATTGAAAATTTTAATAATATATGTTAAAAATGTTGAACAAACCCATGGGGAGGGGACTAGAGATGAGAAAAATTTATATTATTCAACATTGCCAGTCAGAGCATCACATCAACAATATGTCGGGCGGTTGGACTGATACGCCTCTGACTGATCTAGGGATGAAGCAGGCCGAGCGGGTTGGCCTAAAATTAAAGAGTGAACTAGCTAAAGAAGAGTACGTGCTGTACGCTTCAGATTTAATGCGGGCTAAGCAAACGGCAGATATTATTGGAAAGCATCTAGAACTAAATGTGATCGAAGAGGCAGGCCTGCGGGAAATCAATACTGGAGCTGCAATTGGAAAAACAAAAGAATGGGCAAAGGCGAATAGGAACCCTATGGGAGAACGCGGCTTTCATATAGATTATCAGGAGTTTCAGGGCGGGGAGACATGGAAGGAATTTTATTTGCGCGTCTGTGATTGTATGGAACGGATCATTCATACGGAACAGAAAAATTTAATTATAGCGACGCATGGCGGAACATTAGGCTATATCATTGCTTGGTGGATGGGGTTTAACATTGATATGTTAGAAAAATCGCACTTTAAGGCTTCGGTCGGCAGTATCTCTCTTTTACAGACCAATGGCTATCAGCAACATGAACTGCATATCTTTAACGATACCTCACATTTAGCTGAGTTGAAGAGTTAACTTGATAGTTCGTATTAAAAACCATCTCTGAGGAGAGAAGAGATTCTTCTATTGCCTTCAAAAGAGTAAATAACGGCATTTTTGTACCTTAAAATGGTTGCAGCTAAGAGTATTTCCTAATTAAGTGCAATTTTATATTGAGCTGAAACAATTGCTGCTAACCATCCATGCACATGCGCCCAATAAAGTCGGGGTAAATGCAGGTGTTGCTAACACTGACGATTTCTACTCCACAATTGATGCCAAAGAAGGCGATGCTTACAATTAAAGTCTAAGGTTGTGGCAAGTGAATCGGTTATTGAAGTCATACTGAACTTTCCATTGAATGTGTTGGCAGATCCATTCAATACGGGAGTTTTAGCTATGGCTTTCTTTTTTTGATTGAAGTTAAAAAAATGCTTGATAATCGGGGGAGGATTTTGCTGATTTTTCCTCATTAATAAGATCAAAGAAATGCTTGCCCTTGACGTTGCGTCAAGGGATATACTGGCGCTAGAAAGGGGCTGAGAATGATAAAAAAGACATATTCAATTGGCTCATTCGCCAAGCTGACCGCGACGACAGGAAGGACGCTGCGCTTCCACGATCGCAATGGCCTGCTTAAGCCAAGTGAATAAAATGAACCGGAGTAGACATAGCAAAAGAAACACATGTCGCACGGGGGATCGACTTCCGCGGACTTGAGTTAATGAAAGAAAATATTTATTTATAGTAGGAGTGATTATGATGTCAAATAATAGGGACATGCTGCAAGATTCGAATCCCAGCCTTCGAGTTCGTCCCCGCGTGAAATGGGGTGTTCTCGGATATTTCCTCTACATCGCAGTCTTCTACGCGCTCTTCGTGTCCAACGGCGTCAACTACAGGCGAATAGGTGAGAGTGAGGAGACCCTTCTTCTCTGGTACGTAATACCAATGGCCGGCGGTGCCGTGCTGGCCTTCACAATAGTCACGATCTACGGTTGGTGGCGCCCCAGCCTGGTTGAAAGGCGGAGTCTTTCAGGGTGGACGATGACTCTCCCGATCATCATGGCGGTCATCGCGATTGTGAACATGCTGATCGCTGATTTCACCCGTGTTACGCCCCTCATGTGGCTATATCTCTTCGTCGGCAGCATCCTGGTTGGTTTCAATGAGGAGACTATCCACCGAGGTCAATTGATAGTCGCACTGCGCAGCCGCTTCGGTGAAACCGGGGTCTGGTTACTCTCATCAGCGATGTTCGCAGTCTTCCACCTGCCGGACATATTCCTGGGCCTCGGGGCGGGTGCATTGTTCCAGGTATTGATGGCTTGCGGCCTCGGTTCGATCTTCTACCTCTCCCGGCGGTCGACCGGATCGCTCATAGCCTCCATGTTCGTGCACGGACTCTGGGATGTGAGCATCTTCGCGGGACATGGTACATCGTCGCTTCCGCTCGCTGGTATGGCATCTCCTTTGTTGGCGATTGCTGGGGTTATCACGGTTGCCACCATCCTTCGCCGTGAAAAGCGACGTAAAAGCGCCCAAAGTGTGTCACGACCAGTCGGTTGATTCATCCGTGCGGTCGACGAGATTCGTATATGTTTAGGCAACAGAAAAGGACAAAAGACCGCGTAAACGCGTCTTTTGTCCTTTTGTCCTTTTGTCCTTTTGTCCTTTTGTTCATTACAGTAAATCCAGTTACAGCGATATCAAATCACGCGATAGCTTATTCAGTCGCTCACAGCCGTTGTCTGTCACCAGCACCATATCCTCGATCATGATCGAACCGATACCGTAGCCGTAGTAAGGTGTCTCCAGACAAATGACCATGCCAGGGCGAAAAAGGGTTTCTTCCGATGGGCTGAGGAAGGGTGCTTCCTCGGCAGCAAGGCTCAATCCTGCGCTGTGCCCCAGGTGGCCGCGATTGTAATTCGGGATTCCGGACTTACGAATCAGCGGCATCACTTCGTCAAAAGCATTCTTCATCGGCAAGCCCGGTTCGATGATCTCCAGCAGCCGGTCGTGTCCGGCTCGCAGCGCGCCATAAATGCGCGTGACCGTATCCGATGGAGAACCAAGCACAAAGGTCCGTGCAATATCCGAGCCATAGCCGGCTACATCGACACCGACATCGAATTTGATGAGGTCGCCTGGCTTGCTCGGCCGGGTATCAAAAACATGCGCGGGTGCAAAATGATCGCCAACCGATATCATATGAAAACGGGATTCGAAGCCGTCCGCATGAGTTAGCAAAGCGAGCCGGAACGCATCAGCAATTTCTTTTGCCGAATGACCAGCTCGAATGCCCTTGATCGTCTCAGCGATGCCGATCTCCGCGTAATCGCAGCTCTTGCGCAATTGCGCGATCTCCCAAGCTGTCTTGATCGACCGCAGCTCGGTAAGAATCGGTCCTGCTTCTGCCAGCTGAAGGCCGGGAATGGCTTCACGCAACGCAGTAACAGCAGGATAACGCATGGCGCCTAGCTCTACAGCAACTCTACCACTTTCTATGCCATATTCGGCCAGCACCTGTCCCAATAGTCCGAACATCTCCTGCACCTGATGGTTCACGGGCCGGCGTCCTTCATACTTGGCACCACGTAACCCAAGCGGATCGTCCACGTCGACCCAGGTCGGGTATGTACGAAGCTCGCACTGTGGCAGGTCCGCCGGAACACCGGCGGCTTCGAATTCATTCATAATGATGACCGTAGGCCGGTTCGGATCACGGAACATGACGGCCAGCGCAACTTCGCTCATACGCAGCGTATACATGAACGTGCTGGGATGGCCGGACAGGTAGTAGAAATTCTCACAGCTTGACGCCACGAGCGCATCCACATTCTCCTTCTCCATGATTGCCCGCGCTCGTTCCGCGACGTTCTTCAAATGCTCTGTTTTGCTGGGCATCCCATTGTCCACTCCTTTGAATCAAACTTGATACTCTATGTCTGGTACGCCTTCGATTTGCCGTAAGAATTTCCGCGCACGATCAGTCTTCGGCTGTTTGAAAAATTGCTCCGGCGTATTTTCTTCCTGAATAACTCCATCACTCATAAAAATCACCCGGTTCGCCACTTCCCGTGCGAACTTCATCTCATGGGTCACGACGATCATCGTCATGCCTTCCTTAGCCAGCTGTTTCATGACGGCCAGCACTTCACCTGTCAGTTCCGGGTCCAGCGCCGACGTTGGCTCGTCGAACAGCATGATCTCCGGCTGCATGGCGAGCGCACGGGCAATTGCAACCCGCTGCTGCTGTCCGCCGGACAGGCGGGAAGGATATTCATCCTTTTTGCTAAGCAGACCGACCTTGGACAATAGTGACTCTCCGATTTCGACGGCTTGGCTGCGGCTCATCTTTTTGACAATCGTAGGAGCCATAATGACATTCTCCAGAACCGTCATGTGGGGAAACAGATTGAACGACTGGAACACCATACCTGTTGAAGTGCGAATGTTCCGAATTGCCGCTTTCTTGCTGTTAGCATTCATCGAGACGTCCCATGACGCATCTCCAATCACAATCGATCCCGCGTCCGGTTCTTCCAGGCCGTTCAGACAGCGTAACAGTGTGCTTTTGCCGGAGCCGCTGGGGCCGACCAGAACGACAATTTCACGGGGATGGATTTGCAGATGAATATCGCGAAATACGACAAGATCGCCGAAGCTTTTGCCGAGTTGTTTGACCTCGATCATGAACATCACACGCCCTTAATAAGCTTTTGATAAACGGTTTTCGATACGGTTCAAAATGAATGAAAAGAACACACTCATCACCCAATACATAATAGCAATAGCGATATAAAACGGCATAGCCACGTAATACTGTGCAATCAGCAGTTGGGCGGAGCGCAGCAGCTCGGTCACTGTTACAACAGACACAAGCGATGTTTCTTTCAGCATTCCGATAAATGTATTGCCCATCGGCGGAATGGCTACTCTGGCTGCCTGCGGGAGAACTACTCTACGCATGGTCTGCCAAGAGGTTAGGCCAAGTGACTGTGCGGCTTCCGTCTGTCCTTTAGGTACGGATAGAATCGCACCGCGGAAGGTCTCGGACAAGTAAGCACCAATGTTGATGCTGAGCGAAATAAAGGCCGCAGTGAGCGGCCCCAGTGTGATCCCGTAATCGGGGAGTCCGAAATAGATAATGAAAATCTGAACCAAAATCGGGGTGCCGCGAACGATGGACACGTAACCTTTGGCCAGACCGCTAAGCAGCCAATTTCCTTTGAGACGGGCAAGGGCGAGAAGCAGCCCAATGATCAAGCCGAAGAACATTGAGACGATTGTGATCAACAGCGTATAATAAGCGCCTGTCAATAGAAATTGGAAGTTCTGTAACACCAGTTCCATGCCGTGCATCCTCCACGTTCACACTAATTAGATGTTAGGGTCAACTTTAAACCATTTTTGGAAAATCTCTTTGAACGTCCCGTCCGTCTTCATTTCATCCAGTGCTTTATTGATGGCATCCAGCAGCTCCGGATTGTTCTTGCGAATCGCGATACCCGCAAAGTCCTCTTTAATCGGCTCGCCGACCGCCTTGACATTGAAGTGATTTTTCTCAACCAGTGGCTGGATGGCAAAAGTGTTATTGATCGTGGCATCGATGCGGCCAACGTTCAGATCCTTGAGCGAGGTGATCACATCGTTATACGTAGCAATTTCAAACTTGCCGACTTTCGGCATGGCTTCATCGCGCAAATATTTCTCATCGTTCGTGCCTAGTCCGACACCGATCTTCTTACCTTTGAAGTCCTCAAGACTTTTGATGGTTGTGTTGTCACCTTTGACGATTACGTTGACAGCATTCTTGATGTAAGGCGTAGAGAAGTCCATCGTCTTCTTACGGTCATCGGTAATGGTGACTTGGCTGACGAGTGCATCGTATTTGTCCTTTTGCAATCCTTCAATCAGCCCGGAAAATTCACCTGTGATGAATTCAGCTTCAACGCCGATGCGTTTAGCTACGGCCTTGGCAACGTCGGCATCGAAGCCGTCGATCTCATGCTTGTCGTTGAGGAAGTTGTATGGAGCATAGGTGCCCATAAGCCCGATTCTGATTTTGCCAGCTTTCTTGATCACCTCAAGTGAGTTGTCCGCGGCGGCTGTTTCGGCTGGTTTATTACCAGCATTGTTATCCGTAGCAGCTGGTGCCGCTGTGTTGTTCGTTCCGCAGCCTGCGAGTGCGATTACGAGCACGCTCAGCAGTGAAGCGGATTTTAAAAACTTGTTTAGTTTGGTTGTCATTACGATGGCCTCCTTGGCTCTCTTTGATGTTGTTATACACGATCTGGTTATAAGTTATCCGAGCAAACCCCGGAATTCGAATTTGGCGGTTTCTTCAGCTATGGCAGCAGGGGAGTAGGGCGATTGGTAATCAACGTCATGCATTGGCCCGAACAGCCACTTGGACAGAACACCTGTAATCAAGCTGACCAAAATGTTGGCTCGCAGCGCCATGCTGTTTGTTTTGGGCAGCATTCCGAGTTCTACGGCTCGCTCTATATTGCTTTTGAACGCTTCTTCAAAGGCAATCCAGGTCTGTGAGACAGCTTCACGGATCGGCTGATCAGCACCCTGACCTTTCATGAGCAGCAGAGCCATCAAATTCCGATTCTGGTGTGCAAAAGTGAACAAATCTGTAAGCAGGCGCGCAGATGATCCTACCATATCATCTACCGTACCGGCGTGTTTGCGGTAACCTTGCTGGATGACTAGAATCAGCTTTTCTTTGCCGTCTTCAATCAGCTCCAGCGTGAGCTGTTCCTTACTTTGAAAATGCCAGTAAAACGTGCCTTGCGACACTCCGGTGGCCTTGACCACATCGGAAATTTTGGTGCCGTGATATCCCTTACGGGCAAATAAGTCGAGCGCCGCGGCCATTAGCTGCTGGCGACGATCCTGATCTTGTTCCTCTATAGCGGGCAGCTTCCATCGCTCCTCTTGACCTGACTGATTAGTCAGTTGGTTAATTCCGATGGGCTTACTATATTTAAATTTTAGATTTCTGTCAAGAATAAAATACGGATTTTGTCGAACTGTGGGAGTGGTTATGGACTAGCTTGTCCTGTGGAAAGAAAAGTTATCCAGATGGGGGAGGGGTGTTAAAGTCAATTTGCTGTAGGACTTTTATTCTTAAAAAATGAAAGTGAAAAAGCCGATCTGCCGAAGCAAGTCGACGGTCGACTTTCTCATGCTGCTGTGTTAATTGAAGTGCTCCAGCACAATCTTGCCGATAGCTCCTCTTGCTTCCATTTTGGTATGCGCAAGTTTGAGGTTCGCGGCATTAATCGGGGACAGCCGCTCGGTGACTGCGGTCCGGATTTTTCCCTCGTCGACAAGTTGAGACATTTGATTTAATAAATGATGCTGTTCGATGATGTCTTTCGTTTGAAAAGTGGAACGTGTAAACATATTCTCCCAAACCAGTGTAACGCTTTTGCCTAAAAATTGACCCAGTTCAACAGGCGGATCATTATCAATGATAAAGCAGATTTTCCCTTGTGGAACGATGACCTGAGTCAAACGGTTCCAGTCTACTTTGTTCAGGCTGAAGATATAGTCCACGGAATCCAATCCATGCTGCTGCAATTGGGGCAGGAAGTCCTCGTAATGATTAATTACAATCTCTGCTCCAAGCTCTTTAACCCACGCTGCTGATTCTGGACGTGATGCTGTGCCAATCACAGTGAGCCCTGCCAGTTTGGCAAGTTGGACTGCGATAGAGCCCACGCCTCCGGCAGCTCCGATGATAAGAATGGATTTGTTGCGGTTGATTTCGGGATTATGTGGAATCCCCAAACGATCAAACAAACTCTCCCAAGCGGTAAGCGTAGTTAACGGCAGTGATGCAGCTTCTGCGAAGTCGAGCGTTTTTGGCTTTTTGCCTACGATCCGTTCATCCACCAAATGAAATTCGCTGTTGTTTCCAGGTCTAATCACACTGCCCGCATAGTAGACTTCATCTCCTGGCTTGAAGAGTGTACATTCAGGACCGACTTCAACAACGACGCCTGACGCATCCCATCCGAGAATATAAGGCGCACCTTCAGTAGATGGATTGTACTGACGTACGACTGTATCGGCAGGATTGACAGCGATGGCTTCGATTCGGACAAGCAAATCATGTCCTTGCGGTGTAGGGACAGGAATTTCGAGGTCTAACAGACTATCTGGATGTGTAATTGGTAAATACTCATAATATCCTACGGCTCGCATGGATTTTGAGTTTTGCATATGGGATCAATCCTTTCTTTTCTTGTGGAATTGCGCTTTACTATCTTAGTATAGTTTAATAAGTTATATACAAAAAGTACGCAAAAATAGCATACTGAGTATCCAGTTAGATACTATAGAAGGGATGAAATACTGTGATAAGCTCCTCAAGTACACGCTGTCCGGTTGAAACCACCCTAGGCGTAATTGGTGGTAAATGGAAAGGCGTCATTATATATTCTCTGCTCGGCGGGACCAAGAGGTTCAATGAGATCCGCAAGATTTATCCGCAAGTAACTCACCATACGCTTACTTTGCAATTAAGGGAGCTGGAGCGGGAAGGTCTCATATCCAGAAAGGTCTACAATGAAGTTCCACCCAAGGTGGAATATTCGTTAACGGAGTTCGGGCGGACGCTAGAGCCAATGCTCCTTATGATGAAAGAATGGGGATACCTGTACGAAGAGCGGGTGAAGGCGAATAATGAAGCAGTGGAAGAAGAGAGTGAATTGCATTAAGTTAAGCAGTTTGGCGAGATGTAGAACGTCTTTGATACAATTCGTCTTTTTTAACGAAAATAAAAAAAGTCGACCTGACGAGCAAGAAGTCGGTCGACTTATTTCATGTTATTTTGTTAGCTGAAGTGCTCTAACACAAGCTTGCCAATGGCGGCCCCTGATTCCATTTTGGCATGCGCGATCTTGAGGTTCGCAGCATTGATCGGGGACAGTCGCTCCGTGACTACAGTTCGAATTTTCCCCTCATCCACCAACTCAGCCATCCGATTCAACAGATGATGCTGTGCGATAATATCTTCTGTTTGAAACGTGGATCGGGTGAACATGGTCTCCCAAACCACGGTAACACTTTTGCTTTTTAACAGATTCAGCGCAACAGGCTCTTCATTTTCTACGATCAGACAGATCTTACCTTGTGGAGCGATCGCCTGAGTCATCTTGTTCCAGTGTTGATCTGTATTGTTCAAGCAAAAGATATAGTCGACGGAAGCAAATCCGTGCTGCTGCAATTGGGGCACAAAGTCCTCGTAATGATTGATTACATATTTCGCTCCAAGCTCTTGAACCCACGCTGCTGATTCCGGACGCGATGCCGTGCCGATCACAGTGAGTCCTGCTAGTCTGGCCAGCTGTACTGCGATGGATCCAACACCTCCAGCAGCCCCGATGATGAGAATGGACTTGTTGCGGTTAATTTCGGGAGCATGAGGGATGCCTAAACGATCAAATAAACTCTCCCACGCGGTAATCGTCGTTAATGGCAGTGATGCAGCATCCGCAAAGTTCAGCGTCTGTGGCTTCCGACCCACGATCCGTTCGTCTACCAAATGAAACTCGCTATTGGTACCGGGTCTGACCAGACTGCCGGCATAGAAGACTTCATCGCCCGGCTTGAAGAATGTGCACTCAGGACCAACTTCTACAACCACGCCTGCTGCATCCCATCCTAGGATATATGGACCGTCACCGGCTTGTTCATATTTACGTACGATAGGATCGGCTGGATTAGCCGAGATGGCTTCGATTCGGACAAGCAAATCTCGGCTTTGCGGAGTAGGGACTGGAAGTTCGAGGTCTAGCAGACTTTCTGAATGTGTGATGGGTAAATATTTATAATATCCAACGGCTCGCATGGATTCTGGTTTTTGCATGGTGATCATTCCTTCCTTTTCTTATGAATTGCGCTTTGCAACCTTAGTATAGTTAAATAAGTTATATACAAAAAGTACGCAAAATTATCATACTCAGTATCCAAAAAGATACTTAGAAGGGATGAGTGCAGTGATAGATTCCACAACTAAACGGTGTCCAGTGGAGACCACCCTGGGCGTCATCGGCGGTAAATGGAAGGGTGTCATCATTTATTATCTGCTTAGCGGAACCAAGCGGTTCAACGAGCTGCGCAAAATATACCCGCAAGTGACTCACCATACGCTAACCTTGCAATTAAGGGAGCTGGAGCGGGAAGGCATCATATCCAGAAAGGTCTATAACCAGGTACCACCCAAGGTGGAGTATTCGTTAACAGAGTTCGGGCGGACGTTAGAGCCGATGATCCTGCTGATGAAAGAATGGGGAGACCTATACGAGGAGCGGGCGAAGGAGGTTCATGCAGGAGTGGAAGAAGAGGTATCTGATACACATTAAATGAGCGGTTGGTTTTTCACTGAATAACACAGGGACGAACATCATAAAAATGCATGCTTTAGCGGCTCCAATTGACCGTTAATTCTGCCCTATATGCTGCTAACGGACCCCAGTGCCGTTATTTTCTAACTACCACCCGTTTCAAAAAATAGCGGACTCCAGAGACGTTATGAGTAGAATTTCTGTGCGAAATCTACGGTTTGGAAGGAATAGCGGCATCTGAGTCCGTTACATGCTCCAGAAGCAGCTTGATGTACGAATAACGTCGATAGGGTCCGTTAGCCGCCAGGCAGGAGTTTCAACCTTCTGAAGCCCTGGTTTTAGCAAGCATTGATGAGGGAGTTGAGCCTGATTTGCAGGGCTATTGCCCATGAACAATTGTAGAGAATGGTGTTTCTCGACAGTCTGAGTTTTCCAGTTGTTCAATTACGACCACACGCCTGATGGCTGGGCGTCTATTGCTTGCTCATTATTTGTTCAAGAAGGCGGTCATAGGAGAAAAATAAGAAATGGCGGGTTCAGGAATCCTCCTGAACACCGCCATTTCGTGGTTTTTGCATGATTTTTATATAGGTGGAGCCTTATCGAGGATCATGCCTTATTTTGGGTCAGCCTCTTAGGCAATGCAGTGGTGCCTACATCGCTACAGAGGAGAATATAGCATGATTACCCCTTAAGCGCTTGTACCACCGGCTTCGAGCTGTCCAGCTCTACTGGCTGTCCGTACAGGCTCAACGTCAGCGCTTCGCCCTCAAGCAGCTCCAACTCCACATTTCCGGTAGTGATGGTTACTGCAATCAGACGTCCACGGAAGGTCAAGCGGAACGCATATTTTTCCCATCCGGACGGGATGGAAGGTGCGAGCGACAAGCCGCTTTCTTTTAAGCGAGTGCCAGCAAAGCCATAGACAATCGCCATCCAGGTGCCGCCCATGTTGGCGAGATGCAGACCGTCTTTGGTATTGCCGTGCGTATTATCAAGATCAAGTCGCGCAGTCTCGATGAAGTATTCATAAGCCTTGTCATGATAGCCGATTTTGGAGGCCATGATGCTGAAAATACAGGATGACAACGAGGAATCATGGGTTGTGATTTTCTCGTAGTAATCATAAGAACGACGGATCGTTTCTTCGCTTTGCTCATCCTCCAGCAAGAAGTGGGCCAGAACAGTATCGGCCTGCTTACACACCTGATAGCGATACAGCGTGAGCGGATGGTAGTGCAGCAGCAGCGGATGCTTCTCTTTTGGTGTATTTTCGAAATCCCAAACGGCCTTGCGCAAGAACGTGTCGTCCTGCGGGTTGATCCCCAGCTTCTCATCGAACGGCAGCAACATAGCTTCCGCAGCTTGGCTCCATTCCGCAACTTCTTCAGCTGTCACGCCAAGACGCTCAGTCAGCGCGCGGAAGCCTTGCTCATCGTATGATTTTAAAGTCTCGAAGCTGGTAGCCGCCCATTTCAAGTTATGCTTAGCCATCACGTTAGTGTAATAGTTATTGTTCACAAGACAGGTGTATTCATCCGGTCCAGTAACTTCGTCGAGGTGGAATTTGCCTTCATGGTAGTGGCCAATTTCCATCCACAAGCGGGCGGTTTCGAACAATACTTCGGCTCCGTATTCCAACAGGAAGGCGTTATCCTGTTCAGCCAGATAATACTGGATGTAGCTGTAGGCAACGTCGGCGCTGATATGATACTGAGCGGTGCCGGACGGGAAGAACGACGAGCATTCTGTACCGGAAATCGTCCGCCATGGGAACAATGCACCCTTGGAGTGCCCCATTTCCTTCGCCCGTTCCCGAGCTTGCTCCAGCTTGGAATAACGGTACAGCAGCAGTTGACGAGCCAGGTCAGGAGAAGTCATCAGGAAGACAGGCAGCATGTAGATTTCTGTATCCCAGAAATAGTGGCCCTCGTATCCTTCACCGGATAGACCTTTGGCAGAAATATTACTGTGCGGATCGCGTCCCGCCGATTGCAGAAGCTGATACAAGTTGAAGCGAATACCTTCCTGAAGCTGGGCGTCGTTCTCAATCACAATATCAGAAGTTTTCCAGAAGTCTTGCAAATATTGACCCTGCTGTTCCAGCAGATTCGCAAACGTAAGGGCTTTGAGGCCTTCTTGCAGCGCAATTCCAGTCTCAACAAGAGCGTCCGAATGACGAAGGGTATCGGTATATACATTCCATTTGGTCAGTTGCAGTGGACCTGTGAGCTGAGCAGTGGCTGTTACTTCGCCTGCCAGATCGTTGGCCTGTGCTTCAACAGTCCATGCTCCGTCCCATTCGTGCCGGGTGACGCAAGCGGTCCGCAGACCGGAAGTCATAGTGGCATTCTCGACATGCACATACTCATCCTGAATACCGCAGCCGACTACAGACAAACGTTTGCTGTGTCCGGCAGCGACCCGTGGATCGTTAGGGTTACTGTAGTTACTGACATCCCCGTTCACTCGGGATACAATCTTGATTGCTCCTGTGAAGTTCACTGGTTCCAGCGTGAGGTTGATCGCGAATAGTTCCTTGTGTGTGAAGGAGACCAGTCTGCGGAAATGAAGCTTCAGTTCTTTGCCAGAAGGTGTTCTGAAGTGGACTTTGCGCTCTGAATAGCCTTTGTCCATATGCAGGCTGCGTTCATAACTTACGATGCTGCCTTCAGTCAGTGCGAAAGGTTCTTCCTCGTCACCGATATATATGTTGATGCCCTGTGCATCTATAATGTTCACTAGCTTCTGCTGCGTGCCCGGAAAAGCGTACAACTTCTCGCCATATGGAATATCAATAACATCATGGAAGGCGTTCAGGTATGTGCCACGAATGCTCTGAATTCCAGTGTCGGCATACCCTTCCTCAAAATTCCCGCGGACTCCAAGATACCCGTTACCCAGCGCGAAAATACTTTCTAAATTTAGCAGTGTCTCTGTCGTTAATCCCTTATTGGAAATGCTCCAGCTCATGCTTTTTAAGTCCTCCCTTGGTGGTTATGGATTGAATTTTAAGGCGGGAAAGTCTAAGATTATACTAATATATTTAACTTTTTATCAAAATTTTAAGGTGGGGGCAGAAGTATGACCCAACAGGATAAAGCAATCCCTTTGCCGTCCTATTTGTCCACCCGTTCTGAGAACCTTAACCAAGGTTTTGTTCATCCTCCGCTGGATTATGAGCATGAGCTGCTGGAAGCCATCCGCGTCGGGAATGAGAACGGGGCGCTGGAGGCGCTGCGAAAGATTAATGCGCTGGAAGCGGCCAAGCTGGCCCGCTATCCGCTGCGTTCGAAGAAGAATGCCATGATCGCTTCATGTACTTTGTTCACGAGAGCAATTATTCGTGGGAATGTGGACCCGGAGACTGCTTTTCAACTAAGTGATACGCTGATCCGCGACATTGAGATGGCAACAGAGATTGAGTGGTTGCTGCGTTTTGAATACGAGATGGTCTTACAGTTCATTGCCGTTATGAAAAGGGAAAAAGAAACCCTTCATTATTCTCATATTGTGAATCTGTCCGTGTACTTTATCCGTGAGCATCTCTTCCAAGACCTGACACTGGGGATGATCGCTCGTCATGTGGGTGTGCATCCAAGTTACTTGTCGGACCGCTTCAAGCGGGAGACCGGGATGGGGATCACAGAATTTATCAATCGTCGTAAAATCGAAGAGTCCAAGTCCATTTTGGCCCATAGTAATCAGTCAATTTCCGAGATTTCATTCATGTTCAAATTCTGTAGCCAAAGCTATTATACCCAGCTGTTCCGGAAGTACACTGGCCTGACGCCCAAGGCGTTCCGAAGAAGTGGGGAATTCCACAAACTGCAAGGGGATCATAAGTAGGATACTAACCTGCCTTCTCTTATAATAGGGGACTGCAGGTTTTTTTGCGGATGATAATATCTAAAACCGTTAATATTGTATAGCTTTCGTTATTTTGTGTAATGGAAGTCTGGTGCTGTATACGCTAGCATAGAGTTATTCAGCCGCTTGGATCGGGCGCAGCAGTGCGAGACGAGAGCGCGGAGGAAAGAATCTGTGCAGTCTGGTTTAGCAGACATTGAAAGCGGTATCATGTTAAGACAAAAGGAGGTTTACAGGAATTGAGTAAAAAAGGAATCTCACTGGTGTTATGTTTTCTGATGTTGTTCAGCAATCTTCCGGCTGCTTTTGCGGCCAAAAACGAAACCGCTTCCGTAGCTCATTGGGCCGAGGGAACGCTGGCCTCATGGGTAGAAAAAGGGTTGATCCACGGATACCCAGACGGCACCTTGCGACCGGATGAAGCTTTAACTCGGGCAGAGGCTGCGTCGCTCGTTAACAAGCTGTTTGGCATTACGGTGCCTTCGGCCGGGAGCTTCAGTGATGTGAAAGAGAACGCCTGGTATGCAAATACGGTATCTGCAGCCAAAGCGGCAGGTTATATCTCAGGCTATCCGGACGGAAGCTTCAAGCCGGAGCAGAAGGTGAACCGGGAGCAATTTGCCCGGATGCTAGCTGGGGTATTTCAGCTTCCACACAGCGGCGAGTCTGCACTGGCCGGATTTGGGGATGGCGCAGCAGTCAGCGCTTACGCACGTGAAGCCATGGATGGACTATTGGCTGGCGGTTATGTAAGCGGATACGGTGATCATACGCTGCGGCCCCAGAGTGTAATTACCCGTGCAGAGGCAGTGACACTGCTGGACCGCTTGGCGGGTCAGATCGTGAACAAACAGGATACGAAGGTATCTGGAATCAAGAGCACCGGAAATGTTGTAGTAAATGTGCCGGGCGTGACTCTGACCGGAGCCGATATTGCCGGGGATCTGTATGTGGCCCCTGGTGTAGGGGAAGGCGATCTGATCCTGGATCATTCCACCGTAAAGGGCAGTGTGCATATTAATGGTGGTGGACAGTTCAGTGTCTATTTGAAGAATTCTAAGCTAGGGAAAGTATTCATTGAGAAAAAGAGTCCTGTACGCGTTGTCATCTCTGATGGCAGCCGGGTAGGAGACATAGACATTCTTACGCCTGGAAATCTACTTGAAGTCGGGCAAGATGCTGTCATTGAGTCACTAAACATTACTTCTTCTGCGGCTAACACCGAGATAGACGCACAAGGTACGATCCTGGAGATCAGTAACGCGGCTCCAGCTGTTACCCTCAATAATACAGCGTTACCCATTGAGAGCGGAGTAAAAGTAGATCAAGGTGTGTTAGGCGAGGCAGCCCAGAGCAGCAGCGCTCCTTCGCAGCCTCCGGTCATTCGCGGCAATGTCGTACCGAGTACGGCACCGACAAGCCAGTCGACTTCGGGGCCGGTAAGTCAGCCGACCACGGCCCCGACGAGTCAACCGACCGCAACGCCAAGCAGTCAGCCGACGGCAGCTCCAACGAGTGAGCCGACGGCAGCGCCAACAAGTCAGCCGACGGCAGCACCAACAAATCAGCCGACGACAGCGCCAACAAGTGAGCCGACGGCAGCGCCAACAAGTCAGCCGACGGCAGCACCAACAAATCAGCCGACGACAGCGCCAACAAGTCAGCCGACGGCAGCACCAACAAATCAGCCGACGGCAGCACCAACAAATCAGCCGACGACAGCGCCAACAAGTCAGCCGACGGCAGCACCAACAAGTCAGCCGACGGCAGCACCAACAAGTCAGCCGACGACGGCGCCGACAAGTCAACCGACGGCAGCGCCATCGAGTCAACCGACGACAGCGCCAACAAGTGAGCCGACGCCGACACCAGCGCCAACAAGTCAGCCGACGACGGCGCCGACAAGTCAACCGACGGCAGCGCCATCGAGTCAACCGACGACAGCGCCATCGAGTCAGCCGACGCCGACATCAGCGCCAACAAGTCAGCCGACAACGGCACCACCTGTACTGGCACCGGATACGACGTTTAATTTTGTTAGCCAGACCATTGAACTGAACTTTGTAGATTCAGCCGCATGGCGCAGTGCGATCAGCGGAATAACTGTCAATGGCGTGTCCCTCGATGCCGGACGCTACAAAGTAGCTGCAGGTAGCATCGCATTCAAGGGCGATACCTTTAGTATTGGTGAGAACCAAATTATTGTGTCAGCTGCCGGATACAGAGACAGCAGCGTTGTGCAGGAAGTGTTGAAGAATCCATCTGAGAAGACGGATTGGACGCTGGCCTGGAGTGATGAATTTGACAGCAAGGGCACCAATCTGGATACCAATGGAGTGAATTTGGATAAATGGGCATACCAGACTGGTACAGGTTCTCAATACGGGTTAACGGATTGGGGCAATAACGAGCAGCAATATTACCGTAAAGAGAACGTCAAAGTAGCAGATGGCAAACTGGTGATTCAAGCTCGGAAGGAAAACTTCGAAGGCAAGCCGTATACTTCAGCTAGACTGTATACCGAGCCTACCTTTAATAAGACTTATGGTAAATTTGAAGCGAGAATCAAGCTTCCCAAAGGCCAGGGACTATGGCCGGCATTCTGGATGGTACCGACCGAGAGCAAATATGGCACGTGGGCTTCCTCCGGTGAGCTCGACATCATGGAAGTGAGAGGACGTCTACCAGGTGAGGTTGACGGTACAATTCACTTTGGTGAGGGTTGGCCGAACAACCGGGCCACAGGAACAGCCTATCATTTTCCAGAAGGAACCGACATTTCGGATTTCCACACGTATTCCGTGGAATGGGAGCCGGGTGAGATCCGCTGGTATGTAGACGGAGAGGTCTACCAGATTCTCAACAATTGGGACAGTTGGGGCAAGAATATGCCAGCCAAGTACGCCTTCCCAGCCCCGTTTGATCAGGATTTCTATATGATTATGAATCTGGCGGTAGGCGGAACGTATGATGGTAATCGGGAGCCGGATGCTTCTCAGCTTCCTGCGGAAATGGTAGTCGATTATGTTCGTGCGTACGATATGACCGGAAGACCGTATAAGACTCCTGTTGAACCGAGCATTTCCTTGGAAGCGCTGCCGGAAGGTACGAAGCCTGCCATCAATGGTAGCTACGTGTATGACCCCGGCTATGAGCAAGGGTTTACGAATGTGCCGGATTCTTCGGTAGAGCTGGATACCCGGTATTGGAATTTCGTTCATATGGATACCTTTGCCGGTGACGGTGTCATAAGCGCCGATACTGTAAATGGCAGCAAGTTTGGCAAAATCGAGATTTCTAAGCCTGGTAATGCCGTGCATGCAGTTCAGCTCATTCAGAATGTCACGCTGGGCAAAGGCAGATGGTATAAGCTGAGTTTTGATGCCAAAGCTGCTTCCAGCCGTACTTTGAGCGCCAAGCTTAGCGGTGGGGCAGACAGAGGCTGGAGTAGTTACTCCAGAGTATTAGAGGCTCAATTAGGCACAGATGTACAGTCTTATGAGATGACTTTCCAGATGGATAAGGATTCAGATCCGTTGGCACGTCTGGAATTGAATATGGGTCTCAGCCCGTCCACAGTCTGGATCGGTAACGTGAAGCTGGTGGAGACAGAAGCACCTGAAGCCTATCCTGATCAGGCCAAAGAGCCGCTGGCCGATGGCAATCATGTGTACAACGGTTCCTTTGATCTGGGACGTATGGATCGTATGACTTACTGGCACTTTAATGCTGACAAGAACGTAGCTACGGCATCAGTAGATACTGTGGCCCGTGAGTTGGCTGTAGCCATTAAGGGCGGAGGCGTTCAACCGGAAGCGGTAACGCTAAGCCAGTCGGGTATGAATCTCATTGCAGATAACAAATACCAGATCACATTTAAAGGAAGAGCGGATGTGCCGCGTGAGATCAAGGTGGCTGTTCGCAGTAAGGATGGATTGAGAAATTATTTGGAAGCCGGGACGGTCTCTCTGACGGAAACGATGGCAGAGAAGACAGTAACCTTCGACATGCCGGACATCACTGATCTTGAAGGACAGCTGATTTTCTTGCTCGGCGGCAATAGCGGTACGATTGTGCTGGATGATATCTCTATGCTTCGCCTGACCAATAACAACATGGGCGAGCTGCCTTTGGAAGAACAGTTCCCGCTTAAGAACGGCGATTTCTCCAATGGTACAGTAAGCTGGAGCGAGCATGTGCAAGGACGTTATGACGGTTGGGATAAGGTCACGAAGTTCTCCGTGGAAGGTGGAGAATTGAAATTCCATATCGCAGGCCAAGGCAATAACCCTTGGGATGTCATGCTGATGCAGAATGATTTCCCGCTGCGTAAAGGCAACACCTATACGGTCTCGGTAGATGCAAGATCGACTAAGAGCCGGGATGTTGAAATCGTAGTTGACGCGTCCAATGAACGTTATATTAGCCAGAAGGTGCGGTTGACTCCGGAAAAGCAGACCTTTACTTATGAGCTTCCGGTTACCACGGATCTGATAGCTTCTTTCAAAATGCTGTTAGGGAAGGTAGAGGGTCTGGCTGCGTCTGGCGAGCATGATGTCTTCGTTGACAATGTTCGGGTGGAGCTTAAGGGAGCACGGGCCAAGGCCTTCCTGCTGAACAACGGCGAATTCACCGATGGATTGAACGGATGGGATACCCACTGGCAGGGCAAGTATGAACCTGGCACTTCCGTAGCCGACTTTGACGGCAGCGGGCATGCAGCCACAATCACCGTTGACAAGACGGGGGCCAATCCATGGGACATTATGCTGATGCAGGGTGACAAACCTCTGGAGAAAGGCAAAACCTATGTGTTGTCCTTCTTCGCGAGATCGACGCTGCCGCGGAGTATTGAAGCAGTAGTCGAGAGTGCAGACAATGTCCGTTTCCTCAATGAGAAGGTGGCACTGGATGCATCCACTCAGCATTATAGCCTGGAGTTCACAATGAAGGGCAACAGTATAGGAGCCCTCAAGTTCCTTCTTGGAAAGGTTAACGGAGAAGAACTTGCAGCGCATAAAGTTTATTTGGATACGGTTCGCCTTGAGGTGAAAGGGGCGAAGGCTGCAACGGGAGAGAAAGCGCAAGAAGGTAATGATATTTCCTTGCCTAAAGGACCTGTGCTGTCCCCGGATGCATCAGCCAATCAACCAGGAGTGCCAATTCAGCTTACTTTTGCTGATCTCGCTGCCTGGAGAACGGCTGTCACCGAGGTATTGGTGAACAATGTCCGTCTGCCGGATTCCGCATACACGTTGGCAGCAGGAGTGCTGACACTGAATGCGACTGTTTTCGAGCATACAGGAGAATATACAGTGACAGTCAAGGCAGCAGGCTTTGAGCCTGTGTCCGTGACTCAGAGTATTGTGGGAGAAAGCGAGTGGACCCTGGTCTGGAATGATGAATTCTCCGGCACCGGTACGCAGCTGGACACTAACGGCGTGGATTTGAGCAAATGGGCTTATCAGAACGGAACTGGCCAAGAGTTCGGTCTCGACGGCTGGGGTAACAATGAGAAGCAGTATTATCAAAAGGACAACATTAAGGTGAAGGATGGTCATTTGATCATCGAGGCGAAGGAGCAGAATGTTGGCGGTAAGCCTTATACCTCGGGCCGGTTGTGGACCAATCCTACCTTTGCGAAGGCTTATGGAAAATTCGAGGCCCGGATCAAACTTCCGGAAGGCCAGGGACTGTGGCCGGCCTTCTGGATGATGCCAAAGGATCAGGCGTACGGCACTTGGGCGTCTTCCGGCGAGATCGATATTATGGAAGCGCGCGGCCGGGTTCCGAATGTCGTGGACGGCACAATTCACTATGGAAAGAGCAGTCCCAACAACAAGGCTAGCGGGGGACATTATACTTTCCCGGCGGGGGAATCCTTCACGGATTTCCACACCTATGCGGTTGAATGGGAGCCGGGAGAAATCCGCTGGTATGTAGATGGTGTTCTTTTCTTCAAGGAAAGTAACTGGTACAGCTGGAGCTCAGGACAACCGGAGAAAAATGCTTATCCGGCACCGTTCGACGAGCCGTTTTACATGATTCTCAATTTGGCTGTTGGCGGCAACTATGATGGTGGTGTGGAACCGCCTTCCTCAAAGCTGCCTGCACAAATGCTAGTGGACTATGTTCGTGTCTATGAGCTGACAGGTCGGGATTACAAGACTCCAGTGGAGCCTGAACTGATCAAGGAGCCTATTCCGGACAATGCCAAGAAAGCAATTGATGGAAACTATGTATACGATACTGCCTACACGAAGGGGTTCAATGCGATTACCCCTGACGGTACTCTTGATCCTTTATATTGGAACGCAGTAACTGGAACAGGAGGGGCGGCAACAGCGAGTGTCGAGTCTATCAATGGGACACCTTATGCCAAGATGAACATCACCGCCGGAGGCAATAACGATTACTCGGTGCAGATGATCCAGAAGGTCTCTCTGGTCTCCGGCCACTATTACAAAGTGAGCTTTGATGCGAAGGCGGGCGCAGCCCGGAACCTGAACGTCAAGCTGTCCGGCGGAGCTGACAGAGCATGGGCGGCATACTCTGATGTGTTCTCTGCGGCACTGAAGGAACAGCCGGAGAATTACAGCTTTATTTTCCAAATGACGGAGAATACTGATCTTGGGGCGCGACTGGAATTCAATATGGGCCAAAGCACGCTTCCAGTATGGATTGGCAACGTCAAGGTGGAAGAGACAGAAATGCTGGTTGACCTGAATGCGCCCAAGACGCCGCTGGATAACGGTGATCATGTATACAATGGCGGATTTGAGCTTGGAAAGATGGACCGGATGATTTTCTGGGATTTTGCAGCGAAGAATGGCGCGTCCGCTCAGGCGTCGGTAGACCCTGTAGCCAAAGAACTGGAAGTCTCGATAAGCAGTCCGGGTTCGAAGCCAGACGATATCCAGCTTACACAGAAGGGGATCAATCTGTTGCAGCGGGATAGCTATAAGCTGACATTCGATGCCAAAGCAGTAGCGGACAGAAGCTTGAAGACTTCATTGCTTAGTAAGGACGGCGGTAAGGTCTATGCGGAGCAAAGCTATGATCTGACACCGGATATCAAGACCTATACGCTTGAATTCACGATGCCTGCTGGAACAACAGATATAGAAGCGATGCTGGCTTTCGGCCTTGGCGGGGAGCTGGAAAATGTCACACTCGACAATGTCCGCCTCATCCGTACGACCAATAATAATGTGGACTACTCGGGCGTGAAGCTGTTCCCGCTGGTTAACGGTGACTTCGCGCTAGGTCTGGAAGGCTGGGAACCATTCGTTCAAGGCGGTGCAGCGACGTTCTCTGGTGAAGGTGGAAAGGCCAAGATCACAGTATCCAATCCCGGAGGCGAAGCCTGGAATGTGATGTTGAACCAATCCGGCTTGCCGCTGTCGAAGGGCCTCGAATATGTGCTGTCCTTTGACGCCAGTTCCTCGGTTGCCCGAAATATCGAAGCGTCGCTGGAGAATGGAAGCTACACCCGGCGCTTTGAGACCGGACTGATTGATCTGACTCCGGAAACGAAGCATTTTGCATATACCTTCAGAGCTGGATCAGATGATCTGGTTGCGTTGAAGTTCATTCTGGGCAAGACCACGTCCAGCCCATCTGCTATTCACGATATTGTGATTAGTAACGTTGTGTTCGAGATCAAGGACGCGCCAGTCAAACGTCCACCGACACTGGTACCGAGCCGGACGGGCAATGTTGTGGGCGCACCGGTGGTAATTGCTTATACGGGAGCGGAAGCCTGGAGCCAGGCTATCCAAGCTGTGAAGATTGGAGAGAGAGTCGTTCCGGCAAGTAAGTATACGGCCTCTGGCGATCGTTTGACGCTGGCAGCGGAGCTTTTTGAGACAGACGGCAATTACACGATTACGGTAGAAGCGGATGGCTACGCTCCAGCTACTGTTAAACAGGCCTTATTCAGCGGTGATGGCAACCTCGTCTACAATGGTTCCATGTCTAATGGGAAAGAACATTGGGATGTCTGGAAGGGTGCTGCCGATTGGTCTGACTGGAACGTTGTAGACGGAGTCTCCAAGATTGATATCCATTATGACGGCGGCAACGACAACGAATGGAAAGTTCCTTTTAGCTGGTCAACCCAGCTGATACAGGAAGG
This sequence comes from Paenibacillus sp. MAHUQ-45, assembly GCF_058133325.1. Classification (NCBI taxonomy): domain Bacteria; kingdom Bacillati; phylum Bacillota; class Bacilli; order Caryophanales; family Paenibacillaceae; genus Paenibacillus; species Paenibacillus sp. MAHUQ-45. The sequence continues at coordinate 242,771 of NZ_JBYUPV010000009.1, forward strand.
CATCAAGCTGGAAGGCGGAAAGGCATATGAACTTAGCTTCAAAGCGTGGTCTACGCTAGATCGTCCAATCGTTGTTGAACTGAACGGCTATGCAGGTAACAATAAGCTCACTTACAAGATCAACGGAGATCGTGAAGCCGTGTATAAGGCTGCGATTAATCCGGGTAGCGCAACGACGCTGAAGCTGATTTATCTGCTTGGTAATGTGGATGGCACGACAAACGGTAAGGAGCATAGTATTTTTATCGACGATGTGGCGATCAGGGAAGTGAAGGCTTCGCCGGTAATCGCGGAAAATACAACAGATAACAAGGTTGGCACTCCGATTACACTCCGTTTTGCGGACAACGCGGTATGGCGGGAGGCCATCCGGCAGGTGAAGATCAATAATGTTGTTGTTGCCAAGGATCAGTACACTGTTAGTGCGGGGGCAATAGTGCTAAATGCTGGACTGTTCCCTAGCGCGGGCAGCTATACAATTTCAGTCTCGGCTACAAGCTATGCTGATGCCACTGTGATACAGAAAATCAAGACCAACGCGGAGAATTTGGCACTCCATAAACAAGCCACAGCCTCCAGTGCGAAGCAGCCGGCAGGTAACGCTTTTGACGGCAATGCTCAGTCCCGCTGGGAGTCCGATGCTACGGACCCGCAATGGATCGCCGTTGATCTTGGTGCTGTCTCCAAACTGGAGAGTATTGTACTGAGCTGGGAAGGCGCATTCGGCAAGGCTTACCGGATTCAAACTTCTACGGTGGCGGTTCCCGGTGAAGGGGACTGGAAAGATGTATACACCAAGGAGAACGGTATCGGAGGTCAGGAAGAAATCACATTGAACGGTGTGGAAGCGCGTCATGTCAGACTGTTTGGAACTACACGCGGGACACCGTACGGATATTCTTTATGGGAATTTGAGGTGTATGGCACCCGAGAGGGAGGCGGAGAACCTGAAGGACCGGAAGGCCCCGGTCAGCCGGAAGTGAAGACGGCTCCGGTTCTGACGGCGAATGCCTCTGACAATATTGTCGGTCAGCACATTACGGTGAGTTTTGCAGATAATGTTGCTTGGCGGGGAGCCATATCATCGGTGAAAATAGACGGAGTCGCTTTGACACAAGGGTATACGGTTGCAGCAGGTACTCTTTCATTTGAGCCTACTGTATTTACCCAAGCCAAGGATTATACGATCACAGTATCAGCGGCGGGTTATACAGATGCAAGTGTCGTTCAGACGCTCAAGGCACAACCTTCAACTGCCGTGAACGTAGCGCTTCACAAAACGGCGAGTTCATCTGCAGCACTTACTCCTGCAGCTTTAGCTTTTGACGGTAACACGGGTACGCGCTGGGAATCGGAACATTCTGACGATCACTGGATCGCCGTGGACCTGGAGGCAATCTATCTCCTGAGCGGGATTGAACTGAACTGGGAAGGAGCATACGCCAAAGGTTACCGTATTGAAGTCTCCACTGCGGCACAGCCAGGGGATGGAGACTGGCAAACCGTATATTCTACAGACAATGGACCTGGCGGTGTGGAGAAACTTCCACTTCAAGACGTTCAGGCTCGGCATGTACGCTTGGTAGGTACGAAGCGTGCTCTGCCTTACGGATATTCATTATGGGAATTTGCAGTGTATGGTGTTCCACAACACTAAGTATCTTTACAGAAGAAGGCCAATCAGCGATTTTGCTGGTTGGCCTTTTTTAAGGCCGCTGAGAGATCCGATGCTCAGGATTTAATAAACTGTATGGACCTTTTCAAGAATCGTCGAGTGTAGTAGAAAGACAAAATCAGCAGGAAAGCGAGTAGCAGGCCGACTGGAAAGCCAAGAATTCCAGGCAAGGCATACCCGGGGTAGATGTTCATCGCGATACCGTTCCAGCCAAAAAGCCCCAGCAGGGCAGCGACCATGGCGATTGCTGCACATAGTAGGCTCCCCACCGTCCAAACACTGAGAATGGGAACACAGAAGAGGACCAAGAAACTTTTGATCGTAAGTTTTAACAGGCTAGCTTTGGAATAGGTACTGCTGCTCATCACGTCGCCTCCCTGTCAGGTAGGAATACTACCTTTTTAACTTCTGATTTAGAATCTACCGTCAGCCTCTTGCTGTAATGAAGTTCCTGAATAACGCAGCCCGGCCCAATAGAGACGTCCTCGCCAAAGACCAGATCAGCCGTGGTTCGCTCCAACCTGATCGTGGTTCCTGTAATGGTGCCGCAGTTCATTTTACGCAATGGTCCCATCAGGAAGCTGAATGGGGTGGATGATAGAAGGATCGATATTTCTCCGTCTGCGCTCATCGTATCAATTGAACATGTATTCCCCAGACGGATTTCTATGGAATATCTGGCTGTTAACGACTTCATCCGCACTGCACCTTCGGCATAAAGAGATCCCGTTGTCGTCTCCTGTGTTACGGACAAATAACCGGATGAACTAATCTCCTCAGATTGAAGACTGCGCACCCGTAAACTTCCAAGGTTCTTGACTTGATGTGCAACGCAGGCATTCGCAACGGAGCATTCGCCAGAGACCTTCAACCTTGCTGTTGTAATGCTCCCTCGGGCAGTCAGGGCTCCCAGCACTTCCACCGAGGCAGCCACAATATCGTCTCTTTGCAGGAGTGATCCCTTCACCTTTAGTGGGGGCTGACTAAATGCAGGTTCAGACGGTATGTCATCGTGCATCTTATGCTTCACCACCTATGCGATAATTTATTTTAATTATTAAAATATATAACAATTATAATATATATTCAATATAATGTTATTTTGATCATAGGCATGCCAAAAAAAGCACTGCCGCGTGCCTTAAATCCACACAGTGCAGTGCTTTTGCTGTACCTAATATCTTGACATCTTCTATGATCATTCTCTAAAAAAGAAAACCTCCGGGCTGCTTATCCCGAGCAGAATAGCAACCGGAGGAATCTGAGCAAGGTTAGAGAACTAATCTACAATGCCTTTCATCAGCTCATGGACCTTCTGCAGCGTTAAGGCGATTCGATCTAGTTCTTCCTTATCGAACCTGTCAAAAAGTTGCCGGACTCGCTGCTCTCCCTGAGTCGTAATCACAATATGGACCACTCTGCGGTCTTCCTTGGTACGAACTCTTTCAATCAGGCCATCATCTTCTAGCTTATTGCACATGAAGGAAGCCGCTCCGGGTGTGATAATGAAGCGTTCTGCTATATCCGTAATATTCAGGCTCCCGGTCAGTTGAAGCTGAAATAGCAGCATGATTTGATTTTGTGTCAGCGATTCTGGTGAGGTTATTTTTTCAATAAAAGCCTGGGAACTCCGCTGCACGCTAGCCATGGTATCCATAACAGCATGGATGGCTTGGTCCTTGTTTGTTTTAGCACTCATAAGCCCACTCCAATTCGGCCATATTCTTATAGTTACTAAAATATATAGAAGCTATAACTTTGTTGTCAAGCCATTGTAAATCTAAACTTCCGTAGGATACTGCTTGCAGATTTCTATGAACTGCTGAACAATCGCCGGTTGTTGCTCATTACTGCGGGTACAGATCGCGAGATTGTTAGTGAGATGAATGTCTTCCACCCATACCCTGGCCAGTAGCCCGCGCTCGACGTACTCACGAACGACCAATGAGGAGACAAAGTTCGCCCCGTAACCCGCCATCACCGATCGGATCGCCTCGTTGAGACCGTTGAATTGCAGCGCCACCTGCGGTGGCTTCAGATCATAGGTCCTGCACAGGGAAAATAACCGCTCCCGCGTTGAACTTCCTTCTTCACGCATGATAAACGGTTCCTTCATCATCTCAGCCAGGGTCACCGAACGATTGGCAAAGGGATGGGAAGGAGACACGACAAACCATAGCTCATCTTCAAAAAGCTCCACCCAGTCCATATTCTCCGGCCTGCCCTCCAAGCCGCCCCCATAAATGGCTACATCTGCCTCGTGCCGGTTCAACTGTTCAAAAGCTTGCCGCGAGTTCGTGGTTGTGATGACGACCTCAATCTGGTTATAACGGGCTTTGAAGCGGGCGGCCCAGCCGGGAATCAGGAAGTTTGCCGGAAGATACGTAGCCGCAATACGGATTTTGCCGATTCGCCCCTGCCTGTAATCCTCAATAAATTTATCAATCTGTTCCTCATACGTAAAAAAATTCCCGGCCTGCTTCGCCAGCTCCATGCCAAAGGGAGTCAAGGATACGCCTCGCCCGCTCGGCGTGAACAGGGGAAGTCCGAGATCCTTCTCGAACTTCTTGATCTGGCTTGTAACCGCAGGTTGGCTGATTCTGAGTTTGGCCGCTGCCTTTGTCACACTGCCAGTCTCTGCGACATAGTAGAACAGCCTGAGCGCATGTATATTCATCCTGTCTGCCACTCCTTATATAACTAGAAATTATGAATGGGTTAAAAACATATATTAGAATTATGATTTCATTCATCATAAACTGTAATCAGAAACAAGACAAATACGTGATTCAATAATTATGAGGAGGAATAAAACAATGGGAAGAACACAGAGATGGAGCGAAGTGGATGAGTATTTCAACAGCAAGCTGCTGGCTGCAGATCACGTGCTTGATGCCGTGCTGTCTGCCAACTCAGGAGCCGGTCTACCGGCCATTGATGTGGCGCCGAATCAGGGGAAACTGCTGCATCTACTGGCCCGCATGAAGGGGGCTAAACGCATTTTGGAGATCGGAACGTTGGGCGGTTACAGCACCATCTGGCTGGCTCGGGCGTTACCTGCTGAGGGAAAGCTGGTGTCACTGGAGTTTGAACATCTGCATGTGCAAGTCGCTGAGGATAACCTGCGGGCGGCAGGATTGGCTGACAAGGTACAGGTTATCGAAGGACCTGCACTGGAATCCTTGGCTGCATTGGAGGCTCAAGGCGTAGAGCCATTTGATTTTATTTTCATAGATGCTGACAAGCCAAACAATCCCCATTACTTGCAGTGGGCGTTGCAGTTGGCAAGCCCGGGCGCGGTTATCATTGCCGATAATGTGGTTCGTGAGGGTGAAGTTGTGAACGGAGACAGCGTGGATGATCGTGTGCAAGGGATTCGCCAATTCGTAGATTTATTGTCCGCCGAACCACGAATCGATGCGACTGCACTACAGACCGTAGGCAGCAAGGGATATGATGGATTTATCCTCGGTGTGGTAAAGAGCTAAACGAAGTCGCTTAAACTCACAAGCAACAAGTAACAAGCAATAAGCAACAAGCAATAAGCAACAAGCAACAAGCAACGAGCAACGAGCAACGAGCAACGAGCAATAAGCAACACGCAATAAGCAACAAGCAACAAGCAACAAGCAACAAGTAACAAGTAACGAGCAACAAGCAACGAGCAACGAGCAACGAGCAACGAGCAACGAGCAACGAGCAACGAGCAACGAGCAACAAACTAACAAACTAACAAACTAACCAACGGGCTAACAAACAAGCTTTATAGAACGCATTAAATAACAAACGTAGCCAAGAAAAAAGAAAGCTTGTTTATATAAGAAGTCTCGAAGTGTAATTAAGGGCATTTTTGCACCTTAAATTCTCTGCAGCTAAGGATTAATGGAGATTAAGTGCAATATTGTACCTTAAATCTTCCAGAATACCCGTTTAAGCGAGATTTTTCGAAAAATAAGGTGCAGAATTGCACTTATTTGTATCATTTAACGATATTTAAGAAAAATAAGGTGCAAAATTGCACTTAGTTGAGGAGGTGGCCGCTCTTTTTCACTGTTAAGACAACTGGTGAAGGGGGATATACCGCCATAGGTTGGAATCTGTTGACAGTCTATGTTCCGTTGCTAGCTTTTTTCGTTGAAATCATCAAAGATTGCCGCCAAACATCAAAGATTGCCGCCAAACATCAAAGATTGCCGTCCAAAGAAATCCACATGGAAGTAAAGAAGGCTTCCAACTTATATTTCCTATAGAAAGTTTTCAGGCGAGCGCTTTGCGCCTACAGTTCCAAACTTCCCGTTCGCTCATCCTAGCTTTTTGTTAATTTCTTTTGTTCGGCATATATAACTGGCATATATAACTTGCTTATGTGACTGGCATATATAACTAAAAAACAGCAGCTCATCCCGCTACTTGCACTCCGGGGAAAGCTGCTGTTTTTTGTTTTATTTAATCAGCCCAGAATCTTTAAGGAACTGCTTGGCTACATCTTTGTATTCCTGCTTATTAATATCTACTTCGCCATTCAATTTCTGCATGGTTTTATCATCCAGCTTCGCGGATATTGCATCCAGCAACGTGCTAATTTCTTTATCCTGATCTAAAGTTTCTTGACGGATAACCGGGGCAACATTATATGGAGGCCATAAATGTTTATCATCCTTTAGAACCACCAAATCCGGGTTAAGCAGTTCGCCGTCTGTTCCAAAGGCCATAGTAGCTTGAGCTTCATCATTCAATACTACACGATATTTGACACCATAATCGAAAAGCTTAAGGCTCTTGAATTTGAAATCACCATATACACGATTCATTCCAAGCAATCCATCCTCACGTTCCTCGAACTCAGGTACACCGGCGAAGTTAATCTCGCCTGCTTTGGCTTGCAGTTCTGAGAGAGTTGTGATTCCGTATTTCTCGGAGGCGGAGCGAGATATGGCTATTGCCTGAGTGTTATTGGCTTGGGATGGCGCTAACCAGACCAGGTTAAATTCCTTCTTATAATAGTCTGAGACAAGATCGAACACCTGCTTAGGATCTGTGAGCGGCTTTTCATTCAAGATGTTCTGCAGGGCTGTGCCTGTGTACTCTGGATATACATCGATATCGCCTTTTTTGAGTGCTTCATGCGCGATCAACGTCCCGCCAAGGTTAAGCTTGCGATCCACTTTGATGCCGGCATTCTCAAGTACTAATGCATACATTTCGCCCAGTATGAGCGATTCGGTAAAGTTCTTGGAACCCACCACAACCTTCTTCTTGGAGGACCCGTCCCCGCAACCGGCAACAATACTCGTTAAAGCAATGATTAGTGTGAGCAGCAACAAACTTGATTTCTTTTTCATCTCAATTCCCCCTGCAATCATTATTAGGCTTTATTGATTATTATCATTTAGTAATAATGTATTATTACTCTATAGGGCCAATAATAACACTACTTACAAATCAAGTCAATCACATTCGTTTACTTGGGATTGGATTTTTTATCGTGAATTTTAAGCTGCATAACACTGCTGATTAATCCCTATAAGAATACTGAATATTTATTGACAATCAAAACGATGCCACTTACTATCTATTTAATAAATTGTTATCATTTTGTAATAATGAACTTCAACAAATACTTTGTGAGGAGTATGAACATGAGTGCCTCATTACAATTAAACGGATCAAACTTGAAGATGGAGGATATAGCTGCAGTATTGGCGGGGAAGATTTTCGAAGTGAACATAGTTAAACAAGACCGTCAAACCTCAGAGCGCTCATTCCTGCAGTCAGATATCCCAACAGAGTCGTATAGAGAACAGGAAGAGAGTTTCTTAGATTCATTAAGGGACTGGGTACAATCCGACGGCGAGTTATTGCCAAAAGAAGTAGGTCTCTTGAGTTTATATCTTCTATTGAATCATTCAGTTAAGCATAGTGATGTGCTAAGTGATGGATTGCTGGAAAGAGTTCTGTTTTTCGTGAATCAGCGGATTGAGCCTTGCTTACATAAAGAAAACAGAACTGAATTCTCTGTGATGAGTGAGCTGATCCTGATCCTTAATGGGGAAGAGGAATTGGTCTGTTATCATCAGGGACAATTCAAAGCGGTGGGGTCACTATTCCGGGAGATGAAGCTGTCCAAGCTTCAATTAACGCAGGAAGAGATAGAGTTGATTAGCAACCTGTGCTGTGTGTCTACAGCGATGTCTATTTACGCCGTAGCTGAGGCCTCCAGGTTGACGAAAACGGCAGATATTAATGTTGCCATGCACCTTGAAGCCATACGCGGGGAGACTGGAGCCTTTGATCGGCGCTTGCATGAACTTGGCAGACCGTATATTAGCCAGATCGAAGTCGCAGAGAACGTACGAAGAATTATTGCAGATAGTGAATTTACCACTGAACGAGGCCGTGAAGCATATGGTGGGGACAATGGCCCACGCTGTCAAGATGCCATCAGTATCCGGGCTGTGCCGCAAACGCATGGGGGAGTCAGAGATACGGTTAAGTGGCTGAAGGGGCAGCTTGACAAGGATATCAATGATATCGCGGAGCAGTCGAATCCATTGTTAGGGTACTTGCTGGATCTGATCATCGTCGGCTTAATAGATCTCGGCAATATTAGTGAAAGAAGAAGCTTCAGACTTTTGGACAGCAAAATGTCATATGGGCTGCCGATGAATCTTGTTGGAGAAAACCCAGGTTTCAATCATGGATTCCCGGTCATCCAGGCTGCGGCTACAGCTATATTGGCTGAAATGAAATTGCTGGCCCTGCCGAATACTGCTTTTTCAAAGATCGATCACAGCACCAAAAAATATGTATGTACGACGCTGGAATCTTCGCTGAAGATGCTCGATGCAATATCGCTGCTGAACAAGATTTTGGGGATCGAGATGTACATGTCTGCTCAAGGGATGGATCTTGCTAAGGGTAAGCTGGTGGACTTCGAGTTCGGAGTGGGATCGAAAGAAGCGCTTCATGTATTCAGAAACTTTGTGCAGACGGTAAAAGTGAACCGTTTTGCTTCTCCGGATATGGTTGCTGCGGAGAAAGTCGTCACAGATGGCATCGTGCTTCAGGCAGTAGAAGATATAGTCGGAAATTTAAAGTAAGGTGTGAGCCTATGAAGGATGCAAACTTATATATCGATGGTTATAGCTTAACTGTAGAGCATATTATTCAAGCTGTGCGTGGAGAATGGGAAAGTGTACGCCTTAAGGCAGAAGCAAAGGTAAGATGTGAGAGCAGCAGGGCGCAAGTATCTCGCTGGCTTGGATCGGATGCTCCTGTTGTTTATGGTGTGAATACGGGACTCGGCAATCTGAAGGATACGGCATTGTCGCCGGAAGAGCATCTGGATTGGAATAAAACGATCCCCTATCCACACGCTGTAGGTGTTGGGGAGTATCTGAATCCCGTCATAACTAGAGCATCTATGCTCATTCGTGCCAATGTGCTGAGCAGGGGTTACTCTGGAGTAAGACCCCAATTGATTGAGAGAATGCTGGAGATCTTTAACCATGGAATTGCTCCAGCGATTCGCGAGCTAGGCTCTACAGGCTTAAGTGATCTTGGCCCGTTAGCTCACAATGCTATGGTCGTTGGCGGATTGGAAGAAGCAGAGGTGTTCTATAAAGGCAGACACATGGCTGCTCAGGCTTGTTTTCAAGAACTGGACATGGCGGACGTGTTCCCTTTGGAATGTAAAGAAGTGCTATCGCAAATGAATGGTTCGACCATGACACAAGCGATCGCTATCTTTGCCTGTCACAATATGCAGCAATTGCTAGAGGTTGAAACAAAGATCGAAGCTATTCTGAATCACGACAGGCGTATCATTATCGATTCGAAAGAACGGGTGGATAGGGCTGTTGAGCAAGCCTTCGACATTATTCTGAACACTGTAAACTTCGAGAATAACATTACCTGTGACAATCCGCTTCTATTCGAAGTAGAGGATGGCTACGAAGCTGTAATGGGATGCAATTGCAGTAACACACAAGTAGGATATGTGATGGATCTGCTTAATTTTCTCATTGCCGATAAAGCGAACTATATTTTGGAATTCATAAACAGGCTGGACTTGGAAGAAGGCGGAAGGCTGAGTGCAACCCGCGAAGCTGCTTCAGCACGAGTCAGACTTATTCAATCCTTAAGCCTCCCTGCTAGCGCTGATTCGATCTCTACCAAGGCTAACCAGGAGGATCATGTCGAATTTAGTTTTGGGGCTGCAAGAAAGGCTCTTAAAGCATTGAATGCCTACCAATCACTCTTGTCATATCTGCTTGGTGCGGCTATCAAGACAGATGCGGTTCGTAAGGACGCTAGTAAGGTGCTGGAGGTATTCCCTGATCTGAATGTGAATAAGACGGGTTCCTCTGCCAATCTGGCTGCTGACATCAATCGTTATTTGGCTGAAAAATTCGATCTGGTTTCATTGATTTTAAAGACGGATGGAGATCGAAGCTTAGCTTCTGCCGAAAAGGCGATTTAATAAAAGTGATATCGTTCTAGATACAAATAACCCGTAAGGAACGAGAGTGGTTCTGTCCGTTCCTTACGGGTTATAGTATGCATTCATGTTATACAGTACGTTTCAGTGGCGTAGCGGCAGGCCGGATGACGTTCGTGTTAGTATCTTTTCTATGGAACAGCTTGCGCAGGAACGGAAGGACGAAGTAATCAAGGCCGATTTTACCAGCATTGGCGGCCGATACGATAATGATCACTTCCATGAGCAGCAATTGCACATTCGTGCTGACGGTGCCCGAGAGCAGGTAAGCAGCGTTCATAACCAGACCCATGAGAGCAGCGAATGTAGTGAATGTTCCCAGAATCAGTCCCAAACCAACCAAGAATTCACCAGCTGGTACCAGGAAGTTAAAGAAGTTCACGCCAGGTAGAGCAGCATGCTGGAGGAAACTTCCCCACCAAGCTTGGACGGTTGCGCCCTCGCCGGCACTCTTGGCAATAGCCCCCTTGATAAATCCCGAAGCATCGAATCCCCCGGTAAGCTTGTGCCATCCGGCAGTAAGCCATTCATATCCCAAATATACCCGTACTATAGTGAGCAGCAGCATTGCAGCTTTATTCGTTCTGAACCAGTTGTTAAACATATGTCTTCACTCCTTTTAGTGTGTGCTTTCTTGTCTGTATCGGATGATCATCTTCGATAGCTTTATAATAAGTGATTTATTTCACAATATGTGTGATAAATATCACAAAGTTCGAAGAAAATTTGATATCAAACTAAAATTGTGACTATTTTGTTTTGAAATGTGTCGAAGGGGATATAAGCGAGGGATCGTTACCGCTTTCAAATGGTTCTTGACAGAGTTTTTGCATAAAATTAACATACAGATATGAATGAAAAAGCTATCGTAGCCGTTATAGGCCGAATCCATCGCAGAAGTAATAGATTTATCGAAAAAGAATTGAAGAAGCATAATATTCACGGCATTGCTCCATCACATGGGGACATTCTGTTTCATCTGTATGGACAGGAGTCCATTACAATGAACCAGCTATCCTGCCTGATCGACAAGGACAAGTCTACGACTACAGCATTGATCGAGAAGTTAGTGCGTCTGGAATATGTGAAGAAGGAACAGGATACGCAGGACGGTCGTGTTTTCCGCTTATCCGTTACAGATAAGGGAAGAGCGCTGAAGCCGATTTTTGAAGCGGTATCCGATTCATTACTGGCTGCTGTGTATGAGGATTTTGCCCCGGAAGAGAAGGAGCAGTTGCTTCGATTGCTCGGGAAGATTAATATGTGAAAATGACTAAGACAGCCTGGTGGGAAGCCGGGCTGTTTTTAGTATATAAATTTTTCCGAACCCCGCAACCTTTTTCGAGAATCGCCGTCTAGAGTGTACCAATTGGGAAATAAATCATGACAACACAACCAGCAACCCAACACAATTCACGGAGGAATGAAGATGAAGAAACGACTTTTTAAACCACTGCTTTTAATGATGATGATCGCAATTTTTAGTTTAAACGTTACGGGTGCGGCCTTTGCCAAGAGTGGCGGGTCCAAGAATCCCCCTCAGAACGGCATAGATATTGCAACTGCAGTAAGTATGATCGTAAAAGGACTAGACCTGAACCTGAATGCCATCGATTTTATCAAAATGCCTGTGGCAAGCGACCACTATACAAAGGTTAAGGATAACGCTCCATATGCCAAGGATTTCATCAATGCTTATTACAATGGCGTGCAGCTTCCTAAGGACATCAATCCTTCCGCCAAAATCTCCAAGGAGTACTTTGCTGAGCTTTTGTACCAGGCTCTGAGCCATAAAGGTGAGTTTGTCTGGATTCAAACATTCCAAAAGGTAGCAGACGGAAATCAAATCAAAAAAGAATACATGAATAGCATTCAGAAACTGCTGATCGCCAAGATCGTTACGCTCGACAGCAAACAAAAATTTTATCCGAAGAACAGCATTAGCCGTGACGAAGCAACCAATATGATCAGCAAAACGGTGAAATTCATTAACAACAACAAACCAGTGCCTACACCTGCTCCAATCGATGTTACATTAACCACGGGCAAAGAGACGGATGCTGTCACTAAGGTTACACTTTCCGCTACGGCGCCAACAGGCGGTTATGGACTTGAAATCACGAGCATTCAATTCACGAAAGATCAGGCATTGATCAAATACAAACTGGTGAAGCCGGACCCGGGCAGCATGAGTGCCCAAGTCATCACCGAAATTAAAGCTGTAACTTACATTCCTTCGACATACAAACCTGTACTTCAGGCCAATAAATAATACGGATAATCGCATAAAAGCTTTATTAGCAACGGATGGACTCAATAGGAGCCATCCGTTGTTTTTGTATAAATGGTGAGGGGAATGAAAATTAAAGAAGCGAATATGGAGGATTCTGTAATAAACCCTCGAATATATAAGGGATATATGAATGATTAGCTAAGGAGGATATCATTATGGCTCTTCAGGCAGAAGCTCTTGTGGAAGAATGGCTGAACAAGAACGGGTATTTTACGATAAGAGGCATCAAGGAGAAGCTGAATGAGATTGATTTCCTCGCGGTACGGAGAAGTGACGAAGGCGAGTGGGAGTATGTCCATTGTGAAGTTCAGGTTAGTATGCGACCTGTGGCCTATATCAGCAAGCTGACCAAGCAGCAGATGGAGAAGCTAGGCGTAAAGTCGAAGACAAGTGCCAAACTGCGCAATTCTGAAAGTCTAAAGGATAGCGTAAAAGCCTGGGTAGAGATCAAGTATACCTCTGACAAAAAGAAGAAGCTGCGCAGCTCCGTGATGGATACCGACAAATGGCAATATTGGTTCGTACACGGAAGAGTGAAGGATCAGAATGAACTGGAGCAAATCAGCGGTGAGGGCGTGAAGCTGATAGCGATCAAGGATATTTTGCAGGAATTGACGGCTAATACGACGGAGCATAGTTTTTCTGCGGCTTCAGCGGGCGATTTGGTAGAGTTGATTAATTTGTTGAATGCGGAAGAATAGAGCAGTCCTGATATCCATTTCTACGTTCAGTTATCCCAATGAGTCTTTGCACCCAAAGGCGATGATTGAGATAGAGGACCAACTCTTATAAAGAAGATGTTGGTCTTTTTTGCGTCCATTGGTAACATGTAGGTAATATTTCTTATTAAAAAACCGCGTAATTCGACAAATAAATACAATTTTCTTATTTAATACCTTTACTATTTACAAAATTTTATTTAAGATTCAGTTATGTGTAATGGAATAGGAAATAATATGTAATGCATCTTTTCTTAATTTATTACATCAGATGATCATACATGATGGAGGAATGCACAAATGTTCACAATCGAATATAATGCAGCAAAAAACAGAGTTGTCGTTACCGCTCAAGAGGTTACATTGGACAATGCACAGCAATACATTGATGAGTTCACCGAGATTCTTAAAAAAGTAAAACCAGGCTTCACTGGTGTTACAATCCTGACTGGCGCTAAAGTATTGTCTCAAGAAGTAGCTAAAGAACTGGCACCTACCAGTGATCTGGCAACTCAAAAAGGCGTAGCTACTGACCGGAAATGGGCTTATGTAACAGGTTCTTCCATTTACAAAATGCAAATGAGACGTATCTTCGGTGACTTCGTAGAGTACTTCGAAACCGTTGAGGAAGCGGATGCTTACCTGAGCAAATAATCTCATTGGGATCATAAAGAACAGCTCACATCTTTACAGATGTGGGCTGTTTTTGTTTTGTGGTTCGTTTTACATGCTATAATTGGAAATATATTCGAACATTTAAGAACATAGGGAGGCCTACTTATCTATACTATTTTGCAAGAGCCAACCGGTAAAGCTTATGAAGCTGTCCTACAAATTTCCATGGAAGTGTGCGATGAGTTCATCCTGGTGAAGCGCGATCAGATGTCACTTGATCCAAGCGGGATTGAACTTCTGGAGCGGTTAAAGCCTTTTTTCAAAGAGCAAAGAAGAGACGATCATTGGCCAGGTACGCGGCTATTTGGTCATTATGCGGATATTTATTATTTTCAGTGTTGTGATGAAGCTACAGAGATTCTTCTTTCTTATACCACTGGTCTATACTCTTGGGTTCAGCCTAAGTTGCCTGATGACCTTTGTTTTCTGAGAGATGGGAAGCCGTGGCTAACGAATACTGCGCATGAAGAGCAAAGTTTTATAGATACTGATGTGGAAGAAGAACTGGTGAGACTAGAGCAAAGCGGATTGTTGATCCGTGACTTGTCCCTGTTCAATTGGAATTGGTAGACGTTCTGCAAAAAGAATAAATCACATCCAGAGCCTGCGGTTAACGCGGGCTTTTTGCTATTCCATTACTACCCTCAGACAGAAGGGCTGCGACATATTCCGCATACAGCACAGGAACCAGCCACGATACTGAAGAAGTTAAGAGGAGTTCTCATTGTAGTATCCGTTAAATTTTCCTAATTCATGTAATGGATTGAGATTGCCAGCGTATTAGCTTCTGTAAATCACTTGGCCGGGTGAATACTGCTGGAAAGGAGAGAGCAGAGGGATGCAAGAGCGCGCATTGCTACAATCTTTTAGTCAAATTAAGCAAGAAAACGATACAGCTATAGATAAAGACAGGTTATTCACAACGATTTTTGAAACCTACTATTCCAGGATATTCAACTATACTGCTTATCGCGTCAACTGCCGGTATACGGCCGAGGATTTGACCAGTCAAATCTTCGAGAAGACATTGTCCAAGCTGCATAGCTACTCCGGGGAAAAAGCACCGTTCGAAGTATGGCTGTTTGCCATTGCCAGAAACGTAGTAAACGATTACTACAGAAGTCAAAAGCGGAACCGCTTCTTCTCACTCGATGCCATCCGTGAACTGGTATCAACCAGACAAGCCCCGGATGAGCGCATGCTGGAAGGAGAACGCAGCAGCGGACTGAACCGTGCGCTGGATACGCTGGCGGCCAAGGAGCGGAATATCGTAGCCCTTAAATTCGGAGCGAATCTGAAGAATAAGGAAATTGCCAGCATCACAGGAATGTCCGAGAGCAATATCGGCGTGATCCTGTACCGCAGTATGCGGAAATTGAAATCGGAGATAGGGAGCGTGGAACAGCTGTGAATACCAAGGATACGGTACAGAGGTTCTCCAGAGACATCGATGAGGGTCTGCATCATAAAGAATCCGCTGAGTGGAACGGTTCTCCGGAGTATCTTGAGCTGCTGGACTTAAGCAAGGCGCTGGCTGGACAGGATTTCAGTGAAACTTCCGATAAGTCAGATGTTTTTGACATGGTACAGAACCGAATTAAGATGAAGGAGGCAGATCGAAAGATGAAGGTGAAAAATAGCATCAGACGCCCAGCGATAATCATGGCTTCCATTCTGGTTGCAGGTGCCCTTAGCGTAAGCTTTGTTAAGCCATCCTTTGCCCAGGAGCTGCTGGACAGAGTTCTGCAAAAGATCAATCTTGGCAACATTGTTGCCAGTCAATATGATCCGGCTCAGGAGCCGCCATTTCCAGAGAAGCTGAAGGGTAAGCTTTTTGACAAGGATGGAAATAAGATAGAATCGTATACAGAGAAGTTGGACGAGGTCTATACCGCTGAGGGTGAGCTTATCGTAGGCTTTGATGGTGATGAGCTGATTACGAAGAGTCAGCAGGAACAGCGGGATAAGGAACAAGCGGCCAGATTAGTGGTGGTGAAGGACCCGGCTGAACTGAATCAATACGCGCTTTTCACAGTAAAGCTCCCGAAATATTTGCCGGAAGGCTTCGCTTTTGACCATGGAGAATTTTCCAAGGATGAACATGGTGTTAACGGGAAATACCTTGATTTGATCTTTACCAGTGAGAAGAAGGGACAGAGGATCTGGATGCAGCAGCGTTTCTCCGATGAGGAGACGGCATACGAACGATCAAGCACAGCCAAGCTGGAGAAGGTCAGCGTAAGCGGTGTTGACGCCGTGATGTGGGACGATAGAAGTCTTGACTGGGAAGCAGATGGGGTATTATATAGCCTCTCAACCAAGGGGCTAGACCGGGCTGAGGTGCTGAAAATCGCTGATTCTATTCGTTGACCATGTGCTAATAGTACGAATGAGAAGATCTCCCATGTGGAGGTCTTTTTTTCGTTGGGGGTTATAAGTAGTGAGGAATTGTAAAGCTTAATAGATATATCGATCTATCCATATTAATTGGCATAACATAGAAACATAACTATTTCGACTAAGTGGATTAGATAGAATCAAGAAGTGGAGATAAGAATCCCTTTTAGGGATGTAATAGATAAGACGAACTTAAGATCCAACCGCATGGATCTGTCATTTCACTGTGGAATGCTTGGGTTTCCGTTCTGTCACGGTTACCACCTTTTCTAGAGTTTATTCTATTATCTTGGGTTGGATTTACCGTGTCTACTTTGATAGTTTGATTCAGACAAAACTCCAATGTAAATAAGGGCAATTTTGTACGTTAAATCGGATAAAACTGAGGAATGACGTAGATTAAGGGCAATTTTGTATGTTAAATCTTCAGTTTCCATGTCCATCACTACTTTTCACAAGAAATAAGGTGCAATAATGATCTTAATTCCCTTTTTATCCTCAAAAAGAAAAATATAAGGTGCAAAAATGCTCTTAATTGGGAATAGTCCGCCATTTATCATCTTTAAGAAATTTGGGACCACAGGGCAAGAAGCCCCAATCACGCTGAGGTGATACCGAATCTTATGTTTGAATCTTTTATTCGCTCTATATAGCATCACCTTCCTAAACCCACGCTTGTCATGCCCGTCTGCATATTGTGGTCAAGTCCCTCATAGACATGTACTAATCAATGCATTCAAAACAGGTTAAGGGGATGATGTCATGCGCCGGTTAACATGGGTACTCGCAATCATTATGAGCGTGGCCCTGGTGCTCACAGGGTGCGGGAAGAAGGATGCTGCGTCCGTAGTCAAGGATTTGAACGATGTAGCTGATAAGTTGGAGAGTAAGCAGGGAACCTATCAAGGCTCGGGCACGATGACGCTGTATACCGGCGAGCAGCCGCAGGAATACAAGGTGGAGGTCTGGTACAAGAATCCGTCCTATTACCGGATCAGCTTGTCCAATGTCCAGAAGGATATCACACAGATTGTGCTGCGCAATGATGAGGGCGTATTCGTATTGACGCCAAGCCTGAACAAGAGCTTCCGCTTCCAAAGCGACTGGCCGGATAATCAGGGGCAGGTCTACCTGTACCAAACGCTGGTGCGGGGCATTGTCTCCGATAACAACCGTCAATTCGTAGCCGATGGAGATAACTTCGTGTTTGAGGTGGCGGCGAATTATCAAAGCAGCGCACTGGTGCGCCAGAAGATCTGGCTGGATAAGAAGTCATATGCACCGAAGCAGGTGCAAGTGTCTGACTCGGAAGCCAAGGTTGTTGTGGATGTGAAGTTCGACAGCTTTACCTTTAATACGGACTTCACGAAGGATTCTTTCGATATGCAAAAGAATATGTCCAGCGGAACGCCAGCCAAGAGTACGGTGGCGGAGGTGGATGAGAACGGTAATCCGGTATCGGCACCGGAAAATGGAGAGGATACCCAGACACCGGTGGCTGCAGAGCTTGGCAGCTTCGGTATTGTGCAGCCGGACTACGTTCCTGAGGGTGTGAGCCTGAAGGATTCCAATAAAATCGAAGGCAGCAAGGATCAGTCGGTACTGCTCCGCTACGACGGCATTTATCAATATACGATTATGGAGGCTCGTCCGCTGGATCGTGCGGTAGCCCTCACCCCCGGTAGATTATGGGATATGGGCTTCACATTTGGTGTCCTGAGTGGTGACGATTTGCAGACGCTAACCTGGATGAATGACGGAATCGAGTACCGGATTACAAGCGCAAATCTGCCTGTTGATGAAATGGTTAAAGTTGCCGCTTCTATGCAGGAACAATCGGGTAAGTAATAGGAGTAGGCGGATATTGCGTATTGTGGGAACCATTCCTCTACAGCGCAGTATCCGTTTTTTCTTTATTCGCTGGTTAATTTGGGTATATTATTTTTAAGCCGCCAAGCTCGCTTGTGTTACATTGACAGTCACCTTCCGTTAGCATTACCATTACCAGTAAGACATTACTTAACAGATAACGTTTTACTACAACGTAAGAAGGTGACTTTGAAGTGCAAGCAAGCTATCGACCAACAGCAGCCGAGATCAATCTGGACGCTTTGCGCGCCAATTACGAAGCTTTCCGTACGGCTTTGCCGCCGGAGACCAAGTTTATGGGCTGTGTCAAAGCCAATGCGTACGGCCATGGAGCAGTGGAAATCACTCGGGAGCTGGAGACACTGGGTGCGGATTATGTCAGTGTAGCCTTTTTAGACGAGGCGCTTCAGTTGCGTCAAGCAGGGATAAAGCTTCCTATTCTGGTGCTTGGCTATACGCCTCCGGATGGAATCGCTGCTGCCTGGGAGAATAACATAACCGTGACGCTGTTCACGAAAGAGGTACTGGAGGCTATAGGACAGCTTCCTGTAGATCCGGAACATCGGCTGAAAGTACACATCAAGATGGATAGCGGGATGGGCAGGCTAGGGTTACTGCCGCCTGATGTACCTGCTTTTATCGCAGAAGTGCAGCTTGTGGCGCAAGCGGAGCTGGAAGGCATGTTTACCCATTTTGCCAAAGCGGATGAAGAAGACAAAAGCTATACAATGGAGCAGTACCGACGATTCACGGACGTGGCGGAAACGCTTCGGGAACAAGAAATTGATATCCCGATCATACATACGGGCAACAGTGCTACGGCCATTGATACACCTTATTTATCCACGAGCATGGTGCGTGTAGGCATCAGTTTGTACGGCTTCTATCCATCAACCGAGGTGAACCGGCAGCTGATCGATC
This sequence comes from Paenibacillus sp. MAHUQ-45, assembly GCF_058133325.1. Lineage (NCBI taxonomy): Bacteria > Bacillati > Bacillota > Bacilli > Caryophanales > Paenibacillaceae > Paenibacillus > Paenibacillus sp. MAHUQ-45. Next base: position 261,820 of record NZ_JBYUPV010000009.1, read on the forward strand.
TGCACCCGATTATGACGCTGAAGACGCAGGTAGTTTATGTAAAAAGCCTGCCGCCCTACTGGGGCATCAGCTACGGCACCCGTTACGTCACAGACAGCGAAGAGGTCATCGCAACACTGCCTGTGGGGTACGCAGATGGATATTCCCGCATGCTTACCGGCAAAGCGGAGGTGCTAATACGCGGCCGTCGGGTCCCAGTCGTCGGAACAATCTGCATGGACCAGTGTATGGTATCACTGAAATCTTTCGCTGAAGAAGCGGAACAAATCAAAGCAGGCGAGGAAGTTGTCCTCATCGGCCGGCAGGCTGGCGTGTCGATCACGGCAGACGAGCTGGCGCTCCACCTGGGAACCATTCACTATGAAGTTGTTTGCATGCTGGCACACCGTGTACCACGCGTGTATATACGCGAAGGTAGCACTCCATACCTGGTGAATGCTTTGCTGCAGCCATAATGCCCTAAAAGGTGACAATATAAAGGAAAATGATGGAAATGGATTAAATCGTAAACAACTATGTCTTGTATAGTCTATACGAACCACCATTTCTAGTTTATAATGGGATGCAGCATACTTGATATACTGACAGCATATATTCCTTGTATAAAATTCCTTGTATATTGCTAAACTGAAAGACAAGGGCAGAAGGTTTGTGGGGGTGGAAGAGAAGGTGGCCAATTTGCAGAACACCAAAAGAATCATGATCAGCTTGCCCGATCATCTCTTGCAGGAAGTGGATGGAATCGCTCAACTTGAGAATTCCAACCGGAGTGAATTGATCAGGCAGGCCATGAAACTGTACCTGAGTGAACGGAGAAAACGTGCCATCCGGGAGTCCATGCAGCGTGGCTACATGGAAATGGCCAAGATTAACTTGACCATGGCATGCGAGGCGTTCCTCGCGGAGGAAGATGCAGACAGCACTCTTGGCCGCTTAGTAAGCGGGGTGTAGACATTGATCGTGAAACGCGGCGACGTTTTTTTTGCCGATCTTTCGCCTGTAGTAGGTTCCGAACAGGGCGGAGTTCGGCCGGTTTTGATCATTCAGAACGATATTGGCAATCGCTTCAGCCCCACAGTAATTGTGGCGGCGATTACAGCACAAATTCAGAAAGCGAAATTGCCGACGCATGTGGAGATTGATGCGTCTGCTCATGGCTTTGACCGCGATTCGGTCATTCTGCTAGAGCAGGTTCGGACGATTGACAAACAACGCTTAACGGATAAGATCACCCACCTGGATGATGATACGATGAAAAAGGTGGATGATTCGCTGCAAATCAGCCTTGGCCTGATTGATTTCTAAGCAGAGTAAGGGATATTAACTGTATTTGAGAACAAAGGCGCACGGGATAACTCCCGGGCGCCTTTTTAGTCTTGGCGGCAAGGGGGGAATGGGACTTTCTCCGGCAGGGGAAAATGGAACTTGCGGCAGCGGGGTTCTCTTTAAATTTTAAATCTGTTATAATTGGACCGGACAGTCGGTTTAGGAGGGATTGGTAATCAAAGGACGTTCAGATGGAGAAGAAACGAAGAAACGGATTGTACAGAACGCGGCCAAGTTGTTTGTCCAGAAGGGCTACGGCGCGGTAACCATGAATGAGGTATGTGTGGCGGCAGGCGTCAGCAAGGGCAGCCTGTATCATCATTTTCCCAGCAAGGATGAATTATTCCTGTACGTGGTGGAAGAGGATACCGAGTTATGGCTCCAGAATTGGGATATCAAGCGGGCCGGGATCGCAGATCTTGAAGAACGCTTCTATGCCTATGCCGAGCATTGTGCCAATGACTTCCAGAACCCGCTGATCCGGGCACTGGAGGAATATGCAAGAATCAAAGATCATACTGCTGAAATCGAGAAACGGCTGTGGCATATGTATGACTATTCATTGCGGGCTTGCCGTGAACTGGTGAAGGAAGGGATAGATACGCATTACCTCAAGGCAGATAATCCTGAGGATATTGTCGTTATTCTCAGTGGCCTGCTGGAAGGTGTCGGAAAGGTGTCGGACATTTCGCGCTTGCCGATGGGGCTGGAGGAAATTAAAGAATATTATCGAAAATCGCTCAGACTGTTGCTTCAGGGAATACGTATCTAGTGAGAAGCGTAAGCTTTCTCATGTCTTGAATTAGACCGGGTGGTCGGTCTCTATTAGTCGGTCGTTTATTTTTATGGTATGGGATTGCCCGTACCAGCAGATATTTAGAACAGAGAAAATTAGGCTTCAATGAAAGCCTAGTCATATTATTCGAAACTGTGCAGGGAGCACACGGAGGTAAACCATGTCATTACTGCTTAGAAACCGGGGAGCTATACTGCTGGTTATGTTGACGATTTTTCTGACTTTTACCGGAATCGGTCTTGTCGTCCCTATTATGCCTACTTTTATGAATGAACTCAATATTAGCGGAAGTACAGTTGGACTACTGGTAGCGGCGTTCTCACTTAGCCAACTACTGCTATCTCCGATCGCAGGAAGGCTCTCCGATACAATGGGCCGGAAGAATATAATCGTGGTCGGGCTGATCGTCTTTGCCGTGTCAGAGCTAGTGTTTGGTCTGGCAAATATGTCCTGGATGCTGTTCATCTCCAGAATGCTGGGCGGAGCGGGAGCGGCCCTGATCATGCCTGCAGTTATGGCTTATGTTGCAGATACAACTTCCTTAGAGGAACGGGCCAGAGGAATGGGCCTGATCAATGCAGCTATCTCCACTGGTTTTATTATTGGACCGGGGATTGGCGGTTATCTTGCCGAGTTCGGCATCCGCGCGCCGTTCTTCGTGGCTGCCATCGCGGCAGGACTTATTGCTGTGGTGACGTTCGCAGTGCTGCCGGAATCCCTTTCGGTGGAGCAACGCAAAGAAGCTAAAGCTTCTGGAGCAAACCAGGAAAACCTGTTCATCCAGCTTGTGCAGTCTTATCGCCAGCCTTATTTCTTCAGTCTGGTTATTGTATTCGTACTCGCTTTCGGCCTCGCCAATTATGAGACTGTATTCGGACTGTTCGTGGATCATAAGTTCGGATTTACGCCAAAGGATATTGCTTTTGTCATTACTTTTGGTTCCATTGCCGGTGCAGTGGTTCAGGTATCGGCCTTTGGCTGGATTCTGAATCGCTTCGGAGAGAACAGAGTTATCGCTATTTGTCTTTTGGCCTCGGCCGTATTTATACTGTTGACGGTATTTGTGAACAGCTACTGGGCGATTATTACAGTTACCTTTATCGTATTCTTGGCCATGGATATCCTGCGACCTGCGGTCAGCACGCAATTGTCCAAGATGGCCGGGGATTCACAAGGGTTTGTCGCCGGTATGAACTCGGCATATACCAGTCTCGGAAATATCGCCGGACCGATCGTAGCCGGTTATCTGTTTGATATTAACATTAACTTTCCATACGCTGTGGCAGCACTTGTGCTCGCCGTATCCTTTATCCTGTCCGTTGGCTCCAGTAAACGGGGCATCGGACGTCAGCAGACGTAATATAATTTTCTTGTCATGATGCCCACGCTGGCACCGCTCCATGTATCTCGGAGCCGTGTCCGGCGTGGGCATTTGGGTACCAGGACGAATCTGTGATACTATTTTAACAAGAAGGTTGTACAGAATTGCGAGGCGGAAAGAGGGATTGTATTGACTGCAGAGAACATGAATGCTGAAGCCGTAGCAGATGAAGCGGCTGCCCAGCGCGAGCAGGAAACGATTATTCTGGCGATTGCCAAGGAACTGAGCATTGCGCCCAAGCAAGTGCGGACCACAGTAGGATTATTGGATGAGGGCAACACGATTCCCTTTATTGCAAGATACCGGAAGGAAATGACGGGAGAGCTGGACGAGAACGCGCTGCGCGACATCGAGGAGCGTCTCGGTTATTTGCGTAACTTGAGCGATCGGAAGAAAGATGTGCTCCGTAGCATTGATGAGCAAGGAAAGCTAACCCCGGAGCTGCGGGAGCAAATCGCTAAGGCGGTTAAGCTTCAGGAGGTGGAGGATCTGTACCGCCCCTTCCGCCAGAAGCGGAAGACCCGGGCCAGCGTGGCCAAGGAGAAGGGACTGGAGCCGCTGGCAGAATGGATCTTCGGGCAGCCGAGACAAGGCAGCCCTGAGGCAGAAGCAGCCCGCTACATCGATGCCGAGAAGGGCGTAGAGACGGCTGAGGCAGCGCTGCAGGGCGCGATGGATATCATCGCCGAGAATATCGCCGATGATCCGGCTATTCGCTCCTGGGTGCGCCAGTATACGGCCAGCCAGGGAATTCTGGTCTCGGAAGCCAAGGATGCCGAGCAGGAATCTGTGTATGAGAACTACTACAGCTATCGTGAGCCGGTACATAAGATGCCGCCGCACCGTATTCTCGCCATCAACCGCGGGGAGCGGGAGAGTGTGCTCAAGGTGGGCATTGAGGTTGTGGCAGACAAGATCCATACCTTCATCGGACGCAAGGTCATCAAGGGACCCTCTCCGGTCAAGGAACTGCTGGAGACGGTTATCGAAGATGCTTATAAGCGTCTGATTGCTCCATCTGTAGAGCGTGAGGTGCGCGGGGAAATGACCGAGAAGGGGGAGAATCAGGCGATCTCGATCTTCTCTGGCAATCTGCGGAGCCTGCTGCTACAGCCGCCGGTCAAGGGCCGCTGTGTTCTCGGCGTGGACCCCGCCTACCGCACTGGCTGCAAGCTGGCCGTCGTGGACGACACCGGCAAGCTGCTGGAAGTGGCGGTGACCTATCCGACACCGCCGAACAACAAAAAGCGCGAAGCCGCTGCCAAGTTCAAGGAGCTAATCGCCAAGTATGGCATCCAGCTCATCGTGATCGGCAACGGGACCGGCTCCCGCGAGACGGAGCAGTTCACGGCCGAGGTCATTGCCGAGATCGGCAATCCCGACCTGGCCTACCTGATCGTCAATGAAGCGGGAGCCAGTGTCTACTCCGCCTCCAAGCTGGCGCAGGAGGAGTTCCCGGACCTTGATGTGGCGGAGCGCAGCGCCGCATCGATTGCCCGCCGCGTGCAGGACCCGCTCGCGGAGCTGGTCAAGATCGACCCCAAGGCGATCGGGGTCGGGCAATACCAGCATGATGTCTCGCAGAAGCATCTGGAAGAGAGCCTCAAGGCCGTCGTGGAATCGGCCGTTAACCATGTCGGCGTTGACGTGAATACAGCGTCGCCGTCGCTATTGTCCTACGTCTCCGGCGTCAATGCGACGATTGCGAAGAACATCGTCAAGTACCGCGAGGAGAACGGCAAGTTCACTGCGCGGAAGCAGCTGCAGAAGGTGCCGCGCCTCGGCGCGAAATCCTATGAGCAGTGCATCGGATTCCTGCGGATTCCGGGCGGGGACAACACCCTTGACCGGACACCGATCCACCCCGAGTCCTACGCAGTGGTGGATCGATTGTTCAAGACGCTCGGACTGGATGTAGCAAGTCTCGGCAGCAAGGAAGTGGCTGCTGAGCTGGCGGCCCAGCAGCCGGAGGAGCTGGCTGTCAAGCTTGATGTCGGCGTGCCGACCCTACGTGACATCCTGGAGAGTCTCCAGCGTCCGGGTCGTGACCCGCGCGAGGAGCTGCCACTGCCGATCTTCCGCACCGATGTGCTGAAGATCGAGGACCTGGCGCCCGGCATGGAAATGCAGGGCACCGTCCGCAACGTTATCGATTTCGGCGCTTTCGTCGACATCGGGATCAAGAACGACGGGCTGGTCCATATTTCCCAGCTCAGCGGCAGCTTCGTGAAGCATCCTATGGACGTAGTGTCCGTCGGGGATAACGTGACGGTCTGGGTCATGGGTGTGGACCTTAAGAAAGGCCGGGTTAGCCTGACGATGCGCCCCCCGCGTACAGAAAACTAGGCATGACATAATGAATACAGTAAAGCTATCTGCATGGTTACAACTTGCAGGTAGCTTTTTTTTGTATAATGAGGTATACAATCAGAGACGGTTCTTGACAGCAACAACAGCTAGGAGCAGTGAACACGAGTGGGAGTGAATACAGTGAAACGAATTACGATACTGATCGCGGATGATGAAGCAGAAATCGCCGATCTGGTCGAACTGCACCTGACCAAAGAGGGATACCATATTATCAAAGCTTTTAATGGCAGGGAGGCGGTGCAGGCTGTTCAGACCCAGACGGTGGACCTGGCGATTCTGGATATTATGATGCCGGAGATGGATGGCTATGAGGTCACCCGGCAGATCCGAGAGAAGCACCATATGCCGATTATTTTTCTGAGTGCCAAGACCTCTGATCTCGATAAAATTACAGGACTGGTTATCGGGGCAGATGATTATATGACAAAACCGTTCAATCCGATGGAACTGGTGGCCCGTGTGAATTCACAGCTGCGCCGGTCCATGCAGTTCAGCCAGCCGGCAGCTGCGGCCAGCACGATTCTGGAAGCGGGAGGACTTAGCATTAATGCCGACCAGCATACGGTGATGCTGTACGGACAAGCCATCGATCTCACGCCGAAGGAGTTCGATATCCTGTATTTGCTGGCCAGCCATCCGAAGCAAGTGTTCAGCTCGGAAAATATTTTTCAGCAGGTATGGGGGGAAGCGTATTACGAAGGCGCCAATACGGTGATGGTTCATATCCGTACGCTGCGCAAGAAGCTCGGCGAGGACATGAACAAGAGCAAATTTATTAAGACGATCTGGGGCGTGGGGTACACGTTCAATGGATAGAGGGCTACGCAGTTTTCGGACGAGAATGATCATGTTCCTGGGACTCAGCATGCTTCTGTCCGGCAGCATTACTTATGTCATTTACAGGCTTCTTCAGATGTATTATTCCGGAGTGAAACGTGAAGATACCTTGGCCCATTACCGCCATATCATGTCTAGCATTGGGGATATTTACTTTTTCCTGCTGATCTTTATTCCGCTCGCGATCTTCTTCTTCTACCTCTTCACGAAGCCGTATGCTTCCTACTTTAATGAAATCACCAAAGGCATTCACCATCTGGCGAGCGGCCATTTCGAGCATCGGGTCAATATCTCCTCCAGGGATGAGTTTCGGGAGATTGCCAGGGAACTGAATCTGGCCAGTGAGAAGCTGCAGAAGGCAGTGGAACGGGGGGATTTTGCGGAGAGCAGCAAGGATCAGCTCATCGTGAATTTGGCCCATGATCTGCGCACACCGCTTACATCGGTTCTGGGTTACCTGGACTGGATTCTGAAGGGAAACGAACTGACGGAAGAGCAGATCAGACATTTTACCGAGATTGCTTATACCAAATCCCAGCGGCTGGAGAAGCTTATTGATGAGCTGTTCGAGATTACCCGAATGAACTATGGGATGCTGCCCCTGCAGAAGAATCAACTGGATCTCAGTGGTCTGTTGATGCAGCTAAGCGAGGAAATGTATCCGGTCTTCGAAAAGAACCATCTCAGTGCCAGACTGAACATCGTGCCTAAGCTGGAGATTCAGGGTGATGGAGAGCTACTGGCCCGTGTTTTTGAGAATCTGCTCAGCAATGCAGCCCGGTATGGAAAAGATGGACAGTTCGTTGATATCAACAGCTTCCCGGAAAGCGGCGAGATCGTCATTCAGGTGTTGAATTACGGCGGATATATCACACCCGACAAATTGCCGCATATCTTCGAGATGTATTACACCAGCGATCAGTCACGCAGTCAACACGAAGGTGGAACAGGTCTGGGTCTGTTTATTGCCAAAAATATCGTCGAGCAGCATCAGGGCACCATCACCGTAGAGAGCAACGTGGTCCGTACCTGCTTTGAAGTGAGATTGCCGCAGGAGAAGGATCAGGCTTAACGAACTCTGAAGAAATGAGAAGTTCAACCTTTCTAATTTAAGGAAAACTTTATATTTTGCCCCGCTTTTTTTTAAACAGTGGTCTCTATTCTGAAGGTAAGAGCAATCAGGGAGGTTATTGTACATGAAAAAGTGGGGCTTTTTTGTAGTTGTTGTACTTATGCTGGGCGGGATAGCCATTAAATATGTTTCGAAAGGCCTTACCGAAGAGGGGGAGTCCAAGGATACCCAGCCGGGTAGTAATGCGTTCCAAATGGTTGCGGTATCCCAGATTTATCAGGGGGAGCTGCTGCTCGTCAATAAGGATAATCCGCTGCATGAGACAAGCGTCAAATCCGATATTGTTAGGCTATCCGAGCACCCAGATCTTACGCAAGGATATGTATTGATGGACACGAAGCTCCGTCTGTCGAGGTCGGTAGCTCAGGCCTTTGTGGAGATGGTTCAGGCTGCGGCGCAGGACGGGGTCAATCGTTTTCTGATCAGTAGTGGCTACCATGACTTTACAGAACAGGAGGCGCTATACCGGGAAAAAGGATCGCAGATTGCGCTCCCGCCAGGCCGAAGTGAACATAATCTGGGCTTGTCGCTGGACATCGGATCTTCCCAAGCGGAGATGAAAAGGGCGCCGGAGGGGAAATGGCTGAAGAAAAATGCCTGGAAGTACGGTTTTGTGCTTCGCTACCCGGAGGACAAGACGGCGATTACCGGAATTCAGTACGAGCCCTGGCATTTTCGTTATGTGGGCTTGCCGCACAGTGCAATTATGCAGGAGAAGGATATGGTGCTGGAGCAGTATCTGGATTATCTTCGGGAGCAAAAAAGCTTTACTGCTGAAGCCGAAGGTCGGTCTTACGAGATATCCTATTACCCGGTCACGGAGAATGTGATGATCCGAATCCCAGTGAATCAGCGTTACGAAATATCGGGCAATAACGTGGACGGTATCATCGTGACGACCGAGAAGTGACAACAACCTGAGATGAGAGAGGCGAGGACAACATGAAGGATTCCAAATCACCCGGTATGCTAACGCTCATATCATTCACCGCATATTTGTATCTATTGGTCAAGGTTATTCTGTTCAAAGGCGGGCATGTAGACATACATATTCTGCTGCAGCAATTCCAGCTTACGTTACAGGACCCGGGGAGGATTTTTCATCGCTCCTACAATCTGGTACCCTTTAAGGAGATCAAGAGAGACCTGCATCACCTGTCGTTATCGAACCCTTTTCTGAATATTAATCTGACTGGCAACGTGCTGGCGTTCATCCCGTTTGGTGTTCTCTTACCGAACGTCTTTCGGAACATTACATGGTCGGTAACCAAGGTGTTGGTGTGTTCGTTGCTGCTCAGCCTGAGTTTCGAGTCTATCCAGCTTCTGCTGACAATCGGAACCTTCGACGTGGATGATCTGCTCCTGAATACACTCGGCGGGTTAGCAGGTTATATTCTGTATACAATGTTCTCCGGGCCTGCCCGCCGCAAGCCAGACAGTGAGGCAGACCAGGAAGGAGAGAGGCTGAGGTCTCAGCAGCGCCTAAGTGCACCGGAGTATTTATTTCTGGATAAATGAAAAAATTGGAGTGGTTGTTACCATGGAAGCCGGCTGTGTAAGATTCTACGAATTTGGACGCCCACTGGATAAAGTGCAATATTATATTTGACACGGCATGGAGAGACAGAATGGAATCTGGTACATCGGATGCAGGGATCAGAGGATTCGCCCCTAACTCCGCGAGGTCTGCAACAGGCGGAATGGCTTAGAAAGGGAATGCACTCCGTACCGCTGGATGCCATCTACGCAAGCCCTAGTCCCCGGGCGGTGCGGACCGCGGAGCTTGTACGCGGCGAGCGCAGCATTCCGCTGGAGACGTCAGCAGCGTTCATGGAGATGGGCTTCGGCCTATGGGAAGGTTCCCTGCATTCTGAGGTAGCGCCTCGCTACCCTGAGCAATGGCACAACTTCTGGAAGGACCCTGAGAAGTTCGAGCTTGAGGGAAGTGAGACCTATGGACAGGTACGGACAAGAGCACTTCATAAACTGCAGGAAATCCTGGAGAAGCATGAGGGACAGTCAGTACTTATTGTCACGCATACTATTACGATTAAGCTTCTGATGGCTTACTTCGAAGGAAAAGCAATGACGGAGCTTTGGGGTTTACCCGAGATCCATCCGACAAGCCTTTGCCGTATTGATATTACTGATGGCGATCCGGAAATTGTGTTGCACGGGGACATCAGCCATTACGAAGAATAGATAGCAAAAATGACCCCGAAGAGGGTCATTTTTATTTTGAACAAACTATTTAGAATTTCGACAGCTATGTTGTTCATGCTTACCTGTGCAGACTGCTGAAAAATCGGGTTAGCTGTTAATGAATCAATAAAACACTTTCGTATGCAGCAGATCAATTGCCTTCTCTAACTCCCTCAGCTCGTCTTCAGAAATGTGCTGTATGCGGTCGTTGAACTGGGCTTCAATCCGGCTGAACACCTCATTCATCAGCGCCTCGCCTTTGGCCGACAAACGAATGTATTGTTTGCGACGGTCCTCCCGATCAGTAACCTTCTCACAGAACTGCTTTTCGCTGAGCTTCTTGATTTCCCGGCTCGTATTCGGCATGGACATATGCATGCACTCACTGATATTACTGAGTGTTGATGGCTGACTGACAGCAATGTATTCCAGGATCTTATATTGAACGGCGGTAATATCACCCGGTCTGACGTCTTTGGTCAAATCATTCGAGATTTGATGCACAGCGGCTGTAAAAGCCAGAAATTTTTGAAAAACTGTATCCACAGAATCCCCTCCTTTGACAACATAGCAAATTAATTATCAAAAAACAATTATCAAATGAATATTATCAATTGACAACTATTTTGCGGTCATGATACCATTTTGTTATCAAATGATAAGTAAAGGGGTTCACATTATGAACATGCTCGTTATCTATACGCATCCTAATCATCAAAGCTTAAGTCATGCCTTTCTTGAGGAGGTTCTTAGAGGCAGCCAGGAGAATAGCAGCATCAGTGAAATAAAGGTGCTGGATCTTTACGAAGAAGGCTTTGATCCCGTCCTGGTGTTCAATGAGCACAAACGCAGACGGGATATGCACAAAGAACCCGCGCTTGCCAAGTACCGGGAACAGCTTCTATGGGCCGACAAGATTGTATTCATATATCCGATCTGGTGGGGACGGCCGCCGGCGATGCTGATGGGCTATATTGACCAAATGTTCGCCTCGGGATTTGCTTATAAGGATACAGGCAAGCTGCTGCCGGAGGGGCTGCTAAAGGGAAAATCGGCCGTCTGTATCTCGGTCATGCAAGGGCCTGCCAACTACCCGCTTTTGTTCCTAAACAACGCGCACAAGGCTTTAATGCGCAAAGGATTACTCAATTATGTCGGTATCAAGAAGGTGAAGTTCTTCGAGTTCGGCAGCATGGAGAGTCCACGTGGACGGCATAAGGAGAAGCTGAATAAGATTTATCGTTATTTTCAAGCGGTGGGACGGTAATGTCGGATTTTTTATTGCGTTTGCAACAATTTTAAAGTAAGATAATGTTGTAAATGCAACAAAAATAATAACTGCCATTACCTGCTAGGAGCTACCACTATGACAGAAATACTGAGAGAAGTCGGAATGATTGCCAGATGTTTTGAATCTATAAGCAATATCGAATTTAAAGAACTTCACCTTGCGAAGGGGCAATATTTATATCTTGTACGGATCTGCGAGAATCCTGGCATTATTCAGGAGCGGGTTGCAGATATGCTGAAGGTGGATCGGACAACGGCTTCGCGTTCCATTAAAAATCTTGTCTCGGGTGGACTGATCGAGAAGCAAAATGATCCAGATAACAAGAAGATATTGAAGCTGTATCCAACAGAAGAAGGAAAGAGAATCTATCAATTTTTAAAAAGAGAAGAGGAGTACTCCAATGCTGTAGCCCTGCAGGGCTTTTCCGAAGCAGAACTGGAAGCTGCCTTAGAGCTGCTGCATAGGATTCGAACTAACATAGAGACGGATTGGGAATTGGTTAAAAAAGGCGGTAAACGCGACTACACTTGATTGAAGGTGATACACCGATAAGGAGAGACATGCGATATGATTGCGATAGAAATCATTAATTATGAGAAACAGTACCATGAAGATTTTAGACGACTGTCTTATGAATGGCTGGAGAAGTACGTCTCGGTGGAGCCAGAGGATGAGAGGATTTTAGCGAATCCGCAAGAGATTATTTTGGATAAGGGTGGTTATATTTTTCTGGCCGTGTACAGAGGTGAAGTGGTAGGAACTGTATCCTTGATCAAGGTAGATGAGATTGTATTTGAGCTAGCCAAGTTCGCAGTAACCGAACAATACCAGGGGCTGGGGATCGCAAGACGTTTGATGGATCATTGCTTAAAGGTTGCGAGACAGGAACAGTCAGCGAAAATAATTTTGTACACCAACCACAAACTTGTCTCGGCAATTGCCCTGTACAGAAAATACGACTTTGTAGATGTCCCTATTGTTGATAATAAGTATCTGGAGTCTGACATGCGAATGGAGCTTCGCTTAAGTTAATCATCGTTTCGTAATAGAAACGATCGTTGAACCAATGCTCTACCGAAGACTGTTGATGTTTATTGCATCAGCAGTTTTTTTAATGCCGATCATTATCAATGAATTTTATTGCGTAATCGTTTATTGTAGAATGTTGGGATTTTGTTACAATTATCATTGGTAGATCATAATGCTTCAGGGTAGGTGATCAGGATGGATTATAAAATTGTCTTTTTCGATGTGGATGGAACGCTTACCAGCCATAAGGATGGGAAGATCCCGGAGAGTACCAAATTGGCTATACAAGCGTTGCAACACAAGGGGCTGAAAGTAGTTGCTGCAACCGGCAGGCCATTATCGATGTGTGGGGTTGTAAGAGAACTGGGTATAGATACCTTTATTACGGCTAATGGCGGGCATGTGAAGCATGGGGAGCAAGTGATACATAAGGTACCGGTGGAACCGAAGAATCTCCGCGAGGTGTATGATTACGCCGTCAGCCAGCAGCATGGCATGTCCTTTTATACCGAGGAGTTCTGTATGAACGGGATTCAGGACACGACCATCATGCAGGCGCTGCAAGAAACATTTTTCATGGAGGAGTATCCAGTATTCAATCCCCTGATTTGTGAGCAGGAGGTCTACTTGATGTGCCTGTTTGCTAATGACAGTATGCTGGAGGGCTACCAAGATAAGTTTCCACACTTAACCTTCAGAAGATGGCATCCTTATGTGCTGAACGTATTGCAGGATGAGGTCTGTAAATCGGCAGCAATCCTGAAAGTACTGGAATACTTCGGTCTGGATGCAGCAGAGGCGATTGCCTTCGGGGATGGCGAGAATGATATTGATATGCTGGAACTGGTTGGTCTGGGAATTGCCATGGGCAATGGGGGAGACAGGCTGAAGCAGGCTGCGGATTTTGTAACCAAGGCTTCGGGTGAGGACGGAATCGGTTATGCATTAAGACGATATGGTGTGATTTAGAGAGACGGTTTGAAGATTATTTTAGCGAAAGTATTCGGCTAACGAAGAACGGAATGTAGAGACATACATAGTGTTGAACGGTTCCTCGTTAGCAAAATCTTAAATCATACTAGCGGCAACTGTTGGTGGCTTGGCCTATCTACTTCATCTCCGATAACTCTTCTCTTACGCTCTTGGGCAGTTTTTTGAACACTAAGTCATAGGAATGATCAATCATGTCAAAGATATCCGATTCCAGCATTGAACCATCGATGGTAACGGTATTCCAATGCTTCTTGTTCATGTGGTACCCTGGCCGGACATTCTCATGCTGCTCTCTCAAGTTCTCGGCAATCACCGGATCACACTTCAGACTAATCTCGAAGTAATCCCCTTTATCGGAAAAAAGAGCAAACATTTTATCTGCGACCTTCATCACCAAGGGTTCGGGGCCGAAGGGATATTCCTGGGTGGCTCCTTTTTTCTTAGAACAGTATTGCACAATGTTATTCTCATTCATATCCTGTAGCCCTCCGGTACTGTGATTACATGCTTCGCCTTATTCAAGGAAATGGTAAGGTGTTGTCCGGTTGATGTCAAGTTGCTGGTGGTTATGGCACGTAGTTCGCGGATCGTAGTTTATGGCTGGCAGTTCGCGGATTGTAGTTTATGGCTCGCAGTTCGTGGCTCGTATTTCGTGGCTCGTATTTCGTGGCTCGTATTTCGTGGCTCGTAGTTCGTGGATCGTAATTTATGGCTGGCAGTTCGTGGATCATCGCTCATGCCCGTAGTTTGTCGCTCGTCGCTGTAAATAATGGCAATTTTGCACCTTAATTAAAGAAATAATTAATATATAAGGTAAATAAGTGCGAAAATGCACTCTAAATCCACGGGTGAAGCTACTTTTCAGGCTAAGTGGGGGAATTAAGGTGCATTTTTGCACTTAATTGCTGTTTTTCAATATATTTATACATATTAAGGTGCAGATTTGCATCTATTTCCCAAGCGCTTGACCTTCTGGTACGGGGACTTGTTCACAAGAGAGAAAAAGGGCTGTCCCTGTCGTGGAAAATCCACGGATGAGACAACCCTTTCTTCGGATTAGGATCGTGTGAAGTATTATTTATTGGAAGAACCCGATACACTTGCGCCAGATACAGCTTTTGCTACAGGTGTGTAACCATCCGGAAGGTAGGTCACAGCCGAGCCTTTGGAAATTACTTGCGGATAGAAACCGCTTGGGTCCGGTGTTGTTACATTGAAGTAGATCGTTGCTTTCTTGTCTTTGCCGAATTCAATCTTCTCAATCACAAGACCGTAGCCCGGATTAGGCAGATTGTTCACGGTCAGCGTAACTTTGTTGACGCCCTCACCGGCTTTGCTCACCTGAAGGTCGGTCTCGTAAGTGTACTCCGGAGCTGTAGTGCCCTTGTCAGGTGGCTCGATGCCTTTGGCGAATTCGGCAGTATCATGGAGCCATATTGCAGCTTCCGAGCGGGTTATAGCCTGATTAGGATGGAAGTTGTTATTTTTGTCCAGTGCAATCAGACGGGTGTTGAGCAGCATTTGCAGGTTATTCACAACTTCACTTGGGAGTTTGCTGCCGTCCTTGATGTCAAAATACATCAACGTTACAGGGAAGTTGCCTTTTGTCTTGAGCGCTTCCGCTAGCAGATGAGCAAACTGTGCCCGGCTCATCGCTGCATTCGGGTTCACATTTTTGTCGATCGGCAATCCATTCTGCTTGGCGGTCAGAAAGGCCGATGCATACCAGGCCTTGTTGTTCACATTGGTGAAAAAGTCACTGCTCACACCGCTGGATGGCTTAGGAGACAGCTTTAACCCGCTGACGATAAACTGAATGCCTTGAGCGAAGCTTACACTGCTCTTGGGCGCGAACTTGTCACTGGTCACTCCATTGATGATGCCGGCGTTGTGCAGAGCGTTGATTTTGCTCTCTCCCGGATCTCCCTTCAGATCAGAGAAGGCAAATGCCGATGCCCCAAAGGATACACTTGCTGCCAGAATACTGCACGCTATGGTTATTTTTTTAGCGCTATGGATGAATGTCATTTTCTTCATTGTGCCTCACCTCTTATCCTCTTAGATGGGGGATTGTCTCAAAATGTTGCAGGAACTTATAATAAACTTATAAATTTTAACTGAGTGACAGGAGACCTATAGATATGGGGCAGCAGAGAATGGAACGGATTAATGTCGGAATTTTTGCCCATGTTGATGCCGGAAAGACGACAACAACGGAGCATATTTTATATGAGAGTGGTCGCATTCGTTCGCTGGGCAGCGTCGATACCGGCACGGCGCTGACCGATTCGCTAGACGTGGAACGTCAGCGGGGGATTTCGGTACGGGCGGCGCTGGCTTCCTTCGATTGGAAAGGGGTACAGGTAAATCTGGTAGATACCCCCGGTCACGTTGATTTTCTCTCAGAGGTAGAGCGCTCGCTTCGCGTGATGGACTGCGCGGTGCTGATTCTCTCCGCAGTGGAGGGCGTGCAGGCGCAAAGTGAGATGATCTGGAGCGCACTGCGCAAGCTGAGGATTCCTACCCTGATCTTTATGAATAAAATGGATCGGACCGGAGCTAACCCGGAAGCGGTGCTGGCTCAGGCTCATACTTATCTATCCGGGGATATTATCCCGATTCAGCAACCTCTTGGCAGGGAGCAGGATTATGCCGGTACTGCGGATCTATGGGAAAATGGCGCTGATTCCGCTGCTCAGACTGAGCTGTTGGAAGCTTTGGCCGAGCGGGATGAGGCTTTGCTGGAGACCTATATGGCAGGCGGTCCACTTGACCTTGCAGTATGGCAGAACCATCTTGCAGATCGTGCGGCTGCCGCAGAGCTGTTCCCGCTGGTCTATGGCGCTGCTGCCAAGGGTATGGGCATTCCTGCGCTGCTGGACGCTATGATTCAGTATTTCCCAAGGGCGGGCGGCGATGCAGAGCTTCCCGTCTCCGGTATTGTATACAACATTCAGCGGGACAAGAGTATGGGCCGGATGGCCTTTGTGCGATTGTACGAAGGGACGATTCGCAACCGTGACGCTGTGCAGAACTACTCGCAGAATATCCAGGGCAAGATTACCCAAATCCGCAAGGTTGAGGGTGGCCGTACTGAAGATGTAGGGGAACTTGAAGCCGGAGATATCGGTGTGGTGTACGGCCTATCCGGCGTGCGAATCGGCGATGTGTTGGGCCGGCCGGATGCGATTCCGCAGGAGGCCAAGCTCGCCGTGCCACTGCTAACGGTGCGGGTGCATTGGGACGAAGCGGCGGACGATCATAAAGTGATTGCCGCCATGCAGGAGCTGGCGGATGAAGACCCGCTGCTTGATGCGCAGTGGCTCCCAGAAGAGCGGGAGCTGCACATCAAGGTGATGGGGCCGATTCAGCTCGAAATACTCGGCAGCGTGCTGGATAGCCGGTACGGTCTTGCCGTCACCTTCGGCCAGCCGTCAGTGATCTATAAAGAGACGCCAGCCCGTGCGGGCGAAGGCTTCATCGCCTATACAATGCCTAAGCCATGCTGGGCGATCTTGCGGTTCCAGATTGAACCGGGGCCGCCGGGCAGCGGCCTGGTTTACGATTCGGTCGTGCGCAGCTCCGACCTGCTGCCGCAGTACCAGAATGAGACGGCCCGGCGAGTGCCGGAGGCCTTGCAGCAGGGACTGAACGGCTGGGAGGTCACCGACCTGAAGGTGACGCTAATTGAGGGGCAGCACCATGTGTGGCATACCCATCCGCTGGATTTTGCCGTGGCGACGCCAATGGGTATTATGGACGGGCTCGCCCGTGTTGGCACCAAGCTGCTGGAGCCGGTGCTTCAGGTGCGGATTGTAGTGCCCGAGGAGAATGGAGGGCGCGTCATGAACGATCTTGTGCAGATGCGCGGCACCTTCGAGCCGCCGGTGCTGCTGGGCGACCGGATGATCATCGAAGGCCGTCTGCCGCTGGCGACGTCGCTCGATTATCCGGTCACGCTAAGCTCCTTCACGAAGGGGCGGAGCACATTCACTTCTTTTTTTGCCGGATACGAAGAATGCCCGCCCGACGTTACCGCCGAGCGCACCCGCCGGGGTGTGAACCCGCTGGATCAGGCGAAGTATATTCTTAGTGTGCGGAAGGCGCTGCAGGGGTAGGGAAGGGAAGTATCCCAGAGCTGGTGTGTAGTGAGGGAGTTTGAGGGTATAGATTTAGATGCAAAGTATGGGTGTAAATGCAAGTTAAGTGTGGATGCATGTGTAGCTGTGAATGTAAGAGTAGTCGTAGATGTAAAAGTTAGGTGTGAATATAAGGATAGTTGTAGATGTAAAAGTAGATGTGAGTGTCAGAGTAGGTATATATGCAAATTCAAGCTGTAGTTGTACGTACGGTTGTAGGTGTGAACATAGTTGTAATCGCACCAGTTGAATAACTGGAAAATTGGGCGTTAATTAGGCGGAATTGCAGGTTCGCTCTAAAATAACTGGAAAAACTCCTGTTAATTTGGCTGATTACCTCTGCTTGTGTATGATCTGGAAGAATTAACGGGAGAAATTCCCTTTATTCTGGAGATGAGGCGGTAAAAGTCATGATTAACGGTATATTTTCCTGTTAAATAACTCTTTAGTCTTAGAATCCACTGATGCTAGGATATCGTTCATCAAGGGTTCTTCGAATGGCCCAATGAAGCAATTGAGGAATGGAATAAACAACTGTTCTAATTACATTTATAACCACATTTATAACCACATTTATTGATAATGCTTAAAAATAATATGAGCATATGGAATCTTCTTTTATTAAAAGTATATATATGTAAATATAAGCGTGATATAATTCTAGTTATTTGCCATAATAAGATGATTTTCAAGCACCAAAGGCCAGCAATCTTTTGTTATGTAGAGTGAACTGTTCAGCTTAGTCATCCTATTAAATAACAAAGAGAGGGTCATTGTCGTGAACAAACCCAAAGTATTTATAGGATCATCCCTTGAGGCGAAGCATTATGTGGATGCCATCAACGAAAATTTAAGCTATGTGGCTACGGTGACGCCGTGGACCGCTGGCGTTTTTAATGAAAACCGTTTCACGATGGAGGATCTGGATGAGCAGCTTACCCAGAGCAGCTTTGCTGTTTTTGTGCTAGCCCCGGATGACCTTGTTTCTCTGCGCGGAAAAGTGTATCTGGCACCACGGGATAACACGATTTTTGAGCTGGGGATGTTCTGGGGCAAATTGAAGCGTGAACGGGTCTTTTTCATATTACCGCGATCAGTTCCCCAAGAAGTAGAGGGGCAAGGGATCGAGGGCTTCCGTCTGCCTTCCGATCTGCTGGGACTTACGTTGCTCTACTATGAACTGCGTGATGATAACAATTATACGGCCGCGGTTAGTGTGGCTTGTGGGAAGATCACGCGGCATATTCAGGAAAAGCAGCATTTTGCCGATCCTTATGCTAAGATTCAGAACCTGGAGCGGGACATTCGCATGAAGGATATGCTGCTGTTGTTCTTCATCAATTATGTCCGGCCCTCGAACCTCTCGGCTGGCGGAGAATATGATAAATTATATGAGGCTGTCAGAGTCAGCTATGATATCTCGTCACTGGAGCAGTTCCGGATCCGGGGAGCGGCTATCTGGCGTGCAGAAGGTAATGACGGAATCCGGCAGGTGGCTGGAAATGTCGGCAAAGACCGCTTCTACGCGTTCGAGGACAACGACGGGCGGAACGGCAAAGATCGTATTTTGGTGCTGGATGCTTTTTTGCAGGGGACGGTTCAATTTTTTCTGTACCGGGTGCATGTTGCCGCTGAATATATTGTGTGTTATCCTCTAGGTAAGGAATTGGTAATTACGATCCATTTGATTGGCCCTCTGGAACTGACAGCGAAGCACTTCGAGCAGCTCTCCGAGGATAACAAGGAATTTATGAACGTACTCAACTATTTGTTCGGAGGGGATTTGAAATGAGCAAACCGCGCGGCAATGAGGGCAGCCTCGAGAAGGCAGGGCAGGCTTATAAAGTCTCATCGAGCTCCCGGAGGAATCGGGACAGGCTAAGAACAATAGCTCTGAGTAACGAGTCGGACAGAGTCGTCAAGGGACCTTCCGTAAGTAGCGATAACGATGTGAACTATATATTGGTGTACCAAATGGATGCTAATTATGAGAAGCCATTTTTTGCACGATAACATATGAAGATAGCCGAAAGCAGGAGGATCTTGGGGTACCGAGATCAGCTTGCTTTTTTTGTTATAGTAGGGAATTGGTTGTTTTTTAAAAGGTTATAAGATAATTTAGTATAGTATTCGTGATTAGTGAGCATGGGGTGCCAATAAGGGGTGAACAGCATGAGTGAGCTATACAGAGTGTTGGTTGTTGATGATGAACTGTTGGTTAGACAAGGCGTCAAACATATACTGAATTGGGAACAGCATGGCTTCTGTATTGTGGGTGAGGCCTCCAATGGCAAAGAAGCTTTGGAAATGATAGGGGAGCTGGCTCCGCATATCGTGCTTACCGATGTCGTCATGCCGGTGATGGACGGCGAAGAGTTGACTCGTCTTATTAAGCATAGCTGGCCGGATATTGAAGTGATCGTACTTAGCAGCTTCAGTGAATTTGATTATGTTCGCTCCACCTTCCAAAGCGGGGTGTCTGATTATATTCTCAAGCCACATCTGGAGACGAAGATGCTGCTGGGAGTACTGGAGAGGACGGTAGAGAGACTTCCTGCCGGACTGAAAAGGAAACCGCAAGCCGATTACACCGTCACATTGAACCAAGTGTTGGAGAAGCTCGTTAACCGTTATGAGGTGGACGTAGATCCGACGATGTTGGCAGAATGGTTCCCTTATCAGAACTATTACATAATGGGCGCTACTGTACATGAGGGAGATCAACTGCTGGAATCTTTGCAAGCGCTTATTTCGAAGCTGAAAATCTATCCATTGCCGGTAAATTCCGTGCCAAGGCATCCAGAACTGAGAGCTTATGTGGTGAATATCGGCCAAGATGGTGAGGCAGAGGCTGTTCTTTTATCCAAGCTGAAGCGGTTAAATCCTTCTTCCGTTACAGATAGTGGAGATTTCGTCTGGGCACTTAGTGGGCCTTTTCATTCTTTGGATCAGCTGGGGGACAGTTTTCATCACAGCTTCCTGCCATTACTATCCTATCGCTTTTTCCTGCCTGTGCCGGTGGTACTTGCACCGTCTGAGCTGCTACACTTTGAAAAGGTTACCAAAACATCAGCGTCCTTAAATGACACCGCGTTGCACGCTTTAATGGAGCATATTCGTAGATTGCAGCTGGAGGAAGGCTTCGGGGTGCTCTATCAATTCATTGCGCAGCAATCTGAGTCGTATAATACGGATGTCTTTGAATTCAAATCCTTAATCGGTAATCTGGTCTTTAACGTCATTCAATTGCTGGGCACGATGAACATGAGCTCAGACACGCTGAACGAGGCTAAATATAGTTACTTCAAATCCATTGAAGAAGCTGGCCATGTCACAGATATTGTTACGCTCTTGGAGCAGTTCCGGACACAGCTGGATCGCAGTATTCATGAGGCTACGTCCTCTTTCCACGATGGCAACCCCAATATGAAGCTGCTGCTTGATTATATTGATAAAAATTATACAGAGCCTATCACCTTAACGGAGATGGCTAAGCAATTTCATTTCAATCCTTCGTATTTATCCAGCTTCTTCGCTGCCCATCATCATGAGGGCTTCAAAGAGCATTTGAATCGAGTCCGCATAGATAAGGCTGCTGATTTATTACGGAGCAGTGACCACTCGATCTCTGAGATCGGCGGTATGGTCGGCTACGCGGATCATAGTTATTTCTGCAAAGTCTTTAAGAAGAACACTGGCATATCTCCGAGTCAATACAGACGACAATATTATTCACGAGTGGAGAAGGAGTAGGGATGAAGGAGCGATTTGAACGACTGCGATTTCAGGGGTTATTTATAAAAATATTTTTGGTCATGGTGGTTTGTATTATTGCAATTGCTGTATCCGTGGTATGGACTAATCTGCGTATGACGCAGCAGCTATTTCTGAAAACCTTCAGTATTACCAACTCTAAAGTGCTGAATCAGATTCAAAATAACTTCGAGTCCTTTCACTACTCGGTTGTACTTGCAGCCAATCAAGCCCAGCAGAGCGTCCCGCTAAAGACCTTTCTGACAGAGAAGGAATCGGACGAGCTATACCGTGTGATGAACTCCTATTACAATATGACCCAGCAAATGAATCGGATTCAATCCACGATCACTAGCTATTCGGTGGGTCTGTCGGTAACCGGTAAGAATGGCCGGGATTATACGGGCGTAGTGAATTATGATAAGCCGACGGCGCGTGAGCTGCAGCGTAGTGCTATAACGACCCATGCGGCAGAGCAGCCTGGCAGAATAATGTATCAATATTATCGTGATGAGGGGGGCAAACATGCCGTTGTCGCTACAAAGGTGCTGCGAGAGCGTACGACAGAACAGCAATACGGCATGTTGTATATCGCTATTGATGAGAGCAGCTTTAAGCCGTTCTACAATAATTTCTCCAGTGAGGGCAATGACTTTATTGTGCTGGATCGCAATGGCACGGTGGTGACAAGCAACCTGTCTGACCTTGAAGGACAGAAGAATGATGAACTGCTGCATCAAGCGAAGTTGGTTCAGGAGCAAGGACAACAAGCCAAGAAGGTCCATATCATGGATCGTGATAAGCTGATGCTCGTACAATATTTGCCTTCGTATGATTTTTATCTGGTGAATATGCTTGACCAGCAAAAGGTGCTCGGGCAGATGGTAAACACACGGAGTGTGGTACTGATCTGTCTCTTTATTGTGCTTGTTGCTCTGGTTGTTGTCTTTCTGATCTCGCGGAGAATGACCCGGTCGATTACGCTGCTGGCCCGCCAGATGTCCAAAGTGACACGCCGAAATTTTCATAACTATGTCAAGGTATCCGGGGGCTATGAGATTCAGGAGCTGGGGCGGGCATACAATTATATGCTGGATGAGATCAATGATTATGTGGACAGGCTGGTGGAGACGCAAAAAGGTCAGAGAAAGGCGGAGCTTGCAGCTCTTCAGCAGCAGATCAATCCCCATTTTCTATACAACACCTTGGCTTCGGTTAATTTCCTTGTGCAGCAGGGCAGCAATGATAAGGCTGTACAGACTATTCATTCGTTAATTTCGCTTTTGCAAAATACAATCAGTAACGTGTACGAGACGGTGTCCGTCGAGCAGGAGCTTGTGAATCTGAAGAGTTATGTGTTTATTAATCACATCCGTTATGGGGAGCGGATTCGGGTTCATTTCTTTGTTGCACCGGACTGTGTTCAGTATCAGGTTCCCAAGCTGATTATTCAGCCATTCATCGAGAATGCATTCTTCCATGCTTTTAACCGCAAACCAGAAGGCGTTATCCATGTCTTGATTGCCAGAGAGGGGCAACGGCTCGTCTGCGAGGTGATCGATAACGGTGATGGTATGGAACTAGCGAGTGGGGAGGAAGGGAATCTCCTAATCTCAGCTCAGAATAAGGCACCCAAGCATTCCAGCAAGCTGTTCTCAGGCATCGGGGTCGCTAATGTGAATGATCGGATTAGTTTACTGTATGGGGAAGAGTTCCAAGTGAACATTACAAGCACTGTTGGTGAAGGGACCAGAGTGAAGATAACGCTTCCTTTAATCGAAAAGACGGAAAATCAGTGATGTAAGCGGTACAAAATCTAATGAAATTACTATAATCCAAAAATAATACATGTCGTTGTTAAGAGTAATGTGCATTCGGGCAACAAAAGAACAAATCTATATAAAGGATGTTCTAACGTTGTATTGTTGCCCGGTGATATCATTAATTCATGCCTAGTAAGCGTTTTCAGTAATTTTCATGAAATCGCTTTAAAGCGGTCTTACATCATAATCAGTCAAAGGGGCGGGACAAATGAAAAAAGCACTACTTTTAGTATTGGCTTGTATGGTATTGCTGGTGGGTTGCTCTTCCGGTGGATCTAATAAAGAAGCTGCATCCGGGGACGGCCAGAAAGAAATTACAATCTGGGCATGGGACCCTGCCTTTAACATCGCAGCATTGAATATTGCCAAAGAGACTTACAACAAGAAACACCCGGAAGTTAAAATTAACATTGTTGAATACGCGCAAGGCGACATTATTCAGAAAATGAATACAGGACTTAACTCGGGAACTACCAAAGGTCTTCCTAACATCGTATTGATCGAAGACTATCGTTCCAAAGGTTTCCTGCAATCGTATCCTGAATCCTTCTATGATTTGAGCAACAAGATCAAGGGCGCAGATTATGCGGATTACAAAATTGGACCGACCAGCATGGACGGTAAGCAATACGGCGTTCCTTTTGACTCCGGTGTAACCGGCCTGTATGTTCGTAAAGATATTATCGAGCAAGCCGGATTCACTCTTGACGATCTGAAAGACATCGATTGGAACAGATATATTGAAATTGGTAAAGTGGTCAAAGAAAAAACAGGCAAAGATATGATTACCTTCTCTCCAAGTGATCTGGGCTTCGTTCGTGTCATGATTCAATCCGGACATTCCTGGTATATGAAAGAAGATGGCAAAACGCCTGATTTGGCCGACAACAGTACATTGAAAGAAGCTTTTACTCTGTACAAAGAAATGCTGGATTCCAAGATCGTGAAGATCAATGCAGACTGGAGTCAATTCATCTCCTTCATCAACAATGGTGATGTGGTCACTGTACCTTCGGGGAACTGGTTAACGCCATCCGTGAAAGCTGAAGTTTCTCAATCTGGTAAATGGGCCGTACTTCCTTTGCCAAAATTGCCTAACACACCGAATGCAACACATGCCTCCAACCTGGGCGGAAGCTCGTGGTATGTCATGAATGTTCCTGGTGCTGAAGTAGCTGAAGACTTCTTGGCTGAAACGTTTGGTTCTGATGTTGGGATGTACGAAGAATTGCTTAACAAAATCGGAGCTATTGGTACGTTGAAAGCAGCGGCAGAAAGCGAAGCCTACAAGAAAACAGATGAGTTCTTTGGCGGGCAGCAAATTGTAAAAGATTTCTCCGAATGGACAGCGCAAATTCCTAACGTGAACTATGGTGTGTCTACCTATGCCATCGAAGATATCCTGGTAGTCGAAATGAACAACTATCTCAATGGCAAGAGCCTGGATCAAGTCATGAAGGATGCTCAGGCTCAGGCAGAGACACAAATCAAGTAAAACACGTAAGTAATTGAGCATATGAGCATTATGTAACCCTTGGGCGCTGCGGTATCTTGAGATCCAAAGCGTCCGGCGGGTTATTTTGCAGCCAGAGAGGAGACCTTGCTACGATGAATGCTAAGAAACGTGGGCTAAGCATGACCGCTAAGTATAATTTGACAGGATGGAGCTTTGTCCTGATTTCTGTAGTTATGATTGCCTCATTCTATTTTTATCCAATGATTCAGGCGCTTTTCTTGTCTTTTAAAACAGGAACAGGCACCAACCTCACCTATACAGGGTTTTCCAACTACACGCGCTTGTTCTCGGATACGACCTTCCGAACAGCGCTATTTAACACCTTTATCTACCTAATTGTTCAGGTACCTTTAATGATTCTGCTGGCAATGTTCATCTCCGTGCTGTTGAATGACTCCAAGCTGAAATTCCGCGGGTTCTTCCGTACGGCGATCTTTTTGCCGGCTGTAACTTCTCTCGTCGCATACTCTGTTGTGTTCAAATATTTGTTTGGATCCGATGGCCTGATTAATGCGATGCTGCTGAAGCTGTCGATTATTTCTGCTCCCGTGGAGTGGATTACAGACCCGTTCTGGGCCAAAATTACGATTATTATCGCCATTACATGGCGCTGGACCGGATATAACATGATTTTCTATTTGTCAGCCCTGCAAAATATCGATGGCTCCATTTATGAAGCTGCACGTATTGACGGTGCGTCTTCCTTTAAACAATTCACCCAAATTACAGTGCCGCTTCTTAAACCGGTGATCCTGTTCACTTCTGTTACATCGACGATTGGTACACTGCAAATTTTCGATGAGATCGTGAACATTACCAAAGGCGGACCGGGTAACTCAACAATGTCCATCTCGAACTATATCTATAACCTGTCGTTTAAATATACGGCTGACTTTGGATATGCAGCGACAGTATCCTATGTGATCGTCATTCTTATTGTTCTGCTGTCGTTCCTTCAATTTAAAGTGGCAGGTGATAAGAAATGAGAAATCCAAAACGTATATTCACCTATGTGTTCCTGAGCATTGCTACATTTATTTCGGTATTTCCGTTCCTGTGGATGATCATCAGTGCAACGAATAAATCCGTAGATGTGACCAAAGGCAGACTTCTGCCGGGTAACTATCTATTCGAGAACTTATCGAAGCTGATCGAAACGACCGATCTCTGGACAGCACTCTGGAACTCGGCGAGAATCTCTGTCTTGACTACAGTCCTGTCGATTATCATTGCATCACTCGCTGGTTACGGCTTCGAAATGTTCCGTAGTAAAGCGAAGGATGTCGTATTTAACATCTTGCTGCTGTCGATGATGATTCCATTTGCCGCCCTGATGATTCCACTGTACCAGATGTTCGCGGGCATCTCTAATACCATCCCTGGGATTGGTATCGATACTGTGGCGTCTGTAATGCTACCGACCATTACGACGGCATTCCTGATCTTCTTCTTCCGCCAGAACTCCAAGATGTTCCCTAAGGACATGCTGGAGGCCGGACGTATTGATGGTCTGACGGAGCTGGGTATCTTCTTCAAAATCTTCATGCCTACCATGAAAACAACCTATGCGGCAGCAGGTATTATCACCTTCATGTCGAGCTGGAACAGTTACCTGTGGCCGTTGATTGTCTTGCAATCACCGAACCAAAAGACCATTCCACTGCTGATCTCCACCCTGGGATCAGGTTATGCGCCGGACTACGGCTTGATCATGGTGGCAATCGTCATCGCCACCTTGCCAACAGCCATCGTATTCTTCGTGATGCAGAAGCATTTCGTAGCGGGAATGACGGGATCGGTGAAATAAGTAGTTTGCGATTAGAGCAAGTGAAGTGATGAGGACGGCCCCCCACGGGAGTGGGGGGCTGTTTTTGTGTTGGGAGTTTTTAGGTAGAAAGAGGAAATCTATAGATTGAAAAAGAAATAGTATAAAGGAAATAACTCTTGTTATCCCGTGGGGAAATTTCGAGTGCGAATGTATAGCTCCCATGAAAATCCCGGGTCCTTCGCACCATTTATTTTACATTATTTGTATAAAAACTTGCTGAGATGCTGGTATGAGAGTGATTATTGAAGAGATTTAGCGCGATTTAGGTGCGTAAAAAGGGTTTTTATCCTTTTTATGGATGAGAATCGCTGTCGCTCCCTACGCGGGAGCGTGGATTGAAATACTCTTGCATATAGTGAAGTTTCATCATTGATAGGTCGCTCCCTACGCGGGAGCGTGGATTGAAATAGTCATGGCCAGGGATACATGATAGACTACGACTTGTCGCTCCCTACGCGGGAGCGTGGATTGAAATTATCCGGTAAGGACGTTTAATCATGACTCAATCACGTCGCTCCCTACGCGGGAGCGTGGATTGAAATTGGATGAACTTAGCCAATTGCTTAATTGGTTTAGTAGTCGCTCCCTACGCGGGAGCGTGGATTGAAATATCAAGGCCTTTCGCTTGTTAGCTTTGTCGTGGTCGCTCCCTACGCGGGAGCGTGGATTGAAATATTAACTCCAAAGGTGAGAGAACCCGTACGATCAGTCGCTCCCTACGCGGGAGCGTGGATTGAAATATTTTTATTCCTCCCATGTCGTTTGTTAACCCGGGTCGCTCCCTACGCGGGAGCGTGGATTGAAATAGGATCAACTGTTTGGAGTTCGGGACGATCTCGGTCGCTCCCTACGCGGGAGCGTGGATTGAAATACCCAGTCGTCGAAGTATGCCTCATGGTACTTCTTGTCACCATCTATAATAGAGCGTGAATTGAATCCTTAGACATTGCGATACGTATCTAGCAGCCAAATCAGTCTCACGCCATTGCTAACTTAAATGCTTCTGTAACTAAGAGTTATACTTGCTACACTAACAATCAGTTAATGCTTCCCCCGAATAACTAAATAATTCACAACTTAGCGATCAATAATTGGGGGATAAAGTTCCCTTAACTATTGATCGCTTTTTTTGATCTGCAAATATTGTCAAATAATGCTATATAATAGTTGGATAATTAAGTATAATCAATAGAGAAGTAGTTCCAAAGTCTATAATTCAAGTTAATTATTAGGACTATTTTGTTGTTAGTGAAGGAGAGATGAGTTCATTTGTCGGATAACCAAGAAGTCCTTGCTCCGAATCTATCGAACGTACAGCAGCAAATAAAACAAGTACAGGAACTATTGAGCTTGGAAGAGCCATACACTATCTCGCTTGTGACGCCTATATTCGGCGGAGGCAGTAAAGCTGGCAAGATAGATAAGCAACAACCGATCAGAGAGGCATCGATTCGGGGACATCTGCGGTTCTGGTGGCGTGCTACTTGTGGAGCGAGCTATACGAATGTACTGGAGCTTCGCAGAGAGGAAGTCGCTATATTCGGAGATACGACCACGCCTAGTAGGGTGAAAATCTGGGTAGAATCTTCAGATCCCCCCCTAATCAAGACGACGCTGATTAAAAATGTTCCGCCGCCTTCTTACGTTTTGTTTCCTGTTCGCTCGAATCCCGTGGACTATTTGGAGAATTACGACTTCAGACTACATATACGCTATGAGGGCGCTGGCCTAAGCCCTCAGAGAATGAAGGCGTTACAACAAGAACTTCATGCGGCCTTATGGGCATGGATTAACTTCGGTGGTCTGGGTAGCCGGACACGCAGAGGTGCTGGCAGCCTGTATTGCCCGGAATTCTCACCTCCACGTGGGAAGAATCTGCAACAATGGTACCGTGAAAAGATCGAAAAGTATGAGCTGCAGTTGCTTCATCTAGGACAATATCGGGACTGGCCTACATTATCCAGCAGCATTTTTTTCAACGGGGAAGAGGAGAAGAAATTGAATGCAGGGAGGGGTAGTAATGCCAACCTTGCGTGGAAGAGTCTCATCAATACCTATCATTGCTTCAGGCAACGGCGAAATACGGATCAGGACGGGAATAAGCGGCGAAGCTTGTGGCCTGAACCTGACTCCATTCGTAAAATTATGGGGATGCAGAATAAAGACCATAGACATCTATTTACTCTGGAAAAAGAGGAACTGCGTTATGCATTCCCCAGGTCTCAACTCGGGATGCCGATCATCACTACGTTCCATAAGGACGATCACGGAGACCCTTACACAACAGAGCTCCTGCCTGTCGGCAAGGATCGCCTGGCTTCTCCGCTCATCCTGAAAGTTGTTGCCTTAGACAAGACGAATGGTGTTGGGGCGATCATCGTACTGAACCATAAGCCGATTACGGGCCTAAAGTTCAAACGAATGAAAGAAGAGTGGGAGAAACAACCTCACAGAAATAAATCTAATCCAGGAAAGTTATCCTTCAAAGAAAAACAGATCAAAGAAATTGACGAAAGATTAAACAACCTAACCATCACCCCTGAACACATATACAGCTCGCTGAACTATAACAAGAGTCCGATGAAGATCAACGACGAATCTACAAATTCAGCCATTGAGGCTTTTCTAAATAGCAAGGAGGTGCAGAGATGGAAACAGGGACATCCCAACACACCACCGAAAATCAAGAGACCATAAAAAAACCAGTAAGAACGCTAATGCTCTTCTCCATCGGACCTGTTCAGGAGTTCATTGCTCAGGCGCGCAAGACAAGAGATCTGTGGTTCGGTTCTTTTTTGCTGTCTGAATTGTCCCAGGTAGCAGCTGACACGCTGTCGAAGATGTCTGGTGAGCTTATTTTTCCTAGCATTAAGCAGGTCAAAGGAAATTCAGATGCAGAGTCCGCGCACAAGGCGGCTAATGTGGCGAACAAAGTGCTGGGTATGATTGAGACAAGTGACCCGAAGCAGGTGGCGATTACAGTCAGAAGTGCTGTCGAGAAGAAGTGGGATGAATTCGCTTCAGCTGCTCTAGCCGAGCTCGGAAGTAGTGTTAACCCCGGTATGTGGAAGAAGCAAGTGAAGGACGTCTTGGAATTCTATGCGGTGTGGAGTGCCTGGGGTTCAGAAGAGAGCTATGACAAAGTGCTGAAGAGGACAGAACGCCTGATGGCGGCACGCAAGACCTTGAAGGACTTCCGGGCGCATGATCCCAGCAAAGCCTATGGTGATAAAAAATCTTCGCTCGACGGTGGACGCGAGTCTGTAATCTGGCCTGACCGATATCCTGAGCTTGGTAAGCTTGGCATCAAAAAAGATGAGACATTGGATGCAATCTCGCTAGTGAAGCGAATGTCTCGATATATTATAAAAGAACGAGAGTTCAAATCGGTGTGTGATGTGGCTTTTCAGCATTATCAGCAGGTCTTGGCTACTTCAGATCATAGTTCTGAGAGAGTTCAGGCTGTAATGAATTATATTCATTCACTGAAAATCAGCTTTGACAAGGTGCTGTACATCAAGGAGACTTCGATCGTCCGCCTGGATTCACGCCTGTTTTATGACAATCGAATCGATGAATTTATTACTGAGCAGGCGAAGCGTACGCTCTCTACCGTAGAACAGGAAAGCATCAGCGAAGAGATCAAGTCCAGACTGCAACAGCTATATAACGAGATCGGTATGCAACCTTCTCTGTATTATGCCTTTATTATGTGTGATGGTGACCGAATGGGACAGATGCTGCGGCAGATGAATACCTATCAAGATCACCAGCGGTTCAGTGAAGCGCTGTCCAGGTTTGCTATTGAGGCAGAAGTAATCATTTGGGAGCATGAAGGTCAATTAGTGTACAGCGGTGGCGATGATATTATGGCCTATCTCCCGCTGCACACTTGCTTGAATGCCGTTAAGCAGATACAGGCAGTCTTCATGTCAGCGATGCACGCAGCACTTCCAGCGGATGCTTCGTATCCTGTGCCTACGTTGTCTGTAGGGATGGTTATTGTTCATATGCTGGAGATGCTCGGTGACGCCCGTCGTTATGCTAAGGCCGCCGAAGATCATGCCAAGGTGAAGCGTAATGAATTTGCCCTGCATGTTCAGAAGCGCAGCGGTGGTGACGCGCTTACGTTCTCTGTATCTTTTGACGAAGACCCAATCTCTCAGCTCTCCAAGATTCAGGGGATGTATAGAGAAGGGGTATTCTCGACGGGATTCGCCTTTGATCTACGCAAGTTGCACCGGGAATATCTGTCTATGACTCAAGCTGGATGGGGCGTGGGCACCTTATACGAAGGGCGGCTTCACACCTTGCTCCGGCAAGAAGTCGAAAGACTGGCCTGCAAGAAACTGCCCGGAGGTCTTACAGAAGCGCAAAGAAAAGCATTATTAGAGAGGATTAAGACAGAACTGCTTCCACTGTTCAATACTCTTCAAGGTAAAGATTCCGACGCTGTGAGTCAGCTAGGTAACTTGTCTGAGCAGTTCATCATTGCCGCGACTCTAGTGAAAGCAGGTGAGGTCATTGAAGACAACCATACAGATTGAACCGCTCGATCCCGTTCTTAACCGGGACGGGCGGCCGTTTGATGCGACACCAGGTGCCACTGCACGTAGTCTGGATTTTATTGCGCCAAGCGCTGTCGCGGGGACTGTTCGCACAATGATGGGGAAGTATCTCTCTTCTGCTCCGGTGGCAGACAACGCTTTTGCTTCCGGATCAGTCGCTGAGGCTGTCAAAAAATCCAAGGTGCGCGGCCCCCTGTATCAATTGAACGGGATGATCTATTATCCATTTCCACAAGATATCGATCTCTATGAAGTAGACGATAAAATCGGGGTTAGTTATAGAAGGCCGCTTGCTTCACTTGATGAATGCATGGGCTTTCTGGGAACGGACAGAGACGGCAGGTATGAGCAAAACTTATGGCCGGTAGCTGAGGCCTCCGCACATAAGTTATGGAAGAAGAGACCTGCCTTCGTCTCAGCAGACTGGATGCACCGCTGGCTGCTGGACGAGCTTACGCTGGAAGACTGGAGTGATGCGCTCACCGAGTGGCGGGGTAACCAGGGGAAAGCGCACACTTCGTCTCAGCCAGCACACTTTCTTGCTCCTTTCGAGCGGGAGACCAGAGTACATACAGCCATCGATGATGAACTTGGTGTGGCTAAGGACAAGCACTTATTCGATACAGAGATGCTTGTTCTACCAGATCACATGGCTCTGCTCACGGAGATCGAAATTAGCGATTATGTAGAGCAATGGCCTGATGAGCCGTTGTCTACACTTCATACATTCGGGGGCAAGCGGCGGCTGGCACACTCTAGTGAAGTGAAGAACACACAAGTATGGGATGTTCCGGATGTCATTTCGCAGGGAATACGTCCCACAGATAAAATCCAGTATATTCGTCTCGTTCTCGCCACTCCAGCCTTCTTCTCCAAGGGATGGTTGCCACGCTGGGTGGATACGGATACCCTGGAGGCTGATTTTTCAGAATATGGGGTCAAATTGAAGCTACGCTGGGCTTGTATTCCACGCTGGCAGCCTGTCTCAGGCTGGAGCTACAGTAAACGTCAAGAGAAAGCTGTTCGGCGCATGGTTCCTGCGGGTAGTGTATATTTCTTCCAGGTGGACGGCGATGGTGATCCAGCCACGCTAATGGAACAGTTATGGTTAACTTCGGTATCTGATGCTAATCGGAGAAAAGGCGCTTTTGACCAAGAAGACGGATTCGGACTTGCCCTGTGGGGAATATGGAAGCCAGCAGTTGTTAATGAAGCGGAGGATGAAGATGATCAATAATAGCAGATTGTATTTCATACACTGTCTGACGTCTGTCCATGTGGGAACAGGTGAAGGAACTGGCGTGATCGACATGCCGATTATGCGCGAGAAAATGACTGCATGGCCGATGCTCCCTGGCTCAAGTATCAAGGGGGTGCAACGGGAGTACCACCGGAGAAACGATTATAATGAATCTTGGTTTAATGCCGCTTTTGGCAAAGAAGATAATAAGAAAGAGGCTACCAGCGTAGAAAATGCGGGTCATGCCGGAGCCTTGGTATTGTCTGATTCACGGATGCTTGCGTTCCCTGTAGCCAGTAGATATGGTACGTTCGCCTATGTAAGCTCTCCGCTTGCTATTAGTCGATTACTTCGGGATGCACGGGCAGCAGGATTTGAGATTCCTGACGAGCTGAATTGGAACAAGATTGATGAAGTATTTCAATCTGCAGACCAAGTCATAGTTGGAACAGATTCAGTTTTGAGAAAACCAATCCAGGGGGATGAAAACAAAGAAACCCGCTTTGTTGAACTCGACGAGTTTAAGGCTACAGCTAAGGAGGAACCGTCGCTCACGGGGTGGCTTAACTGGTTATCGAAGCAGCTATTCGACGCAGAAGATCCGTTCTCTGCCAAGCTGTTGCAAGAGCGATTTGTCATTGTGTCAGATGAGGCATTTCAGTATTTTGTCACAACATGCTGTGAGGTTACGCCGCGTATTCGCATTGCCAGTGAGACCAAGACTGTGGAAGGTGGAGCGTTGTGGTATGAGGAATACATCCCGACAGAAGCGATTCTATACGGGCTGGTATGGTGTGACAAAATCTACGCACATGGCAACAACCTGACTGCTGAGACGCTGCTGAACAAACTGTCTGATGAACAGTTATTGCAGATCGGTGCTAATGCTTCCGTGGGCAAGGGACGCGTCCGCTTCCGGTTCTCCGGGGGTGATCCGTCATGAAGTCGGTACAGCACGAATATTCCACAATCGCACTTGGCTGCATTGATGAGGTTGCAAAATTAAGCAAGAAGGAACAACAGCAATACGGCAGCTTATGTCATCGTGTTCCCTCGATGATTATGTTGAACGGATTTAGACTTACGGTGGCATTTCTTTCTGTTGAAAATAAAGAAATGCGTACTCACTTTCTCAAGGATATGGGGTTAGCGATCGGTATTAATAACTTCAAAACTGAAATTCCTGAGCGAATGGACGATTATCGGATACTAACTCGCCAGGCATTGGATGCTTCGGTATGGTTCAAGCGATATGCTGAGGCTATCCTGGGTGTGACCCAAGCTGATGCTGACAGTCAACTGGAGGATCAGTCATGAATGCTTATCTGGCATTAACGAAGTTGAACGGTCACATGACTAGCTCCAAATTAAAGGATGCTGTCGAGAAGCCTAATGGTAAAGGTGACTTCTACTATAATCTCATCGATAGTTATACAGTTGCATGGACAGGGAAAGGACAGTCTGAACAACAAGGGAAGAAACAGGGAGATAAGCATGGGCAAGGGAATCCAGATCAAGCCCAGGAGGTACGGGCACAGAACGAATGGTATCGGCATCTTTTTGCAAAATTTTATACTATATTGTCCCAGCCCTCCGCGGAATCTTACACCTGCACCCTGAGTTCGTTGTCTGCACTCACGATTGGGCAGGGCCAGCCTTCTGTACTGGAGACGCATGTCACACTTCACCCGATCTACGGCGTTCCTTATCTTCCAGGCACAGCCCTGAAAGGTGTCGCAGCACATTATTGTCACCGCTACTTGGGGCAAGTGGACAATAAGTTCCAGACAGGGGGGGATTATTATAACCAGTTGTTCGGATCTACGGATCGAATGGGAAGTATCTGTTACCACGATGCGCTGGTGACTCCTGAGACTGTAGGTACAGCACTTCGCTTAGATGTATTAACTCCGCATCATCAGAAGTATAACCAGATTCAGATTTCACAGAATCAATGGGCAGTTAGTAGTGACGCTGCGCCACATGATGATGATTCACCTGTTCCTGTGCATTTTATAAGTGTACGTGCAGATTTCAAGTTGCAATTGTCTTATACCGGCGATTCTGCTCAGGCACGAGAATGGCTTGCTATTGCAGGAGAAATCTTAACCGCTGCTGTGCAGCAGGAAGGACTTGGCGGTAAAACTAACGCTGGTTACGGGCGATTCAAGATCAAGCAAGGAGAGGACAAATGCAATGAATAGTCCAGAGCAGAATCAAAAGGTTCGGAAGAAGCTGGTTGAGAATTACACAGTCATGGAAGAACAGATTGTCAATCAACTGAAATTCAGCTCTCAGCATCATGTGACGACAGGTACATTTCGTGAGGAAATCTGGAAGAGCATGTTTGAACAGATGATTCCGCAGAAATTCTCGATCGAGCATTCTGTGTTCATTATTGATTCCGATGGGCACGTCTCAAATGAGGTTGATTTGGCGATCTTTGACGAGCAGTATACTCCCTATATTTTTAGATATGGTAAACTGAAGTATATCCCTATTGAGGCCGTGGCTGTTGTTGTGCAGTGTAAGAGTAAGAATATCTATGATGATACTAACTTGGAAGATTGGGTAAACAGCATCAAGCAGTTGCAGACAAAAATGAAGTCCATTAGCCGGACGCTTGGGGCGGTGGTGTGCACGGGCTTTGAGTCTGTGCCTGTGGTGCAACCTCTGCAACAGGCCGACAAGAATCAAGAATCTGAAGATCCATGTGAGAAAAAGAAAAAATCACCAACACCAACACAAACCTCAACTAGGCCTATTAGAATTCTGTGTCATACCGAAACTGCTATAGGAAAAACAGAAGATGTCGACTTCGATATCTTGATTCATCCTTCCAAGGAAGAGGGCAAGCTGGAAATCACCATTCCGAACGAAACAGAAAGCTTGGGCTGGTGGCACGGAGAGTTAAATTACTACGGTGATGAGCGTTCTGATGAATATATGCAGAACGTTAGTTTCAGTGCTAAACATACGAAACTTGAGGAATACAGAGTCATCTCGGACGAAAATCCTTCTGATGAAGTGTCGCTGTTATCCTTGACGTTCCAGTTGAATCAACTGCTGATGCTCATTAACAACCCCATTTTGTTCCCGCATCTGGCGTATGTTCAGATGTTCCAGAAGACGTTACAGGAATAGCTATGTCTGGTGCGAACCCCAAGCTCACATGAAACCCCCGGGAGATTCGCACCAGATTTATAGTATTTTATGTAAATTAATCGACAAAGCTTGCTTTTAAGATTAGCCATTTGACGCATAAAAGTGAATTGATTAATAATTGATGGTAACTTTCACTTTTTAAAGTGATTATTCGCTTCGCTCCATACATAGGAGCGTGGATTGAAATGGAGACGATACCTCCCATGTTAGCAATGACACGGTCGTCGCTCCATACATAGGAGCGTGGATTGAAATTTTGTGCAAATACGTTCAACGGGAGGAAGGCCTGTCGCTCCATACATAGGAGCGTGGATTGAAATAGGAAATGGCCGTGTCTTACGATAGTATGTCTGCGTCGCTCCATACATAGGAGCGTGGATTGAAATGGTAATCCATGGGTCGGGATGACTAACTGCTATGGTCGCTCCATACATAGGAGCGTGGATTGAAATAGTAACATCAAGAGAGGCAATCCGGGAATTGCAGTCGTGTCGCTCCATACATAGGAGCGTGGATTGAAATTCACTACTTATCAACTCCACTTGGATATTTAACAAGTCGCTCCATACATAGGAGCGTGGATTGAAATGTATTTGCTCCAAGCAAGTAACAGCGACCTCATAGTCGCTCCATACATAGGAGCGTGGATTGAAATTAGTTTTCGCGTCAAGGAACTAACGAACTCTTCGGGTCGCTCCATACATAGGAGCGTGGATTGAAATTCGATAATCTCTTCTAGCACTTCTTGTACTAGCATGTAGTCGCTCCATACATAGGAGCGTGGATTGAAATCCAATGAATACAACCGGTGTAGTGCACTCCTGTAGGGTCGCTCCATACATAGGAGCGTGGATTGAAATATTGTTGGATCGCTATATGGGTGGGTGCATAAAGAGTCGCTCCATACATAGGAGCGTGGATTGAAATTTTGTCCATATATGGCGCGTCCATCATCGGGAATTCGTCGCTCCATACATAGGAGCGTGGATTGAAATAGGAATGGAAACAAGGGTATCGACAGGAAGACAAGGTCGCTCCATACATAGGAGCGTGGATTGAAATACCACATTGCGCGCATACGTGGCGGCAGCCGCCAAGTCGCTCCATACATAGGAGCGTGGATTGAAATCCGCAAAGTCCGGCGCACTCATAACACTCCACTTGTCGCTCCATACATAGGAGCGTGGATTGAAATCGTATACCAATACGGAACAAATGAATTGGGAGACTCGTCGCTCCATACATAGGAGCGTGGATTGAAATACCTTATCGGATGCAGGAAGTCATCCTAACAAAGGTCGCTCCATACATAGGAGCGTGGATTGAAATTAGCAGGGTCCCACAGTCTGAATTTATTCTCACTGTCGCTCCATACATAGGAGCGTGGATTGAAATGTCTACACACTGCCGATTCCGCGGACAAACGTAGGTCGCTCCATACATAGGAGCGTGGATTGAAATTTCTGTCCATCGAAAGAACAGTGATGTCATTATCGTCGCTCCATACATAGGAGCGTGGATTGAAATACGCTGGACCAATTGGACACGTCGATCAAGGCGTCATGTCGCTCCATACATAGGAGCGTGGATTGAAATTTCTAGGTAGTGCAATTCGTACACTAGATTCAGTCGCTCCATACATAGGAGCGTGGATTGAAACATATCTATCCAATCCCAATCATCCTCGCTCCATACATAGGAACTTGGATTGAAATCGGTGCATCTGGTTTAGTGAATGATCGCGAGATTGGTGGCTCCATAAATAGGAACGTGGATTGAAATTGCAATAATGCCCGCCGTTTGAGTCAGTACGACCTAGGTGCTCCCTACGCAGACGTAGTTTGCAGTTTTATAGAGAGTGCCTGAATCATATCTGTCAGGCCAGCTCTCTTTACGGCACGATAATAAAAATATGACCCCCCGGGAGTGTGTAATTCGAATACCAAGCGGTAAACATCTCTATAAAAACTGACACTTCCCCATAAACAGGAGTATGACATTTAATCCATACTCCTGTTTGTTATCTCCTATCTTGTAAACCAACCCTCTTTTCGATTACAGATAACCTCATAATAAATTCACTCCAAACACATTTTTACAAAAAGTTCACTAATACCCTAGAAAATTTAGGGAATAAGCAAGGAGATTTATGAAATTTGTAGAATTACCATGATATGATTAGTTCTATATCCTTACAAAGGAGGGAACAATGCACTAAATTAAAATCAATCCAGTTTGTGATTAATCCCTAAAGGAGAGATCAAATGGAAGGATATATTGCTCATATAAGGGAGAGCGACAAGAAAATACAGACTGTTGCTGAGCACTTAACAGGCGTACAAGCTCTGGCAGAGGAATTTGGGAATAAAATAGGCGTGAAGCATATCGCCGGGCTTGCCGGTGTACTCCATGACATGGGGAAATACACTGAAGAATTTAAGGAATACATACTTATGGCTGTTTACCACCCGGAGATGCCTCCCAAGCGAGGTAGCGTAGATCATTCTACAGCGGGAGGAAAACTGTTATTTAAGTTGTTTCATGATCATACCAAGAATAGCTCCGATAAAGTGGATACTATGAACAAAATGATTTTAGCTGAGATCGTAGGTAATGCTATTATTTCTCACCATTCTTATCTGCAAGACTTCTTGAATCCGGATCTGGAATCCAACTACTTACGTCGTGTGAAAGAGAAGAATCTTGAAGAATTCGAGTGGTCTGAAACCAACTTTTTTAAGCAGGTTATGGATGAAACGAAGTTCCACGAGTATGTAGATCAGGCTGTAAAAGAATTGCA
Source organism: Paenibacillus sp. MAHUQ-45 (assembly GCF_058133325.1). NCBI lineage: Bacteria > Bacillati > Bacillota > Bacilli > Caryophanales > Paenibacillaceae > Paenibacillus > Paenibacillus sp. MAHUQ-45. The sequence continues at coordinate 300,009 of NZ_JBYUPV010000009.1, forward strand.
TTCATATCTGCAAAAAGATGCTGGGACTAGTAGAGAGCAGCAACTTATGTTTCTGACTAAATTTATATTCAGCGCACTGATTGATGCAGATCGGACGAATACTCGTTGTTTTGAAGAGAACAAGCTGGATGAACCAGTCAATCATGAAGAACTGTTCGGAGTATTTTACGAGAGACTGATGAGTCAAATTGAATCTTTTGCAGAACAAGAAGGTTCTGATTCGCCGATTAATCGTCTAAGAAGAGAAATGTCAGATCAGTGTGACCAGTTTGCTGCCAAGGCATCCGGAATTTATACGCTGTCCATCCCAACAGGCGGTGGAAAGACACTGGCGAGTTTGAGATATGCGCTGAGGCATGCCAAGGAGTTTAAGAAAAAGCATATTATTTATGTCGTTCCTTACACAACAATTATCGAACAGAACGCCAAGGAAGTCCGCAATATTTTGCAAGATGAGGTTCATATTCTGGAGCATCATTCTAATGTAGTTGAAGAAGAACAAGAGGATGATGAACTCGAAGATGGTCTGATCAATATGCGGCAAAAGTTAAAGCTAGCTAAGGATAACTGGGATTCTCCTATTATCTTTACTACAATGGTGCAATTTCTAAATGTCTTTTATGCCGACGGGAGCCGGAACATTCGGAGATTGCATAACTTGAGTGAATCGGTAATTATTTTTGATGAGGTACAGAAGGTTCCGGTGTCGTGTATCTCTCTGTTTAATCAAGCGGTTAATTTTTTGAGAAACCATGCACGTTCCAGTATTGTCCTTTGTACGGCTACACAGCCTGAACTGGATTATGTTCAACACAAGCTGAACATCGAGCCGGAAGCTGAAATGATAGGCAATCTGAATCATGTTATCCAAGCATTCAAACGGGTGGATATCGTAGACAGGGCAACAGGTGAACAGTTTAATACGGATAAACTTGCTGATTTTGTTATGGAAAAGGTAGAAGAGGTCCAGAGTGTGCTCGTCATCCTCAATACCAAAACGGTTGTTAAAACCTTATATCAGAAGCTGCAGGACGAGGGTCTTCCAGTGTCTGTATATCATCTGAGCACTTCTATGTGCGCGGCTCATCGTAATGAGATATTGGCAGAAGTGAAAGGAAAGCTTAAGGATCAAAGCCCAGTCATTTGTATCAGTACACAGCTTATCGAAGCAGGTGTAGATGTAAGCTTCAAGTGTGTAATTCGTTCCTTGGCAGGATTGGATTCTATCGCTCAGGCAGCAGGGCGATGTAATCGGCACGGTGAGAATGATGTGCAGCAGGTGTATGTTATTGATCATGCCGAGGAGAAGCTGGACAGGTTGAAAGAGATTAAGAGAGGTAAGGAAATCTCAGCGAAGATTCTCGTGGATCTGAAGCGTGATCCGTCTTCTCATGGTGGTAGCCTTCTGTCTGTGCAGGCGATGGAAAGGTATTTTCAAGAATTTTATACGGAGTTTGAGTCTAGTCTGAATTATTTTATTCCCAAGCTTGGGGAGGATATGACGGATTTATTGTCGTCCCCTCGGATGGAAAATAAGTATTACCAAGCCTACCGTCAGAGACATCAAGAAGCATTGCCATTGTTCCTAGTTAACAGCTATAAGACTGCTGCGGAAAATTTCGAGGTCATTGATAGTCATACCACCTCTGTACTCGTTCCCTTTAGAGAAGGAGAAGAAATCATTACCGAATTAAACGGGCAGCAGAGTATTGAAGACCTTTCGCGTTTACTGCGCAATGCTCAACAATATACCATTAATATTTTTAGCCATGAGAAAGAAAAGTTAAGCAAAAGTAATGCTCTGGTAGCGTACCTAGATGGCAAAGTGTTGGCTCTTACTGAAGGGGCTTACCATGAGAATTATGGACTCAATCTGGAGAACGATAGTCCATTTGAATTGCGCATGTGGTGAAGCAACTAGAGATGCATAATTGGAAAGGAGGCTGAACACACAATGAGAAATGGAATCGAATTTAAAGTGTATGGAAACTATGCTCTTTTCACAGACCCACTAACCAAATTAGGAGGGGAGAAGTTAACGTACAGTGTACCAACTTATCAGGCGTTAAAAGGGATTGTTGAAGCTATCTACTGGAAACCGACCCTTTTGTTCGTAGTAGATGAGGTTCGGATTGTTAAAGCAATTCGGATGGAATCCAAAGGAATCCGTCCGATTGAATACGGCGGGGGAAACACACTGGCCAACTATACTTACCTGAAGGATGTATGCTACGAGGTTCGCGCCCACTTTGAATTTAATATGAACCGTCCAGAGTTAGAGCATGACCGCAACGAACACAAGCATCACAACATTTTGAAGCGTTCTTTAAATGTCGGCGGCCGTAGAGATATCTTTCTTGGGGCGAGGGAATGTCAGGCCTATGTAGAACCTTGTGTCTTCGGTGAAGAGCCTGGATTTTATGATAACTATGGTGAGATTCACCTGGGCAACATGGTTCATGGTATCAATTATCCTGATGAAACTGGAAGAGCGCAGATGGAGGTAAGGTTGTGGAATCCGGTGATGAGGGATGGGGTTATCCGTTTTATCCGACCGGAGGAATGTACGCAGGTACGTACAATTTCAGACATGCAACCCAAGCAGTTCAACGAGAATAATGTCCAATCCGCAGATGAACTACTGGCAGAGCTGGAATTGGAGGAAAACGCATGAGTTGGTTGCTGAACTTATACGAGACTTATGAGTCCAATCTGGACCGTGTAGGTATTATAGAGCGGAAAAATAATGAACGTGAATACACCCTGCTGCCTGTCTCTCATACCACCCAAAATGCGCATATCGTTGTGGAAATCACAGAGGATGGCGAATTTCATTCAGCTGATGTGATACCTAAAGAGGATATAAGTACACTGATTCCTTGTACAGAAGAATCCGCCAGTCGCGCGGGATCTAAGGTTGCTCCGTATCCCCTGCATGATAAATTAAGCTATGTAGCTGGCGATTTTGTCGCCTATGGCGGAAAGATTAAGAAGGAAGAACCTTTTGCTGCCTATATCAAAAATCTTGAAGAATGGGCAAATTCCGCTTACGCCTGTGCAAAGGTCAAGAGTATCTACAGCTATCTGAGCAAGCGCAGATTAATTCAAGATCTGGTAGAAGCAAAGGTACTATTCCTAGATGAGAATGAGCGGCTAATTGAAAAGTGGGACAAGAAATATGAAGACCAGCATGGAGAGAAGCCTAAGCTCTTTTCGCTGATCGCCGGTGAACAGGAAAGTGCATTTATACGGTTTAATGTTCATTCACCTAACCGGACGACGAAGAGTGTGTGGAAAGATCCCGAGGTCTATGATTCTTTTGTACGGTTCTACAGTCACCAGCTTGGAGCATACGACTACTGTTATGTATCAGGCAAACTGCTTCCTAGCACGGACAGACACGCCAATAAAATCCGAAATGCAGGAGATAAGGCTAAGCTTATTTCAGCTAACGATAATAGTGGTTTTACCTTCCGAGGACGTTTTACCCAGAGCAGTGATGCAGCCAGCATCAGTTATGAGGTTTCGCAGAAAGCGCATAATGCCTTGAAATGGCTAATTAACCGTCAGGCAAAGATCATTGATCAACGCGTGTTTCTTGTTTGGGGTAACAATGACCTTAATATTCCTGATCCAACAGAGGATTTCTTCAATCTTAACCCGGAAGCTGAGGCTATAACTAAAAGAATCAACGATACCAATGAGGTATTCGCACGAGAAGTTGCAAAAGCATTGAGCGGATACCGCAATAGTCTTCACACAGAAGATAAATCGGATGTCAATATTCTGGTGCTTGATTCTGCGACTACCGGACGCCTAGCTGTTCTCTATTATCGTAATATGGATAAGAATTTATATCTGGACAAGCTTATCGAATGGCATTCAACCTGTGCCTGGATGCATCGTTACCGTAAAAATGAGCAAGGAGAGACAGTGCTGTTCTACGGGGCGCCGTCCACCAAGGATATTGCTTTTGCCGCCTACGGTCCTAACGCTAACGATAAGGTTATCAAAGGACTTATGGAGCGAATGCTTCCCTGCATCGTAGATGGCCGTACCATCCCCGAGGATATTGTTAGAAGTGCTATTCATAGGGCTTCCAATCCTGTCGGAATGGAGAAATGGGAATGGGAGAAGACGCTCAGTATTACTTGTGCCTTGATTAACAAAAAGGAGAGATTTGGTATGCCACTGGAAACAGAGAACCTGGACCGAAGCTACTTATTTGGGCGATTGTTGGCAATAGCTGATGTGTTGGAAAGAAGGGCATTAGATGCCGATGAGAAAAGATCCACTAATGCTATCAGGTATATGAATTCCTTCTCCAGATATCCAGAGAGAACTTGGGGAATTATCCAGGCTGCATTACAGCCGCATCAGGCGAGATTGGGTGCGAAAGCTACCTATTACTCTAGTTTGATAGATGAAGTTGCATCAAAATTCACAACAGAAACCTTCAATAATACCGCGTTATCAGGTAAATATTTGCTCGGTTTTTATAGCCAGCGGCATGAGTTATACAAAGGCAAAGACAAGAACAAAGAATCTAAAGAGTCTGAAGAAACTTCTAACTAAAAAGGAGAAATGAATAATGACTACATTGGATCATAAAATTGATTTTGCTGTTGTACTGTCTGTAACTAAGGCTAATCCCAATGGCGATCCGTTGAATGGTAACCGTCCGCGCCAGAACTATGATGGCTATGGAGAGATTTCGGATGTGGCGTTGAAGCGGAAAATCAGAAATCGTCTACAAGATATGGGTGAAGCTATTTTCGTGCAGTCTAATGATCGAAAGTCCGATTCTTTTAATAGTTTGAGAGAGCGTGCAGAAGCTAATTCCGAATTGGAAAGAATCTTCAAGGCGAAAGCTAGTTCTAATGATGAATTCGCCACCATTGCCTGCCAGGAGTGGCTTGATGTGCGCAGCTTTGGCCAAGTATTTGCTTTTAAAGCAGATAGTAAAGGTTCTAGCGTATCTGTCGGTGTCAGAGGCCCGGTATCCATTCATACCGCAACGAGTGTTAGCCCAATTGATATCACAAGTCTGCAAATCACCAAAAGTGTGAACTCTGAACCGGGAAAAGACCGGGGATCAGATACGATGGGAATGAAGCACCGTGTGGATTTTGGAGTCTATGTGTTCTATGGCAGCATCAATACCCAATTGGCTGAAAAAACCGGATTTACTAATGAGGATGCTGGCAAGATCAAGGAGGCGTTGCGAACCTTATTCGAAAATGATGTGTCTTCGGCAAGACCAGATGGCAGCATGGAGATACATAAGTTGTACTGGTGGGAACACAGTTCCAAACTGGGGCAGTATTCTTCCGCAAAAGTACATCGAGCACTTCAGGTAAAGGCAAAGGTTGAGGAGCCTAAACGTATTGAGGATTTTTCCATTGAACTATATCCGCTGGAAGGCTTAAAAGCCGAAGAACTAAATGGACTATAATGAAGACGAAGCATTAATGCTCTCCGGAATACAGCATTTTCAATTTTGCAAACGCCAATGGGCATTAATTCATATCGAACAACAATGGGAAGAGAATGTGAAGACCGTTGAAGGACAGCATCTGCATCGCAACGCGGATCAGCCTTTTACAAGGGAGAAGCGGGGAGATAAGCTTGTTGTCCGTGCGATGCCGGTTAGATCGGGAGAACTGAATATATCGGGTATATGTGATGTAGTAGAGTTCGTAAAAGATGACGCAGGTGTCCCCATCAATGGTGCTGAAGGCAAATACCTTGCCTTCCCGGTCGAATACAAACGGGGCAAGCCCAAGGTCAATGAAGAAGATATTTTGCAATTGGCCGCACAAGCGATGTGTTTGGAAGAAATGCTGCTGTGTGATATACCGACAGGATATATTTTTTACAATGAGATCAAACACAGAATTGAAATACAGCTTACCCCGGATCTCAAATATAGGGTTAAGGCGATTGTGGAGGAGATGCAAGACTACTACCGTCGTAGACATACTCCTAAAGTGAAAACGGGTCCTTTTTGCCAGAGTTGCTTACTTCAGCATATTTGTTTGCCCAAGTTAATGAATAAACAGACCGTAAAAAGTTATGTTGAAGGGAAAATCAAGGAATGAAAAAACTTCAGAATACGTTATATATCACCCAACCCTCGGTCTATTTGTCGCTCGATGGAGATAATATCGTCCTTCTGAAGGACGAAGAGAAGCTTGGCAGGATGCCTCTACATAACCTAGAGTCGATTGTCGCTTTTGGCTATGTCGGGGCGAGTCCAGCCTTGATGGGTTATTGTGCGGAGCGGAACATATCGCTGATGTTCTTGACGATGAACGGAAGATTCCTTGCCAGAGTGATTGGGCCAAGCAAAGGGAATGTAGTGCTGAGAAAAAAACAGTATCTTCTCTCAGAGGATGAGCAGTCGTCTGCACGGATCGCCCGGAATTTTATTATAGGTAAAATCTACAATCACAAATGGATGCTGGAGCGGATGACCCGTGATTATCCCTTGCGCATTGATGTTGAGCAATTTAAGGAGACTTCGGGCCATTTATCTTCTATTATGCTTGAGGTGAGGGCTTGTGAAGAGCTCGACCGTTTGCGAGGATTGGAAGGACAAGCTGCGGTTAGCTATAACCGAATGTTTGATCAGATGATTTTACAGCAGAAAGAAGATTTCTATTTTCACTCCCGCTCCCGGAGACCGCCGCTGGACAGTGTGAATGCTATGTTGTCTTTGGCCTATACTCTACTGGCTCATGATACTGCTTCAGCGCTGGAGGCTGTGGGGCTGGATGCCTACGTAGGCTTTCTGCACCGGGACAGACCGGGCCGGGCATCGCTAGCTCTGGATTTGATGGAGGAATTGCGAGGGATTGTCGCAGATAAGTTTGTGCTTTCACTGATTAATAAGAAGCTGGTGCGTAAAGAGGATTTTGTGAAAAAAGAGAACGGAGTTGTCATCATGACTGATGAAGCTCGAAAGAAATTTCTCACTGCGTGGCAGACCAAGAAGCAAGAGAGCCTTACTCATCCTTATTTGGGGGAGAAAATAACTTGGGGGCTCGTCCCGCACGCGCAGGCATTGCTGTTGGCTCGTCATTTGCGGAATGACCTGGACGAGTATCCTCCTTTTTTATGGAAGTAGGTGTACGATTTGCTGGTATTAATTACTTATGATGTGAAAACATCCAGTAGTGGAGGCCAAAGCCGATTGCGAAGAGTCGCCAAAGTCTGCCAGAATTACGGGCAGCGAGTCCAACATTCCGTATTTGAATGTGTCGTTGATGCGACACAGTTTGCTGAACTAAAGATTAAACTGAAGAATATCATTGATGAAACAGAAGACAGTTTGCGATTTTATCAGCTGGGTAACAACCATAAAAATAAAGTTGAACATGTAGGGATTAAGGAGTCTCTCGATCTCGAAGGGCCCCTGATTCTCTAGTGCGAATGTGAAGCTCCCATAAAATCCCCGGGTCCTCCGCACCAAATTTATTACATTATTTGTATAAAAATATTGAAGAAACAGAGTCTAAGGTGTTTCCTTTGAGAAGAATAGGGGATTTTTACCCATAAAAAGGTCAATTACCCTTTTTTATGGGTAAAAATCGCTGTCGCTCCCCACGCGGGAGCGTGGATTGAAATGAATCTCTAACCGCACTGTATATCCACGTAGTCGTCGCTCCCCACGCGGGAGCGTGGATTGAAATTTGAGTCTCCCACCAATCTTACCGCTGTAGCGAGGGTCGCTCCCCACGCGGGAGCGTGGATTGAAATTCATAACCCCCGCAGCCTTAGAAGCCTTTAGAGGTCGCTCCCCACGCGGGAGCGTGGATTGAAATTAAATCTCATTTCAGGGTGCCAGTAAATATGTCGTCGCTCCCCACGCGGGAGCGTGGATTGAAATACTAGTCCAACGATGCCAGGCACTCAAGGATTATGTCGCTCCCCACGCGGGAGCGTGGATTGAAATCGGGTTTGTGATAAAGGTACCATTATCTAAGGCTGTCGCTCCCCACGCGGGAGCGTGGATTGAAATAGATAGCAGAAAATAGTTGTTTTCGGACGTTTAGTCGCTCCCCACGCGGGAGCGTGGATTGAAATCGTACTGGAGGTTTGACGAAATCCCTACGATTAGTCGCTCCCCACGCGGGAGCGTGGATTGAAATCGTACGCTTACGCTTTCTGTCCGCCATGATTTCGGTCGCTCCCCACGCGGGAGCGTGGATTGAAATATGTATCTTTTGGGTATCAACTCAGGCTTGCGGGGTCGCTCCCCACGCGGGAGCGTGGATTGAAATATGGAGCATTAATCAAACGGAGGAGGAGTTTTGGTCGCTCCCCACGCGGGAGCGTGGATTGAAATCATTAGGGAGATAGAAAAGAGTCAGATTGGAAATCGTCGCTCCCCACGCGGGAGCGTGGATTGAAATTTGAGCAGACAGGATTGTCCATCAGCCCAGTAATGGTCGCTCCCCACGCGGGAGCGTGGATTGAAATAGAATATCCAGTTTGATCAGAATATTCCGATATCCGTCGCTCCCCACGCGGGAGCGTGGATTGAAATTGGCCTGCTCTCGCTTAGCGGCGTATCTAGGGGCGTCGCTCCCCACGCGGGAGCGTGGATTGAAATATCACGAATACCACTATAGAAGCGCCAAGCGGTGGTCGCTCCCCACGCGGGAGCGTGGATTGAAATCACAAGGAGGTGATAATACATGGGCGAGTTGATGTCGCTCCCCACGCGGGAGCGTGGATTGAAATAAGTTCCCCCGAACGAATCGACGGAACGATGTAATGTCGCTCCCCACGCGGGAGCGTGGATTGAAATGATGGATCAGAAATGTATTCGACACTCTTAAGAGGTCGCTCCCCACGCGGGAGCGTGGATTGAAATTTACTATACATAGTCGTACCTTCATTGATTTATTGTCGCTCCCCACGCGGGAGCGTGGATTGAAATAGTTCAGCTACGCCTTTCTTCATTTCATTCATCAAGTCGCTCCCCACGCGGGAGCGTGGATTGAAATTTGTATTTCTTGCCTATCTCATGCTGAGTCATATGTCGCTCCCCACGCGGGAGCGTGGATTGAAATGTTATCACTGACCCTATGAGCGTGGATCTGACCGGTCGCTCCCTACGCGGGAGCGTGGATTGAAATGATCACTAGAGTGTTGAATATAGTTGGTATAACTTGTCGCTCCCTACGCGGGAGCGTGGATTAAAATTGCTCAGCGCGGTAAGCACACGACAGGAATATTGTCGCTCCCTACGCGGGAGCGTGGATTGAAATCTTCTGGCTTTGTTGGTGTACTCGGTACGGTTGGATGTCGCTCCCTACGCGGGAGCGTGGATTGAAATTGGTATCCCGGTAGAGCAGGGTGGTATACAAGGTATGTCGCTCCTTACGCGGGAGCGTGGATTGAAATTCGAAGCGCAGCGCTCTTACCTGCAGCTGATCGTGGTCGCTCCCTATGCGGGAGTGTGGATTTAAATAACATATATATAATATAAACCCAATAGGTGACTTACAGTCGCTCCCTATATGAAGCATAAATACTGCCAGAGAAATCACTTCATCCCGTAACCAAATGGATGGATGAGAGACACCAAGACCACTGAGTAATAACGGGAAATATGGACCTCTGTCAAGAAAGTGGACAGTCACGCAACGGATTTTTTAGTAAATTGCTGTGCAAAGCGAGCGGGAGAGAGATACCCTAACGCACCGTGCATTCGTTTGCGGTTGTAGTAAAATTCAATGTACTGAAAAATGGCATTGTAAGCCTCTTCCTTGTTTTTGAAACGAGGATTACAGTAAATGAGCTCTTTCTTTAAAATACTGTGCCAAGACTCGATGCAGGCGTTATCGTAACAGTTTCCTTTGCGACTCATGCTGGATTCCATCTCGTAGGTTTTCAGTTGCTCGACGTAATCCTTAGAAGTATATTGAGAACCTCGGTCGGAGTGGTGCAAGAGCTCTTTGCCTGGTCGCTTCGCTGCGTAAGCAGCCCGAAGGGCGTCCAGAACCAGACTGGTCTCCATATGGTCGTACAACCGCCAGCCTACGATTTCGCGCGTACATAAATCCATGACGCTGGCCAGGTACAACCGGCCTCCCCGGCAAGGGATGTATGTGATGTCCGTGACCCATACTTTATTGGGTTTGAGCACTTTAAACACTTGATTCAGCGTGTTGGGAGCGATCGGGTTATTATGTTTAGAGTTCGTCGTCTGTACGCGGTAAGATTTAGACACGACGGAGCGAAGCCTCATTTGCCGCATGTATACACTCACCGTGCGTTCAGTCACGGTATAGCCTTCTTGGTGCAACAGACGGGTGATTTTCGGACTTCCATACCGCATCTTATGATCCGTAAAATGATACTGGATTCGCTCCATGATCGCTGCTTTGCGACGTTTCTGTGCGCTGGTTTTTCCCATCCGCCACTTATAGTAACCGCTCCTTGACACGTGTAAGGTATCGCACATCTTCTCCAAGCGAAACTCGGAGCGATGATTCT